>DATAZR010000065.1:0-30981 GCA_036271955.1 Acidobacteriaceae bacterium
ATCAGAAAAACGGATGGTATTACCGCGAATGATGTTGAGTAACGAACGCCTCGTCCTGGGAAGCCTCCACCAGCCTGCCCCCCGTTAAACGTAAAGTCCGGGTACATCGCCCGGCCAGTTCCAGGTTGTGCGTTACCAGCACGGAGGTGAGTCCGTGCGCTTCGTGCAGCCGTTCGATCAAACCAAACACCAGGTCCGCTGACGCGCCGTCCAAATCTCCGGTCGGCTCGTCGGCCAATAATAGCTGGGGCCTCGTCACCAGCGCTCGCGCAAGCGCCACCCGTTGTTGTTCTCCACCGCTCAGCTCGCCGGGGCGATGGGTTGCCCGGTCCGCCAAACCGGTTTCCGCCAGCCATTGCGCTGCTTCCTGCATGGCCTGACGCTTTTCCGTGCCTCGCGCCAATAACGGCATGGCTACGTTTTCCTGCGCCGTAAACTCCGGCAATAGATAGTGAAACTGCCAGACGTACCCGACCTGCTCATTGCGAAACCGGGCCGCCTCACGGATGCTCAACTTCGTCACCTGAGTTGTGGCGCAGTATATCGTTCCCGCCGATGGAGCATCAAGCGCCCCCAGCATGTGCAAAAGTGTGCTTTTACCGCTTCCGGACTGGCCCACGATGGCCACCAGCTCGCCTCGCCGCACCTCGAGATTGAGCCCGTCGAAGAGCCGGAGCGCGCCGCGGCCGCTCTTGCTGTTGCCGGGATATTCTTTGCGCAGACCCTTGACACGCAGCAGTGGCTCGTCCAGACCCCCGTCAATGCTGGGGATTTGGCGCATTCCCGGATCGGCGAGCGGGATCGATACACTGCCGCCGTTATAGGAGCCCGGGGTGGGGAGGGTTTGTTTCATTCCTATGACTCATATCCTATCGTGGGAAGTTGATTTGGCCGAAATTCTTCGCGGGAAGACCGGGTGCCACTTTAGTTGGATGCAGCGAGGTGGCGATGGGAAGCAAAGACGCGGCTCCGGGCGACGGAAGGATACCGTTCGCGGAGAATCTAACTTCGTTTCGGGCAGGGCAAGCCGGGTGATGCACTCCTGGCGCCCGCGGAGCAAGATCAGAGAATTTCGATCTGCTAGATTTTTGATCGGAAGAAATCGAGTGAAAGCTTCAGCCCTTCGTACAGGCTGATCTTCGGTTCCCAATTGAGAATTGCTTTGGCCTTCGCAATATCCGGTTTGCGGCGCGTCGGATCGTCCTGCGGCAGCGACTCGAAGCGCAGCAGGGATCTCGATTCCGTCACTTCCAGCACTGCTTCGGCGCATTCGAGAATCGTGAACTCGACCGGATTGCCGATGTTCACCGGCAGATGTTCGTCGGATCGCGACAGCCGCAGAATGCCTTCGATCAGGTCCGCGACATAGCAGAAGCTGCGTGTCTGCTGTCCATCGCCGTAGACGGTCAACGGCTCGCCGCGCAGCGCCTGCATCATGAAGTTCGATATGACGCGGCCATCGCTGGGATGCAGTCGCGGTCCATAGGTATTGAAGATGCGGACCAGATGCGTGTTGACGCCGCGATAGCGGTGATAAGCCATGGTGAGCGACTCGGCATAGCGCTTGGCTTCGTCGTAGACCGAGCGCGGCCCGACGGGATTCACATTGCCCCAATAGCTCTCGGCTTGCGGATGTTCGAGCGGATCGCCATAGCACTCCGAAGTTGATGCGTGGAGATAGGCTGCGCCGTATTTGTGGGCAATCTCTAGAGTGTTCTCGGTTCCGACGGAACCCACGCGTAGCGTCTCGATGGCCAGCTTGAGATACTCCGGCGGGCTGGCTGGCGAGGCCATGTTGAAGACTGCATCGACGTGGCCGGGATCGAAGGGCTGGCAGATGTCGCGCTCCTCAAAGGCAAAGCGCGGCTCGTTGCCTAGGTGCGCAATGTTGCTGAGGTCGCCGGTGGAGAGATTGTCGACGCCAAGTACGGAGTGGCCCTCGCCCAGCAGGCGGTCGGTAAGGTGAGAGCCAAGGAATCCGGCGGCGCCGGTGACGAGAACACGTATGGTCAAAAGTATTACGCTCCGGTGAGGCGATTTTCGCCCTTTAAGCCTAGGACAATACCAGCTTGCGGGGCTTTCCCTGCTGGGCCGTGTAGGCTGCGGGACGGCCAACGCTGACATAGGTAAAGCCCTGCTCCTGCATTTCTGAGGGCTTATACAGGTTGCGGCCGTCGATCACGATGGGGAAGCGCAAGGCCTGATTAAGCCGTCGCAGATCGAGGTTGGCAAACTCTTTCCAGTCGGTGAGAATGAGCACGGCATCGGCCCCTTCCGCTGCTTCATAGGCGCTGGCCGCATAGCGCATGTTTTCCGAGGGTGGCAGCACGCTTTGGGTGCGCTCCATTGCAGCGGGATCGTATGCGGTGATTGAGACCCCGGCGTCGATCAGCTTGCGGATGACATCGATCGCTGGGGAATCGCGGATGTCGTCGGTATCGCCTTTGAAGGCCAGGCCGAGAGCGGCAAGCTTTTTGCCGCGCAGAGTCCAGAGCGCGCTTCGGACCTTGTTGAAGAAGACTTCCTGCTGGGTGGCGTTGATCTTGCGCACTTCTTCGAGGAGCTGGAAATCGACGCCCTGCTGCTGCGCGACCCAATAGAAAGCCGCAACGTCTTTGGGAAAGCACGAGCCGCCGTAGCCAAGGCCGGCGCGCAGGAACTTAGGTCCGATACGCGAGTCGAGGCCCATGCCGGCAGCGATGTCTTCGATGTCTGCATCGACCGATTCGGCGAGGTTGGCGACGGCGTTGATGAAGGAAATCTTGAGAGCCAGAAAAGCGTTGGAAGCATGCTTGATGATCTCGGCGCTTTGGGCGGAGGTGACGAGCAGCTGAGCTGGATTGTCCGCATTCAGCATGCCAGGCAGAGCGCCCGGCTGTGCGAAGTAGCTGCCGTCGGTCAGAGGCGCGTAGATGCGCTCAAGAACTGCGGCGGCGCGGGGATTGTTGGCTCCAACGACGATGCGGTCGGGATGCAGGAAGTCGATGATTGCGGTGCCTTCGCGAAGGAATTCAGGATTGGAGACGACGTCGAAATTCTGCGGGTCGACGCCGTGGCGGTGCATGACGCGGCTGATCCACTCGTTGGTGTACACCGGCACGGTGCTTTTTTCGACAATCACCTTGTAGTCATTGACGGCGCGCGCGATCTCGCTGACGACAGCTTCGACGTAGGAAAGGTCCGCTGAGCCGGTATTGCCCTGCGGCGTGCCGACGGCGATGAAAATGGCTTCCGATTGCTCGACTGCGGAAGCCAGATCGGTGGTGAATTCGACGCCGCGGTTCAGATGCTTGCCGAGCAGCTCCGGCAGATGGTGCTCATAGATCGGCACGCCGCCTTCGCGCAACTGCTTGACCTTAGCTTCGTTGTTATCGACGCAGATGACCTTGTGGCCGATTTCAGCGAAGCAGACAGCGGCAACGAGTCCAACGTAACCAGATCCAATCACACAGATGGAAACTTGCTTCGACATAGGTAGGGCTCTCCTTGGCCATTTTCAGCGGCGAGTGTGCAGCACACTCACAACAGAGGTTTAGGGTTGGCAGGGGGCCCGGATTGCAAATCCGATGGATAGAGCCGGCTATTTTGGCTGCCATCGTTGAAGACTGAGCGCGTCCCTGGGGAAGAACCTGTCAGTGTTGCGATGGCCTGATTCCCGCGTGGCCATCGTGTGTCTCTTTCAGGGTATCCGCAGGGGAGGGCATAGGGCAATGTTTTGAATGGCTGAGTTCGGCATGAAGCCGTGGAGATTCCAGTACTTCGCCCCGGAACATACAGCAGATATTACGCAAGACATGGAGCGCAAGAAGTATCGCATTGCACATTTTTGCTGCGCCCATTTCGATGGGCGTGAGTGAGAATGGAAGAGAAGAGTTCTAACACGAGCGGATCTTTGCTCGACGGATCGGAGTGGGATGAATCTGGAGTTGGATCGTGTAGCGTTGGCGCCCTTTCGGCTTGAGCCTTTGTTTGTGGAACGCATCTGGGGAACGCCGGATCTACGGCCCTGGTATGACTTTGTCGCTAGCAGCGAGCCTGGGCACAACCCCGTCGGCGAAGTATGGCTGACAGGCGACGATTGCAAGGTTGCGACCGGAACTCTGGCAGGGAAGAAGCTGAGCGAGGTATTTCAAGAGCATTCTGAAGCGATGCTCGGAGCCGCTGTGCCAGAATCGGTTCAGGGTGCTTCGCCATTGTTGATGAAGGTGATTTTTGCGCGTGAAAAGCTGAGCGTGCAGGTGCATCCGGACGACCGGCTGGCGCAGAAATATGGCCAGCCCCGCGGCAAGACGGAGTGCTGGTATGCGCTGGCTGCTGAGTCGGGCGCAGAGGTTGCAGCGGGGCTTCGCGCTGGCGTGACGTTGGCTCAGGTGGAGTCGGAAGTTGCCGATGGAACGCTGGAATCGAGCCTTCAGGTTTTGCCGGTGACCGAGGGCGATATGGTCTTTGTGGATGCGGGAACGGTCCACGCGATCTGGCCGGGCTCGGTGCTGTTGGAGACGCAGCAAAACAGCGATATTACGTATCGATTGTTTGACTATGGGCGGCCGCGCGAGCTGCATGTCGCCAAGGCTATCGAGGCAATCCGGCTGGAGACGGCGGCGGGAAAAGTGCCTCCGGGGAAGCTGATCGGCGGCCGGGTAGTGTTGGTGGACAGAGATTATTTCCGTGTGGAAAAGGTCTTCGTGCATGGGGTGAAATCGGGCACCGCAATGAATGAGGCGCCGGGGCTTCAGTATCTGTTCGCTGCTGCGGGCTCGGGCCGCATCTCGGCAGCGGATGGTACGGCGTTCGAGGCGGTTGACCTGCCCAGCCGCAGCATCGTGGCGATCCCTGCATCCTCGCCGGAATGGCAGATCGAGGACAGCAGTGGACTGGAGCTGATCCGGATTACGCCAAGCTGGCCATCGCAGGCTGCAGAATCGGCCGCATGACGGAGCAATCATGAGAGACCTGGCATGGCGTGAGTCGGTGATTGCTTATATTCGCGAGGAGGCAAAGCCGGTGGACAAGTTTGGCCATCAGCCGCGCCTCTACGCGTTGGCGAGCCAGATTGCCGAAAGCGAGAACTGCGACGATGATGTGCTATTCGCCGCGGCCTGGATGCATGATCTTGGCGTTTTTCTCGGCCACCGGCCAGCCGATCCAGCGGAACTGGCTGCCTGGGATCATGTGCCATACACCATTGCCCGAAGCAGGGAATTACTTGCGGAATGGGGCTTTCCCGCAGAGAAGCTTGATGCTGTAGCGGAGGCGATTCAGACTCACCAGCCGAAGGATGACGCAGTCCTGCTGGAAGCGGTGGTGCTGAGGGACGCGGACATTCTCGAGCAACTGGGAGCGATTGGGGCGATGCGCGCACTGGTCAAGGTCGGCCGGGATTCGCGTTTCGCGACTTTCTCCGATGTGGTTCCTGTGTTGGACCGGGCATTGTCGATCCTGCCAGGAAAACTGCGGCTTTCCTCCTCGAAGGCGCTGGCCGTGCCTCGCGTAGCAGTGCTGCGAAGTTTGCTGGATTCCGTTCGGCAGGAGTCGGGAGAGCTGCTGTATTAGGAATGCGGCATGTTACTGATTTGCGATGAAAAGTTACTATTGATCTTCTTTCCCGATTTGGGAACGGAGCGAAGTGCTTTTGTCTTCAAGCCGAGAACTGGCCGCCGAATGCCAGCTAGCTCTTTTCCCTGCAAGTCTTTGCAATTTCTTTTCATTGGAATCCCGGAGCCCGTTGTACACTCTACCTAAAGATCGGCCTCGGGGGAGGAGGTCTGCATCACAAGGAGAAATCGAATGCGATCGAAGCTTGTCCTGGCAGCACTGATTACCCTCTTAACCTTGCCCGCCTGCGCTCAGGTAGCGCCGGCCGTCAAGATTGGCGGTCTCCCGCTTGGCATCGGTGGCGGATTTTCCGATTACAGTCTGGATTTTGGTCCTGGGCGGCGGATGACTGGCGCCTCAGTCTGGGCGGATTACAACTTGTTTCACGGCCTCGGCGTGGAAGGTGAAGCAACCTGGATTTTTGCCAGTAAGCCGTCCGTGCTTACGCGCATGGAGCAGGACACCTACAAAGGCGGTCTGATCTACAAGACACGGCCTTTCTTCGGTATTCGCCCTTTTGCCAAAGGCCTGGTGGGCGTCGGCAGCATAGACTTTGCGTCTCGCAATCCTTTTTATACGCACGACACCCGAACGATCTACACGGCCGGCGGTGGCGTGGAATACAAGGTGTGGAAGACTCTCTATGCCAGAGGGGAATACGAGTACCAATTCTGGCCCGAAATCTTCGGTCCCAATACTCTGAATCCCAATGGATTTTCGATCGGCGCCACTTACTATCTGCGCGGTGTTCATCGGCATTACTAAGTGCAGCGTTGGAAAGCAAGTTAGTTGGACGTAATACTGTCGGGCTTGGTTGCCTGAGTTTCGCAATAAGTTCGGGCCGCGCAAGCGCCGAGCTAACTGCCTTGCTCTTGATATACTCGATGGTACGGCCCTTTTACTTTTTTTGTAAATGAGGCCGAAGATCCGCCGTTGATCGACAATCTTGCATCCAACAGAGTTCTGGGTTATCTGTATTTCATTTTCTCCCATTAACTGCGACGAAAGGACTATTTGGCCTATGCACATTCGTGGCGCGCACGCTCTTGTTTGCGGAGCCGGCGGCTTCATTGGCGGACATCTTGTAAATAAACTTTTGGAAGAAGGCGCCGCCAGTGTTCGTGCAGTGGATGTGAAGCCCTTTGAGGATTGGTATCAAAGGAATTCAAAAGCGGAAAATCTGGTTCTGGATTTGCAAGAAAAGGACGCTTGCCTGACGGCTGCGGACGGCATTGAATCCGTCTTTCAACTGGCCGCCGATATGGGGGGCATGGGATTCATTGAAAATAACAAGGCGCTCTGCATGTTGAGTGTGCTGACCAACACACATATGCTGCTGGCAGCGCGCGAAAAGGGTGTGAAGCGATTTTTCTATTCCTCTTCGGCCTGTGTTTACAACGGCGAGAAGCAGACAAATCCAGATGTCGTTGCACTTAAGGAAGAAGATGCCTATCCAGCGCTGCCGGAAGACGGCTATGGGTGGGAGAAGCTGTTCAGCGAGCGGATGTGCCGCCACTTTCTCGAAGATTATGGGCTGGAGACGCGTGTCGCCCGTTTCCACAATGTCTATGGGCCTCTGGGAACATGGACCGGCGGACGCGAAAAGGCTCCTGCCGCAATCTGCCGCAAGGTGTTAGAGGCGAAAATTTCGGGCAGGCACGAAATCGAGATCTGGGGCGATGGACACCAGACTCGAAGCTTCATGTATGTCGACGATTGCACCAAAGGTGTCGTCGATATATTCGAAAGCGAGATTATCGAGCCTATCAACCTCGGTTCGAGCGAGTTGGTCACGATCAATCAATTGGTCGATGTAGCGGAAGATCTGGCCGGAGTGAAACTGAAGCGCAATTACAACCTGAGCGCGCCCAAGGGAGTAAATGGGCGTAACAGCGACAACACCAAGATCCAGCAATATCTGGGCTGGGAGCCCAGCATCAAACTCCGCGACGGGCTGGCACGAACGATGGCCTGGATTGAGCAGCAAATGCTTACCAGCGTTTCCACTACCAGGTAGGAGTCTTGCATGGGTTCAACTCGACGGTTCCAGCAGATACTGGGCGTTCGCTTCTTCGTCGGCGACGCTCAGGGTGCGATCGATGAGGTAGCGCAGAACGGCGGTCTGGTGGTTGTGCCGGCTGCGCCCGCTCTCAAGAATCTGGCTGTTGACAAAGGCTATCGCGAGGCGCTTCTCGGGGCCGATTTTGCGATCGCCGATAGCGCGTTCATGGTGCTGTTGTGGAATCTGATCGACCATAATCGCATTCCCAAGCTCTCTGGCTTGAAGTACCTTCGTGCATTGATCGACGAGCCGGAATTCAGGAAGCTCGGAAACACCTTCTGGGTGATGCCAACCGCAGCCAGCGCGCAGCGCAATCTGCGCTGGCTGCGCCAGAGCGGCGTGAGCGTGGCGAATGAAGACGTATATCTGGCTCCGCTCTACGGCCAAACCATCTCGGACGAAGAACTGCTCGAGCGCATCGAGGAACAACGCCCCAAACACATCGTCATCGGAGTTGGTGGCGGAACGCAGGAAAGACTGGGCCTGTATCTCAAGCAGCACCTGAGCTATCGGCCAGCCATCCACTGCATCGGAGCGGCCATCGCTTTTCTCAGCGGCGACCAGGTTCGCATTCCTGTCTGGGCGGACACGCTTGGCCTGGGCTGGCTCTACCGTACGGTTGCCGATCCCAAGCGTTTTTTCCCTCGCTACTGGGATGCACGGCACCTGGCTCCACTGCTGCTGAAATACCGGGACCGGCTGCCGGTCACGAGCCTCTAACCGGGGCTACAATTTCTCCGGAACTTTTTGAATTGGATTGGGTCTAATCCTGTGACGGCATGTACCTGCCGGATGCTTGCGTGCTGGAGTTTTTGGATTTCTCCAGACTGAAAAATTGCATCCCAATCGGCAGGCAGGAGCCGGAAGAATAGGACAACAACCCATGACGAAACAGACTTTTCGCAATCTTTGGCCTGCGGTTCTGTTGATTGGCGGTTTAACTGCGTCTGTGAGTCTGAGCGGTGCGATGGCGAGGGCTCAGGACTCGAATCAGGAGACAGCAACAGCTGGGCAACGCACAGACGGGCAGATTGAAACGGATGTGATTCGCACGCTCGACGCGGCATCTGCGCTCAAGAATGACTGGATTACGGCCGGCACGGTGCAGGGGGAAGTGACCCTCTCCGGCACCTCGGCCAGCGCTGCGAACCGGCAATTGGCGGAATCGATCGCCAGCAAGGTCCCTGGCGTGACCAAGGTCGTCAACAATCTGAAGGTAGGCGATCCTCAGATCGCCCAGGACGCTCAGGGGCAGCCGCAGGATCAGGCGGACTATGCGAATCCGGCTCCCGCCGATCAGGCAAACGGCAACTACGATAACAGTGCGCCGCAGGGTGCATATCCCCCGGCAAACAATCAGCCGGCGTATCCTCCCAACTACCCTCCACAGCAGGGTGGCCAGCAGCCTTATCCGCCGAATTACCCCCCACAACAAAGCAATCGGCAGCCTTATCCTCCGTCGTACCAGCAGGGTTATCCGCAGCAGCAGGTCGCGCAGGCTCCTGAGCCTCCGCATGACCCTGTAACGCTGCCGCCAGGTGCACTCCTCAAGGTCCGCACCAGCGAGCCGTTGACCAGCAAGCGAGCCAAGGATGGCACGCCGATTCAGTTCACGGTAGTGCGTGACGTCTACGCGGCTGGCGTGCTGGCGATTCCCCGCGGCGCGACGATTCATGGGCAGGTCGTGGACGTGAAGCATGCCGGCGCGCTAGGCGGCAGCCCGGAGTTGGCTCTTAAGATCGATTCTCTCGATCTTGGTGGACAGGATTACGCTCTTGATTCAGCTCCATTTAGCGTGAAGGGACCGAACAAAGCTGGACGCACTGCGGGCAATGCCTTTGGCGGCGCGATTCTTGGGGCAATCATCGGCGGCGCAGTCGGCGGTGGCAGCGGCGCTGCAATCGGCGCTGGAGCCGGTGCAGTCGGCGGCACAGCGGCTTCGGCTGCAACGCCAGGACCGCAGGTCTGGATACCGGCCGAAGCGCTGATGGATTTCCATCTGAACGCTCCGCTGACGGTCACGCCGGTAAGCTCGCTGGAAGCGCAGCGGCTGGCGGCTAACGCTCCTCCGCCGTCGCAGCGGCCAACGCTGTATAGGCGCGGATATTACCCTTACGGCTATCCTTATCCTCCGCCGCCTCCGGGCTACTATCGCCCATACTAAAGCTGGGACTCATCGCAAATTCGAAAGCCGGATCGGAGCAGTTCCGATCCGGTTTTTATTTTTGGAAGCGGGTTCTTCGATGTGCTTACTTTCCGGCGAGCAAGGTTGGCAGCGCATCTGCTGCAAAGCGTTTCCGCTCCTTGACTCTGATCGCGGGTGACCCTGCATAAACTGTCCAGGGTTCAAGGTCTCGCGAAGCAACCGAGGCGAGGCCGAGCACTGCGCCTTCGCCGACATTGACTCCTGGGCCGACGCAGGCGCGAGCGCAGATCCACGCATACGGGCCGACGCGCATCGAGTAGGCCAGCAAAGGAAATGCGGGATCGTCGAAGTCATGCGTCGCGCCGCAGATGTATGCGCCCTGCGAGACGATGGCGTGCGATCCGAAGTGAATGGGCGCTGGATTGTAGATTTCCGCTCCGTCCCCGGTCGCGACCTGGTCGTCGCAAATCAGGTTCCAGGGCGCCCATACTTTCGATGACGGATAGAAATGGCAGTTCCGGCCCATCTTTGCGCCAAAGGCTCGCAGCAGCATCGAACGCCAGGCATGAAAAGGTCGCGGAGAGATGCGGTACAGGAGCAGCCAGCAGAGATTCCACAGCAGGCGCGTGAGGCGGTTCTGCAGAGAAAAAGCAGGCCTGAGGTAGGGATCCTTTGCCATATCCGCAGAGATATGTTCCGCCGCGTTGTAGTGGAGCTGCCTGGCCATGTTGTGTCCTGAAGAAGTCAGTTTGTCAGCGAACGCATTCTTGTGCGCAGGTTCCGCTGCTGCCGATCCGCTATAGGCCTATGATACCGTCCGTTCGGACCACGAGCGTTGAATTGCGGTCCACATGCCTGCAAAAACGAAGGGGTGAGCCGAAGCCCACCCCTCATTTTTAAAAGCAAAGTGATTTGAACGAACTACGCGCCGACAGTCACGGCAGCATCTACTTTGACGGGTGTCAGCCATCCGAAGCGATCGGGCTTAAGACCGTTGGCGATGCCGAAAAATTCATCGGCAATCTGCTTGGTCACTACGCCCGGGTTGCCGTCGCCGATGACGATGCGGTCGATGGAGCGGATGGGCGATACTTCCGCCGCCGTTCCGGTGAAGAAGACCTCGTCGGCGATGTACAGTAGCTCGCGGGGCATCGACTGCTCGACGACCGGCATGCCGAGATGGCGGGCGATGGTCAGCACCGAGTCACGCGTAATGCCGGACAGCGCCGAATTCGACAGCGGCGGCGTGTACAGCACACCGTTGCGCACGACAAAGACATTCTCGCCCGAGCCCTCGGAGACCAGGCCGTTGACATCAAGCGCGATGCCCTCCGCGTAGCCATTGATGTCGGCCTCCATGCGGATCAGCTGCGAGTTCATGTAGTTCGCGCCGGCCTTGGCAAGCCCGGGCATGGTGTTGGGCGCCAGGCGGTTCCAGCTGCTGATGCAGACATCCGCGCCGCCGTGCCCAGCGACATACTTGCCCCAAGGGAAGTTGGCGATGAAGATATCGATCGGTGAGCCGGTAGGGTTGACGCCGATTTCGCCATAACCGCGCAGGGCGATGGGGCGGATGTAGCAGGGCGCGACGCCGTTGTTCTCGATGACGTCGACGACCGCTGCGCACAACTCGTCCAGCGAGTAGGGCAGCGTCATGCGGTAAATCTTGGCGGAATCGATCAGGCGCTGCATGTGCTCCGGCAGCCGGAAAACAGCCGCTCCCGAGGGCTGGCCGTAGCAGCGGATTCCTTCAAAAACACTGGAGCCGTAGTGGACCACATGGCTCATCACATGAATATTCGCCTGTTCCCAGGGAATGAGCTGACCATTGCGCCATATTTTTTCCGTAGGCTGGATGGGCATCGTTAGAGACCTCTCTTCTCTTACTTCAACAATACCGTTTAGACTACCGCGAAGCGATAACAGGTGTCACTAACAACCGGCGAATTACCAGTGTCAATTGGGGTAAATGCCGTATCTGGAACTTGTTTCTCGTGTGCTCCGATAGTGAGGTCTACAATCGGTGGGGAGTTCCAAACCCAGGCTGATGCGAGGAACCATGGCGTACACGATTTTAGGCGTCGGAGAACTGCTCTGGGACATGCTGCCCGCAGGTCCGCAGCTAGGCGGTGCGCCGGCGAACTACAGCGTGATGGCTGGGCGGCTGGGAAACCATGCGTATGTGCTGAGCCGCATTGGATGCGACGAGCTGGGTGACAAAGCGATCGATGTTCTGAAGCCGTATCCAGTGGATTGCGGTTTGTTGCAGAGTGATTCGACGCAGCCGACGGGCCGGGTGACGGTGGAGTTGAACGATGGACAGCCGAGCTACACGATCCACGAGCCTGTGGCATGGGACTTTCTGGAAGCGGAGCCGGGTTGGCTTGCGGTTGCGGCCAGCGCAGATGCGGTTTGTTTTGGGTCTCTGGCTCAGCGCAGCAAGCAGTCGCTGCGGACGATTCATGCCATGGTGAAGGCGACGCGGCCTGCGTGCCAGCGCATCTTCGATGTCAACCTGCGCGCTCCATTTTATACCGGGGAGATTGTGCGCGAATCGCTGGGTCTTGCTTCGGTCATGAAGATGAATGACGCAGAGGTTCCACAGGTACTGGATCTGCTTGCATTGCCTGCGGCGGCTTCTTTACGGGAAGGCGCGGACCGGCTGTTGGAGGCTTTTCCACAGCTATCGCTGGTGGCCATCACGCGTGGCGGCGAGGGGAGTCTGCTGGTGGGGCGGTCGGAGTGGCACGAGCATGCCGGCGTGCCGGTCAGGGTGGCTGACACTATCGGAGCCGGCGATGCCTTCACCGCAGCCATGACTCACTATCTATTGCGCGGTGCACCGCTGGCTACGTTGAACGAGGCGGGCAACCGATGGGGCAGTTTCGTTGCATCGCAACAAGGCGCCATGCCTGAGATTGGACCCGAAACGCTGCAGCGGATCACGCGGGAAATCGAAGGCTGAGACGAAATCGAAGAGCAGCCGAATGGGTCCCGACAATCGTTTCCGGTGGAGACTGCTTCGCTTGCGCTGCCGCAAATGTATCGACAATCGATACGACATTCCTGTAGCGTTTCAGCAGAGATATTGCACACAACTTACCTGGCTGGACCGGCTAGTTGGGCTTAGTAGCTGTGCAGGTTGAGGGCCGCAGGGTAGTCGAATGGCTGGACAGAAAAGAACGGCAGCACGTACCGGGGACCAGGCAACGGGAAAACCCGCCGGCTCCGAACCGGCGCGCCTCGCTCATCCCAATCCATTACCGCTTGAGATGCCCCGCAAGGTTTCCAAGCACCAGGTGGTTTTCGATTATCTCCACAACAGCATCCTGACCGGTGCGTACAAACCTGGCGACCGGCTGCCCAGCGAAGCGGAGCTGGGAACCATGTTCGATGCCTCGCGCATCACTGTCGCCAAGGCGGTGCTGGAGCTGCAGCGCATGAATCTGGTGACGCGAAGGCCCGGCGCAGGCACGCATGTGCAGGCCGCGCAGCAGGCCGACGGCTATACATTTGGACTGCTGATTCCCGAGCTTGGCTTCACCGAGATATTCGAGCCAATCTGCCATGGAATGATGCGCTCCCCGTTTGCCCGCCCCGATGCCTTGCTGTGGGGCAACTGTTCAGGCGCCGGGGCGGCGAACTCTCACCGCGAAACCGTCGAAGAAGCGGAGCAGATGGCGCATCACTTTCTAGCCAAGAAGGTCACAGGAGTCTTCTTTGCGCCTCTCGAGCTCATTCCGGATCGGGATACCGCCAACCGGCGCATCATGCGCATTCTGGATCGAGCAAAGATTCCTACGGTATTGCTGGATCGCTGCTATCTGCCCTATCCGGAGCGATCGGCACACGATCTGGTCGGCATCGACAATCGCCGCACTGGTTATTTGGCTACCGAACATCTGCTTCGCCTTGGTGTAACGAAGCTAGCGTTCTTTGCCGAGGAATACGCGGCCTCAACCGTCGATGGGCGTATCACGGGCTTTCACGAGGCATTGCGCCGACACGGCATCAGACCGGAGGCTGAGCCCGTCTGGCGGGGCAGCTCTCAAGACCTGCAGTTTGTAAGCCGGATGCTGGATATATCGCAGCCTGAGGCAGTGGTCTGCGGAAACGACAGGACTGCAGCGCAACTGATGCAGTCGCTGACCACGCTGGGCAGGCGAATACCAGAGGATGTGCGCATCGTTGGGATCGACGATGTGAAGTATGCCGGCCTGCTGACCGTTCCCTTAACGACGATGCATCAGAACTGCGCTGCGATCGGAGTGATGGCGATGGCCACCATGCTCGAACGCATCACGCACCCGGAGTTTCCCACGCGCGACATTCTTCTGCCGACGCGTCTTGTGATCCGGCGATCGTGCGGAGCTTATCTGAGTTCAAGAGAGAACGGACCCGAACACCGAACCGGATGACTGGCGCGGAGGGTGGGGCCCGTTGTTTTCTCAAGATTTTTGATCGTTGTCAGAGAACCGGGCGCCGCCCAACGATCAGGTTGTAAATGAGCATGATCACGGCCAGAACCAATAGCAGATGAATCAGCCCGCCGGCGATATGCAGCGAAAAGCCCAGAAGCCATAGTACAAGCAAAATTACAAAAATCGTCCAAAGCATAACATTCTCCTCTGCTCCTCAATGTTGGGGAGACGCCTGGGGGAGGGCGCGAGAATGATAGTGCCAGAGTAGATAGTGACTTACTGTCCTCGATTGCTCATGGAGCTGGAGTTTGTGCCGGCGGCGGAACGGGCCGATGTTTGGCGCGCAGATACGCCACCAGTTGTGCAACTTCGGGGTCTGAGAGCGAATCTCGAAAGCTCGGCATCTTCTGCCCGCCGTCTTCAATTTGTGTGGCAATCTGTGGGGCTTTCAACTTCTTGCGAACATTGGCCAGCGAAGGCCCTTTCGGCGTTCCCTGGGCGGCTGCGCCATGGCAATAGGTGCATCCTTTATCTCGGAACAAGACGGCTCCGGCCTGTTCGGCGGCTTTCGATCCACCGGCGAAAGAAGGATTAGCGAAACATGCAAGGAAGATAGAGGCAGCCATTGCAGATACGGGAAAATTGCGTCGAAGGTCGATAACACTCACGACTTTTATTTTCTCATTGGCGGGTCAGGTTTGGCTCCTACGGAGGTTGGATTGTGACGAGGAATTTGCGATCGCAATCCCTCCGATTTAGTCTCCTCAATATGGCTGAAACAGGCGGCTCATTTGCAAGCCTGCTGCGGCAGGAGCTCTGCTGGCGCAACCGGCAACATGCCGTCGGGCGCGCGCATGTGCAAAGCTACGGCAGCCAGCCGGTAATCGTGTACGAACCGGAAGAGGGAAGGCACGGGAACTTCTTCGATCCTGCTTATGCTGCAATTGCCGGGCGAGCAGATTGGTTGCGCCGGTTCGACAAGATTCACGCGCAGGGACGCGCCCTGCCAAAAGCGGAATCGGGAAGGCGCTGGCGGGAACTGGACTCGTCCATGAGCTCGGACTCCCTGTTGATGAACATTTTCTGCACTCCCGGTGTTGCCGAGTCTTCGCGAGTGAGGACGGTGCTTGGGGTGACCGAAGATGGGCCTCCGGTCTTCGGCTGGAAGGCTCGCGTGCCTCTATTGAGCGGTCGCGTGGATCGGACCGAGGTAGACATGCGCTTCGGTTCGCTGCTCGTCGAGGCTAAGCTGACCGAGTCGGATTTCCAGACGCAGGCCGCACCCCTCGTCGAAGCATACCGCGATCTGGATGCGGTATTTGATCGAGAACGGCTGCCGCGAATTGCAACGCCCTTCGGCAGACGAAAAGAAGCCTTCGAGTTTCCTGAGGACTATTCGCAGGAATTAGAAGATGCGGCCGGCGAGCCTGAGTTGCGAGCTGCTGTTGCACCGCAGATGCTGCGTCAGCCGTTGTCGCCGAACCTCCGTTCAAACGGTCCGTTCGAGCTTCGCTATGTAAGCTATCAGCTCATTCGCAACGTGCTGGCCGCGTATGCGCACGGATGCAGTTTTTGCGTTTTGCATGACGAGCGCCGACCGGACCTGCGCGAGGCCTGGTTCGCTGTAATGGCAGCAGTCAGAGATGCGGAGATGCGCGTGCGCCTGCAGGTGCTTACCTGGCAGGAACTCGCGGCCCTGCTGCCGCGGCCGTTGCAGGAATTCCTGGAGAGCAAGTACGGAATCACTGCTCGCAGTTAGCCGGGTAGTGATCTTCAGCTACTCTCCGCCACCGGACATGTAGGTGTACTCGATCTTGTCCGAGTGCTTGATCGGGTCTCCGGTGATGTCGTGCGCGTGCCAGACCACGCTCTCGTTAGCGACTTCAGGATGCTTGCGCAGAAATTCGAGCGCGTAGACAGAAGCTGTCGGATCGTCCTTCTGGTCGGCAAAGCGAGCAGCTTCAAACGAGGCTTTCTCCTTTTCGCCCAGGCGGCGATAGAGAATGGCCAGGTTGTAGTGCGCTGCCAAGTCATCTGGATCGACGCCCTGCAGCTGCTCATAGATGTCGCGAGCCTTGGGGTAGTTGTGCTGCTGGTAGTAGCTGAATCCAAGTTCGCGCAGCGCATCTTTGGAGCGCGGATATTTCGCAATCACCGCTTCGAGGTCGGCGATGGCTTCCTTTACCTGGCCGCCGTTGCGCTCCACCAATGCGCGATAGTACAAGGCGCGCGAGTCGCCAGGAAGGAGTGTCAGAGCCTTGGCCAAATTGGGCCGCGCGTCGTCGTACTTCTCCCATAGAATCTCGACGACTGCCATGTTGGTGAAGGCATCGGCGTAGTCCGGCCGCAGCGCCGCGACGCGCTCAAAGGCGTGAACTGACGCCGCATATTGCTGTGCATCCAGCAAGCCGATGCCGTAGTTGTTCCAGCGCATCCATTCCTTGTTTTCATCTGCGCCCGGCTTGATCGGGCCATTGTCGCCGATAGAGAAGGTGCGGGTCTGGCCGGCCATGTCGACGACTGGCTCGGGATAGTGCTTCGCCTTCATGGCATAGTCGATGAAGTGCTGATCGAAGCGGCGATATTTCACCGTCGCGGTAATGCTGAACGTGCCGGTGAGATCCTTTGGAATGCGGAAGCGGTAGCGCACCAACTGGCTCCGGCCCGACTGGACGGTGTTGTTGTAGGCGAGCACCCGGTTGTGCCATATCTGGTGCAGATCGTTGAACTCGCCCTTGTTATTGATGATGCGGTTGGTGAACGAGTGCGCCGATGGATCGAGATAGCCGTCGGGCTTGAGGAATCCGCTCTCGGCCAGGGTCTTGCCGCTTGCATCCTTGACGGTGAAGTCGACCCAGGACTCGTAGAAGTCGCGCTGCTCCGGCACATGGGAGTGCGCAGCGCCTTTGTTCTGGATGACGACATCGGCGGTCAGGGTCTCGCCAGCGGCAAGCGAAAAATTCGTCAGCCCAAGCGGCGCAATCAGCACCGAATCGCTGGGCGTCGCCGCGGCATTCTCCTTCTCTAGCGCAAAGATATCGACGTTGAAGACGCCAGTCTTGAGGAAGGCGATGACCTTTTCCTGCTGCTCATCGAACTTGTAGTACTGGGGAATCAGCGTGTTTGCGCCCAGCCAGCGATGGCTCATCAGCTTGCCCTCTTTGGCTCCATAATCGGACGCTGTCGCAGGCATCGGCTCGCGGAGCATGTGGCAGGTCTGGCAGGTCGAGACAACGTCTTTGCGATAGAAGGGAAGCGGCGACTGCTTGGTGAAACTGGCCGCCAGCCACTCGTCGTAAGGGCTCATGGCGCGCAGCCATTTGTAGTCGTCGAGAGTCCGCGGGATCTCTGCCTTGTGGCAGGCGGCGCAGAACTCCGAAGTATGCAGCAGCGGGCGCATGACGGCCTTCGAATGCCGGTCGAGATGGGCGAGAATCTCGCTGTCCGGAACAGCGTGCATGACCGGCTGTCCCTTTTCATCGACCATCACTGCTGGATATCCCATCACATAGCTGCCCGTGCCGTAGGTCGTGGTCGAGGTAATCGCATGGCAGGTCATGCAGGTTAGGCCTTCATCTTCAAACGGACGCTTGCGGGGCATGCCCTGAGAGAGGTCTCCGGAAAGCAGCGCAACTGGATTGTGGCATCCCTCGCAGTGCCGCGAATACTGCACCCCTTTCTCGTCGATGAGCATATTCACATTCTTCAGATACCACGGGGCGCGAAAGCTGTTCGAGTGCGCGGACTGGCGCCACTGGTGATAGCTCTCCTGGTGGCAATGGCCACAATACTGAGCGGATGGAAAGTCTTTAGGGCTCAGAAATTCGCCGTTGTAAGAAGTCGCTTTCGAGGGAAGGAACGGTGTGTCTTTGCCGAAGGCATAGTTGTATTTCGACGCAACATGCTTGTGGTATTCAGTCGGCGGAACGGTCATCCACGGCGCAACGGTGGGCGCTCCGGGCGCTCCCGGAGCACTGCCGAACGTGCCTTCGTCGGCCGGCGCCGGCTGTTGGGCCGAACCTGCAGCGGGTGCCTGAGCAGCGGGCGCTTGAGAGGGCGCAGCCTGCTGTCCAACCCCTGCGTGAACGGTGCCCACGGGCAGCAGAACTGCAGCGGCCAGGACAAAAATCGCAGGAAGTGTCACCTGGACCGAAGTGGTTCGGGAGCTGCGGACCCGGCGGTGCAACAGGTCAACCGGTAGACGAAGAGCGCGGCGCAGGAACTGGTCGAGCATTGGCTTGAGATCTCCAAGTGGGAAGAGAAGGCTGCGTCGACCACGGAAGGAATGGCGCTGGATTCTCCACTGCGAACGATAGCAGGAGCAATGTGAGCCCTGTCATCCACCGGAAGTTGGAGAACAACTTGCCGCGGGCTCAATCGGGCCAATCGTTTTTGGGAATTGCGGAGGTGCGCGGGCGGGAATTCGCAGCTTACGCACCTTCGTTCTGGCGCAGCGAATGGTAAATAAATTAGGATGAACTGCGAAAAGCCGGGCTGGTTTGCAATGTGGGACAGGTCCAGTTGCCCATCGCAATGGGTAAGCTGCTACGGTATTTCAGTAGCGTTTTGCGAAGCTTTTCCGCGATCCAATCATGGTCTCAAGTCCATATTTTCCATTGGCAGTTTTGTTTGTTGCGGCGCTCGGCTTCGGCCTTGCTCCCCTGGGGCTGGCGTGGCTCTGGGCGCGGCTGGTTTCCCCGGCCAAGCCAAACGCGATAAAAAACGCGATTTACGAGTGCGGGCTGGAGTCGCGCGGAGACGCCTGGGTGCAGTTTCGCTCGGCCTATTACCTCTACGCGATCATCTTTCTGGTCTTTGATGTAGAGGCAATTTTCCTGCTGCCGTTTGCCGTGGCCTTCACCGGCCTGGGTATGGGTGCATGCGTGGCGATGCTGGTCTTTGTGTTGCTGCTGGCCGAGGGGCTGGCATGGGCGTGGGCCAAAGGCATATTGACCTGGGCGTGATTGTGTTCTGTAGAGGCAATTAGGGGTGCTGGATGGCGGTTGAGCCTGATCTGAAGATTGAACTCGGCAAGCAAGGCGTCTTCGTGACGACCGTCAGTGAGATCTACAACTGGGGTCGCAAGAATTCTGTCTGGCCGATGCAGTTCGGTCTCGCCTGCTGCGCCATCGAGATGATCGCCACCACGATGGCCCGCTACGACCTCGCACGCTTCGGCGCGGAGGTCTTTCGCCCCTCGCCTCGGCAGGCCGATCTGATGATCATCTCCGGCACGATTACCAAGAAGATGGCTCCGCAGGTGGTACGGCTCTATAACCAGATGGCCGAGCCCAAGTACGTTATCGCGATGGGCGCTTGCGCTATCTCCGGCGGCCCATTCAAGCAGGGCTACAACGTGCTCAAGGGCATCGATCGATATATCCCAGTCGATGTGCATATTCCCGGCTGCCCGCCTCGTCCTGAAGCTCTGATTCATGCCTTTATGGCGCTGCAGGCCAGGATCGACGCCCAGCCGCTGACCGGCGAATCGCGGCCGCGCCATCTGGATGCCGAGGCGCAAAGCCTGTTCCCGGTCCCGACTCAGGGAGCGCACGACCTCGAGCCGCCGATGAACAAGCTGGTCTGGCCGTTGCCCGCTCCTCCTCGTGCGGCAGACTCCGCGGAGAACTGCGGATGAAGACTGCCCAAGAAATTCTCGCCGCGATCAAGACTGCGCTGCCCCAAGCCGGTGTGGAGTTGGTGCTGAATCCCAGCCCATCCGCACAGCATTCGCTGCGTCTCGATCCGGTCCACGCCGTCGCGGTAGCCGTCTTTTTGCGCGACGATAAAGAGCTCGCGCTGGATTATTGCTCGAATGCCACCGGCGTCGATTGGCCGGACAAAGAGATCTCGGAGAAGGTGAAGACGACCAAGGTTGTCGATGGTGTTGAAACCGTCGTCGAAGAGACCGTCAAGCGTGTTGAGCCTGGCTATCTGGAAGCTGTCTATCACTTGTTTTCGATGAAGAATGGGCCGACCGATCCCGGCGGTCCCGTTGTGCTGCGGATGCGAACGGCGAATCGTACGGATCAGGTCCAGCTTCCATCGCTGACTCCCGTCTGGCGATCGTGTGAATTTCAGGAGCGGGAGATCTTCGACCTCTTCGGCATCGTATTCACGGGGCACCCCGATCTCAGGCGCATTCTGATGTGGGATGAGTTTGAAGATCATCCCATGCGCCGCGACTATGTCGATCCCGACGATTACGAATACGAACCGACACCGCACGATGAAGTGCTGAAGCGGGCCGAAGAGCACAAGACTCATGGGGTGGTGGCATGAGCGCAACTGCATTCAAAAGCTACCGGCCGCCGGTGATCGAACCCAGCGACGAAGGCGAGCTGCTCGAAGTCGCCATGGGACCTCATCATCCGTCGACGCACGGTGTCTTTCGCATGGATGTCGCGCTCGATGGCGAGGTTGTCGTCAAGCTCAAGCCGGTCTTCGGATACCTGCATCGCAATCACGAGAAGATCGCCGAGAAGGCCAGCTATCTCGCAACGATGCCGTACACCGACCGGCTCGACTACTTCTGCTCGCTGACCAACAACTGGGCCTATGCGCTGGCGGTTGAGAAACTGGCCGGCATTGAGGTTCCGGAACGCGCTGAGTACATCCGCGTCATCACCGCAGAACTCACGCGCATTCAGAATCACGCCAGCGCCATCGGCTTTCTCATGCAGGAGATGGGCGCCAGCGGCACGCCGCTCATGTATGCCTTTCGCGAGCGCGAAAAGATTCTCGATCTCTTTGAAGAACTGACCGGCTCGCGCATGATGTGCAACTACATGCGCTTCGGTGGATGCCGCGTAGAACTGCCCAATGGCTGGCTCGATAAAGTGAAGACGCTCGTGGCGGGGCTGCCGGAATTTCTCGATGAGACCGAAGCATTGCTTACAGGCAATGAGATCCTCATGGCGCGTTCGCAGGGTGTCGGTGTGCTCAAGCCCGATCTCGCCGTGAATGCCGGTATCACTGGACCGATGCTGCGCGCGGCTGGCGTGAATTACGACATTCGCAAGGTCGATCATTACGGTATTTACGACCGCTTTAAATTCCGCGTGCCGCTTGGCGATCACGGCGATATCTACGACCGCTACATGATTCGTATTCTCGAGGCGCGCGAGTCGATTGGAATTCTGAATCAGGCGCTTAAAGATGTTCCGGCCGGGCCGATCATGGACCCCAAGACCAAGCTTCGCAACTTTCGCCCCAAGGCAGGCGAGGCCTACGGACGCATAGAAGCGCCCAAGGGTGAGCTCGGTTTCTATTTGATTAGCGATGGCAGCGGCAATCCGTATCGTTATCGCGTGAGGCCGCCTTCGTTGATCAATCTCACTGTGCTCGAAGACATGTGTGTGGGGCAGAACGTGGCCGATGTGGTGCTGATCTTTGGCAGCGTAGACATTGTGCTTGGCGAGGTGGACCGCTAATGCTCGGCGAAGGAATGCTCAAGGGACTGGCTGAAACGGCGAAGAATTTTGCCGGCAGCTTTGTCTCAGAAGAACGCCTCACAACGGTGCAATATCCCGAAGAGCGGATTACGCCCATCGAGAACACGCGCGACTTTCCCTTCCTTGTTTATGACGGTACGGACCCGATGGCTGGGCTGCGCTGCGTGGCCTGTCAGATCTGCGAAAAAGAGTGTCCGCCGAAGTGCATTTACATCGTCAAGTCGACGGATAAGAAGCCCGATTTCGTTGGGAAGATGCAGATTTATCCCGCCCGCTTCGACATCGATATTTCGGTATGCATGAGCTGCCAGATCTGCGTTGAGGTCTGCCCCTTCGAAGCCATCAAGATGGACACGGAATTTGAGCTGAGCACGACAGATCGCTTTGGTGGATTGCTTTTTGACCGCGACCATCTGTCGAAATCCAACGAGCACTATCACAAAATTCACCCCACCGAAGCCGCGGAAGTAGACGCGCGGCTGGCGGATGAAAAGGCCAAAGCAGACGCCAAGGCCAAAGCTGCTGCTGAAGCCGCTGCGGCCAAGGCAGCGGCAGCAAGCGCAGCGCCTGCTAAGTCGAAAGAAGCTGCCACGGTGCCGCAGGAAGTTCCCGCAGCAGCGAAAGAAGCTCCAGTAAAGGAGCCGGGCGCGTGAGCTTCTCCTCCAAATTGGATCAGATATTCATTCTCTTGCAGCACTGGATTGCCGGCTTCTTTCCGCA
This sequence comes from Acidobacteriaceae bacterium, assembly GCA_036271955.1. Taxonomy (GTDB): domain Bacteria; phylum Acidobacteriota; class Terriglobia; order Terriglobales; family Acidobacteriaceae; genus Acidicapsa. Next base: position 22,399 of record DATAZR010000065.1, read on the forward strand.
AGCTTTGCAGCCCGTCGTAGGCACGATATTGGGCGTGGTGGCGATAGTCGCGGCCTTCCCGGGCATCTTCGCGTTGACCACGGTGCTCGAACGCAAAGGCCTAGGCCGCATGCAGAATCGTCTCGGTCCCAACCGCGTTGGCCCGCTGGGAATCCTGCAGCCTGTTGCCGACGGCATCAAGTCGCTGACCAAGGAAGACATCGTTCCATTGAGCGCGGATGCCTTAGTGCATTTTCTCGCGCCAGTTGTGCTGGTCGTAGCCATCTTCCTCTGCTACGCAGTACTGCCGGTTGGACGCAACATGGTGCTGATGAACATGGATGCGGGTTTGCTGTTTTTCTTCGCTATCGGCGCATCCACTGAGCTTTCGATCTTCATGGCCGGATGGTCGAGCCGCAATAAATATTCGCTGCTTGGAGCAATGCGAGCTGTAGCCCAGATGATCAGCTACGAAGTTCCGCTGCTGCTATCGAGCGTGGTCGCGGTGATGATTACCGGCTCACTTTCGACGGTCAAGATCGTAGAGGCGCAGAGCGGTTTCACCGGTTGGTTTCCACACTGGTACGTATTTACTCCGTGGGGTTTCGCCGGCTTCGTGCTTTTTGTGATCGCCGCGCTGGCGGAGACGAATCGCTCACCCTTTGATCTACCGGAAGGCGAGTCGGAACTGGTGGCTGGATACTTCACCGAGTATTCAGGATTCAAGTTTGCGCTCTTCTTCCTGGGCGAGTATCTGGGCATGTTTTCGATTGCGGGATTTGCGATCACGCTCTTCCTCGGCGGCTGGGGTGCACCGCTGTCTGTCCTCGGCTTCATTCCTTCCTGGGCCTGGTTCTTCGCCAAGCTTTTCGGTGCAATTTTCTTCTTCATCTGGCTGCGCGGCACGATGCCCCGCCTTCGCCAGGATCAGCTGATGAACTTTGCGTGGAAGTTCATGCTGCCTATGGCGCTGCTCAATCTACTGGTAGCCGGAGCATGGCGCTTCCTCGGTGAGGGATGGTCGCGCTGGGTCATTTGCAGCGTCGTTCTGATTGGCGCTTACGTCCTGCTCGGCCGCGTGCTCATGCGCGGGCAGCACCTCGGCCCAAGGAGCTATCGCTATGCCGATTAACGGAGGTCCGACCTTATGATTTTCGGGCTTGGCATCGCCTTCCTCTTGACATCGGCGTTGACCGTGGCTGGCGCGGTAGCAGCTGCCGTGCTCAAAAATCTTGTGCACTGCGCGCTCAGTCTTACCGTGACTTTCGCCGGACTCGCTCTGCTGTATCTGGAGCTTGGTGCGCAGTTCGCGGGCTTTTCACAGATTCTTGTGTACATCGGTGCGGTTGCAATCCTGGTTGTCTTTGCGATTCTACTGACGCGCGGCGCGGCCGTACCAGAGTATCGCAACTATTCATCGAGCTGGTTTCTTGGGTTAGCTATTGCCGCTGCGGTTTTTGCCCTGCTGACGTGGGCTGTGACGAAGAGTCTGCCTGCCAGCGAAACCGTCTCTGCACCGGCTGTCAATGTGCAATCGATTGGCGTTGCCCTGATGAGCACCTATGTGCTGCCATTGGAAATTGTCGCAGTTTTGTTGACGGTCGCCTTGATTGGCGCGGTGATCGTCGCCATGCCTGAATCGCGTGAGCCGAAGTCAAGCTTGGAACGGAGCGGCAAATGACGCCACTCTCAGCATTTTTGATCGTCGCTGCTTTGGTCTTTGCGATAGGGCTTGCCATTGCTCTCACACGCCGCAACGCAATCCTTGTCCTCATCGGCATTGAGCTGATGCTCAATGCGGCGAACCTGAATCTGATCGCTTTCTGGCGCTTCAGCCCGCATCCTGCGGGACATAGCGGTGGCCTCACAGGAATGATGTTTGCGATATTTTCGATTGCCGTTGCTGCGGCTGAAGCTGCGGTTGGCCTGGGCCTCGTGATCGCCTATCATCGCCACACCAAGACTACCGATCTCGATGCCATGACGCGGATGAAGGGATAAGCGAAGAATGATCTTGCATAGCGCATCCCTGGTGACAAATTGGTTGATACAGACGCAGGAAATCGATCTGAACACAATGATTGACGGCCCAGCGTCGGGAATTGTACGGAATTTATGGCTCATTCCTGCTATCCCAATGGTTGCGGCCGGTATCATTGCGCTCTTAAAACAGGCAATGAAAAGAACCGCGGCTAGACTGGCTATCGGCAGTCTTGCTTGCTCGCTTGTCCTCGCGATCACCGCTTTCCTGCATGTCCTCGGCTCTTGGAGCCACGGTGCGCCAACGCGCGAAGTCGTCAGCTTCAACTGGCTCGATCTAGGCACGACGCATCTCCAACTCGGCTGGCTTCTCGACCCACTCGCCGCGGTAATGCTGGTGATGGTCACCTTCGTCGGCCTGCTCATCTTCATCTACTCCACCGGCTACATGGCGCATGATGAAAATTTCACGCGCTTCTTCTGCTTTCTCTCGCTCTTTGCCGGGGCCATGCTGGGCGTCATTATCGCCAACAGCCTGCTTCTGCTCTTCATGTGCTGGGAGATTGTCGGCCTCACATCGTATCTGCTCATCGGCTTCTGGTATCACAAGCCGAGTGCAGCGGCAGCGGCGAAGAAGGCTTTCCTCACCACGCGCGTCGGCGATATCTTCTTCCTGCTGGGCATGGTCTGGCTCTTCTCGCAGACAGGCACGCTGCTCTTTTACGACCACGGCGCGGGCTCAATGGAGTCCGCAGCATTGGCAATTCTTCTAGGCCAGCCGGCGGCGTTGGGATTGACCGCTGCAGGAGCTATTGGACTGCTGATTTTCGCGGGAGCCGCGGGCAAGAGCGGGCAGCTTCCGTTGCATGTCTGGCTGCCTGACGCGATGGAAGGCCCGACGCCTGTTTCCGCATTGATCCACGCTGCGACGATGGTGGCCGCGGGCGTGTATCTGATCGCGCGCGTATACCCGTTGATGAGTGCGGGAGCAGCTGCGGGTGGATCTACGGTTTCGCTTACAGTCGTCGCATGGATCGGCGCGCTGACTGCAATCTTTGGCGCATTGGTGGCTGTTGCGCAAAACGATATCAAGCGCATCCTCGCGTATTCGACCGTCTCGCAGCTGGGCTACATGATGGTGGGCCTCGCGACCGGCGGCGTCGCCGTTGGAATGTTCCACCTGATCACACACGCCTTCTTCAAGGCGCTCCTTTTCCTTGGCGCTGGCTCGGTGATTCACGGCTGCCACGAAGAGCAGGACATTCGCCGCATGGGCGGCCTACGCAAGGAGATGCCGGCTACTTTTCTGACATACTCAATCGGCATGCTGGCGCTCAGCGGCTTTCCGATCTTCTTCGCAGGCTTCTGGAGCAAGGATGCAATCGTCGGCGCTGCGTATGATTGGCCAATATCCAAGGGGCCGTTCATTCTGCTGATTGTGGGTGCGCTTTTGACGGCGTTCTATATGGCGCGTCAGGTCGCTTATGTTTTCATGGGCAGCTGGCGCGGCCCTCAACACGCTCATGCGCACGAGAGTCCACGTGTGATGACATTGCCACTGTCGATCCTTGCAGCATTTGCCATCGGTCTCGGGTTTCTCGGCACTCCGGCATGGCCATGGTTCAGAGGATTTATCGAGAGTCGCGTTGTTCCATTCGATCTTCACGCCTTCTTTGAGCCTGGTCTTTTGCCGCTAATGCTATTCACGACTGCGCTAGTCTTTGCCGGTCTCGGCGCGGGCTGGTGGCTCTATGGCATCAGGCGTATTCAGCGTCCGGCGAGTGCGCCCGTTCATCATCATGTGCAGGAGCATGGCGATGAGCCGCAGCATCGCCCTGGCGATATGGCCGATGTGCTCGAGTCCGCCGTGCCCACGATTTGGAAATGGCTCGCTGATCGCCTCTACTTCGACGAACTGTATGCAGCAACAGTGCTGCGCTGGTATGCCGCACTGGCGTGGCTTTCCGATTGGCTAGATCGCCGCGTATGGGGCGGGCTTGTATCTGCGGTGGCCAACGGATTCCGTGGTCTCGGAGCCGCTAACAAGAACATCGATTCGCAGTGGATCGATGGAGCGTTCGACAAGGGCTGCGAAGAGTTGGTGACAAGCGGCGGTGTGCTCGCGTGGCTACAGGCGGGGCGCGCTCCAGGGTATATGCGTGTATTGGCGGTGGGAGTGTTGTTCCTTGCCGGCATTGCGCTCGTCGTCGGAGCCGTAACGGGACAGGTGCGGCTATGACGCATATGCTTACAATTTTGACTGCGGTTCCGGCAGCGACAGCGGCTATTGCTTTGCTTGCAGGCAACAAAGGCAGCGTCGCTCGCGGAGCGGCCCTTTGCGGCGCGGTTGTCTCGCTCATTTTTTCCTTGTTGGTGTGGCTGGGCATTGGGTCGGATGGCACGATGAAGTTTGTCGAGCGCGCCGACTGGGTGCCGAGTCTGGGCATTGAGTACCACCTCGGCGTCGATGGCTTAGGAGCTTTGATGCTGTTGCTTTCCGCGATCATTTCGCTAATGGCAATCACAGCCTCGAAGAAGGTTTCCACCCAGCCGGGGTTGTACTTCGCACTGATTCTGCTGTTGGAGTCGGGCCTCTTCGGAACCTTCACCGCGCTTAATTTCTTCCACTGGTTTTTGTTCTGGGAGCTTAGCCTCATACCGGCTTTCTTCCTGATCAAGGTGTGGGGTGGGGAAGGACGAGGCGCAGCGGCGACTCAGTTCTTCGTGTACACGATGGTAGGTTCCGTTGCACTGTTGCTGGCCTTTCTGGCGTTGTTTCTCGCGACCGGCAGCATGGACTTCGAAATACTCACTCGCATGGCTTACACTGGCGAACTGGCGACCGCAATCCATGCGAATTTAGGGCCGATCTCTTTGTGGCTAGCCCTCGCCGTCTTGCTTGGCTTCGCGGTAAAGGTTCCACTCATGCCATTCCATACATGGCTGCCCGCAACGTATTCCAAGGCTCCCACACCGGTGACTATGCTGCTTACCGGAGCCATGTCCAAGATGGGTGTTTATGGATTTCTGCGGCTGGCGCTGCCGATCTTTGGCCATGAGCTTGCGCAGGTGCGAACGCCATTGCTGGTGCTGGCCACGCTAACCGTCGTCGCAGGCGCATGGGCTGCAGTGGTGCAGAAAGATCTGAAGCGCGTCTTTGCGTATTCCTCGGTCAACCATCTCGGCTACTGCCTCCTGGCGATCTTCGCCGTCGCTTTACCCACTACGCCAGACGCCGCGATTCAACTGAGCCAGACTGCGGCATTGAACGGTGTAGTGCTGCAGATGTTCAACCACGGACTGACTGCAGCCACGATCTTCTGGTTCCTTGCACTGATCGAAGAGCGTTCCGGCGGCTCACTCGGTATCAATGATTTCGGCGGCTTGCGCAAGCCCGCGCCGGTCTTCTGTGGGCTGATGGGGATTGCGCTGTTTTCGTCGTTGGGGCTGCCGGGGCTAAATGGATTCGTCAGCGAGTTTCTGATATTTCGTGGAGTGTTTCCGCTTAGCTGGCTTTCGGCAACTGTCTCAGTGCTAGGCCTTCTGATCACGGCTGCGGTCATCCTCACCGTGATCCAGCGCGTCTTTACCGGCCCGCTGCCGGAGCGATGGAGGTCCTTCCCGGATATGACAACGGGCGAGCGTGTGCTGCTAGCGCCTGCTTTGGTGCTGATGGCAGTGCTCGGCCTGGTGCCGCAACTGGCTCTTGGCCCCATCAATACGACGGTCATGCACCTGCTTGCGGGGTGGCGATTCTGATGCTCGCATATACGATCTATCTCTCATTTGCGGGTGCATTGGTGCTGGCTTTGTTGCCGCGAGCCCTGGGTTGGCTCGCGCGTGTATTTGCGCTCTTGATCGCGCTTAGCGGATTTGCAGTTGCTCTCGCTGGTTACATCACTGCAGGAGCGCAGGGAACGGTTGCAATCGCCGACCTCGCATGGGTTCCTGCGATGGGTATTCACTACACGCTGGCTGCCGATGGCATCAGCCGTGTGCTGGTTCTGCTCACTGGCCTCGCTGCTGTTGCTGGCATTCTGTTTTCGTGGAACATCGGCGAGAAGCACGGCGATCGCGCCAACGAGTTCTTTGCTTTCTTCCTCGCTCTCATCGGCGGCGTCTACGGTGTCTTTCTTTCCGTAGATCTCTTTTTGCTTTTTGTCTTCTACGAGATCGCGATTGTGCCCAAGTACTTCCTCATCGCAATCTGGGGATCGACGCGGCGTGAGTATGGCGCGATGAAGCTGGCGCTCTACTCCTTCGCAGGCTCGGCGATGGTGCTCATCGGTCTGCTCGCAGCCTACGCAACTGCCGGTAGCCACACCATGAATCTGCATGAGCTGGCGCAGTATCCCTTTCCGGTCAGCTTTCAAATGTGGGCGTTTCCGCTGGTGTTTACGGGTTTCGCGATTCTGGCTGGCATGTGGCCCTTTCATACCTGGGCGCCTACAGGTCACGTTGCCGCACCGACCGCTGCTTCTATGCTGCTGGCCGGCGTGGTTATGAAACTCGGCGCATACGGTTGCCTGCGCGTGGCCATGACTCTCTTTCCACATGGCCTCGATCCCTGGGGAGTTTCTTTCCTGGGCATCGGCTCATGGCGCACCGTCTTTGCGTTGTTCGCTGTCATCGGCATTATCTATGGTGCGGTTGTGGCGCTGGTGCAGAACGATTTCAAGTTCGTCATCGGCTACTCCAGCGTGAGCCACATGGGACTGGTGCTGCTGGGCTTGCTCACTCTCACGCAGATCGGCATCGACGGCGCCGTGCTGCAGATGTTCTCGCATGGCATCCTTGCCGGACTGCTCTTCGCTACAGTCGGCCGCATCGTCTATGAGCGCACGCACACACGCGACCTCAGCATCTTGAGCAAGCTGCAGCTGGGCAAAGCGATGCCCTTCGCCGCATGGCTCTTTGTCATAGCAGGCATGGCCTCGATGGGCCTGCCGGGATTCAGCGGATTCGTTGCTGAAGTTCAAGTGCTGATTGGCGCGTGGAAGGCATTCCCATGGTTTGCTGTAGTGGCCGGCGTCGGCATCGTCGTAGGTGTGGCTTATACGTGGCGAGCAATGCAGCGCGCTTTCTTCAATGATGTACCTGTGCTGGATGGCAATGGTGTTGCCGCGCCTGTTCACGAATATGAGCCAGTTACCTGGGCAGAGAAAGCTGGGGTCATTCTGCTCGCCGGAACGAGCCTATTGATCGGACTCTATCCACGACTGTTGCTGGACGTGATCGCTCCCGCAGTGCAGGTTCTGCCTCACGCGCTGCTGACGGGAGGCAGGCAATGAACTCTCTCATCAACACCGTGAACTACGGCAATCTGTTCTTTCTCACACTGCCTGAAACGATTCTCGAAATCGTCTCGCTCGTTGTTCTTATCGTGGATCTTGGCTGGCTGCGCAAGAGTACGCGAGCGACGCGGATGACCGCTGCATGCGTGATAGGGGTCATTGGCTGCCTCGTAGCTGCGGGATGGTTGTACACGCATCCTCAAGCAGCGGGCATCGCCGGAGATGCGCTCGTCTCTTCACCTTTGGTTGCAGCGGCGCAGATAGGCATCTTGCTCCTGACAGCCCTGGTGCTGTTGCTGAGCATCCATGCTGAGTTCTCTCGCAACCCCGGTGAGTTCGTAGCCATCGTGATGCTGGGTGCGACTGGCATGTTGCTGGTCACAGCCGCACGCGATCTGCTGATAATCTTCGTCGCGCTCGAACTTCTGAGCCTCTCGCTCTATGTGCTGACGGCCTTTGCCAAGAGTTCAGCGCAATCTGCAGAGGCAGCGCTCAAGTACTACTTATTCGGTGGCATGTCGGCGGCGTTGATGCTCTTTGGCTTCAGTTATCTTTATGGCCTCACCGGCACGACAAACCTGGCTGAAATCTCAAGCTCTCTGACCGCACAGAGCGTTAGTCCGCTGCTCGTGATTGCACTGGTTCTGGTCGCTGCCGGACTGGGTTTCAAGGTAGCCGCCGTGCCATTTCATCTGTGGGCTCCAGATACCTATCAGGGAGCGCCTGCGCCAGTTGCGGCGTTGATCGCGTCGGGCTCCAAAGTAGCCAGCTTCGCTGTCCTAGTTGCTTTGACCGATGGAGTGATTGCCTTCCGTTATCCGCATGGTTCGACGTGGATCGTGCTCTTGATTTGGATGGCTGCCGGGTCGATCGTTCTCGGCAATCTCGGAGCTCTTGTTCAGACCAGCGTACGCAGACTATTGGCTTATTCAGCGATTGCCCATGCCGGCTATATGCTGCTAGGCATCGCGGCGCACACCAATCAGAGCGGCGCGGCAGTAATCTACTATGCGCTCACTTATGCGCTCACGACTGTGGGAGCATTCGGCGTGATCGCAATCGTCGAGCGTTCCGCCGGCAGCGATCGCCTCGACGCTTTCGCTGGATTGAGCCGGCGCAGTCCACTCCTGGCGGCGACCATGCTGATCTTCCTTCTATCGCTGGCTGGCATTCCGCCTCTGGTCGGCTTCTGGGCCAAGTTCAATCTCTTCGCGTCGGTTCTGCGTGCTCCAGATGCAGGGAGTTGGGGCTTGCCGCTGGTGATCATGGCATTGGCAGCAAGCGCGGTATCGCTCTACTACTATCTGCAAGTGTTAAAGCGAGTGTATGT
>DATAZR010000066.1:0-37488 GCA_036271955.1 Acidobacteriaceae bacterium
GACGATGAACATCTATGGACGGGCGATGAACGACTCCAAACGCAAAGCCAACAGCCAGGTCGTTGGGCTGGCATTCGGCGAAACGATGGAGTCGAGAAGGGAGGCGTTAAGCACAACAGCCCTTCAGTAGAAGGGCTGAATCAGTGGCCATTTCCGATTGGGGGATAATGGGGACTTAATTGGGTTTTTCGTATCTCGTAAATTATTGATTTGATTGGTTGCGGGGGTAGGATTTGAACCTACGACCTTTGGGTTATGAGCCCAACGAGCTACCGGGCTGCTCCACCCCGCAACTTGATTGTAACAAGGCTTGGCGGGCAGGGTCAAACTCACCCAACATCCATTGGTTGCGCTCTTAAGCGTCACATTCCTAATAGTTTACGGACATAATGCCGCAGTTTCTGGGCAATCCGTCTTGTGTGCCTTCGGGAAAAGACCGGGTCATTTTGGATTGAGCGCAGAAATCGCATCGCCCGGCTCCGGCCGCACCCGAAAATCAGCATGCGCCTCGGCAAACAGCACCTTGCCGGCCTGATCCAGCACATACGTCGCCGGCAGCGGAAGTCGCCAGCTCGCCTCGCCATTCAAAAACGGCAGATTCACCAGGATCGACTTCAAATAGCGCTGGTGATACTCCGGCACCGTGTACACCAAGCCAAACTTCTCCGCCAGCATCGCCCCCGGGTCATGCAGGAGCGGAAACGGCAGCCCATGCTGCTGCACCGCAAAATCCGACTGCCGCTGCGTCTCCGGCGAAATCGCCACAAGCAGCGCCCCCCGCTCGCGAAGCTGCCCATACAGATCGCGCCACGTCTCCAGCTCCGTCACGCAATACGAACACCATCGCCCGCGAAAAAACTTGATCACCAGCGGCCCAACGGCAAGCAAATCGCGGCTTCGCACCAACCGATTCGCAGAGTCCCGCAGCTCAAACTCCGGCGCGGTAGCGCCAACAGGCAAGATCCGCTCCTCGATCCCGGTAGCAAACAACTCCCCAACCGCCCGCTCACCCACCGCCAGCCGCTCCGCCTGCACCAGCTTGCGCGTATTCGCAGTAATCTCATCAAGCTGGTCTTGAAGCGAGGCAGTCGTCATTGCTTACCGCCCAAACTTCTGCTTGCCCATCCCACCCATACCCGCCAGGCCCCCGCGCATCATGCTCTTCGCCATTCCGCCCTTGCCAAACTGCTTGAACATCTTGCTCATCTGCGCGTACTGCCTCAGCAGCTGGTTCACGTCTTGAACCGAAGTCCCCGAGCCGGCAGCAATGCGTTTCCGCCGCGAACCCGAGATGATATCCGCGTTGGCGCGTTCCTTCTGGGTCATCGAATTGATGATCGCCTCAAGCCGCACAAACTGGCTCTCATCCACGTTCTTCGAGGCCTGCTGCAACCCGGCAAACGGACCCACCGAAGGCAGCATCTTCAGGATCGACTCCATCGACCCCAGTTTCTTGATCTGCTTCAGCTGATCGCGAAAATCCTCCAGCGAAAAGCCATCGCCCAGCAGCGCCTTCTTGGCAAAATCCTCGCTCTTCTTGCGGTCCAGCGCGCCCTCGGCCTTTTCCAGCAGCGTCATCATGTCGCCATGGCCCAGGATGCGCCCTGTGATGCGATCCGGATGGAACGGCTCAAACGCATCCGGCTTTTCGCCAATGCCGATAAACTTGATCGGCTGCCCCGTCACATGCCGAATCGATAGCGCCGCGCCGCCTCTCGCGTCGCCATCCATCTTCGTCAGCACCACGCCGGTCAGCCCCAGTCGCTTGTGAAAGTCCTGCGCCGAATTCACCGCATCCTGGCCTGTCATCGCGTCCGCAACAAACAAAATCTCCTGCGGATCGAGAATCTTCTTCAGCCGCTCCATCTCCTGCATCAGCTCTTCGTCGATGCCCAGGCGGCCGGCCGTATCCACGATCAGCGTGTCGCAGCCCATGATCACGGCCTCTCGGCGCGCCTCTTTTGCGAGCCTTTCCACCAGCGCCGTGCCCGGCTGCTCGCCTTTGAGATCGCCCTCGTAGATGCGCGTCTCCGTCGACTTGGCAACCACCTTCAGCTGCTCACGCGCCGCCGGGCGATACACGTCCACTGAAACCAGCAGCGGACGATGCCCGCCCTTCTTCAGCCACATCGCCAGCTTGCCACTCGTCGTCGTCTTGCCCGAGCCCTGCAGCCCGGCCATCAAAATCACCGTCGGCGGCTTCGAGGCAAACTTGAACCGCGCCGTGTCCTTGCCCAGCAGCGCCACCAGCTCATCGCGAACGATCTTGATGACCTGCTCGGTCGGCGAAAGCGCCGTCAGCACCTCGGTCCCAATCGCCTTCGCGCGAATGTGCTCGATCAGCTCTTTAACGACATTCAGGTTTACGTCGGCTTCCAGCAGCGCCACGCGAATCTCGCGCAGCGCCTCGCCGATATTCTCTTCGGTCAGCACGCCCTGTCCACGCAGATGCTTAAAGGCGCGCTGCAGCTTTTCTGTCAAATTCTCAAACATAATCGTCTCAATTCAAGTGTATCGCGAGCACGGTTCAAGCCGCTTTGCCGCCAACCCGCTGCGATTTCAGACTCGGTTCTTACTGGGCTCCAGTTTGTTCTTTCGCCAGCGAATGTAATCGGGCAATTCAACCAGTTCGATATAACCTTGCGACTCCGGATTCGCAACCAGCTCGGCCAGCAGAATTTTCTGAATATCGAGCGCCGCCGACCGCTCTCCCAGCCCTGTATCCAGAATCACCAGAACGGCATTGAGCGCAACTCTCTCATCCATTGCGTTCAATCCCGGAACACCGATGCGCAGCGCAAAATCCGCCTCGAGCTGATCGCGTTCCAGCGGAAGAAACCACATCGCACGCGGATCGAAGAACGTTCCCTCATAGACCGTCGTAAAGTTGAAGCCCATGGGCGGCTTCAGCGCGAGAAATATCCAGCCCTCTATCGTTGGTGCGAGATTGATCAATTGTTCTGCGACCGGGAAGGCATCCACATGCCCTTCTGCCGTCACAATCAACTCACGGGGCACATCTCCAGCGTCTGACAGTTCTATCCAAAATCGCTGGTCGACTTTCTTGATCTGCTTAACGGCAACATCCCAGAATGGCTCGTCAGCTTTCGAAAGTGCCATGAAATCTGGCAAGTGGTCTTCGAACCACTGCCAGAACTCTCGAATTCGATTCTCAGTAGTTATCATGTTCTCGATTTAAGCCAGATTATGCCTCTACTATACCCACCGGCTTCTCTTCCTAAACCTCAGCCATCAGCCGCTCCACAATCAGTCCCCAATAATCCAGCCGAGGCCGGTAAAACGGCTCATTGTGCGTCAGCCTCGGAACCACCACCAGCTCCCCATCCTCGCCGCACAGCGCCCTCAGCTCCTCAGCCATCGTCACCGGAAACAGCCGGTCCCGCTCGCCATGCACAATCAGCACGGGCACTCCACAGTCGGCCAAAGTCTCTTCGGTTCGCCACACATGCGGCATCCCCCGTACCAGCCGCATCGGCACACCCACGCTTCGCGCCGCCTTGCGAAACGAAGTGAACGACGCACACAGCACCAGCTTGTTCGCCTGCACCTTGCAAACAATCGCCGCCGCTATTCCGCTGCCCAGCGAAAACCCCAGCAGCGCAATCGGCAAACCCGCCACCAGCTCTCGCATAGAATCGAACGCCGCAATCGCATCCGCCTCACACTGCGCCGTATCCACGCGTCCCGTGCTGCGCCCATACCCCGAATAATCAAAAACCAGCGAAGCCACTCCATTGGACGCCAGCAGCTGCTGCACCGGAACCCAGTGCTCGATCGTCTCCCCAATCCCATGGCAGATCAGCACCGCCGTCCGAGCCTCGCCCGCTGCAGGCTTCGCAAACACCGCCTCCAGCACATTGCCGCCGCTCGCAATTTCCAGCTTATTGACCGCGGCATCGTCCGTATCCACCCAATGCCCCGGCCGGATTCGCCCCAGCACGCGGTCCCGCCACAGCAGCGCCCTGCTGATGCCGGTAATCGAAACCGTAAAGGCCCTCCTATGCGACCACATGCGTGTTTCCCTCAATTCTCAGTCCTCAGTATAAGAACTCCCGCGCCCGACCCATCCTTCGCAGCCGTCAGCGCAACCCCGCCGCCATGTTGCATAATGATCGACGGAATCCAACAGGAGAATCATGGCCTACCAGACCAATCGGCGTAGCTTTCTCATTGCCAGCGGCATCACCGCCCTCGCTTCCACCCGCGTCCTCGGAGCCAACGACACCATGCGCGTCGGCGTCATCGGAGCCGGAGGCCGCATGCGCACCCTGCTCGACTGCGCCGACAAGTCCGGCCCCTACCAGATCGCAGCCGTCGCCGACGTCTACAAACCCCATCGCGACGAAGTCAAAGAGCGCTCCGACGATCTCGCCACCGCCCACATCGACTATCGCGAAGTCCTCGATAATAAAGGTATCGACTCCGTCTTCATCGCCACCCCCGATCACTGGCACGTCCGCATCGCCGTCGACGCTCTCGCCGCCGGCAAAGACGTCTATCTCGAAAAGCCCGTCACCCACACCATCGAAGAAGGCGCAACCCTCCTCCACGCCGTCCGCTCCAGCAAACAGATTCTCCAATGCGGCATGCAGCAGCGCTCCTGGACACACTTCCGCAACGCCGTCGATCTCGTGCAGGGCGGCAGCCTTGGCCGCGTCGTTCAGGTCCGCACCTATTGGTGGCAAAACTACCAGCGCCACTACACCCGCGACCCCGCATGGAACCAGGTCGATAAGCCCATCGACATGGCCGACCTCGACTGGAAGCGCTTCCTCGGCAACGCTCCCGATCAGCCTTTCGACAAGGAAAAATTCCAGCGCTGGCGCTGGTACTGGGACTTCGGCGGTGGAGCCATGACCGACCTCTTCGCCCATTGGATCGACGTCGTGCAATGGGCCATGAAATCCGACCAGCCTACCCAGGCCCAGATGCTCGGCGACAAATACGTCTTCGAAGAATGGGAGTGCCCCGACACCATCCAGGCCGCCTTCCGCTACAAGGCTCCGGATAACAAGGGCTTCGACGTCCTCTACGAAGGCAACATGAGCTCCTCCATCGACGATGGCGGCATCGACTTCCGCGGCACCGACGCCACCCTCAAGCTCACCCGCGGAGGCTTCAGCGTCTATCGCGAAAACATCTCCGGCAAACAGAACCCCGTCCTCACCGAAACCGCCACTGGCGACGGCACCATCACCCACATGCAGAACTTCTTCGAGTGCGTCAAAACCCGTCAGGAGCCGAACGCCCCCGTCGAAACCGGCATAGCCGCAGCCCGCGCTGGTCACATAGGCAATCTCGCCTACCGCGGCACAGGCCAACTCATCTGGCCGCCCAAATCCGCTTGATCGACAATGGCCGGATTAAATCGCATTGAATCGGCAGTCTCGCGAGCGCCGATTCAACCCTCGCCGCCTTTATCCTTCCGATAGAGGCGGCGATTGAATATGGCTCGAGAATTCATCCTGCACGAAGAGATTCTCATCCGCGCACCCATCGCCCGCTGCTTTCAGCTCTCCACCAACATCGCCATCGTCAAACGCGAACTCCGCATGACCCCAATCCGCGGTCACACCGCCGACCTGACAACCGGCCGCGTAAGCGGCGGCGACACTATCCGCTGGGAGGGTTGGCAGCTCGGCTTGCCTCAACATCACGAGAGCCTCATCGAAGCCTTTACCCCGCCCACATTCTTTCGCGATCGCATGATCTCCGGCCGCTTCCGCACCTTCTCGCACGACCACGCCTTCACCGCCCTCGGCAACGGCACAGTTCGCCTCCGCGATGAACTCCGCTTCACTATGCCGCTAGGCTTCCTCGGCAGTCTCATCGGATCATGGATCGTAGCGCCCCACATCCAAAACATCATGCACAGCCGCTTCCATCTACTAAAGCAACTCGCCGAAACTGAAGAGTGGAAGCAATATCTTCCGGTCCCCTGATGCTCTACGTAAGTGAAGCAGCAATAAAATCTTCCGCCGAGAAGACCGGCCCGCGCGTAGGGAAGAACCGCTGAATCAGGCAATCATGAAGTTGAGAATCCAGGTCAGCGCAGCAATCGCCGATGACCGCGACACGGTAGTCGGCATCAAACGCTTCGAGCAGGGTAGACAGCACGACGCCGCTTGTCGCAATGCCGTAGAGAACCAGCGTATCGATTTCATTCGCGCGAAGAATCATCGCGAGATCTGTGCCGGTAAAGGCGCTGACCCGATGCTTGGTAATTACAACTTCATTTTCTAGCGGTGCGACTGCAGCCGAGATCGCTCCAAGCGGTTCTCGAAACAGCTGCTGATGCTGCTCCGAAGATTTGACTGCATGGAAGAGCGCATTTCGAGGGCTGATCTCAGGGAAGCCCGGCCGAAAGCCGACCTGGACGTGGATTACCGTCATGCCAATGGCGCGGGCATGATTGAGAACACTCGCGGCTCTCGCCAGAAAAGCGTCTTTGCCCTCTTTGGTATAGATGGAAACAATCCCCGCCTGACAATCCATACTCAAGACGGCCGTGCGAGCCGGATCAATTGGAAATGAAGCAGCCACATCAAACTCCTACAGTCCCTAAGTCTCTTAGTCCCTCAGTCCCTGCCTCTATTAGTTTCCCGGACTAACCAGAAACTGCTCCAGCTTCCCATCCGGATACGTATAAGTAGTCAAAACAAGCCGCCGCTCCGGATACACAATGCGAAACGCGTGAAACGTCATGCCGCCGCGCAGCTCCTCCGCCACCTGCTTGAACGTAAGCGGCTCGCCCAGCGGACCAAGACTATCGCGAAAATCCCCAACCGTCTGCGCCGAAAAATAATCGTTCAAATTCGGAGCAAGCAAGCCGCGGTCGATCTCGCCTTTCTGCAATCCGCGATACATCGCCAGCGCCTGCTTCTCCACCTCCGACTCCGTCCCGTTGCCCGCCACCGTCGATGCCACCAGATTCGCAATATCCCCCGCGCCACCCGCCATGTGATTGGTCAGCACCGCCACCGCAACGCCATCATCCACAAGCACAACATTGTCTGAAACAAACCCCGTCACCTCTCCGCTATGCTCAATCGACCGGTGCCCATCTTCCTTCGTCACCGACACACCCAGCCCATACTTCGTGCCCTTGCCGTCCTTGAGCATCACCTCGGTGAACATCTCTTTGTAGCTCTCCGGCTTCAGCACCGTCTGGGCAATCAGGCTCTCGTCCCACAGCGCCAGGTCATGCGCCGTCATCGCCAGCTCGCCCGCCGCAAACATCCACCCGCGCCCTTCCTTCGGAGCCAGCCGTAGCGGCCCTAGCGCATTGCGCACATACGGCGTCGCATCCGGAGAAGTCAGCTTCACCTCATCCGAATTCCACACCGACTTCATGCCCAGCGGCCGAAAGATATGCTCGCCCAGAAAATCCATCAGCTTCTCGCCGCTCACCTTCTCCACAATCTCGCCCGCAATCACATAATTCGTATTCGAATACTGCCACTTCGTCCCCGGCTCAAAGTCCAGCGGCTTCTTCGCCCACGTATCCAAGATCTGCTGCGCCGTCTCCGGCTTCATCATCGGAGTCATCAAATAATCCTCAGGCCAGTAATCCTGATAGCCCGACGTATGGCTCAATATCTCGCGAATCGTAACTTCATCGCCCCGCGTCAACCCTGGCACATACTTGCCCACAGCATCATTAAGCGAAAGCTTTCCCTGCTCCTGCAAAATCAAAATCGCCGCCGCCGTAAACTGCTTCGAAACCGACCCAATCGAATACCGCATCTCCGGCTTCGCCGCCACATCGGGATCGATATGCGCCTTGCCATAAGCATGCGTATAAACCAGCTTCCCGCCCTTCACCACCGCCACCGAAGCCGAAGGCACACCCCGCTGTTCGAGCACCCCATTGGCAATCCGGTCGATGCGCTCACGCAGCCCAGCGTCAATGGTATCCACCGTCGCAGATCCAGCCGGCACAACGTTGGAGCTTTGCGCGCTCACAGCCAAACAGCAACCGGCAAGCAGCGCCGAACAAAGGATGGTCAAATTAGTTCTACTCACGATTCCGTTTTCTCCCGTTTCCTTTATAGCCGACGCCGTGCTTCCGCTATCAATACGCATGCAACCTCTGCTTCGCCATCCACTCACCCACTTCATGCGATTGCAACGCATCCGAATATCCCACCCACCGCGGCGGCAATGCAAAAACATACTGCGCATTCTCCGCAATTTTCTCCGGCGGAAACGGCGCCGCATTCACCACCAGATCGTCGATATGCGCCCACTGCGCCTTGGTAAAGATCATGATCGGAATATCCTGATACGGATTCGCCTCTGTCCATTTCGGATGGCGAAACGTCAACTGCGGCCCCGACTTCGCATACGCCCCGACCGTGGGCGAAGAGTCATTCCACTCGCTCTTCACCACCGAATACCCCTCCCACCCCGGCGGCAGCGTCAGCTTGAACCGATACTGCCGATTCACATACACCGGCCCATGCTGCTTGCTCGCCTGCACCACCTGCGGATCCTGCGCCCGCACGCCTACACCGCCCATAGCCAAGATCAGCAACAAACAAAGCCCCAGCCGCAGTCCCGTCCGAATGCTCTTCATCACCCGCCCCATACAGCAACCTCACTACGCGCCATCACTAAATACGCGCAGCCCTCTTCCCACGCCAATATACCGCCGCACCCACCAGATTGATCGCCAGCCCCGTGCCTCCAACCTTAGCCGCATAACCCCACGTATTGTTCACATCTACAATCGGCACCATTGATAGCACCGTCTGCGCAATCGTGATCGCCAGTCCTGAAACAGCGCACGCCTTCAGCCAAAATCCCGGCCTGTCGCCAAACCGTGCCCCAGTAAACAGCGGCACCGCAAACATCGCACAGTAGTAAATTCCAAATGAAAGCTGCCCGGTCGTGCTCAGCACCTGGTAAGCCTCTTCGCGCCCCGCTCCCGCGCTCGCCATCACCGCCGCCACAGCGGCAATCGCCACAATCACCAGCAGGCTCAGCACCGGAGTTCCAAACCGCGGGCTAAGCCTCGTAAACCACCCCGGCAGCACCGAATCCCAACCCGCTACCATCGGCAGCCGGCTCGTCTCCGCAATCAGCAGTATGTACGAGGTCACCGTAAAGATCGCCAGCGCCAGAATCATCCCTCGCCCGATCCACACTCCCGCGCCCCCGCCAAAAGCCGCCGCCAGCACCTGCGGAATCGCGCCCGCCAGATCGATTTTGTCCGCCGGAACATACGTCAGCATCGACCCGGTCATCAGCACATAGATCAACACAATCGCCGGAGCCGCCACCCATGCCGAGAGCACAATCGCCCTCCCCGCGTTCTTCGTCTCGCCGGCAAAGACCGCCACCTGCTCCAGTCCGCTATACGCGTTGAAGGCCACCTTCACATAAAGGTTCAACGTCAGAATCGACCACACCGGCCATCCAAACGCAAACGGAGCCTGCGGGCTCACATGCGGGTGCACAACCGTAGCCGCAGGGTGCCAAAAAAGTATGACAAAAAAGGTGAGAGTTAGGATGACCATCATCGCCGCGCCAAAGTGGCTCACCCACTTGCCAAAGTGAAAACCCAGCACATTGATCCCGAACATCGCGCCCAGAATCGCCACATCGACCGCCAGCGTAAGCGGCCGATTGTCCGCCATCCACGCCGCCCTTGGCCCCAGCGCATAACTCAGGCTGGTCACCGTCAAAATGCCCACACCAGAAACCGTCAGCACCACATACAGCGCATAGTTCCACGCGCTCAGAAACCCCATCAGCGGCCCCAGAGCAAACTTCGCCCACTGGTACACCCCGCCTTCGATCGGCCACAACTGCGCGCAATACGTAACCACCGCCGCCTGCGGCAGAAAGAAGAAGAGAATCCCCGCAATCCAGATCATCGGGTGCGTCGAACCCTGCTTGGCAGCAATCCCCGCCCAGCTCACGCCCACCATCAGCAGAATCTGCATCGGCACCAGGTCGCGCAGCCGCAGCTCCTTCTTCAGCCCATGCTCGACACTCGCGCTCTCGACAGCCACAACCCTCCGTGGAACTTGGGTTCCCAATTCCGCTTTCATCGATCCGGATTCCGATCAGTCTAAAGCACGGAACTCCTCCGCGACCTTCCACGTATTCCCATCACGCAGAGCCGCGTCTTTACCAACTGGAACTCGCCATCGATCCGGAAGGAGTCGCATGAAAGCCATCGTTTACCGCCGCTATGGTCCTCCCGAAGTTCTTCGTCTGGACGAGATCGATAAGCCCGCTCCCAAAGACAACGAAGTCCGGCTCAAAGTCCGCGCCGCCTCCGTCAATCCCTATGACTGGCACTTCATGCGCGGCACGCCCTACATGGTCCGCCTCATCGCCGGATTTTCCAAACCCAAATTCATCGGCCTCGGCGCCGACGTAGCCGGCGAAGTCGAAGCCGTCGGCGCCAGCGTTACACAGTTCAAACCCGGCGACCACGTCTTCGGCTCGTGTCGAGGAGCCTTCGCCGAATACGCCTGCGCTAAAGAATCCGACCTGGCCGCGAAGCCCGAAAACCTCTCCTTCGAGCAGGCAGCTGCGGTGCTCATTGCCGCTCTAACCGCCCTGCAAGGCCTCCGCAAAGGAAAAATCCGCGCCGGCCAGAAAGTACTCGTCAACGGAGCCTCCGGCGGCGTAGGCACCTTCGCCGTGCAGATCGCCAAATCCTTCAGCGCCGAAGTCACCGGCGTCACCAGCACTAGAAATCTTGAGTTAGTCCGCTCCATCGGAGCCGACCACGTCATCGACTACACCGCCTCCGACTTCACCCAAAACAGCAATCGCTACGACCTCATCCTCGACTGCGTAGGCAACCACTCCCCATCGGCTCTGCGCCGCGTCCTCGCTCCCGGCGGCATCTGCGTCGGGGCCGGAGGCGCCACCGACGTCTGGCTCATCGGCCCCATCGCTCGCGCCGCCCAGACCACCGCCTTATCCAGCCTCAGCGACCGCAAGCTAGTCGGCATCCTCGCCAAGTCAAACCCGCAGGACCTCGCCATCCTCCGCGACCTCCTGCAATCCGGAAAAGTAACCCCAGTCATCGACCGCCGCTACCCGCTCCACGAAACCCCCGCCGCCATCCGCTATCTCGAAGCAGGCCACGCCCACGGCAAAGTCGTCATCCTTCCAGATTGACCGCAATCTCTGTGATTTCGAGCCCAGGTGTCAGAGGCCAGGACTTCACTTTGGATTCAGCAGATGAGCTGCGTCCAGGGTCCTCACTACGAATTGCTCGAAGCGCGGCAACTACCAAAGTTTCCTGAGCGATTTGTAGAAATCCGATTTGGCCGTTCGTCGTTATAGTGAAGGCGAGACAAATTGCCCGCCTGAAGATCAAACCTCAAGATCAAGCCAGGAGAAGACGATGCCCCAATTTTTGGTTGCAGTTCAACACCCCGACGACTACAAGCCCTCCCTCGAAGATGCAGCGATGTTGGAAGACATTCACGCACTCAACCGCGAAATGATTGCCGCCGGAGTCCGAATCTTCGCCGGCGGCCTGTCGCCCGCACCGCACGCGACCTCGCTTCGGCAACAGCTCGATGGCGGAGTCCTCATCACCGATGGACCCTACCTCGAAACCAAGGAGCACGTAGGCGGTTTTTGGATATTGGAGTGCGCTGACAAGGACCAGGCAATTGCGTGGGCGCGCAAGGCCGTCATCGCCTGCCGGACGCCGGTCGAGGTGCGGGAGTTCCTCTTCCGGCCTGCGCCCAAGGAAACCACCGAGCGGTAGACGCGGCAGGAACGAGAACTTCCTGTACGATTTGTCGAAAATCGCTCCCTCCGTTCGTCGCTATAGTGAAGGCAGCCAAGCAGGCAGCCTCAAAGCCATCAGACTCAATGCCTTCCAAGGAGAAGACAATGCCACAATATTTGATTAATGGTTACCTTCCCGACGACTTCGACCCATCCACGATGGACGAAGCGGCGGGCGCCAGGATTCACGCACTCAACCAAGAGATGATTGCTGCCGGCGTGAGGAAATTCGCTTGCGGCCTTGGGGCCTCGAAGTCGCTGCGGTTGCAGTCCGATGGCGAAGTCCTCATCACCGACGGGCCGTACCTTGAGGCCAAGGAACACATCGGCGGCTTTTGGATATTGGAGTGCGCTGACATGGATGAGGCGTTGGCATGGGCGCGCAAAGGCATCGTCGCCACCCAGGGGCAGGGCGAGTTGCGAGAGATCTTCTTCATGCCGGCGCCAGAAGAAGGTACGGAATGATAGCGGAAGAGCCACGCAATAACGGAAGAGCCACCAGGGCATGACCGACATTCACAAGACGATCGAGGCCGTGTGGAAGATCGAGTCCACACGCCTCATCGCCGCCATTGCCCGCGTCACCCACGATATCGGCATTGCAGAGGAACTCGCCCAGGACGCGCTCATCACTGCCCTTGAGCTGTGGCCCGAAGAAGGCATCCCAGCAAATCCTGCTGCGTGGCTGATGACAGCGGCCAAGCGCCGCGCCATCGATTCTCTGCGCCGCGGCCAGATGCTCGTTCAAAAGCACGAAGAAATTACCCGCGAACTTGAATTCCAACAGCAGCAGCTCGCAGATGCTATGGATCGGGCACTCGATCAGGTTATCGACGATGACGTTCTGCGGCTGATCTTTACCGCGTGCCATCCGGTCCTCGCGGTGGAAGGACGCGTCGCGCTTACCTTGCGCCTGATCTGCGGCCTTAACACCGCGGAGATCGCCCGCGCCTTCCTTGTGCCGGAGAAGACGCTCGGACAACGAATTTTTCGCGCCAAGAAGACTCTCTCGGAAGCTCACGTTCCCTTTGAGACTCCGCGCGGGGACGAGTTGCGCAAGCGAGTTGCATCCGTACTTTCGGTGGTCTACCTGATCTTCAACGAGGGATATACCGCAACATCCGGAGAAGAATGGATGCGAGCCGCGCTCTGCGACGAAGCACGGCGGCTTGGGCGAATGCTTGTGCAACTTCTTCCCGGCGAGTCTGAGGTTCACGCCCTTCTGGCACTGATGGAGCTCAATGCGTCGCGCACTATGGCTCGCCGGGGCAGCAACGGCGAAGCCGTTTTATTGAAGGATCAGGACCGCTCCTTATGGGACCACGCGCAGATTCAGCGAGGGATGTCCGCGCTCGAACACGCGCAAAAGCTGGGCGGCGGCGCTGGCAACTATGCCTTGCAGGCAGCGATAGTCGCCTGTCACACACGGGCCCGCACCACCGAAGAGACCGACTGGCAGCGGATCGTCCTTCTCTACGACGCTCTGCTCCAGATTTCATATGATCGGCTCAGCCCATCGCCCATCGTGGCCCTCAATCGTGCAGTCGCCGTCGGCATGGCGCAAGGGCCAGCCGCCGGATTAGATGCCCTCGATGCAATAGCCACGCCCGGCGCGGACTCTCCTTTGGCTTGCTACCATCTGCTCCCCAGTGTTCGCGGGGACCTGCTCATGAAGATGGGAAGATTCACCGAGGCGCGTGAGGAAATCCAACGAGCAGTCGCAATGACTCAAAACCTGCGCGAACAGGAATTGCTGACGGAAAGGCTCAAGCAGATTGAGAAGGCCTTGACAGCAGCAGCCTTGTGAACACAGTGTGGTTCAGTTCTGTGCAACGCGCTTCTGTTTACCGGACCGGCAATCCTGTGCCGCATCAATCCCATTTCGCGCGCCAAACCCTGTAAGGCAAGGCTCCCGGTCCGCCTGTCGCATGCCGGTGCCTGCCTTCCCGGCTTCCCACGTTCATCCCACCCGATCAATCCATTAGGGTAGGCTGGTTCTGGCGGAGGCCGAAACAGCATGACCCAGCAAGACAAAAACCAGCCAGAAAAAACTGGACTTGATAAAACCGGACAAGCCAAACTCGACCGCCTCATCGAAGGCCACAAGCGCTTTCACCAGCACGTCTTCCCATCTCGCCGCGAGCAGTTCCACCTCCTCGCCGAGTCGCAATCCCCCGAGTGGCTCTTCATCACCTGCTCCGACTCCCGTATCGTCCCCGACCTCATCCTCCAGACCGGCCCCGGAGACCTCTTCATCACCCGCAACGCCGGCAACGTAGTCCCCATCGCCAGCCGCTCCTCCGACGTCGACGGCATCACCGCCACCATCGAATACGCCGTCGAAGTCCTCCACGTAAAGCACGCCATCCTCTGCGGCCACTCCGACTGCGGCGCCCTCAAAGCCGCCCTTCACCGCAAAGGCCTCGAAAAGTTGCCGAAGGCAAGCCGCTGGCTTCAGCATGTCGAGGGAGCCTTCAGCCACCGCCAGCCCCTCCGCCCCGAAGAAGGCGAACACGCCGAGCTCGCCTCCATCATCCGCGGCAACGTAGTCGCCCAGCTAGCCAACCTGCGCTCCCAGCCATCCGTCGCCAGCGCCATTGCCCACGGCGCCCTCGACGTCCACGGCTGGTATTACGACATCCTCACCGGCCACATCGAGCAATACGACGAACAGGAACGCAAATTTATCCCTTTGCTGGGTTGAGCCCATAAACACTGCGCACGTCATGCTGAGCAGAGGGTCAAATGGATCAGCCATACCAGCTAATTACAGACGAAGAAGCAGAGGCTCATCGGTTTGAATTTCTAGATAAAGTCCAACAAGGTCAACGGTTTACCATTACCATCGATGGCAGGCCTATCGCCGAGATACGTCCACCATTAGAAGATACCCAGGCATCCATCCCGGCCGATACTCCCTAACCCTCGCCACAAAACCCTCTCCTCATCCTCAAAACCTGCTCTGCACCCCTCCTTGTCCCGTTTTGCTCACTCCTTAATGCGCCAACACTAAAGAATCCTTGACAACAACTCACTCATCTATAACACTAGACAACGTACAGAACTCCGAATTCTCAGGCAGGTAAACTCCAATATGGCAAAAATTATCGGTATCGACCTCGGCACCACCAACTCCTGCGTAGCCGTCCTCGAAGGCGGCGAGCCCAAAGTCATTGCAAATGAAGAGGGTGCGCGTACTACCCCCTCCATCGTCGCCTTTTCCAAGAGCGGCGAACGCCTCGTCGGCCAGGTAGCCAAGCGCCAGGCCATCACTAACCCCGAAAACACCATTTTCTCCATCAAGCGCTTCATGGGCCGTCGCTACAACGAAGTCAACGACGAGATGAAGATGGTTCCTTACAAAGTTGAGCAGCAGGGCGACCACATCGTGGTCAATGCCCAGGGCAAGCCCTACACTGCTCCCGAAATCTCCGCGATGATCCTTCAGAAACTCAAGAAGGCCGCCGAAGCCTACCTCGGCGAGACCGTCACGGAAGCTGTGATCACTGTCCCCGCGTACTTCAACGACGCCCAGCGCCAGGCCACCAAGGACGCCGGCAAAATCGCCGGCCTCGACGTCAAGCGCATCGTCAACGAGCCCACGGCAGCCGCGCTCGCCTACGGCCTCGACAAGAAGAAGGACGAAACCATCGCCGTATACGACTTCGGCGGCGGCACCTTCGATATCTCCATCCTCGAAGTCGGCGAAGGCGTCATCGAAGTTAAGTCCACCAACGGCGACACTCACCTTGGCGGCGACAACCTCGATCAGCGCATCGTCGAGTGGCTTATCTCCGAATTCAAGGCCGAAGAAGGCCTCGACCTCGCCTCCAAGGGCAACGAAATGGCCCTGCAGCGCCTCAAGGACGCCGCGGAAAAGGCCAAGATCGAGCTCTCAACAACCGTCGAAACCGAGATCAACCTGCCCTTCATCACCGCAGACGCAACCGGTCCCAAGCACCTGGTCCGCAAGCTGACCCGCGGCAAGCTCGAGCAGCTCGTCGAAGACCTGCTGCAGCGTTCGCTCGAGCCTACAAAGAAGGCTCTTTCTGACGCCGGCATCACCGCTGCCAAGATCGACGAAGTCGTTCTCGTCGGCGGCCAGACAAGAATGCCGCGAATTCAAGAGCTGGTAAAGCAGCTCTTCGGCAAGGAGCCTCATCGCGGCGTCAATCCTGACGAAGTCGTGGCCATCGGCGCAGCCGTCCAGGCCGGCGTACTCGCGGGCGATGTAAAGGATCTTCTGCTGCTAGATGTGACCCCGCTCACCTTGTCCATCGAAACGCTGGGTGGAGTCGCCACGCCAATGATTCCGCGCAACACGACGATCCCGACCAAAAAGTCGGAGACCTTCTCGACCGCGGCAGACAACCAGACCGAAGTCGAAGTGCACGTGCTGCAGGGCGAGCGGCCTATGGCTGCTCAGAACCGGACTCTCGGAAAGTTCAAGCTCTCCGGAATTCCTCCGGCGCAGAGAGGCGTTCCGCAGATCGAGGTCACCTTCGACATCGACGCCAACGGCATCCTCAACGTGCACGCCAAGGACAATGCCACCGGCAAGGACCAGCGCATCACCATCACTTCGAGCTCAGGTCTGAGCAAAGAAGAAGTGGATCGTATGGCCAAGGAAGCAGAAGCCCATGCCGCCGAGGACAAGGAACAGCGCGAGCAGATCGAAGCCCGCAACTCCCTCGACTCGCTCGCCTACAACATCGAAAAGATGCTGAAGGAAGCCGGCGACAAGGTCCAGGGCAGCGAGCGCACCGAGGTTGAAACCGCCCTTGCCGAAGCTCGCAAGACTCTGGAAGGCTCTCCGTCGGTAGCTGAGATGAAGGCCTCGCAGGAGAAGCTCACCACCGCTTCGCACAAGATGGCCGAGCTGCTCTACAAGGCCAACGCGGCTGCCGCTGCCAATCCGGAAGGCCAGCCTGCTCCGGGTGAAACCACGGCAGAGGCAAAGAAAGACGAAGGCGTGATCGACGCCGAATACGTCGACGTAGAAGAAAAGAAGTAGGACCGTCCAGGAAACACCGCCTAACGGCGGAAAGGTCAAAGCAGCAAAACAAGGGGTGGGCGACAGCAATGTCGCCCATATTTTTTGATCGCCACCTAGATTTTCAGAAAGTATTGATTCCCAGCAGTGTGCGCTTATACTGATTCCCACGGGTTCCGCCGTCCAAATCGGGTCCCCATTTCCAAACAAAGAGGGCGAAATGGCTGATCGGATTGCGTATGTCTCTTGGTCACGAGCGTCAAATCTCGCAAGCGAGTACGTTGCGAAAGTACAGTCCTGGAATGACGACAAAGATCAAACACACGGAAAACACGAATATGATCTCGTTTTCTACCAGGATGCGAATGCCAAACCAACAATCCGGGCCCTGCAATTTGGACACCGGATTTATATCAAGGGCCATGGACAACCTGGCGATCATAAGATCTATCCGAACAACAGCTGCAACAATGCAGAGGGCTTGATGTACAACGACGTATGCGATCACTTGATCGAATCGGGATTACAGAAGCGATGGGCGGGTGTAATCGTGTGCGACAACTGCTATAGCGCTGTTCCAAACACAGGCATGCAGGCCTTCGCGGCGAAGGTATCGCAATACATGCGTGGTAAGGGATATCTCCTTATTTCGTTCATCGGGTATTTCGGCCCGGCGACAAGCGCGTACGACGTCCCCGACCGTGCCGGGCACAAGTATTGGCATCGCGAGGTCCGGCCCTTCGATGAAGATATGCCGCTGATCGGGGCCAAAGCAGGCTCAAACCTGGAACAATGGCGAATCAAGAGCAAGTGGGCCCAGTTCCGGTTTTGAAGGGGCGCGCCGTTGCCCAGCCGCCACCTTCCGTGTGGCTCCCTACTCGATAACGGGTCTGGCCAATGCCTCTCGACTGCGAAAGCTCAATCCGGCATTCTTATGAATGTCCATTCGTTCTCTCCGAAGGTCTTAATTAATCGTCACAACCAGCTTCTCCGGTTCAGATCGAATGGATAGCCTCTGGAAGATCACAGGTGGCCCCATCTCCGAAATGAGGGCTAACGCCCAAGGTTGAAGACGATGTTCAGAGTCGTATCGACTTCCACCGCTTCACCATTGAGCATGTATGGCCGGTAGACCCAGTCTTTTACGGCGTCGAGCGCGGCCTGCTGCAGCTGTCTTGGTCCGCTTATAACTTTCGGATCGTAGACGTACCCGTCTTTCCCAATGCGCACCTGGACTACCACTGTGCCGGAAGCATGGGCACTCAATGCTTCCGCGGGATAGTGCGGCGGAACACTCTTGAGCAGCAATCCCTGTGCGACACCACTGGAGATTGCAACCTTATGCGGCAACGGCATGGCATCCGATGGCGGGCTAAAGTCGGCATCCTGGACGCTCGCAAGCGATTCCAAACCCTCGATATGAGCCGTCAATGAAGTCTTATCCTGCACTGTGATGTGAATATCCTTGGGCACATACTTACCCTGGAATAAAACGATCGCATTGCGGACTGCCTGCTTGTTTCCAAATGCAGAAGCATCGATACGCAGAACCGGCTTATCGAGGTTGAAACAAAAAAACGCCGAAGCCGGCCCATTCCGCTGAAAACCAGAAGGCGGTTTCTCTTCTACGCAGTTCAGTTTACCGCTGCCAACCTTTTGCGAATGCATCTCAAACTCCGCATGTTCCAGATACGCTCGCGCTGGTAGCGGATAAACAAACTCGCGGTCCGCTTCGAGGGCCAAGCCGTTTGGCTTGGTCAAAGACCCGGTTCTGAAAGCTCCGTTGTCAGTCACATAGGTTGTCTCGAAGTCCTGGCCGACGGTGTAGGTCGTCCGATTTTTGCGAGGGCCAGCCCAAAGTTCTTCCAGTATGCCCTGCTCCTTTGTAGCGCCATGCTCATCCGTGACGGTATAGCTGGCCTTCAGATGCCATGGCTTAACATCTACACCGCTCAACCCATTCATCTCAGCGGCAAGAAGCATGAGCGCATCCGGATTATGCGGCATCTCAACTGTGGCTGCCGGAGGAGCTGCACTTGCAGGCTCCTGCGCCAGCGATGGCAGACTCAGCCCACCTTTCGCCAAAATGACTAACGTAAAAAGTCCACCGAAAACGCGCGCATTTCTTAAACCAGGATGTCGCATGTCGTAAACGATAGCACGCGCTCGACGAAGATTCGGCCTTCACTTCCCCTGTCGCTAGCCTCGGCGCCATGGCAGTATCGCGCCTAGCTGCGGCTGGCGCAGGTAGATGCCGGTCCAGGCAATGATTGCGAAGAGTATGGGGAAGATTGTCTCGAACAGGGTGCTGCCTGCGCGCAGGTGGATGGCGACGGCTCCGCCGAGATAGCCGGAGAGGAGAACCGCGCCCAGGACGGCGGTGCGGGGAATGAGGTAGATGGCGGTGCAGGCCAGCAGAATGATCCCTATGCGGATGCCAAGGCTTGTGGGTACGCCGAGGCGAGTGAAGGCTTCAACGACGGGAAGAGGCATCGCCAGTTTGCCGACGGCGTCGAAGAGAAGAAAGAGGCCAGAGAGCGCGGTCAGAATCCAACCAGTCCAGAATCTCGGCCTGGAAACTGCGCGGTTGTCTGCGGTCATTGCGCTCGCCATGATTAAGGCCTCCTGGTATCGAGATTTACTTCAACCGGTGACGCCCGTCCCTCATCACCGTAACTCGTTCGTAATTCCCCTGTAACTCGTCAGCGAAGATACAAAAGATAAGCGCCCATGCCGAGGCCGACGACGGCGAGCAGCAGCGCCAGCGCAACCGCATTCGTCGAGACGCGGCCAGCAACCCAGGTTCCCTCACGCAGTTCGCGTACCGTGCGCACATGCTGCAGCACGGCGGACACGTTGACCAGCACGCCCACTGCTACGATGGCCACACCGGAGTATTCCGAAACTCCGGTGGCATGCACTACGACGTGGCTTTCGCTGGCCCGCATCTCGCGCAGAAAGAGGCCGAAGCGCGACACGGCAAAGCCCACGCCCATGAGTCCGAGGCCGGTGCGAATCCAGGCCAGGAAAGTCCGCTCCTCCGCGAAGTAGATACGCGGGTCTTGCGACGCGTCGGGCGCACTTTTTTCTGCAGCCATTCAGCAATCCTTGGCGCGTAAGACCGGCGCGGCGTGGGGCTAGATGAGCTCGGTTCGTCCCGACGCGGAGAGTTCTTTGACGATCTTGCCTACATCCTGGGAGTGCGAGCGGTCGGCGATGAGCAGTGCGTCTTCAGTCTCGATGATGACCAGATTCTGCACGCCGACGAGGGCCACAAACTTCTTAGGGCTGAAGACGTAGTTGTTGCCGGAGTCGAGCGTCATCAAGCCGTCGGACTCATTGACGTTACCCTCTTCATCGCCGCGCAGCCGGGTCTCAACCTGATACTCGTAGAGCGACTCCCATGAGCCGAGGTCGTTCCATCCAAACTCGGCTGGGAGGCAGAAGAGACGGGAGAGATGCGCGCCCTTGGCTGAGCGCGGCTCGAGGATCGCGTAGTCGACGGAGATGTTTTCGCACTGCGGATAAAGCTCTTCGAAGACCGCATCAAAGCGCTCGGTACCGAAGGCCGCGGCGATCTCTTCGAGAAGCGGGGCGGTCTCGGGGAGATGCTCGCGGACGGCGTTGGCGAGGGTGCGGGCGGACCAGAGGAACATGCCGGAGTTCCAGAAGTAGTTGCCCGCGGCGACGAACTCTTCGGCGCGGTTGCGGCTGGGCTTCTCGGTGAAGCGGCGGACGTGCAGCGAATCACCAGGGCCGTCGTCGCCGGTCTCGATGTATCCGTAGCCGGTCTCGGCGCGCGTGGGCTCGATGCCCAGCACGACCATGACATCACCGGAGGCGGCAAGCTGCACTCCGCGTTCGATGGCCTTGAGAAACTTCGGCTCGTCGCCGATGACGTGGTCGGAGGGGAAGACGCCGATGACCGCGTCGGGATTGGACTTTTCGACGAGGAAGGCGGCGAGGCCGCAGGCCGGAGCGGTGTTGCGTGCAGCGGGCTCTTCGACGATCTGACCGCGAGGCACGCCGGGGAGCTGGGCTTCAATCTCTGCGGCGAGCAGTTCGTTGGTGATGATCCACACCTGCTGCTGGCCGGCGATAGGGCTGAGCCGGTCGACGGTCTGCTGCAGCATGGAGCGCTCCCCATCGAGAGCGAGGACCTGCTTGGCTTTTGCGCGGCGGGAGCGAGGCCAGAAGCGAGTGCCGCTTCCTCCAGCCAGAATTACCGGGCGAAAATCGATCTTCTTCGTCATGGAACCGCTATCCTAACCCACCGAGCGAACGGTTGCCTAGCTCTTCTGGACACCTTTCGTGTTAGAAGTCACCAGGCATCGCAAACACGAGCTTTATATGTGAAAGCATTCCACTAACTGGAACGCAGCGCCCGTGCCGGATCGATAGCAGCGGCGCGCCTTGCCGGTAACAGCGTCCCCGCGACAGCGAGCAGTGGAGGAATGCAGACAGCAGCAAGGAGCGCCAGCGCATCGTGCTGCGAAGTATTTACCAGCTGGTCTTTTGCAAAACGCCCGGCAAAGTAGGCCAGGGGAAGCCCTGCGGCCACGCCCATCAGGGCCAGCACAAAGGCCTGCCAAAGCACCATCCCCATCACCTGCGCGCGGCCTGCGCCGAGGGCCATGCGAATGCCGATCTCCTGCGTGCGCTGCGAAGTAACAAACGACAGCACGCCATACACGCCCACCAGCGAAAGCAGCAGCGCGGCGACGGCAAAGGTGCCGAAGAGCGCCAGCGCAAATCGCGGTCCGGCATAGCCATACATATCGAGCATCTGGCGCAGGGTCATCATCTGCACGATCGGCTGGTCTTTATCTATGGTGTTGATCAGATGGCGCACCGGGTTCTGCAGATCGTCCGCCGGCAGCGATGTAGAAACAATCAGGACTTCACCCCCAGGCACGGTAGTGTAGGGGATAAGAATCGCGGGGAAGTTTTCGCTGAATCCGGAATACAGCGGCAGGTCGGTCATCACTCCAACGACGGTGAAGGCATCGTCCTTCAGCTTCGTCTTGCCGTCCGGCTTCAGCTCCGGCAGATGTACCGTCTTGCCCAGCACGCTTTGCCCGCTGAAGTAGCGCTTGGCAAAGCTATCGGTGATCACGATGTCGTGCGCCTGCGATGTAATCTCGCGCTCATCCAGCGAGTGCCCCTGCAGCAGTTTCGCGCCGGACATGGCGAGATACTCCGGGTCGGTCATATGGATCGCTACATGACGATTGTCGGCAGGCTGCCCGTTAACCCGAACCGTAGTCCCATACACGTCGAGATATGGGTATGAAGCATCCACCGTCGCAGTCTTCACCCCTGGCATGGTGCGCACCTGCTCCAGCAGGTTGCGGAAGAAATTCACCTTGCTCTCAGGCGCTGGGTAGCGCTGCTCGGTCAGCGGTATCGACATCATCAGCGTGTGATCCGGACTGAACGGCACTGGCGCGCTCTCCACCGCCATCAGTGAGCGCACCATCAACCCCGCTAGCATCAGCAGCGCCAGTGAAAGTGCGATCTCGGTGATCACAAACCCGCTCAGCAATCGCCTTTGCGCCTTGCTTCCAGAGGAGCGGATAGCACCCAGCGCCGCAGCCAATCGCGGGTTGGCGCTGTGCCATGCCGGGGCGAGCCCAAACAGCAACACGGTAAACAACGCCACTGCCATCGATACCAGCAGGACAGGCACATTCATGGTGACTACGGCCTCGTCGGGGATCGTCTCCACCGGCACAATGCGCAGCATCGCCTGCAATCCCACATAGGCAAAGCCCATCGCCAGCGGCATGGTCACGATGGCCAGAACAAGCGACTCCGCCATGGCATGCCGTACCAGCCGCGAGCGCGAAGCGCCAATCGCCGCCCGCACTACAAACTCATGCTCCCGCTGCACCGCGCGCGCCAGCAGCAGGCTCGATACATTCACGCAGGAGATCAACAGCAGCACCACTACCGACCCAAGCAGTAGATACAGCGTGCTCGCGAGGCCCGACTGGAACATCTCGTCAAACGGCATCGTCCCCACGCGCACATCCTTTGGGAAACTCAATGGCGTCTTGCGCCGGAAATCATCGAAGACCAGCTGCAGCTCAGCGGACGCTTTGGCCTCTGTTACTCCCGGCTTCATCCGCGCAACGAGAGCAAAGAAACTCTGCCCCTCGACCGTCTCGCCGCCTGCGTCGAGAACTGTCATGTTGATCGGGAGATACACATCTCCGCCACGCAACAGGAAGCGTGGAGGCATGATGCCAACCACGGTGCGCGCACGGCCATTCAACATCAGCACCTTGCCCAGCACCGCGAGGTTGCCGGCATAATGCGCCTGCCAGTAGCGATAGCTGAGCAACGCGACTTCGCCATGCCCCGGCTGAACGTCCTGTTCACTGGTTCCGCGGCCATACATGGGCTGCACGCCCATCACATCGAATGTATTGGGAGTGATGTAGTTCCCGCGTAGTCTCTCCGGTTCAGACCCGCCGGTCAGGACCACATTGCTGATCGTCGACGCCGACACTCCGCTGAAGACATCCGTCTTCTGCACGATCTCGTTGAACCGCTCCGCCGAATAGCCGTTCCAATGACACCGCGGCCATTGCGACGAACACAGCTTTGGCGTCACCAGCGTTTTCACATCTTTGTAGGGAAATGGATCGATGAGCACTCCATACGCGACGCTGAAAACAGCGGTAGTCGCGCCGATGCCCAGCGTGAGTGTCAGCACCGCCGTGATCGCAAAGCCGGGGTTTCTCCACAGCTGCCGCAGCGCGTAGCGAAGATCGCGGAACAGATCCTGAATATAAGAAGCCCGGCCGTTTTTGTAAACGGCTTGCCCGTCGCTTGAATGTCCGCCTGGCTCAACACTCGCTATGGTCATACCCGCCTCCGCTACAACCGCTCAAAACCCACGCCAGAGCGGCGAAATCCCAACATACCCAATCCTCGGGATCATTGCATACGTTTGCAATACCGGACAACCAAAGAGTGACGAGCGCAGTATCGCAACAACAACGCAGCGGCGAAATCGAGGAATGTCATGCGCGCTCAATCGGTCTGACGTTTGTTGCGCGAGGAGCGCGATAGGTCAACGCCGCATGGTTTGGACTTGGGTGATTTACCTTGGATGCGCGACCGGTCTCACGCATGCGTGTCTCCGCTTCCGTCCATGTTGGCAGAGCCGCGCCGGGCTGTATCCAATGCGCAACGGATGCCTCATCGCACCAGTGCAGCAAATGAGGCATGGCCTGTTTATGCGCGCCGCTGGTCATGAACG
Source organism: Acidobacteriaceae bacterium (assembly GCA_036271955.1). GTDB lineage: Bacteria > Acidobacteriota > Terriglobia > Terriglobales > Acidobacteriaceae > Acidicapsa. The sequence goes on from DATAZR010000066.1 coordinate 24,054, forward strand.
CGCGCATGCTCTGCTCCGAATCCCAAGCCGTCATCGTCCAGAACGTCCAGCTCCGGTCAGGCAACAGCGCGCCATTCACGAACCCCGGCGCCTTCCGCACCTGCCGCTCGGAGCGGATTGCATACAGGAAGAATCGAGGTACAAACAACACCGATCGAACTCGCAGACGTGTGAGACTGACAAAAACCATAGCTCGATCCATTAAAAACCATGGACCTAAAAATCATGTGGCCTCAGAACCATGTATTGATCAATCCGTGCGCAGCGCCTGCATCGGCTCAATCGCCGAGGCTCGCAGCGCCGGCAGGTACGCCGAGAACAGCCCGGCCACCGCCACCACACCGCAAACTGTAATCAACACCAGTGGATCGCGCGCCGGTGTTCCATAGAGCATCGTTTTCAACGTTGAGCCGAATGCCAGCGAGGCTCCGAGGCCAATCGCGATGCCCGCGCCCAGCAAGAGTGAGGCGTCGCGCAGAATCATGCGCAACACCATCGCCCGCTGCGCGCCCAGCGCCAGCCGCACGCCAATCTCACGAGTGCGCCGCGAGACGGAGTACATCATCACGCCGTAGAGCCCAACGACGGTGAGAAGCAATGCAAGGGCCGCAAATGCGCCCAGCAGCACCATCGCAAAGCGAGGCTCCGAAAGCTCAAGGCTCATCAGATCCGGCATGGGCGCTACCTCGGTCACTGGAATGTCCTTGTCCATCGAAGCGACCAGTTGCCGCACTGATGGCTCAAGGCTCGATGGATCGACCGACGTGCGCACAACCGATACGAGACAGCACCAGTCTGGCATCTGGCTCGATGGCAGATAGTAGGCAGGCCGGTCGTTCCGCTGGGTCATCCGACGGCGCATGTTGCCCATCACGCCAACGATTTCCCGCATGGGCGGCTCGCCTCTATCGCCCGCGCCTGGCTTCAGATGCTTGCCCACCGGATCTTCGCCAGGGAAAAACTTCTCGGCAAAAGCCTGATTGATGATCATCACCGGCACCGAATCCAGCGTGTCGGAATCCTTGAATTCGCGGCCCTCTAAAATTGGCGTCTGCATGGTGCGAAGGTAGTCCGGCGTGACGATGGAGATATCCGCCGAAGGCAACTGTCCCTTGGGCATCGGGCGCTCGGGGTTTTCGAAGCTGACATCGGCACTGTCACGGGTCATCGGCAGCAGCAAGGTTCCAGCAGCCGACTGCACGCCGGGCAGCGCTCGCAGGCGCCGATAGAAGTCGTTGTAGAACTGCGTGCGCGTATCCTTGTAACGGTTGTCCGGCGTTTCAAAGCGGAAGGTCAGCAGGTGATCCGGCTCGAAGCCGATCTTCTGGTGCATCAGCTTTACAAAGCTCGAGATCAGCAGCCCCGCTCCGGCCGTCAGCACAATGCCCAGCGCCACCTGCCCGACAATCACCGTCGAGCGGAGCCTGTCATGGCCCGACATATCCGAAGCGGCGCCGGTCTTTAGCGTCGTCACCAGGTCGGTCTTCGAAGCCGTGATCGCGGGGATCATGCCGAAGATGATTCCGCACACCACCGCAACTACAAGCCCAAACGCGAGGACTTCGAGATTCACGCCCGCATCGGCTGCGCGCGGAACACTGTCGCCGATCAACCGCAGCACTGCAGGAGTGCAGAGAAAGGCCAGCAGGCAACCGGCCATGCCGCCTGTGACGCTCAGCGCAAGGCTCTCGATCAGCAGCTGCCGCACAATGCGCGTGCGGCTCGCTCCCAGCGCGGTTCGCATGGCAATCTCACGCCGCCGGTCGCGCACCCGCGCCAGCAGCAGGTTCGCAATGTTACCGCAGGCGATGAGCAGCACCAGCGCAACCGCGCTCAGGATCACCACAATCAGTGTCTTTGTATCGCCCAGAACGGAATCGAGCTCGGTCTCCACGCGCGCGGAGTCGTGCCTGGTATTCGTGTTGGGATACTGCTTGGTCAGCCGCGCCGCAATCGCCTTCATATCCTGATCGGCCTGGGCAACGGTCACGCCCGGCTTCAAGCGTCCCATCGCATCGAGAGAATGCGAGCCGCGGTTAGTAAGGCCGTCGCCGTTCGTAGTGTCATCCACGGCGAAAGTGGTCCACACGCCGGTCTTCGGCTCGGTGATAGGGAAGCGGAAGCTGGCCGGCATTACGCCGATCACGGTGAATGGATCGCCGCTCAACTGAATCGTGCGCCCGACCACCGACTTATCCGCGCCAAACTGCGACTGCCAAAGCGAGTGGCTGATGAGAACTACTTTTGTCCCGCGCTTCTCTTCATCTTTGGTAAATCCGCGGCCAAGCTGGGGATTGACACCGAGTAGCGGCAGCAGGTCCCACGAAACGATCTCGGCATCGACATGCGTGGCCCGCGAAACGCCGGTGAGCGTGTAGCTGTTGTCGTGATAAGAAACCAGGTGCTCGAAGCTGTGGTTCTGGTCGCGCCAGTCGAAGAAGTCGGGATAGGAGAGATTGTTCGGCTCCATGCTCTTGCTGTTGAAGGACTCAGCCTGCACCAACTGCTGCGGCTGCATATACGGCAGCGGGCGCAGCAGCACCGCATCGACCACGCTGAAGACCGTGGCATTGGCGCCGATGCCGAGAGCAAGCGTGATGACAACCACCGCTGTAAATCCCGGCGACTTCCGCATCTGGCGAATCGCCTGTTCGAAATCCTTCAGCAAATTGCCCATTTCGGCTCTCCTGATTTGGCTTTTCTAAATAGACCGGTGGCTTTTAGATAAAGCAATCGAATCGCCAACTGGACGAGGTGGGGTGGTGTTGATTTAGCTCGGGTTAGTGGCAGCGACGTATGCGCCTGCGATGTTGGAGTGTTCGCAGGCGCAATTGGCTTGTCCAGAAATGGACGCGCGACTCAGCCAGCAGCTCAGCTAACTTGATGCTGGCGAAGCAGTGCGTCAGCCTCGGCGTACCCGGTGGGCAGCGGGATGCCGTCGGGTTTGGCTCCAGCTTGCAGCAGCATGGCAATCGATTCCGGTGAGCGGCGGCGCTTCCAATACGAATCGACACAGGCTCGCACGGCCAGCATCAACGCTGTGCGGCCTCGCTCATCACACGCATCAATGGGAGCGCCGCGCTCCAGCAGCAGCCGCAGGCAGTCATGGCCCAGCCGCCACGCAGCTGAATGCAATGCTGTGCCGCCACGAGCAACATCGAAGTAGGCATCGCCTTCGCTATTCGTTGCCGATGCTGGAATACCCAGATCGAGCAGTATGCGCATGCCCACGGCGCAGTTGGCGCCTGCATACTGCGAGAGCAGTGCGCCACCATGAGCAAATACGAATGCACGGGCGGTTGCGTCTTCGGCGGCGACGGCCTTTGCTCTTGCGAGATCGCCGCGCGTACATGCTTCGAGTAGACGATCCATACCAGCGAACTCCGGGCCTGAAAAATCCGGCAGAAGGCCGCGCTGTTCAAGCAACTCCAGCACATCGGGCCGGCCCCGCTGCACGGCCAGCTTTGCAGCAGCATTGATCGAGGACTGGACTGCCTCCGGCTGCTCGCTCAGTGGCCCATGGATGCCGCCCAGCATCGTCTCCACCAGCGTGATCGAGTTATCGCGCTTCACGCTCCAGGTGAAAGCCGTGGTCTTCCACCGTGTGCCTCGATGCGGATCGCCGCCAAACTCCAGCACAAGCTGTGCTCCCTCCTGGTCGTGCCAGTCGGCCTTTCGAACCAGGATCGTGGTCTTGCCTTCTTCGTTGAGCTTGCCGCTCTCAAGTAGCGCGCGCACCGGCCCCTGCTCGTAGTTCTCCGCTGCGTGATAGGCGGTCTCTTCATCATTGGGATCAGCTCCATACTCGAGCAGCAGGCGCGTCAGCTCTGTATGTTGTGCAACCCCGGCCGCGCCATAGATCACGCTCTCAAAGGACGGCGTAGGCTCGCCGATACCGTCAAACCAGCCGGTGTCTACATCTGCCCCGGCATCGAGCAGCGCACGCGCCGCGTCGACAAATCCACTGGAGCGCGCCTCATCCTGGCGCAGCCCTCGCAGGTAGCGCGAGAAGCAGAGGTAGGTCAGCGCATCCCAGGCGTAAACACCGCCGCGCTCGCTGGCGAGAGCCGGGTCCGAGGCCAGGAACCGGCGGACCACGGCGGGATCGCCGTAAACCGCAGCAGCCCAGATGCTGCCGGTTTCGACGCCGGGATGAGCCTTGCGCACAGCTTCTGCGGCATCGATGGTCGCAGAAGCTCCGTCATGGTCCTCGCCGCGAGGAACGCTCGCTGCACGCAGGAAAGCCGCTTCTGGATTGTCTTGCGCTTCGGCTCCGGCCCGGCGAGCTTCGATGGCGTGGATAAACTTTGGCCAGCTGGCGAAGCCGTTTTCGCGAGCGATCACCAGCTGCGCATCGCTGAGCGCGAACTCCGCCTCACGAATCTCGGCCTCGGTTTTGCTGCGAAACTCCGGATGGTATTGCTGGATCAGCTTGAAGAGCCGTGCAAGCTGAATAGCCAGCTTCTGGTTCGACGGATCGGCCTCTGCTTCCCGGCGGAAGCGGACCAGTTCTTTGGCTTGTTTTTTGTATTGCTCCACGCTCGGAACGCGCGGCAGCTCACGGGATTGAAACGACATACGAAGCTCCTTTCGGTGTTATGCCTGGAGTCCGCACGCGTCAGGCTGAAAGAAGTTTCGTTACCACTGAGTCAGATTGTGTAGGTGGGCACTGCCCTTCCCGCGGACCGGATGCGCCCTGCGCGCTGAAATCAGCCTACCGCGCTCTGTGCCCAGCGTCAATTGCCGCGAAAACGGGTGCCCCATGTCTCACTTCTGAGACCTGGGATTGGGATGCCGGATCGAAAGTAGCAAATCGAGGTCTACAGCTTAGTGAGATACTCCCGCATCCGCTTCACGCCTTCATCGATCGTCTCCCGGGTTACGGGATACGACAGCCGGATATGATGCGGCGTTCCAAACGCCTCGCCCGGAACCGCCACCACATGCGCCTCATGCAGCAGCCGCGTGGCCAGCTCCGTCGCGGACTTGATGCCGCCCTTGCCGATGTAAGCACTCATGTTCGGATACACATAGAAAGCGCCCGCAGGCACCGTGCAGGTCACATTGGGAATCGTCTTCAGCGCGCCGATGATGTAGTCGCGCAGCAGCTTGAACTCAGCGCGAAACTCCTCGACACACTGCTGCGAACCAGCCAGCGCGGCAATCGCGCCCTTCTGGACGAAGCTCGTGGTGTTCGATGTCTGCTGTGACTGCAGCTTCGACAGGTTCGCAATCACCGCCTTCGGCCCCAGTGCATAGCCGGCGCGCCAGCCGGTCATCGCATAGGTCTTCGACAGCGAACCCAGCACGATCAAGTGCTCCTTTGCCCAGCTGAACGAGCCCGCCGAAACCGGCTTCGACTCATAGTTCAGATAGACATAGCACTCGTCGAGAATGAGATAGATGCCGCGCTTATGTGCCACGCGGACGATGCGCTCGAGGTCGGCGCCGTCGATCACGTTGCCCGCCGGGTTCGACGGCGAATTCAAAATGATCGCCTTGGTTCGCGGAGTGATCGCCGCCTCGATCGCGTCGGCCGTAATGCGGAAGCTCTGCGCCTCGTCGGTCTCAAGGTAGACCACCTTGCCGCCCGCATACTGAATGATGTCCTTGAAGCTCACCCAGTACGGCACCGGCAAAATCACTTCGTCGCCATGTTCCACCAGTACCTGGATCGCGTTAAACAGCGCCAGCTTTTCGCCGGTCGTGAAGACCGTCTCGTCCACGCCGTAATCCGAACCAAAGTCGCAGGCATGGCGCTCGACAATCGCCTTGCGCAGCTCAGGAATCCCTGGCACCACGGTGTAGCGCGTGAAATTGGCCTCAATCGCCGCAATCGCCGCGTCCTTGATGTGCTGCGGAGTGGGAAAATGCGGCTCACCAGCCCCAAAATCCACCAGGTTCACACCCTGAGCCCGCAACTTCGCAGCCTCGGCAGCGACAGCCATCGTAGCCGAAACCTCAATCCGACCGATCCGGTCAGCAAACACCTTGCGCTCTGAAAGAACAGAAGTAGCCATAGCACTACTATCTTTTCACGTTTCCCACACAACCGAAAGCCGCAGCGGCATATCCGCAGAAATCCCCGCGCGGCCATTCAGCACCCGCGACAATGTAGTCCGCGAAACCCCAAGCCGCATTGCCGCCTCAGAGACATCAAGTTCTCCCAGATACTCCTGCAAAACCTTACCCGGATGCGGCGGATTGTGCATAATCGCCATAATTTTCCTGCGCATACCTATTCCAAGTCAGTCTAGCACCTGGATTGACAAGTGTTAAGCAACAGGCTACAGTCGATTCGATGAAGATTCGTAGTTTCGCTCACAAAGGTCTGAAGCGGCTCTACGAAGAAGACAATGCCAAGGGTGTTCCGCCGGAAACCGCGGACAAGCTCCGCAAGATGCTGGCCTTTCTGGACAACATGGATGATCCGGAAGAGTTGCGCGCGCTTCCCTCCTGGAAAGTCCACACCTTAACCGGAGACCGCAAGGGCACCTGGAGTCTGAGCGTGACTGCAAACCGCCGTCTGACTTTCTGGATTGAGCTCAAAGAACGCGAAATCTGCGACCTGAATCTGGAAGACTATCACTAGCTCGAAAGGAGCTCGCCATGCCCATCAAGAATCCACCCCATCCCGGAGATTTCATCCGCACCGAGATCGTCGAGCCTTCAGGCCTTACGGTGACTGCGGCTGCAGCCGCGCTTCAGGTGTCGCGCCCCGCACTCTCAAGCCTGCTCAACAGCAAGGCAAGCCTGTCGGGAGACATGGCCCTGCGCATCGAAAAAGCCTTTGGTGTCAGCATGGAAACCCTGATGCGCATGCAGTCAGCCTATGACATAGCCCAGACGCGCAAGCGTGAAAAACGGATTCGAGTTCAGCGTATCCCACAGGCCGTAGCCTGACCGGACTTCGATTTTCTAGCCGACCTTCTTCCAGACCACATCCTCATTGTTCCGCCGGTCGATCAGGGCGGTGACTTTGCCACTTTCGTCGCGGCGGAAGAGCATGCGGCCTTCCACTCCTTTGCGGAAGTAGACCGGGTCGGCTTCAGGGAATAGTTCGACCTTCTTTCCATCGCCGGGCCGGGATTCGCTTTTCTGGTAGTAGAGCCGTTCGCCCTCGACAGAGACCGTCGCCTGCTTGCCGGGGGCTAGTTCGTAGGTTCCGATGTAATCGGCGTACCGGGCAGGCTGCGCGGCGCCGATGTGCGGATCTTCGTAGTACCTCAGTACCTGTCCGGCTACGATCTGCCACTCGCCGTTGCGCAGCATCCAGGTATCCGTCTCGTGATAGCGTGCGGTCATGTTCTGGCCATAGATGGTTTCCTGCTCATCCATGTCAAAGCCCAGGATGGCGACGTTGCCTTCGATGAAGCTGGTCGCCTTGGCCAGCTGCAGATGGCCTGAGTATCCAGGAGGAAAGCCCGTCACGTCGGCCACCAGCGCCGCCTTTGTCAGCGCGTGGCCCTTCTCGTCAAAGTACAGGCAGTCGTCGGCAAAGTACTTCTTCCACGCCGAAGGGTTGCCGGCATCGACACCCTTGTAAAGTTCGCGCGTCCGCTGCATCAGCTCTTCCTCAGTGATGCTGGACTTGACTTGATCCTTCGCCTGGGCCTCAGTCTGCACGGCAGCCCTCAACGGCAGCGCCATCGCCGCAACCGCAATCACCAGTCTAAGATTTTTCTTCACTCTTCCTCCCGTCACATAGCCTCCGCGAATTCGCTCACTTGCCTGTCAAGGAGCCTCGCTCCTGGGCGACGTGCAACTCGTTCCGCATCAACGATCTAAAACCCATCTACCGTTTGCATCGAATTATTTCCTAAACGCGCATAATCGCAATAGCCATTTGCGGATTCTCCGCCATGCCATGTGAGGGCATCTTTGCCTTCGGTGCTATGCCGGTGCGAATCTCCTGCTGTTGGCGAGATAATAAATACCCCTCCCCCCCCGTCTCCTCCGGGGCCGATTCGTCCTATCTTCGCCTCTTCGGATGACAAGCCTATTGTCAGAGGTTTCTTTCGTGTAACAAAATCTCTTGCTCGCTCACTTAGAGCTATACTCGACTTTTCCCGCACGTTGGAAAATTGAGTTAGAACACAAAAGGGATCGCGCCGATGAGAATCGTTCCCCGCGCAACTCTCCGCAAGTACCTGTGTGTGCTGCTGCTGGCTTTGGCGTCGGCAGCCGTCGCGCAAGACCAGAGCAGCGTGCCCAATCCGGATGACCGCAAAAGCATCGAGGCATTTATCTCGTCGATGGCGCAAGCCGTATACAAGGCGGCATGGCCGACAGCGACCTACCGGGACTTCTCCTTTGACGGCGTCGAAGGGGCCGATGGGGGATTCAACATCCTGGTGACGCTGGATGGGCAGAGTGAAGTAGACCAGAGCGACCTGTGGGTGCAGCTTGCTTTTCTGGTGCGCAGTGGAGGGCTGCAGGATATCGTGGTGCGCAAGGACAATCACTTCCTGGTGGCTCCGTTTGCTACGACGAAGGCGCTGGCCAGCGTGGCCGCCGACCTTGCGAAGCAGTACGCCGATCAACAGGCCAATGGCGCGCAGGCTCCAGCACCTGTACCGCAGGGCGAGGGGCAGGCGGACCCTTATCCAACGCCGCATTTTTATCCTCCGCCGCCCCGGCCGGCGGAACCTCAGCCAGCGCCCCAGGTCTCGCCTCAGCCTGCACCTCAGCAGGCGCCGCGCACGCCACAGGCTGCTTCGCAGATGCCGGCTCCGCCGCTCTCAGGCACCATGCAGGCGGACGGTGCGTGCCTGGTGAATGCGACGGGACATGCATTGACATTCGATTATCGCTGGGGAGCTCTGAAGTGGATCAAGCGCGAGCTGCCGCCTAACCAGGAGGTGAAGATCTGGTGGCCTTATGGCGAGGGGCTCAGCCACTCTCCACCACTGGCTATTCGCTATGATGACGACTTTGCGCCCGGATATACGGAGCGGGATTACAACCTGCTGCATACGCCGACGGCGCTGCCTGTCTCCTGCGATCGGGTGCAGAACTATCGCTTTGTGATGGAGGGTTCGAAGGTCGCTATCTACACCATGGGGCAGTAAGTGGCGACTAAGCTGGCTAGTAAGTCCTTCGGATAACTAGTAGCTATATCTTTGAGCGCGATGAATTTATGACTTACGCATCCGGCCGATGAGCCTCTTGGCTACGTTGGAAGGCACCAGGCCGTCGACCTTGCCACCGAAGCTGACTACCTCTTTGACCAGGCGCGAGCTTACGAAGGAATAGCGTCCAGCTGGCTGCAGAAATACGGTTTCGATTTCAGGAGCGAGGCGGCGGTTCATCAGAGCCATCTGGAATTCGTATTCGTAATCGGTGATGGCGCGGATGCCGCGGAGGACGGCGGTGGCGCCGTTCTGGCGGGCGAAGTCGACCATCAGGCCTTCAAAGGTATCGACAGAGACGTTGCCCAGCTGGCGCGTCGATTCCTTGAGCATCTCGACGCGCTCCTCGACGGTGAAGAGGGGATTCTTCACCGGGTTGTTGAGGATGGCGACGGTCAGGTGTTCGAAGAGCTTGGAACCGCGCGCGATCAGATCGAGATGACCGTTGGTGGGCGGATCGAAGGTGCCGGGATAGATGGCTTTGACGCCCATGGGATACGCTTTCCTTGACTACGACTCCTCGCATTTTAGCAGCGGACAGAGGTCGTGCTGTCCGTTGATGAGTGATGCAAGCGCCGAACTCTACTGTCTGTTTCTCCTTGGCTCTTCGGTCAGAATATTTTTCCGTCGAGACCCGCGATAAAAGGAATCCCTCGAATCCTCATGTTGTGCAGCTTCTTGTCGTTGGTTAGAAACAAATCGGCGTGCGCTTCCACAGCTGTTGCCAAATGAATAGCGTCGGCGGGGCGGGCTCCAGTCTCAGCACGAATCACACTGAAACGATCCGCAGTATCGAGGTTGAAGGGCAAGACCTCCACAACTTTGCTGGCGAAGAACTGCTTTACCCGGTCGGCGCCTGAGTGCGAACTCAGCTTACGCGGACCTGCCAATACTTCCCCAACACTAAAGACGCTGGTGCAAAGCGTATCTCCGCGTTCGATCATCGACTGAAGGATGCGGCGGACAGCAGGGCTGAATGTGGGATTTTCTTCCAGTGCGTAGACGAAGAGCATGGAATCCCAGTAGATGCGACTCACTTTTCCTCCCCGATCTTCGATGGCACTGACGTTCTTTCGATGGCCAGACGCTCCCATGGATCTGGCCCCCATGCATTCCGCTCAGCTTGCAGGTAAGCATCCCCTCCGCCCAGAGCCTTGTACTCCTCTTTAAAGATTCCAAACAGATCGAGCAGTGCTTCGAGACCGCGGCTGTTGGAAGCTACTGAATCTCCTCTGACTGGAACTGCGCTATCGGATTCAGACTTTATTCGATAGAGAAACTGGACTGTTGTGCTGGGGCCTCCAGAGGGGGGTCCGCCTTTCTTCTCGATCAGTTCCAGGCCGGCATCGCGCAGAAATGCCTGCGACGACAGAGTAGAGAAAACCGAGGGTGTCCTGTTAGTCCACCCAAGTTCTTTCAATACGTTCCCGACGCGTACCTGCACTGTCTTTTCGCCGCGCTGCCGAGCGGGCTCTACATAAGCTCGAATGACATGAGTTTTTGTTTTATCTGTCGGTGCCATAGTTTAAAGGCTCCTTACATACATGACATTATATACATACTCTACTCATGTCAAAACAAAAAAAAGAGGCGGCCTCTAGTGGAGACCGCCTCTGTAGATTTCTTTCTATCGCGCTATTTCTTGCGGACGGCCTGCTGGGCGGCCGAGGGGCCGTCGGCGGGAACTGCTGGAACAGGAGCTTCGACGTTTTTCGAGGTGGCGCCGATGCCCAGCTTGGTCCGGACCTGGGAGTCGAGCTTGGTGAAGATGTCGGGGTGATCTTTGAGGAAGCCGCGGACATTTTCGCGGCCCTGGCCGATGCGCTCGCCGTCGTAGCTGTACCACGCGCCGGATTTCTCGACGATGTTGTGCAGAACAGCAAGATCGAGTACGTCGCCTTCGCGGGAGATGCCTTCGCCGTAGAGGATGTCGAATTCGGCTTCGCGGAAGGGCGCGGCGACCTTGTTCTTGACGATCTTGACCTTGGTGCGGGAGCCGGTAACGACGTCGCCTTCTTTGACAGCGGCGATGCGGCGGATGTCGATGCGGACGGAGGAGTAGAACTTGAGGGCGCGGCCACCGGTGGTGGTCTCGGGGTTGCCGAACATGACTCCGATTTTCTCGCGGATCTGGTTGATGAAGATGAGCGAGGTACGCGACTTGGAGACGGTTCCGGTGAGCTTGCGCAGCGCCTGAGACATGAGGCGGGCCTGCAGGCCAACGTGGGAATCGCCCATTTCGCCGTCGAGCTCGGCCTTGGGAACGAGGGCGGCGACAGAGTCGACGACCAGGATGTCGATGGCTCCGGAGCGGACGAGCGCCTCAGTGATTTCCAGGGCCTGCTCGCCGTAGTCGGGCTGAGAGATGAGCAGGTTGTCGGTGTCTACGCCGAGTTTGCGGGCGTAGACGGGATCGAGAGCGTGCTCGGCGTCGACGAAGGCTGCCAGGCCGCCGGCCTTTTGGGCCTCGGCAATGATCTGGAGGGTGATGGTGGTTTTGCCCGAGGACTCAGGTCCGAAGATTTCAATGACGCGGCCGCGAGGCACACCGCCAACGCCGAGTGCGGCGTCGAAGCTGATGGAGCCGGTGGAGATGACGGAGATGGGGACGATGGCGTCTTTGGCTCCGAGGCGCATGATGGAGCCTTTGCCGAACTGCTTTTCAATCTGGCTGAGTGCGCTTTCTACTGCCCTGGCACGGTCTTCCGCGATACCCATCTGTGGTTTCTCCTGTTGCGGCTCATGGCTTTTCAAGCCTGTGTTTCAGGCTGAAAAACCCTAAAACATGAATCGCATATTGGTGGGATTGTAGCAGGATTGGGGATGCAAATACTAGAAGAAAAAGCGAAAGTCTGACCCAAGCAAAACTGCTTGTGATATTCGCAGTGATTTCCGCCCTATGCGGAACTTTTTCGTCCAATGGCGTAATCATGGACACCTATGTTTGAGCGGTTGATGGGCAGACATCGAGGCGACGGGCAGAGCGATGCTGAGCTGAGCGATGTGGAGCTACATCAGGCGGCGCTCAAGGGCAGCGGCGATGCGATGGCTGCGCTCTACCGGCGGCATGGCGGGCTGGTGTACCGGTTCACGCTGCGCATGGGCCGGGATGAGGCGATTGCCGAAGAGGTTACGCAGGAGGTTTTTCTGGCGCTGCTGAGCCAGCTGGATCGCTTCGATCCGGAGAAGGCGGCGCTGGCGACGTGGCTCTGCGGTATTGCGCGGAGGCAGCTGTGGAAGCATCTGGAGCGGTTCGATTATTCGTGCGCTGAGGATGAGGATGCGCCGCAGGCTGAGTCGGCGGAGGACAGTCCGGTGACGTGGCTGATCCGCCAGGAGGCCGTGGCGGCGGTGCGGCAGGGATTGGATGAACTGGCGCTGCCACTGAGGGAAGTGATTGTGCTGTGCGAACTGGAAGAGATGAGTTATGAGCAGGCCGCGCTGGTGTTGGCGGTTCCGATTGGGACGGTGCGGTCGAGACTGCATCGGGCGAAAGCGCGTCTGACGGCGCTGATGCGAGGGAGCATGGCTGGCGCGGGAACGGAGAAGAAATGCAGATGAAACCAAAGAGCGAGCTGGATGAAGTTTTCGCCGAGCTGCGCGAGGAACATCGCACGGTAAAGGCTCCGGCAGGATTGGAATCGCTGTTGAGCGCTGAGGCTGAGCGAAGAGCCAGGGTCGTAGGAAACGCGGGGCGGAATCGAGTATGGGCGTGGGGATTGAGTGCTGCGTTGCTGGCGCTGGTGCTGCTGGGCGCGGCGGAGTGGAGGATGCATCGGGCTGGCATTGTGAACGAAGCGCGTACGCTAGGTGCGCAGCCTCACCCTGAGCCTCATGCAGGCCCGACGCAAGAGACGTTGCCGAAGAACGTGAGTGCGAAAGTTCCTGAGCTGGAACATCGGGCTGAGCAGACTTCAGTTCGACATTCGCATGGGCCTGCGGTGGATCGACAGGCCGATTCGCAAGAGGTGTCGCTGGCGGATTTCATTCCTCTGCCGGCAAGCGAAGGACTGCCTCAGGCCTACGCATTGAGCCTGGTGCGGATGCGAATTGAACAGAGCTCGCTGCAGCAGTATGGGCTGGAAGTGCCGGCTGAGAATGCATCGCGAATATTGCTTGCTGAGTTTGCGGTTGGCGAGGACGGTTTACCCCGCGCCATCCGAATCATTCCGTAATTTTTCACTGAAGGGATTTGTGACATGAGTATGAGACTTCGAAGAGGCTTTGCTATTGCGTCGATGGTGGCTGCTGTTGCTTCCACCTTGGCGATGACGGTTCACGCACAGGAAACAACTGTGCTCGTG
>DATAZR010000067.1:0-52420 GCA_036271955.1 Acidobacteriaceae bacterium
ATGACCGGCATTCCCGGCCTGCCCACCGATCCCAGGGTTGTGCGCAGCCTGAACGTGCAGAGCGTCGCCAACTATTCGCAATTTGGCAACCAGGGCAGCAATCCCCAGTTCCAGAACCCCCACATATACAACCCCAAGATCCACTACACGCAGATCCACGGCCGCAGCACCTATAAGGTCGGCTACGAGTTCCAGTCCATCTTCACCCAGATTGACGACTTCAACCCGACCTACGGGCAGGACACCTACAACGGCGGATTCAGCTACACCGGCGCCACGGCAAGCGCACTGAGCAGCGCCGACACGGGAACGAAAGAAGCCGTTGCCCTGGCGGACTTCCTTTTCGGAGCGCGCGACACCTTCCAGCTCAACAACTTCGTCATCGTCCACCTCAGACAGCGGATGAATTTCTTCTACTTCCAGGACGACATTCGCCTGAACTCCAAACTGACCGTCAACGCCGGCCTGCGCTACGAGCTGGTCACACCGCAGTGGGAGGCGCATAACCTGCTGGCCAACTACGATCCGGGTACGCAGTCGCTCATCACCGCCAAGAACGGTTCGATCTATGACCGCGCCCTGGTCAATACCCCCAAGCTCGATTTTGCGCCCCGCATCGGCGTGGCCTACTCCATCGATCCCAAGACTGTTGTTCGCGCCGGCTATGGCCTGAGCTATGCACAGTTCAACCGCGAAGGCGGCGAAAACCTGCTGGTCTATAACCTGCCGGCGATCGTGAACACCAACATCGTTCAGGCTCCGCAGTTTGCCGATATTGCGGTCACCGGAGCATCGCAGGCGGTGCTGCCTGTCTGCACCGACGACCAGGCCGGCGCGGACTTCAATCCGGCTAACCCGACTCCCTGCTTCCGCACCACCACCCAGGGCTATCCGACCAACCTTGCCAGCCCCACCAATGTCACTGCCAAGAGCAACCTCTCCACACAGGCTCGCTACATTCCCAAGGACCTGCCTACCGGCTACGTGCAGGCCTATCACCTCACCGTGCAGCGGCAACTCGGCCCTTCCACCACCGTTGAGGCCTCCTACGTGGGCTCGCACGGCGTCAAGCTTGAGGTGCTGGCCGATCTGAACCAGGCAGCGCCGAACGCGATGACGAGTACCTGCAACCCCTCCAACACCAAGGGCTGCCTTTCGCTCGCGGCGCGCCGTCCCATCCCCACCTTCACCACCATCGAAGAGACTCTGCCTGCCGGTAGCCTCTCTTATAACGGACTGCAGACCAAGGTCGAGCATCGCACCGGACATGGTCTTTATCTACTTGACTCCTTCACCTACTCGCGCGCCATCGACAACGCGGCCGGCCATCTCGACACTCCGGACGGCGACAACTCGCGCATCAACCTCGCCAATCCCAGGGGAGAGTTCGGCCCCTCGGCTTACAACCAGCCGCTGAACAACGTTCTCTCCATCGTCTATGACCTGCCTTACGGCCACGGACGCACCTTCGGCAACAGCGCCAACTACCTGCTGCAGGAAGCCCTGGGCGGCTGGCAACTGACGGCGATCCACAGCGCCAGCAGCGGATTGCCCGTCAACATCACCTACTCGCCCAACAGCTTCCAGCAGGTGAGCCCGTTGCTGACACAGCGTCCCAACCAGCTTGCCGGCAACCCCGTGCTTCACGGCAGCAAGCGCCTCAAGGTCGGCGGCAACCAGGATCTGCTGGCGCTCGACAGCACCGTCTTCAGCGTGCCCGACGTCAACCATCCCTATGGCGACGCGGGCCGCAACTCGGTGCGCTTCGACAACTTCTACAACCTTGACCTCGGCCTGCATAAGTCCTTCGACCTGTATCCTGAGAACGTCAAGTTCGACTTCCGCGTTGAGGCATTCAACATCCTCAACCAGACCAATTACGCCTTCCCGCAGAGCAACGTCAGCAGCGCCAGCACCTTTGGCATTGTCGCCGCCGGCTCAACCTTCCCGTCCCGCGTACTGCAGTTCGCCGGCAAGATCAACTTCTAACCAACAGGAGAGGCCGTCGCTTATGAATCGCAGAGAGTTCACCACCCTCGCCGGCGCATCGCTTGGCAGCCTGCTCACCCGCAAATTGTGGGCTGAGCAGACTGCGGCGGCGGCCTCATCCAGCAAGTTCTACATCGCCTTTGTCGCCGATACCCACATCATCGACAGCTACTACGTCAAGGGCAGCGAGAACGGTGTCGAGGATAACGAAAGCATCCTCGTCACCACGCCTCGCCTGATCGCCGCGCGCGACCTGATCAACTCGCTCAAGCCGGCCATCGAACAAGTCTTCCTGATCGGCGATTACTTCCACAATTACCCCTCGACCGATTACGACTTCTACTTCAAAAACACCACGCGCCTCGACAACGCCAAGACCATCACCGACGCTTTTAAGATGCCCGTGCATCTTGGCTTCGGCAATCACGACTACGATGTGCGCCATGTGCCGCGCGAGATGAGCAACCGGCTCTTCAAGGCCAAGTTCAACGCCGACCCTTACTCGGTGCTGGACTACAAAGGCTACAAGTTTATTCATCTCAACAATTTTCTCGGCAGCACGCAGGATCACACCGCTCCCGACTTCAACCCCAACATCGGATCGCTCGGCGAAGAGCAGCTCCACTGGTTTGAAGCCCAGCTCCAGCAGCGCAAGCCCACCTTCGTCTTCATTCACTACCCGCTCATTCAGGATGTCCCCACTGAGTTCAGCGACTATGGCCTGTATCCGCTGCTGCGCAAGTACAAGGACAATATCCAGCTCGTCACCTCGGGCCACATGCACAAGTGGATCGACTTCGCCCACACCTACGGGCCGCAGCACTACGTGATGGCCGCCACGCGCTATGATCCCAACGCCTACATGCTCATGGAGATCGATTCGAAGCAAGGCACATGGCGCTTTATGAACGCGGACCTGGTCGAGTGGTCCACGCACTACAGCCAGCCCTATCGCGCTGTCTGATAGCCCCTCCGCGCCGCTTACAATAACAAGCTCGACTTACTGTTTCATTTCTTCAAGGACAAAGACATGCTTTTGCATTCTCGTAGTATCTGCCTGCTCGCCTGCGCAGCGTCGTTCACTATCGCCCAGGCGCAGGCGCCCGCCGCGGACAGCTCCATCAAGCTCAATCAGATTCAGGTCATCGGCACCCACAACAGCTATCACGCCGGCATCGCACCCAACGAGAGCAAGCTGTGGCAGGCCAAATACGCCAATGCTTACAAGGGGCTCGACTACCAGCATCAACCGTTGGAGCAGCAGTTCGACAGCGGCGTGCGGCAGATCGAGCTGGACATCTTCGGGGATAGCAAGGGCGGTCTCTACGCCCATCCTTCCGGGCCGAAGACCGTTGCCGCCGCTCAACTGCCCGCCGATCCTGAATTCGATCCTGAAGGCCTGATGGCCAAGCCAGGATTCAAGGTCATGCATGTGCAGGATGTCGATTACCGCAGCACCTGCCAGCCCCTCACCGGATGCCTCGAGCGAATTCGTCAATGGTCGCACGCACATCCCGGTCATATCCCAATTTTCATCTTGAT
Source organism: Acidobacteriaceae bacterium (assembly GCA_036271955.1). Lineage (GTDB taxonomy): Bacteria > Acidobacteriota > Terriglobia > Terriglobales > Acidobacteriaceae > Acidicapsa. The sequence goes on from DATAZR010000067.1 coordinate 3,532, forward strand.
TGAAACGAAGGAGAAAGAGCCGGAGAGCAAGATTCATCTGACCGAACCTCAGCCCTTTACCTCGAAGGCATTCGACGCGCTCGACGCCGAGATTCGCTCCGTCTTTCCGCCCGAGGAACTCATCACTCCCGACGATGTGCGCGGCCACTACGAAACGCTCAATCAAGCAGTGCTCGCGGGCAACTGGCCGACCCTCGCCAACGCTCGCGGCAAGGTCATCTTCCTCATGGATCAGCAGCACGTAGGCCCTATCTATCTCGAAGGCCACCCATCCTTGCGCGGACGCGTTCTCTTTACCAATGCCAAGCCCGGTGAGCCGGATGCGGCCTTCATCGAACGCAACGACGGACCCGCTGCCGACATTGAAGAGCTGGTTCGCAAGGGCTATCTCATTCGCGCCCGCACCGACTCTGACACTAAGCAGGCTCGGGTGAACGATACATCCACACGCGACGCCATGATGGCCAGCGGAGCGCAGCTGCTCAGCACCGACTATCCGGTAAACGAGCCCGCACGCTGGGACGGCCACTACGTGGTAACGCTGCCGGGCAATGTCGTGGCGCGATGCAATCCCATCGATGCGCCAGCCACATGCAATGCCGATGCGCTGAAATAAATCATCCAGCCACGATCAACGCAAGGCCGCTCGCGTGAGCGGCCTTTTTACTTTGCAGCCGCATCCACCAGCTCATAACTCACATACGCAAGATGCGAGCTGTCGGGAGCCCACGATGGCACATTCATGGTGCCCGAGCCGCCAAGAAGATCGACGAGATCGCTGATCTTCCTATCGCTGAGAGACATCAGCCGCAACGAGATTTCCTTGTTCGCGGGATGCCCCATCACGCCTTTGTCATAGCTGATAAACACGATCCACTTACCATCGGGCGATGGGTGCGGAGTCCAGTTCTGGCGCTCGTCAGAAGTGATCTGCTCGGGATTGCTTCCATCGGCGTGTATCCTCCATATCTGCATGGAGCCGCTGCGATCGGAGTTGAAGTATATGTATTGGCCATCGGGCGAATAGTCAGGATCGTCACTGATACCAGTCGTGGTGGTAAGCCTGGTTTCGGGGCCTCCGTCGACGGAGATGCTCCAGAAATCGCCGCCACCGGGATGCGGACGCGCGAAGGCGATGGTCTTGCCGTCAGGCGACCAGCTGTGAAAATACGAGGATGGATTCTGCGTCACCATGCGCGGCTCGCCTCCACCGAGCGGCACGATATAGACACGCGCGCCCGGTGCGCCGGGAGTATTGCAAGTGATGGCGAGCCACTTACCGTCAGGTGACAAGCCGTGGCTTCCATTGCATGCCGTTGCCTGCCCCACATTGATGGGTTGGGGTGTTCCGCCGGTTGCAGGAACTGTCATGATGCGGCCGCCCTGATCGAAGATGAGCGACTTGCCATCGCGCGTCCAGTTGGGCGCTTCGAAATGACCTTGTGTTGCGAAAACCATATCCTGATTGCGCGCGCTTGGGCTTAGCGCAATCGTCTGCAGCGAGCTGTAGAGATCGGGCTTCGACGCAGCCGATGCATTTTCAGGCGCAAGCGGCTCCAGCACGACGTTGGAAAAGACCGCTGTTTCGGAAAGGTCTTTATCATGCGAACACACGCCCAGGCCTACGTAGAACGGCCCTTCGAGGTGCATGCGCGTCGTGGCTCCCGCCGGATGCAGAGGCTCGCCATGGAAGCTTACGAACATGGTGAAGTTGTCGCCGCGCTTCTCGATGCGGAATCGCGTTGGCGCATCCTCGATCTTGTCGAAGTTGAGCTCCACGTCCGCCGTCATCGCGCCTTGCTCCTTCCGGAACTGCAGTGCCGTCAGGCCCACGCCGTGAAGAGCCGCATCGGTATATGCGGAGCCGGCATCGAGGCTCTGGCGCAGCAGCAGCGCCGCCTTACGATGCGGATTTGTGCCCGCATGCGGAAAGCGAATATCCGCCGCCAGCGAAAGGTCGCCCGAAGTCTTCTTCCACACAAACTGGAAAGCGTCTTTCGCAACCCACATGTTTTCGCCGGAGCCGGTCACTGTGTATGTGCCATGCGCGGCGTCGAAGCTTACCGAGCCGGGGTGCAGAACCGAGCCCACATCCGAGTGCCCCTCGAAGATACCCAGCGACTGCGCATGCACAAATGCGCTGCCGCCAACGAAGAACATGAGAAGCGAAGCAGGGAGCGAGGTAAGAAGCCGTCTCATCACAGGATGCGTTTCCTCCGCGGCGCGCAGTGCGGTGAAACGCAGCGCAGGCCATGCATTTTCTACATGGCCCGAACCTTATGCTGCGCCGTGGGGCCATGTCAAGAAGATGGCCATTGCTGGCGCTGCTCTTTGCAAATCCCTTTGCGCGATGAGTATCAACGATGAGAAGCGCTCGCTACGCGGTGATCCTGCGCCGCAGGGCTGAGAAGACTCCGGCAGTGACCAGGCAGACGATGACGAAAGCGCCAAAGGCGCTGAGCAGCGCGTTCAAGCTGAAATTGGACCGGCGTTTTCTCATGCTCTTCATTGGGCTCCCCGCAAGATGCGTCCCGGATTCGACGGAGGCGATGAGCTTCCACACAGCCGCCGCGATACAGCCATTCGTTAGGACTTCCCTTAGTAGTGGCAGCAGGGTAGAAATCGTGACAGAGAAACCAGAAGCTCGTCTGAAAGAAATCTCGGCCTGGCCCGCAAAGCGGCCGCGCTTAGATCTGTGCAACGCGAATCTCTATTTTATTCGAGACTAAAAATATACTGACTTACATAGCAGCTATGTAAGGTTCTAGCGCAGGAAATCCAGCACAGCCGCGGTGAATGCGTCTGCCGCCTCGATGTTGGATATATGCGCAGCGAGCAGTTCGATGTATTGCGATGCGGCGATCTTATCGGCGAGAAACCGGCCGTCGGCTGTAGTCGTGGCTGGATCGTGCGTGCCGGAAAGAATCAGCACAGGCAGGCGAATTGCGGATACGCTCTCGCGAAAATCCGCGTCGCGGATGGCGGCGCAGCACGCCGCGTATCCATGCGGATCGGTCGCCCGCAGAGTGGATGCGATGGCCTCGACAATCTCCGCGTGCGCGGCGCGAAATGGCGCAGTGAACCAGCGCTCCATTGTTCCGGCGACGATGGGGCCGATGCCTTCGCTGAGCACGCCCGCAATGCGCGTGTTCCAGCCATCGCTGGTTCCAATCTTTGCGGCGGTGCTGGAAAGCACCAGCTTGTACAGACGATCAGGCGCATGGATGCCGAGCCACTGGCCGATGACTCCGCCCATGGAGAGCCCGCAAAAGCAGGCCTGCGCGATGCCGAGATCATCGAGCAGATGCAGCACGTCTCCGCCCAGCGCCGCGATGTCGAAAGGCTCAGCGGGAATTGAGGATTGGCCGTGGCCGCGCATGTCGTAGAGGACGATCTGAAAATGCTGCGACAGTGCGTTTAGCTGCGGCTGCCACATGGCGAGGCTTGCGCCGAGGGAGTGGGAGAGAACCAGCGCCGGCTTATCGGAGCTGCCCAGGGTTTCGTAGTGAATGCGAACGCCGTTCCGCTGTGCAAATGCCATTAAAGATTCCTCTTTTGCATTATGCCTTCCCGGGTTCCTTCACCGAGTGACTCCACAGCTGAGCGCGCAGCAATTGCGCCCTTCCGCTACCTGCGCAGGGTAATGAATAATTCCACTCCCCCAAAAAGAAAAGGAGCAGCGACCCGCGAGTGGCGTCGCTGCTCATAAAGTCAAGAGACTCTCTCAAGATACGAATGCATTCGCGGGTTGTCTTGGGCCGGAAGTCTTAGACGCGTCTCCACCCTTGGATGGAGATGGAAAATTAATCCGTGCCGGAGCTTGGAAAGGCAGTGTTTTTTGGGTCTGGCCTGTTGCATATCCTGTTCATTCCGTGTTGGATTGCAACATATGCGGCTTGGATTTCATCGGCGTATCGCTGCCCATCCGGGTTGTGTCCGGCTAGGCTATGCTTGCGTGCTGGCATGCGCGGGCGCGATGGCGGCCGTCGCGCTTGAGCCGGCCACTCCGCTGAGCCGGCTGGGCAGGCAGGCGTGGACGATGGAGAACGGCCTGCCGCAAAATACCGTTCCGGTGCTGCTGCAATCGAGGGACGGATTTCTCTGGGCCGGCACCGAACTGGGGCTGGCCCGGTTTGACGGCGTCAGCTTTCGCATCTTCGACCATGCAACCGAGCCGGCGTTTCCGGATGCCGAGATTCGCTGCCTGCTGGATGGGGGTGACTCCGGAGTTTGGATCGGAACAGGCGATGGGCTGGTGCGATGGAAGGCTGGCAAGGCCACACGGTTCACGACCGGCGACGGGCTGCCCAGCAATGCGATCCAGGGGCTGGCGCAGCCTTCCGATGGCGCGATCTGGATCTGGACGCAGGGCGGTCTGGCGCGATGGTCCGCGGAAAAGCTGCAGACTGTGGACGGCGAAAATGGCCTGCCGGGAAGCGAGATCAACTCGATTGCCGCAGACAGGTCTGGCGGTATATGGGTCGGCACCGGGCAAGGCGCCGCTGTCTATCGCAATGGCCATTGGCAGGCGGGGCCAAAGGCCGAGCCCAATGCGACGGGATTAAAAGACAGTGACCGGACTGCGCACGTAAAGGCGGCAGCCAACGGGGACGTGCTCATTGCCGGCAGCGCAGGAGTCTTTCTGGAGCACGACGGCAGGATTGCGAAGACGCTTGGGCGGGAGATGCTGCCGGCGGACGGCGTGAGCTTTCTCGAAGAGCTCCCGGATGGCACGGTAGCCGCAGCGAGCAAGAGCACGGTGGTGCTGGGCGCGGCGGGCCGCATGCTGGGGCGATTTACGGTTGCGAAGGAACTACCCGGCTCGCGCATCGAGGCGATGTATGCAGACCGCGAGGGATGCCTGTGGATCGGCACGAGCCATGGGCTGGCGCGCATCTCGATCGACGGCAGACGGGGCAAGGAGGCGGTGGTGCATCTGCTGCCTGCTTCCGATCCGCTGGCTTCCAATGCCGTGATCTCCCTGCTGGAGGATCGCGAGGGCGATCTGTTTGCCGGCACGGAGACGGGCGGGCTGCACATTTTGCGCGAAGCGCGCTTTCGCATCGTTGGCGTGAACGACGGGTTGAGCTCGGATGCGACGACAGCGGTGGTGCAGGACGCCGGGCGCACGCTGTGGATCGGCACGCGCAACAACGGATTGAGCCGGCTGTCGGAGGCTCCCGATGGGGCGCTTACTGCCTCGGCCCTGACGACGGCAGATGGGCTGCCCAGCAACGTGATCCTGTCGCTTGCAGCTGGGTCGGGCGGAGAGATGTGGATCGGCACTCCGGATGGGCTTGGCCAGTATAAAGACGGCAGGCTGCGAAGTTACTCCTCGGCCGACGGCCTGCCGGACGACTTTATTCGCTCGCTGCTGGTGGCTCCGGACGGCTCGGTTTGGATCGGAACGCGGCGCGGCCTGACGCACATGGCGAATGGCAGCTTTCACAACTTTACGCACTCCGATGGGCTGGGCAGCGACCTGGTGGGCGCCCTGGAGCGGGCGGCCGATGGTGACCTGTGGATTGCGACGCTGAATGGCCTGACGCGGCTCCACGATGGGCACTTGCGAAACTACACGACCGCCGATGGGCTCTCAAGCAACGTGATTACGGCGCTCAGCGCGACTGCCGACGGGACGATCTGGGTGGGGACGCAGAATGCCGGATTGAATCTCTGGGATGGGCAGCGGTTTCTGGCGGCGAATGGCGGGGGGGCGCTACCGCTGGCGATTCACTCGATTGTGCCGGATGACCAGGAGCATCTGTGGCTGGCGTCGGACAACGGTCTGACGCGGGTGGATGCGATGCTTCTCTCGGGGTGCGCGCACGCAGGACGATGCAGCGAGGCCAATGCCCACGTGGCGCACTTTACGACAGCCGACGGGCTGAGGAGCCGGGAGACGAGCAGCAACAGCCATCCGACGAGTGTGAAGGCGAGCGACGGCAGGCTGTGGTTTACGACGCCGCGCGGGGTGATTGCGGTGGACCCCGGGCATTTTGCGGAACTTCCCGGTCCTCCGCCGGTGGCGATCGAGCGATTTTCGGTGGACGACCACGACGTGTCCGACAGCGGTGAGCTGAGAATCGGAGCGGGAGCGATGCGCTTCCAGTTCGACTACGTGGGGCTCAGTTTGGCGGAGCCGCAGAAGGTGCGGTATCGCTACATGCTGCAGGGGTTCGACCACGGATGGACGGAGGCGGGAGCGCGCCGGACGGCGTATTACACGAATATTTCGCCGGGGGATTACAAGTTCTGCGTGCAGGCGGCGTTTGGAGAAGAGGGGTTTGCGGATGCCGGAGGCGCCTGCGAGCTGGAGCCTCACCTGGCAACGCCGGTGGGATTGGGCGGCGTGCGGCAGGCTTCGCTGCAGTTCCTATTGATGCCGCACTACTACCAGACGTTGTGGTTCCGGGCGCTGGCTGTGCTGGCGGCGGGAGCGCTGGTGATCTGGGTGGTGAGGCGGCGCGTCTTACGTGTGGAGCGGGAGTTTGGCGCGGTGATGGCGGAGCGCAACCGCATTGCCCGCGAGATACACGATACCCTCGCGCAGGGTTATGTGGGCATTTCGCTGCAACTGGAGCTGCTGGGCGAATTGCTGCGGCATAACCGCGCTGAGGCGGCCCAGAAACATCTGGCGCTGACGCAGGATATGGTTCGGGAAGGGCTGGACGATGCGCGGCGGTCGATCTGGGCGCTGCGCTCGCAGGACTCGGGCGACGACACGCTGCCGATCCGGCTGCGGCGCGCGGTGGAACAGGCGGGAGACGGCGAGCTGACGGCCAGGTTTGACGTGCACGGCGCTTACCGCCCGCTGGCCAGCGATGTGGAGCAGGAGATGCTGCGCATCGCCCAGGAGGCCATCCACAACGTCAAGAAACATGCGGGGGCGGGCCATCTCAACGTGCGCCTGGAGTATGACGAGCGCGGTGTGGAGCTGATGGTCGAGGACGATGGAAGGGGCTTTGCGCCTTACGGGGCTGATTCGGAAGGCGCGGGTTCGACAAAAGGTGGCCCGATGGAACCAGAGCAGCTGGAAGGCCATTACGGCCTGACCGGAATGCGGGAGCGCAGCGAGCTGATTCGCGGGACGATTCGTATTACAAGCCAGCCGGGCAGCGGGACGGCGGTGCGGCTGAGTGTTCCGGGTTAGGTTCGGGCTCAGCTTCGTAATACGAGGCAAGACGTAATACAAGACAAGAGCAATACCAGGCAAGGAGCAATCGTGACACCAATTCGCATCTTAGTTGTGGAAGATCACCCCATCGTTCGCCAGGGACTTGTGGCCCTGCTCAACGTCGTTGAGGGGGTCGAGATTGTGGCCCAGGCCTCGGACGGCGCGGAGGCTGTGAAACAGTTCGAGGCCAGCCATCCGGACGTCACGCTGATCGATCTTCGCCTGCCGAAGATGAGCGGCGTGGAGGTGATTCAACGGGTGAGGGCCGATCAGCCGCATGCACGGTTTATCGTGCTGACGACGTATGACGGCGACGAAGATATCTATCGCGCGCTGCAGGCGGGGGCAAGGGCTTACCTGTTGAAGGGGATGTCGGTGGAGGTGCTCATCTCCACCATTCGCTCGGTGCATGCGGGCAAGTCGATCATTCCCCCGGCGATTGCGCAGAAGCTGGCGGAGCGCATGGCCACCGAGCAATTGACGCAGCGGGAGCAGGATGTGCTGGAGCAGATCGTGCGCGGCAAGAGCAACAAGGAGATAGGCACTGCGCTGGATATTTCAGAGGCTACGGTGAAGACGCACATCAACAATCTGCTGGGCAAGCTGGGCGTGGAAGACCGCACGCAGGCGGCGACGGCAGCGATCCAGCGCGGACTGGTGCAGCTGGATTCCAAGGGGGATATTCGCATATGAAAACACCACGCTTGCAATGCGGTGCGATGGCGGCGTGCCTGGCGCTCCTGTTGGGCTGCGCGCTTGCTGCGAATGGGCCGGCTGCACTGGCGCAGAAGAGTGCATGGCGCGCAGCTACGGATGCAGAGCTGGCGGCGCTGCTGCCGGCGCGGGCTCCCGTTGAGAAGGAGCATATCGAGACGGAGATGCGAACCGCCAGCGGCATCACCGACGGCAAGGGGCATTTCATCGCCGGCATTGTGCTGATCACTGCCGGGTACTCGGCGGATGGCAAGTATTCGCATTACCTGGTGGTGCAGTCGCCGATGCATATCGGAAGCGTGAGCCTGCCGCCGGGGGAATACGCGCTGGGCTGGGAGCGCAATGCGGCTGGGGATGGGCTGAATGTACATTTCAACGAGGCGCTGACCGGCAAGCTGGTGGGGGTTGCGGAGGCGCATCCGATTCCGGGCAATTTCCGCATCGCCTCGCTGCGCATCTGGCCTCCGGGCGACCGGCCGCTGATTCAGATCGGCCGGTTTGGGGTTCCCTATGAGCTTGATGGCCAATAGGCCGGGCGGGGCGCTGCATGGGCGGTTTTCCGGCCTCCACCTAACGGTGGAGGCTCCAACTTATCGTGGCCCCGTATACTTTCTGGCATGTTCAGGGGCATTCGCTTTCGTGCAACAGCAGGTGCAGTATTTTGTTCACTCGTAACGGCAGCCGTCTTCGCGCAGAGCGGAACTCCCGGCGGCCAAAGCATCGACAAGACGACTGAGGGGGCGCAGCCGGCCTCAAGCGCTGGAGCTACGACGGGCTCCCCACATCCTTTGCAGCTTGACAGCCACCAGAGGCCAATCACGGCGGGCGGATTCGTGTCTTCCGGCCCTGTGATCTTTCAGGACATCTCGGAGAAGGCGGGCATCACCCACTGGACGCACAAGATGGGCGAGGCCGAGAAGCATTTCATCCTGGAGACGAATGGCTCGGGCGTTGGATTGATCGACTACGACAACGACGGCTGGCTGGATATCTACTTCGTCAATGGCTCGACCTTCAAGGCGCTGGATGGCAAGGAGGAGTCGCCTCATGCGGCGCTCTTCCACAACAACCACGATGGCACATTTACCGATGTGACAGCCAAGGCCGGTGTGGCCAACGACCGCTGGGGCTTTGGAGTGGCTATCGGCGATTATGACAACGATGGCTGGCCGGACATCTTCGTTGCCAACTACGGCAAGAACCGCCTGTATCACAACAATCACAATGGCACATTCACCGACCTGGCGGACAAAGCCGGAGTAACACTCGGCAACTGGTCGGCTGGCGGGACGTGGGGCGACTATGACGGCGACGGGAAGCTCGATCTCTTCGTCTCCGGCTATGTGCATTTCGATCGCAACAATCCTCCAGTGAGCGGAGCCGACGGCGTTTCCTTTGCGTTCTGCTCGTTTCGCGGCGAGGCGGTCAACTGCGGCCCGCATGGACTGAAGGGCGAGCCGGACCATCTCTTCCACAACAACGGCGACGGCACATTTACCGATGTGAGCGAGAAGGCGGGTGTGGCCGACAAGCCCGGCTATTACGGGTTGAGCGCACTATTTGTGGACATCAACAACGACGGCAAGCCTGACCTGCTGGTAGGCAACGACTCCACGCCAAACTACCTCTATCTGAACAAGGGCGATGGGACATTCGACGATGTGAGCTATGCCTCGGGCTATGCGCTGAACGAAGCCGGGCGCGAGACGGCGACGATGGGTATCGCGGTTGGAGACTACGAGAATACCGGCCAGCTGGATGTCTACAACACGACATTTTCAGACGACTACAAGCCTCTCTATCACAACGAGGGCGACGCGAACTTTACCGACATCAGCTACCAGATGGGCATTGCCGAGGTCTCGGTTCCCTTTCTCGGCTGGGGCGATGCTTTTCTGGACTACGACAACGATGGGTGGAAGGACCTGCTGACGGTCAACGGCCATGTCTATCCGCAGGTGGATCAGCACCCGTGGGGAACGACGTGGGCGCAGCGCCCGCTGCTCTTTCACAACGCACAAGGCAAGAAGTTCGAGACGGTTCCGGCGGTCGAGGGAACGGGGCTGGCGCTGGTGATTCCTTCGCGAGGCATGGCAGTTGGCGACCTCTTCAACGACGGCAAGCTGGACGCGGTGATCAACGTGGAAGACCAGCATCCGGTGATCCTGCGCAATGTGAATGGGGATCACAATCACTGGCTGGAGTTGAAGCTGGTGGGCGGACCCAAGAGCCCGCGCGACGCGGTGGGAGCGACGGTCTACGTGACGGCCAACCAGATGCGCCAGCGGGCGGACATCGTTAGCGGCGGAAGCTATATTTCATCGAGCGATCAGCGGCCGCATTTTGGCCTGGGCCCGGCGATGTCGGTGGATGGGATCGAGGTGCATTGGCCGAGCGGCAAGGTGGAAAAATTCTCCGTGCCCGGAGTGGATCGCATCGTGACGCTGACAGAGGGAAGCGGGCAATAAGCGGCGCTTCAGCAAAAACACTATCGCCGAATCTTCGACTCACAAGACAATGCCCTGAAGAGACCTCTCTTCAGGGCATTGCCGGCTTTGCAGATTGCCTGGTCAGAAATTGCCTGGTCAGAAATTGCCCGGTCAGAAATTGTCCGGTCAGAAATTGTCCGGTCAGAAGACGATGCGGGCGCCCAGCTGGAGGTTGCGCGGGCCTGCTCCTTCGGCGGTCTGCAATTCGGGAATGGCGCCGAACGCGCCGGAATCGAGCTGCATGTTGGGCGGCTCGTAGTTGCGGTGGTTGAAGACATTGGCTGCTTCCACCGATACCTCCAGCCGGGTGTGTTCATAGATCGCCAGATCCTTGCGCAGGGACATCGAGAATATCTCGGTGCCCGGCCCGACCACGCTGCCCACCGAGGCTGTGCCGAAGTAGCCGCGATCGTTGCCGGGGATGGCGAAGGCATTGGGGTTGAGCCACTGGCCGGTGTTGCGATGGGTGGCATAGAGCGGTTGGCCGGGCACAATGTCCGCGCGAGTCTGACCGATGGTGGTGAGGATGTTGGTTCCGGCGGGGTCGGAAGTGGCCTGATAGGGCGTGAGGAAAGGACCGCTCTGCAATACGGTCACCCCGCCGAGATGCCAGTCGCCAACCAGCGCGTTGAGGGCCGATCCGCCATTGAGCCAGCGCTGCCCGCGGCCGAAGGGAAGATCGTAGAGGTAGGTTGCGAGGAAGCGGTGACGGCGGTCGTAGGCGACGTTGCCGTAATCCAGGCCGGGATGAAAGCGATCGGTGAGGAAGTTGCCGCCCGCGCCAGCAAAGCCGCTGGGTGTGGCTCCGGCAGCGTCGGAAAGATCGCGCGTGAACATGTAGCTGGCGTCGAAGGTGAGCCCTTTGCCGCTGCGCTTCGATATCTCAACCGTGCCGCTGTTGTAGTTGCTCTCGGCCAGATTCTCGACACTCTGGACGACGCTCCAGCATGGATAGGGGCGATAGTCGGCGACTTCATACGGAGCCGCGTCGGAGCCATCGTCGAAGACGCACTCAGGCGTGGTATTCGGAGCAGGTGTGCCTGCCGACACTGCGTTGTAATAGCCGGTAGTGTTGGCCGGGACCTGATTGAGGTCGACGAAGGTCTCAAGATTCTTGCCGTGGTTGCCGGTGTAGGAGAGGCGCATGCCGATGCCGTGGCCGAGATCCTGCTCCACGGTCAGGTTCCACTCCTGCACCGAGGGGTCGACGTAGTGAATCGGGAAGGCATAGTAGAAGCCGGCGGTGCCGGTGGCGCTGCCGGGAGTCTGCGGCGGAAAGGGATTGTTGAAGGAGAGTTGAGGCGTGACCTGATCGTCCTGATAGTCCTGATTGAAGACGCCGACGTAGCTGGCTGAGACGGCCCATCCGGAGACCAGCGAGAAGCCCAGCGGAGTCTCGATAAACCGGCCCCAGCCGCCGCGCACGACGGTCTTGTCGTTGCCGTAGGGCCGCCAGGCAAAACCGATGCGCGGGCCCCAGTCCTGTCTGTAGGTGTAGCGCAGGGTGTCGGGGATTCCCGCCTGCGAAGCGGTGAGCGTCGGCGTGGGCGCGATGGCGTTTTCGAAGTCGTTGGACTCGAAGGCGACGGCCTTGGTGTTGGGCACAACGACGGCGCCGGTGACGGGGGAGCCGTCGGTGCCTGCTCCGGCATAATCGGGCAGGAAGAATGCAGTGTTGTAGTTTGTCTCCTTGAGCGGAGGGTGAAGCTCATAGCGCAGGCCGAGGTTCAGGGTCAGATTGGGAGTGACCTTCCAGTCGTCCTGGCCGAAGAAGGCGTAGGAGTAACCGACGCCATCCATGGTGGGCTTGTTGATAGTCGCGGCTTCGGTGTAGTCGGGATAGCCCTCGAGGAAGGCTGTGTATGGCTCGCTGAGGATGTTGCCTCCCGCCGCGGGCTGACCGGTGCCGCCGATGACCTGGCCAACGGTCGAAGAGCCGTCGAAGGCGTACCAGCCGCTGGAATAGTTGCCGAAGACGTTGTCGTCGTGGTCGCTGAGGCGCTTGAAGTCCGCGCCGAACTTGAATGTATGCTTTTGCTTGGTCCAGGTGACGTTGTCGAGCAGCTGGATGATCTGGCCGCGCTGACGGGTGGGGTTGCCGCCGCCGGTAGCCATGAATCCGTTGATGAGCACCTGCGGAGCCTCGGCCCAGGCGGTATTGATCTGAGGCACGGTCAGGCCGGTCTGATCGAGCAGCTGGCTGGTGCTGTAGAACTGGTTGGTCGAGGTGTGCTGCGCGTTGAAGCCGCCGCGAAACTCGTTGAGCAGAGTGGGAGTGAAGACGTAGTTGTGGGCAAAGGTCATGCCCTCGTCGATCTCGGGGATGTTGTACGGGCCCTGCAGCGGACTGCCGGCGGACTGGCAGAAGTTGAATGTGCAGGTGGTGTCGGGGGCAGATGTGACCTGGCGATTCTTGTAGGAAAAGCGGGCAAAGACGGACTGCTTTTGCGAGATGGTCTGGTCGATGCGGATGTCGCCCTGGTTGGTGGAAATAGGCGCGGGAAAATTCTCGCGAAAGTTGTTAACGTACGAGTCGGCCGGCCCGTAGTTGGGCGCTGGCATCAGGTATTGCAGGAGATTGGCGGAGATAGGCGAGACGGGAACCGCAGTGGTATCGGGAATCTGCGTGCCGTCGGGATTGTAGACCGGGTAGTTGCCATCGACGCAGGTGGGCGCTGGGCTTGAGGTCTGGCAATACTGCTGAGAGAGATAATCCTGGATGTTTCCGGCGCGCATGGCGAGCGTGGGAACGCTGGCTACGATGGGGGTTTCGCGGGGCAGGCGCAGGCCTTCGTAGCTGGCGAAGAAGAAGGAGCGGTCCTTGCCGCGATAGAGATGGGGAATGTTTATGGGGCCGCCCAGCGTGCCGCCGAAGTCGTTCATGATGATCTTGGGTGTGGTTCCAGTGAAGGTGTCGCTGGCGTTGAAGATGGTGTTCTCGTGATTTTCGAAGACGCCGCCGTGATAAGTGTTCTTGCCTGACATGGAGACAGTGGTGATGTCGGCGACGCCGGAGAATTCAGCGTTGTTGTTGGACTCGCTGACGCGAATCTCTTCAATGGAGTTGAAGGAAGGAAACATCTCGTTGACCGGACCGGAGTACTCGACTCCCACGCTGCTGATGCCGTCGACCGTCACGCTGAGCAGCGCAGGAGACGCGCCCATGACGGAAAGATTGCCGCCATCGTCGGTCTGCACGCCGGCCTGAGTGGTGAGCGTGTCGATGGGGCTGGTCGAGCCGGTGGATCGCGAATAGACGGCGACAGGCAGATTCACGAGCTCATCGGTGGTCTGGGTTTCAGCGAGGTTCGAGACCTCAGTGGTGATGACGTTTTCCTGCTGCGCGACAACGGTCACCGTCTGGCTGGATGCGCCCAGCTGAAGCGTTGCCTCGATGTGCCGCGACTCGCGCGCGGTGATGCCGATGTCGGTCTGGCTGAAGGTCTCGAAGCCCGAGGCGGTGATTGTCAGGGTGTATGTGCCAATGTCGATGTTGCTGAAGACGAAGTTGCCTCCGGCATCGCTGGCGAGCACGCGCTGGGCCGTGGTGCCGGCGTTTACGAGCGTCACGGTGGCCGCGGGAATCACAGCTCCGCTGGAATCGTGCACGGTGCCCAGGATGGTGCCGAAGGTGGATTGCGCCTGCGACGGCAAAGTTGCCGCGAGCAAAAGACACAGGAAGAAAATGACAGGCAGGCCGCGAAGAAATCGATGCGAGTTACAACGTGTGTGCGTCATAGGAAACGATGAATACATGCGTGAACCTCACAAAGATGAACGGTATGTAAATGCGTCTGGGTGCGGATCGACCTCCGCTTGCGAACTACGCCGGCTGGCCGCATGAATGCGGAAGTCAGCGTGGCTCGCAAGCCGTTTTCTGGCCGGGCTTCGTGCTTGATCGAATGCCGGGACGTATGCTGTTGCCGGTGTTGAAACTCTTTGTCTCGTAACCCACGAGACTTGAATCAGGGCCCTATATTCAAGGGACTCGCCAGTTACGGCACCATGGGTAAATCCATGGTGGGGTTCTTGTTGAGGAACTGGAAGGGCGACAGAGAAAAGGTGTGCCACATGACGGGCATCTGCGGCCAGTCTTCCGGCCTGGGCACATGGTGAAATCCCACCGTGTACCAGGCAACGATGTCGGTATTCATGATGCTGCGATTCTGCTTTACCCAGTTGGGCAGTGAGTCTTCGCCTTTGCTGCCCATGACGTAGACGCCGGAGGCATAGCGCTCGGAGGGATCGTAGGGAGTGACCCACAGGTTGTGCTCCGACCATCCGGCGCGCTTCTGCGGCCACTCGCTGGGCGGCAGCAGGCTGATGCCTGTCTCGCCCGGCATGATAGCGAAGCTGGTGTTCTGGCCGAGTGAGTTTTTGACGCCTTCGTTGGTGAACATCCACATGGCCGGATGCTCGATCGAAACGTTGAGCTTGGCTTCGCCTTCGGTCTTGAGCATCTCCGGCTTCATCGCCCATATCCAGTGGCGGCCCAGGTTGGCCTTGGGCAACTCGTAAGGCACCAGCTTGTCGACCATGAGGCTGTTATTGACGCCGTCCACGTCGAGGTCGAGCCGGTAGCTGAAGTAGTGGTCGTGATCCACGGCTGAAAGGCCCGGTGCGATGAGTTGGCCAAATTCCACCTTGTTGCCCTGGGGATCTTTGCCCACCAAACCGGCGGATGGCATCTCGTCCGCACGCTTATCGGAGACGGCCTTGACCTCGAGAATGCCGGTGGCTCCGACGCCGACGGTGATAGAAGCATCCTGCTCAAAGCGCCAGTCGAAGAGATAGTCGTAGTTGCCAACGGTAGCGACTGTTCGGAAGACAAGCTCGCGCGTGGGACGGCCAGAGACAGCGTAGGTATCTTCGTCCCAGTGACGCCAGACCGGATCGCCGCTCACGCGCTCGAAGAGGCAGGCAAGCTGGGGACGGACATACGGGGAGCCGTTGTCGTGGAAAAATGTTCCGCTGAAGAAGGTGGCGTACGCTGGGCAGTCCACGCCGGCCTGCAGAGGCTTGATGATGCCGCCCGAGCCGGTGTTGGTGAAGTATTCGCCGGCGTCGAGAAAGACATGCGAGTTCCAGGTCTCTTCGGGGTCCTGATAAGGCACATACATTTCGGCCAGCGAGCCCTGGTAGAGCACCGAGCGATCCTTATCGCCATCCTTGTAGCCGACCATGCTCACAACCGGCCCCACGCGCGGATCGAGGCGAAAACGGAAATGCCAGTTCTGCCAGTTGACTTCGCCATCCTTGATGGTGAAGCTCGGACCATTGGGCTGAGAGATGAGGATGGGAGTGGTGCCGGGCAATGCCGGGCCGCCATCGGCGTCATAGATGCTGGTGGTGGGGGGCATGGGCACTGCGCCGTAATCGGTGAAGCGCACCACCTTCTTCTCGTTCATATCCACGATGAAGAAGATGCCGGGAATCTCACGGTCCCAGTTGAATTTCGCGTTGGACGAGAAGGTGCAACCACCCCAGCCGATGCGGCGGCCTTCGGTCTGCTCGGGCAGGTCGACGTGACCGGCCGGCGTGACGTAGCAGGTGACGAGGCGAAGGTCGGTGATGTTGCGCTTCTTGAGCGCATCGAGAACCCTGGGGTCTTTCTTGAGAACGTCGTCGTAACCGTGCATCTCGGTTTCGCTGACCGGAGCCTGGTCCTTCTTGAGTTCGGTATAGGATTCGATCTTGGCGGCAGCGATGTCGATTACCGCAGCGTAGGATTTACCCTCGGTGAGCAGCACTACGTCGGCCTTGCGTGGAATGGGCATGCCGGGCTTCCATGCAAGCACTTCCGACTTAGGCGGCTCCTGCAGAAGGACGCTCGAGAAGATGGTCTTCTCGCCGAGCTTGCCTGCTGACTGCAAGGCGTTATAGACCGTCCAGTATTCTTCCGGAGTCATGGCGTCGAGGGGATGATGTACCGACGACTGCAGCGCGAAGGAGGTTGAAAAAGATAGAACAAGCAGGATTAAAGTAAAGAATTTACAGCGAGATACCACGAACTACCTCCGCGGGCGAAGCCCGTACTGAGTGAAAAGACACGGCCACCCAGGAACCCAGGAGAAAAACAGGGAAGCCAACCGCTAGAGAACTGCAAGATGCGTTCAGCGAAGCGACAAATACTAGTTAAGAGAATCTGGGGTTCGTATCCCGGAGGCCGACAGGCTGAGGTTGCGTACCGGCTGGATTCCCCAGAGAGGAAATTTCTCCTTTTATCCGACACTTTTCATCGCAAGTCAAGAAATGTTTGTTAATTGTGAAGTCAGAGTCCCAAACAGGAGGAGGGCGCGAAGCAGCTCTCAAACCTGGCACAAGCGCTCTCAGGCTGTGCCAACGAGGGCAACTCGCGGTACCCTGCCGATCTCAGCTTTTCAGGCGCAAATGACATTCAATCAGCAAGATAGCTCCTCTTCACAGGCTGCGGTAGACATTCCTGTCCTGACTCCCCAACCGGCGATTCCGGCGACTGCGCCAATCACCCGCTGGCACGTCCTGACCATTACGCTGCTGGTGCTCGGGTACTCGGGCTACTATTTCTGCCGGTCCGACTTGTCGGTGGTGCTTCCGCTGCTGATCCGCGATCTGGGCCAGCATGGAATTCCTGCCAACGTTGCGCAGGTGCGCCTGGGCTTTATCGCCTCAGCCGGAGTGCTGGCCTATGCGCTGGGAAAGTTCGTCTCTGGCTCACTGGCGGACATCTTCGGCGGACGCAACAATTTTCTGGCAGGCATGGGTGGGGCGGTGATCTTTACCACGCTGTTTGCGATGGGCGGCGGCTTCCCTATCTTTACCTTTGCCTGGATGGGCAACCGGCTCTTTCAGTCCTCGGGGTGGGTGGGACTGGTCAAGGTTTCGTCGCGGTGGTTTTCTTACTCCATCTACGGCACGGTGATGGCGGTGCTGAGCCTGAGCTACCTCTTCGGCGATGCCGCGGCACGCGAGATCATGGCTCTGCTATTGCGCGCCGGCGTGGGCTGGCGGGGAGTCTTCTTCACTGGCGCGGGGCTGCTGGCCGCGCTCTTCATCGCCAACCTGCTACTGCTGCGGGAGACACCGCAGGAGCGCGGGCTGCCGGCGCCGATTGCCAATCCGCTGAACGTGTACGCAGCGGAAGAGACGAAGAGCGGAAAGAAGCCGGGGCGCACGCCGGGACTGGCGGCGATTTTGCGGCCGCTGCTGGCGAGCAAGTTCTTCTGGATGGTCTGCCTGCTGTCACTGGGCACAACCCTGCTGCGTGAGACGTTCAACTTGTGGACGCCGACTTATTTCGCCGAATACGTCGGGCTGTCGAATGCGGATGCGGCGAGCAACAGCGCGCTCTTCCCGCTCTTCGGCGGAGTGTCGGTGCTGGTGGCCGGATTTCTGAGCGACAGGCTGGGGCTAAACGGGCGTAGCCTCGTTCTCTTTGGCGGACTGGCCTCTGCGACGGTTTGCCTGCTGGCATTGGCCCAGGTGCGGGGCCACGGCAGCGCGTGGATTCCGGTTGCGCTGGTTGCGCTGGTGGGCTTTCTGCTGATGGGGCCCTACTCCTATCTTGCCGGGGCCATGTCGATGGACTTTGGGGGCGAAACGGGCAGCGCGACCGCTGCGGGCATCATCGATGGCGTGGGGTATCTGGCCGGCGTGCTCTCGGGAGACACCATGGCGCGGATCACGGTAGTCTATGGCTGGCGCAATGCCTTTGTGGCGCTGGCTGTTACATGCCTGCTGACTGCAATCGTGGCGCTTATTCTGGCTCTGAGCCAGCGTCGCGAAGCCCAGCTGCGGCTGAGAGACGTAGACATGCATACAGAGGAGACCAAAGGATGACAGGCATGGAAGCGAAGGGAGCGGCGATCGATACTCCGGAATCTGTGATCGAGCTGATGGCCAGCCGCGGCGGCGAATCGTATTTTGGAGAGCCCGTCACGGTGCTGGAGCATTGCCTGCAGGCGGCGTATTTTGCGCAGCAGACGGCAAACTCCGATGCATTGATTGCGGCGGCGCTGCTGCACGATGTGGGGCATCTGCTGCATCGGGAGAGCGAGGATGTCGCGGAGCAGGGATTGGATACGCGGCACGAAGAGCTGGCCGATCGAATGCTCGCGCAGCATCTGCCTGCCGCTGTGATCGAACCCATCCGGCTGCACGTGGCGGCCAAGCGCTACCTGTGTTTTGCGGATGTAGCGTATCTGGATGCGCTTTCTCCTTCTTCAACGTTGAGCCTCAGCTTGCAGGGCGGCCCCATGTCGGCAGAGGAGGCAGAGGCTTTTCTGGCGCTGCCTTTTGCGCGTGAGGCAGTTACGCTGCGGCATTGGGACGATGAGGCGAAAATTCCCGATCTGCCTGTGCCGGGGATCGATTCTTATCTGCCGTTGCTCAAGACTCTGTGGCAGTGACATCCCGCTTATCGGTTTCCATGAGACGCTGGGCCGCGCCGATGCTGTATATTCAAGCTCAATGAAACAGGGGTGCTCCGCGGAACGATGCGGTGCTGAGAGAGTCCCTTAGGACCCGAACCGGATAATACCGGCGTGGGAAGTTTTCGAGACGCGGCCCGTCCCGACAGGCTTTGCGTTGCGCGAGCACCTCTTGTTTCTCCTATCCGATTGAGATCGGATTTGAGGGGAACCTGTGATCGAGCTCGTAACTGAACTTTACCTCCGACTTACAAAACCGAACTTACAGCGGTATCTTCCGCTGACCATCGTACTGACTTGCTGTGCCGGTGCGAATATTGCCTGCCTGGCACAAAGTGCCGCTTCACCGCAGCCACAGGATACACAGCAGACCGATAAATCGGCAGCACCGCGAATCCAGCCGGTGACTACTACCGTTGTGGTGCAGGACCACGTCTCGGACGATTACCTGCCGACAGAGCCTGCTGCTGCCAGCCTCGATTCCCTGCCGCTGGCGTCGGCTCCGGTGTCCGCTATGGTTGTCACACGCGACCTGATGAACGACCAGGTCTCTCGCACGCTTTCGGATGTGGTGAAGAACGACGCATCGATCGGCGAGGACTACGCGCCGGTGGGCTACTACGGAGACTTCCAGATTCGCGGCTTTCCGATCGATCTTGCGACCGGACTGCAGATCAATGGACTGGTGATTGCGGGCGAACAGGATGTGCCGCTCGAGAATAAAGAAAGGGTCGAGCTTCTGAAGGGCATTGCCGGAGTGGAGAGCGGTGTAACTACTGCAGGCGGCCTGATTAACTACGTGACCAAGCGGCCGCGGCTGGTGAAGACGATGGACCTGGCCACCGATCATCGCGGGACCGCTTATGCAAGCGTCGACCTGGGACGGCTGTTTGGCGCGGCGAGCCAGTTCGGCGTGCGCGCCAACATGGCCGGCGAGACGATTCATACCTATGTGGAGAGCGCGAATGGGTGGCGCGGCGTAGGCACGCTGGCTACGGATTGGAAGCTTTCTAATGTAGCGATGTGGAAGACGGACTTTGAATACCAGCACAAGCGCGAGCGGTCGGTGGCGGGTTATCAGCTGCTGGGCGGGACGGAAGTGCCTGCGCTGGATACCGTATTTCCTTCGGTGATGCTGGGCAATCAGCCGTGGTCGAAGCCGAACATCTTCGACACGCTGAACGGCAGCTCGAGGCTCGATCTGGATGTAACTCCGGACTGGCACGTGTACTTTGCGGGGAGTTACAGTCACTCGCTGATCGACGACAATGTTATCTATCCCTACGGATGTTACTACGAGGCGGTCTGCGATCCTACACAGGGTGGAACGGCTCCGCCTTACTTCTTTGCGCCGGATGGGACTTACGATATCTACGATTACCGCAGCCCTGGCGAACGGCGCATCGATGCGCTCGGTGAGGCGATTGCGCTGGGGCATATCAAGATGGGCGGTGTTACGCACAATCTGGTCTTTGGCGGATCGCTGTTTCATCGTGGCGTTGACTTAGCTGGAGCGCCCGGTCCCAACGCGCCGGCTACGGTGCAGTACGGAGCGGTGTACACCTACATCGGCAGCGAGAATATCTATCAACCGAATCTCTCTTACCCAATCGAAGACCCGGTTCAGCAGGCTGGGCCGCTCTCGCTGGCCGACTTTAACCGGCAGGCTTCGGGCATTGTGCAGGACCGTGTGGAGCTGCCGCATCGTGTGGCTTTGACTGTGGCGGGACGATACGCTTCGGTGAGCGACTTCAACTACTCGGGATCGAAGGGAGTGTGGCTGCCGCAGTACTCGGCTACCTATGCTCCGGTTGCGAATCTTACTCTTTATGGCAATTACAGCGTGCTGCTTTCCCTTGGGCCGCAGGCGCCTTTCTGGGCGATCAACGGGAGCGCGTTTCTGGCTCCGTTCAATACGCGGCAGGCTGAGATAGGCGCTAAGTACGAGCCAGGGCAGCGGTTGCTGCTTACTACTGCGCTATTCCGCATGCGCGCGCCATTTTTCTATCCCAAGGTGATCGATGCGCCGGATAGCTTCTGCACCGACGTTACCGATGTAGGCCAATGCTTTGAGGCGGACGGGCATGAGACGCATGATGGCGTCGAGGTTGGCGCGCAGGGCAAAGCGGCAAGCTGGCTGCGGCTTTCGGCGACGGCTGCGGCCATTGAAGCTACCGCGAAGGACACGGAAACGCCGGCATTCGACGGCAAGCAGGTGATCAATGTGCCGCGGTACAAGACAGCGGTCTTTGCCGATGTATCTCTGCCCCGGATTGGACCTTTGCGACTGTCGGATCTTCATCTTATGCCGGGATGGAGTTATACAAGCCGCAAGGAAGCTACACGAGATGATGATGCAAGTGTAGGAGGCTATAACTTATTCAACCTTGGAGCGAGTTACTCGCCGGGCGGGGAGCAGGGGCATCTTACTCTGCATATGTATGCCGACAACCTACTCGACAAGCGTTATTGGAAGGATACGGGCGCAAGCTACGGAGATACTTTTATTCACCTCGGAGCGCCGACGACGGTGCGGCTTTCAGGGCAGTACAGGTTCTGAAAACGGTGACGAAGCGGTGGCGGTTCGATACCGCTTTGCAGCCGCTTTGATACCGCTTCGATACCGGTTTGACGCCGCTTTGACGCCGGTCCGGCGCCGGTTCGATGCCGCTCCGACATCGGTTTGCTGCCGGTTTGACAGCGGTTGCCGAGAATTACCGGCATTCGGCGTAGGCTGGTGGCATGAGCGCAACTACAATTCGCAATCTGGACCCCCTGGTCAAGGCACGCATCAAGACTTTGGCCAAAACCAATGGACGAACAATGGCCGGTGAAATTCGCGCCCTGCTGAGGATCGCGGTTGGACTCGGGCCAGCCGATGAAGAGGTTTTAAAGCAGGGCAACACGTTTTCTCATCTACAGCGGGACAGCGCGGAAGCGTTGATCGGTGATCTGATGCTCCGAGCGCGGCGAGTAGAAGCCAAGCGGGCCGGACGCGATGGGCTATAGTTGAGACTTCACCTCAAATTGTACTCCTGGGAGAGATAATTCCATGCAACTACGTTCCATGCGAGTCCGGATCGCTATACCTGTGCTGGCGGCAATGCTGAGCGTAAGCGCGCTGCAACTGCATGCTGCCGACAACGATAAGAAAACAGAGAAGGCGTCCGAAGCTCCGGCCGCTCCAGCTGATTCGACTACCGAGGGAACGGTTACGGTGGGCGGACAGGCGATTGCCTACACGGCCGTGGCGGGAACGCTGACGGTTGGGGCGAATCCCAGCCAGGATTCGCAGCTGGATCTGGAGGGCCACTGGCTGCCTGATTCGGGCGTGAAGACGGATAAGCCGGACGAGGCTCCGCCGACTGCACGGATCTTCTATGTGGCGTACTTCAAGAAGGGCGCTTCGAACCAGACGCGTCCGATTACGTTCTGCTACAACGGCGGGCCGGGCTCTTCGACGATGTGGCTGCATATGGGATCGTTTGGTCCGAAGCGTGTGGTGACACAGGACACGATTCATGAGGCCGGGGCACCATACAAGATCGAGAACAATGACTACAGCCTGCTGGATGTGAGCGACCTGGTGTTCATTGATGCACCGGCGACGGGCTTCAGCCGGGTCTTCGGCAAGGACGCCGGGAAATCCTTCTTTGGCATTGACGAAGATGCGCGGGCTTTTGAGCGCTTCATCCGGCGGTTCATGACGAAGTACGACCGCTGGAATTCGCCCAAGTACATCTTCGGCGAGAGCTATGGCACGCCGCGCAGCGCGGTACTGAGCAACGATCTGCAGGGTGTCGATCTGAATGGCGTGATCCTGCTTTCAGCGATTTTGAGCTTTGACAACAGTGTCGACGGGCCGAAGGAGAATCCGGGTGTCGATCAGGCGTATGCGCTGGCGCTGCCGACCTATGCTGCGACGGCGTGGTATCACAAGAAGCTGCCAACGCAGCCGGGAGCTCTGGAACCGTTTCTGAAGGAAGTGGAAGACTTTGCACTGGGTGAGTACATGAGCGCGCTGCTGCAGGGGTCAGAACTGCCGGAAGCGCGCAAGCAGGCGGTCGCCGAAAAGCTGCATAACTACACCGGGCTTCCGGTGGCGTATCTGATGAAGAGCAATTTGCGCGTGGAAGGCGGGGCGTTTTCAAAGACGCTCAAGGATGAGGAAGGCATATCGGTTGGCCGGCTGGACACCCGATATGAGGGTCCGGACATGGATCCGCTGAGCGAATCGACGCAGTACGATCCACAGAGCGCGGCTGTATCGGCGGCGTATACGACGGGCATCAACCAATATCTGCGCGATGAGTTGAAGTACGGGCAGAACTGGACCTATCGGCCGAATGCTTATGGCGCGGAGGGCTTCCGATGGCAGATGCGCTACTCGGAGGGCGGGCAGAACGTGATGCCCGACCTGGCGCGGAAGATGAAGCAGGACCCGAAGATGAAGGTGCTGCTGACAGGTGGATACTACGACTTGGCGACGCCGTTCTTTGAAGGCATGTATGAGATGCATCATCTGCCGATTCCGCAGAATCTGCAGGCGAACATCAGCTACAAGTACTATCAGGCCGGGCACATGATCTATGTAAATGGCGATGTTCTGAAGCACTTCCACGAGGATGTGGCGGCGTTTATCAAGAGCACAGAAGCGGCGAAGTGAAAAGACAGGGAGTAGGGACTAGGGATTAGGGAATAGACTGGGGGCGAGCCTTTGGCTTGTCCCCAGCTTGCCGACAAACCCTCATTGATGAGAAGTACCGTCCCTCGGGGGCTAAAGCCCTATCGATATTGCAGGGCTTATGTGCGGGCTAAAGCCCGTACCCTTCAAAACACTCAACTCAATCGAAAAGTGGGGGCATCAGTCTGGGACGGCTTACGGGCCGTCCTTTTTGCTTTCCCCATTTTGTTTGTCTGTGAGTTGATGTCTACTTCAGTTGGGTTGCGGCCTGGACGATGTTGATCAGCGGTTCGTTGTTGAGTATGCGGCGGACCTGTGCGGCGGCGATCTCGATGGCGCGCCGGCTGAACTGCGGCGTGGAGCCGGCTACGTGCGGGGTGATGAGCAGGTTGGGGCATTTCCAGAGAGGGTGCTCTGGCGGCAGCGGCTCGGGATCGGTGACATCGAGAGCGGCGCGGATGTGGCCGGAGTTAAGTGCATCGACCAGAGCATCGGTCTGGACGATGGGGCCACGGGCGGCGTTGACCAGCATGGAACCCTGGGCCATGAGCGCCAGTTGTTGCGCGCCGATGAGGCCGTGCGACTCAGGCGTGTGGGGCAGGATGAGAATGACGATTTCGGCGCTGGGCAGAAGCTGGTCGAGCGATGTAACAGGATGAACCTCGGGTGAGGTACGGGCGCTGCGGGCGACGCGGGTGATCTCAACGCCGAAGGGTGCGAGGTAGGACTCGATGGTCTTGCCGATGTCTCCGTAGCCGACGATTAGGACGCGCTTGCCGTGCAGCTCTTCCTGCAGGATGGCGGGGTATTGCGGGCGTTGGTCGTCGTGGATGGCGGCATAGTCCTTGCTGGCCTGGTAACGGCCGCGCCAATCGGAGCCGCGCTGCAGATCGCGATAAAACGGAAAGTACTTGAGGGTGGCGAGAATGGCGGCGACGGTCCACTCGGCGGTGGAGATGCTGTGGGCTCCCTGGGCGTTGCAGACAGTGACGGAAGGGCCGACCAACGTCGTGAGCCATTCAGTGCCGGCCATCATCGACAGGGCGATGGTGACACCGCGCAGGTAAGGCCATACCTTCTGGCCGGGAACGGGCGCCGGCGGCGGAATCCAGAGGTCGATGTGGATCTCGCTGTCTGGGTTCGACGGGATGGGAACCAGCTCGATTCCCGAGGGGAAGTGCTGGAGCAGTTCGACGGGCAGCGATGCGGGGTAGCCGACTCTAAGCATGGCGGGGTGAATGTGTCCTCCTTACCATGCTACCTGCTCGGGCTATCTTCCTGGGCTACCTGCCCGGGCAACGCCGGTCTTGCTGTAACTGGGAGTGCGGCTGGTTTCTGCTCTAATTGAGGTCGAGGCGGATGGCGTTGAAGGCTGGCAGGACATGGTCGCAAGAGGTGGTCGCGGTGCAGCAGCGGCTGGACTCCGCGCGGGATAAGGGTTTTCTGACATTTGAGAAGCGGGCTTTGCTGGTATTGGCAGTGAAGACTGCGGCGGCGGCGGGGCTGAGCTACTGGCTGGCGACGCTGGTGGGACTGCAAGATGGGTACTGGGGCTCGATCAGCGCGATTATCGTGATGCAATCCAATGTGGGATCGACGGTGACGGCCTCACGCGACCGGCTGATCGGGACGCTGATCGGCGCGGGGTTCGGAGGCCTCTTCTCGCTGCTGAGCGCGGAGTTCTGGGCGTATTTGCTTGCGGTGATTACGGCCATGGTGACGTGCAGCCTGCTGGGGCTGAAGAACAGTTCGCGGCTGGCTGCGGTGACGGTGACGATCCTGATGCTGGTGCATCGGACGGGCTCCAATTGGACGCTACCGCTGCATCGGGTGCTGGAGGTGCTGCTGGGGATCGTGGTGGCGCTGGCGATTTCGACGCTGGTGCTGCCGAGCCGGGCGAAGGCAAAGCTGCGCGACGGGCTGGCGCAGGAATTTCTGCAGATGGGCGCGGTATTTGGAGCGATTTTCGAGGGCTTTCAAGGCAGGAAGCCGGAGAATCTGGATGCGCTCTGGAAGGATGTGGAAGCGAGCTTTGCGGCAAATGCACTGCTGCTGGACGCGGCGCGGAACGAGCCTTCGAGCGGTCCTGCGTCGGTCGAGGCGCTGTCGATCCTGATGCAGTTTGGGCGCGAGGTGGAGGATTTGCTGAAGGCGCTGGAGCTGGCTATGGCGCAGAGAGAGGCTGATGGCTATGCGATGAATCTGGAGCCGGAGCTGGGTAAGCTGGCGAGCGATATTCAACGAGGGTTTCAGCAGGTGGCGGCGAGCGTGCATCACTGGCGGTTCGACGATGCTTCAGGCGACGATGCGCTGGAGGATGATATTGCCGCGCTGGAAGCGAAGATGGCGTCGATCCGGCCAACGGGGCTTGCATTTCCGCAGGAGGAGATTCTGCGGGCTTATGCTTTGAAGCTGCACATGAAGCAGCTGGCGCGGCTGCTGCGAAGCGCGCGGGTGGAGACGGGGAAGAGCAGCTCTTAGCTTCTAACTAGTGGCTAGTGGCTGAAGATTAGATGCTGTCTTTTATCCGAAGAAAGCTTTTAGGGCGTCTACGCAGGCTTCGATCTCGGAGATGGAGATGGCGTAGCCGAAGCGGAGATGCCCCTCGCCCTGGGCGCCGAAGACAGAGCCGGGGATGGTGGCGATATGGGCTTTTTCGAGGAGGATTTCGGCGGCGGTGCGGCTGTTCTTGTGGACCTTTTCTACGTTGGGAAAGGCGTAGAAGGCTCCTGCCGGGGCTTCGCAGTCGAGGCCGACGGAGTTGAGCCCGGCGACGAGCAGATCGCGGCGCTTGCGATACTCTTCGAGGCGGTCGGCGAGCTCTGCATCGGGTGTGTGGAGCGCCTGCAGCATGGCGTGCTGCACGAAGGTGGGAACGCCGTTAGTTGAATAGAGAACGATCTTGCGCAGCGCGGTCATGAAAGGCTCGGCAGCGACGGCGTAGCCTCCGCGCCAGCCGGTCATGCCATAGGTCTTGGAGAAGGTGAAGCAGGTGATGGTGCGCTCGGCCATGCCGGGCAGCGATGCGATGGAGAAATGCTGGCCTTCATAGACGAGGTCTTCGTAGGCCTCGTCGGCGACTACGATGAGGTCGCGCTCGATGGCGAAGGCGGCGACTTCTTCAGCCTCTGCACGGGTGAAGACTACGCCTGAGGGGTTCTGCGGGGTGTTGTAGTAGATGCAGCGAGTTTGCGGAGTAGAGAACTGCGCGAGGGTGCTGGCGATGCCGTTGCGGCGCGCGGTGCTGGTGGGCACGAGCAAGGGACGGGCCTGCGCGCCGCGGATGAGATCGGCGATGGGCGTCCAATAGGGTGAGAAAACGAGTGCGTCGTCACCGGGGTCGAGGACGGATTGGAAGGCTCCATAGAGCGCCTGCGAGCCGCCTACGGTGACGATGACCTGGTTGGGGTTGGTGAGGATGTTGTTTTTTGTAATGAGCTTGGCAGTGAGCGCGAGACGCAACGAGGCGATACCGGACGATGCCGCGTAGTGCGTGTGATTCTCGACCAGCGCCTTCATGGCCGCGTACTTGATGGGCTCGGGGGTTTCGAAGTAGGGCTCGCCGCCGTGCAGCATGTGCACGGTTTCACCAGCGGAGCGGAGGGCCATGACTTTGTTGCGAATCTGTACGATGTCGGAGAAGCCGACTTCGTCGAGGCGCTTGGCGAGGCGCAGGCCGCTTGCTTTGGTGGTCATGAGTGCCCTCTCTTGCAATAAGAATGATGCTGCGGTAAGGGACAGAATAGCCGATGGAGGCGGGGACGGGACTCGGAATAACAATGTCCCGCCGACCGGTTCGCTGGAAACGATGCATGCTCCTTGATGCACCGAGGGATTGTTACCGGGTTTTGCTAACCCGCCCGCTGTTCGGAGAACTCCGGTTCGGTGTCGACGATCAGGCCCATGACCTGTTTATCGAACAAGCGCTTGTACACGCCGCCTGAGCGGCCGACGAGCGCTTCGTGGACGCCTTCTTCGACGATCTTGCCTTTGTCAAAGACGAGGATGCGGTCGAGCATACGCACCGTGGAAAGGCGGTGCGCGATGACGATAGAGGTGCGGCCAGACATGAGGCGCTCCATTGCCTCCTGAATGAGCGCTTCCGATTCTGAGTCGAGGCTGGAGGTGGCTTCGTCGAGGATCAGGATCGGCGTATCGGCGAGGAAGGCGCGAGCGAGTGCTACTCGCTGCCGCTCGCCGCCGGAGAGCTTGACGCCGCGTTCGCCGACGAGCGTGTGGTAGCCCTTGGGCTGGCGCACGATGAATTCATGGGCGTTGGCGAGGCGCGCGGCATCTTCGATCTCGCGCATGGAAGCATCGGGACGTGCATATGCGATGTTCTCCGCGAGAGAACGATGGAAGAGAATTGGCTCCTGCGGGACGAGCGCTAGCTGGGCGCGCAGAGACTGCTGCGTGACGCGGGAGACGTCCTGGCCATCGATGAGGATGTGTCCGCCGGAAACATCATAGAGCCGGTGCAGGAGCTTGATGAAGGTGCTCTTGCCGGAGCCCGAATGACCGACGAGGCCGACACGTTCGCCCGGCTGGATGAGCAAAGAGAAATTCTGAAAAAGCGGCTCGACATGCGCGTCGTAGCGAAAGATAACGCGGTTGAAGACGATCTCTCCGCGAGAGACACGGATGGGATAGGCGCTGTTGTGGTCGGCGATTCCCATTGGCTGCGTTTCGAATTCAACCATCTCTTCCATCTCATTGACGGAGCGCTGCAGGTTGGCGACGTGCTGGCCGATGTCGCGCAGGTAGCCGTGGATGATGAAGTAGCTGGTGAGGACGAAGGTGACGTCGCCAGCCGTGGCGCGGCCTTGCCACCAGAGCCATGCGGCGTAGCTGACGATGAGGATACGCAGCGCAAGCAGGACGACGAGCTGCAGGCTGCCGCTGTGGGTGCCGCGGGTCCAGGTGCGGCGCGTGCGGCGGCTCCATTTATCGATGACGCGGGAGAGGCGGAAGTCTTCGCGGCGCTCGGCGCCGAAGGATTTGACGACGGTGTTGCAGGTGATGGAGTCGGCAATGGCGCCGCCCACGCGCGTGTCCTGCGCGTTGGAGAGGCGAGCCGCGGGCGCGACGTAGTTGAGCGAGAGCGCGATGGATAAAAGCACATAACAGACTGCGCCCGCGCCAACCAGCAGACCCATGCTCGTCCAGCGCATGGCGAGGATGACAGACGAACCGGTAAGAACGATAAGCGCAGGCAGCAGGGCGAGGAGCAGTGTGTCGTCCATGAGATCGACAGCCCACATGCCGCGCGTGATGCGGCGCACGATAGAGCCGCCGAAATGATTGGCGTGCCAGTCGGTGGAGAAGCGCTGCACGCGCCAGAAGGCGTCGCTGGCCATGCGGGACATAAGCCGGAGCGTAAGCCGGATGATACCCATAAATGCCAGCTGGCGCGCTATGAGCAGAGTCAGGCCGAGGCCCGCCATGATTGCGATGGACTGAATGACGACGCTCAACGCGGCGGAGCGCTGCGTCGCATGGGAAGCAATGGCGTCAACGAGGCGGCCGGAGAAGATCGGCATCAGAAGGTCGGCGCCTGTGGACATGATCATGCATATGGTGATGGCGAGCACGACGCTGGACTCTCTTTTCCAATGGCTGAAGAGAAAGGCAAGAACGTCACGCATGGCGTTTTTTCTGAGTGACTGGCTCATGATGTTTCCGTCGCGGATTCGGTGTTGGCCGAGGGGTTTCCTCGAGGGGCAAGCTATGCCGGGAAAGGCGCACGCGATAGATTCGAGTGACGACCGAATCCTCAGCAGTTACTGGGATGCCTTGGCTTTTGGGTGGCTGAGCTGAAACCAGTGAGTGGTTCTAGAGGAGCTGGGTTCCAGAAAGGTCCATGGGCCGCGGCGTATTGGGATCGCTGGGCGAGAAACGAATTATCATGGGACCTTCCTTTCGGCGATGAGATCGCCTGAGTGAGTTCACTTAGAGTAGCACAGGTTTTGCTGCGGGCAGCGATTTTTATGCCTGCAAAATATTGGTATAAACCGCCATGCCTGCTACAGCATCGACGTTGAGTGCGGCGAGAGAGTCGATTTCATCCTGGGCGCGGATGCCTCCGGCGACGATGAGCTGGCGCTGGGTGAGGGCGCGGAGACGGGAAGCGATTTCGATGGGGAAGCCCTGCATGAGGCCCTCGCCATCTATGTGGGTATAGAGGAAGGCTACGACGTAGGGTTCCAGTGCAGGAATGGCTTCGTCGGGAGTGAGCGCGACTTGCGCCTTCCAGCCTTTGACGGCGATTTTACCGTTGCGGGAGTCGATTCCGGCGACGATGTGAACTGAGCCTATCTCGGCGGCCAGCTGCTCGGCGAAAGCTACGTTGACCGAGCCTTGAAGGGTGCTGTCGCTTCCCTGCTCTTCTTTGAAAAGCGAGCTGCCTACGATAACGCGTTGCGCTCCGGCGGCGAGTACGGATTGAGCACGCTCAACAGTGCCGATGCCGCCACCCACCTGGCACGGGAGGCGCTTGCAGATTTGCGCGACGAGGTCGGTGTTGTTGCCCTGCCGCATGGCGGCGTCGAGGTCGATGAGCTGGACGAGGGGATACTTGCTGAAGCGATCAATCCAGTATTCGAAGTCATCGAAGGCGAGATGAAGCTTCTCTCCTTGTACGAGTTGCACGATGCGGCCGCCCATGAGGTCGATGGAGGGGATCAGCATGGGAGCCTCACTGGGATGCCTTGCTGGGCCAACTCTTCTTTGAGCGAGCGCGAAGTGGAGACGCCGAAGTGGAAGATACTGGCGGCGAGTGCTGCATCGGCTCTGCCTGCGCTGAAGACCTCTGCGAAGTGGGCGACTGTGCCTGCGCCACCGGATGCGATGACCGGGATGCGAACGGCGGAGCTGACGGCGGCGGTGAGCTCGCAGTCGAAGCCGGCGCGTGTGCCGTCGGAGTCCATGGAGGTGAGGAGGATTTCACCTGCGCCTCGGGACTCGGCTTCGCGGGCCCATTCGACGGCGGTGCGGCCGGTGTCTTTGCGGCCTCCGTGGGTGTAGACGCGGGCGTTGCGTGCGGGATTGGGCGAGGCTGGATCGCGGCGAGCATCGATGGCTACGATTACTGCCTGCGCTCCGAAGTCTGCGCCGATGTGGCCGATGAGATTGGGATCGGCGAGTGCGGCGGAGTTGATGCTGACTTTGTCGGCTCCTGCTTCAAAGACTGCAGCTGCATCGGATGCTGTGCGGATGCCACCGCCAACAGTGAATGGCACGAAGAGCGACTGCGCGGTGCGGCGAACGGTATCGAGCAGCGTGGCGCGGCCCTCGTGAGTGGCGGTGATGTCGAGCAGGACGATTTCGTCGGCTCCCTCCTGCGCATGACGATGCGCGAGGGCGGCTGGGTCGCCGGCGTCGATGAGGTCGACAAATTGGACGCCTTTAACTACGCGTCCGTCACGCACGTCGAGGCAGGCTATGATGCGGCGGGTCAGCATTGGAAGTTACTCAGACAATCACCGTCGGTGTCTGCTGATCCCACCCATGACGCAAACGGCGCGTCATGGATGGGGCACCCCGTGGGTCGTGAATCGAAAACAAAAGCAGATCCTTCGCGTAGCTCAGGATGACAATCCTTGTGTTTGGAGGCGAGGAGAATCATTGGAACTCCAGAAAATTGCGTAGCACTTTGAGGCCGGCTTCGCCGGATTTTTCGGGATGGAACTGGACGCCGAAGACGTTGTCCCACTCGACGGCGGCGGCGAAGGGATGAATGTATTCCGCGTCGGCGGAGATGGGGAGATTGGTCTCGCAGTCGCTGGTGCGCACCTGAGTATCTACGGGCGCGTAGTAGGAGTGGGTGAAGTAGACGTACTCCTGGTGCTTGAGGCCCTCGAACATGCGGGTGCCGGGGATGCCGGTTTCGATGGTGTTCCAGCCGACGTGAGGGACTTTTTCTT
This sequence comes from Acidobacteriaceae bacterium, assembly GCA_036271955.1. Classification (GTDB taxonomy): domain Bacteria; phylum Acidobacteriota; class Terriglobia; order Terriglobales; family Acidobacteriaceae; genus Acidicapsa. Next base: position 34,926 of record DATAZR010000067.1, read on the forward strand.
CGCCTTCGGGGAAGCGTTGGCATTGTCCGAGGAAGTAGCCGAGACCGGGTTGGCCGGGGGCTTCGGTGCTGCCCTCGAGAAGCCATTGCATGCCTACGCAGATGCCGAGGAATGGCGTGCCCTTGGCGATGGCGGCACGGATGGCGGGTGTGAGGCAGGCTTCATCGAGGCGGCGCGTGGCGGCGAAGTGACCTACGCCGGGAAGGACGATGCGCTCGGCTGTGACGACGTCTTCGGAGTGGTCGGTCACGGTGACCTCTGCGCCGAGGTGGCGCAGGGCTTTCACCACCGAAGTAAGGTTGCCGGCTTTGTAGTCGATTACGGTGACGTTCATGCGTGGTTCCTTGATATCGATTGCTGATCCCACATCTCCCGCAAAAAACGCGTAGATATGGGGCACCCGCTTTTGTGGAGACTACAGAAGGCCCTTGGTGCTGGGGAGTTGTTCGGCTAGCTGGGTATCGCGGGAGCAGGCTACGCGGAGTGCTCGGGCGAAGGCTTTGAAGATAGCTTCGATCTTGTGGTGGTTGCTACGGCCGTACATAGTTTTGACGTGGACATTGGCGTGGGCTCCGCGGGCGAAGCCTTCGAAGAAGTCGGTGACGAGTTCTGATTGCAGGTCGCCTACGAGGCGGGTGCGGACCTTGGTATCGACGGCGTAGGCGGTGCGGCCGCTGAGGTCGATGGCGGCGATGGCCAAGGTCTCGTCCATGGGCATGAGGAAGTAGCCGGCGCGGTTGATGCCGCGCTTGTCTCCGATGGCGCGGGCGAAGGCTTCGCCGAGTGCTATGCCGACGTCTTCGACGGTGTGGTGCTGGTCGACGTCGAGATCGCCTTTGCAGGTGAGGTCGAGGTCGAAGCCGCCGTGACGTGTGAAGAGCTCAAGCATGTGATCGAAGAAGCGAATGCCGGTGGAGACTTTGTACTGGCCCTGGCCTTCGATGGCGAGGTGAAGCTCGATGTTAGTTTCGGTGGTGTTGCGGATGATTTCGGCGGTGCGTTGGGCGATCATTGCTGGGCTCCGGTTTGATCAAAGACTATAAGACAAAAAGCAGATCCTTCGCTTCTCCACCCCAACGACAAAGACCTGTCGTTGGGGGCCCCGGTTCACTCAGGATGACAAGAAGTGCTGGATGGCGGTGAGGGCGGGTTGCATCTGCTCGGGTGTGCCGATGGTGATGCGGACGCAGCCATCGCAGCCGGGATCGGCGGAGCGGTCGCGGACTAGGATTCCCGCTTCGCGCATGGCTGCTGTAAATTGCTTGTGGGACGGGCCGATGTTGAGCAACACGAAGTTGGCTTCGGTTGGCCAGTACTGCATGCCGAGTTGCGTAAGGGCCAAGAGGAATTCTGTGCGGGCTCGTTTGACTTGTTCGACGTACCAGTTCAAGTAAGTCTGATCTTTGAGAGCAGCAGTAAGTGCGGCGAGAGCGATGGAGTTGACGCTATAGGGCGAGAGGACGCGGCGCACCCATTGCAGCAGTGATGCGGGGCCGGCGAGCAAGCCTATGCGAAGGCTGGCGAGGCCGTAGGCTTTGGAGAAGGTGCGGGCGACGATGAGGTTGGGGACTTTACCAATGAGATCGACGACGGTCTCGCCGTAGAAGTGGAAGTAGGCTTCGTCAACAAGGACGACGGCGTGGGGCGCGGCGTGGGCGATGGCGAGAATCTGTTCGCGTGTGGCGATGGAGCCGGTGGGGCTGTTGGGGTTAGCGATGGCGATGATTTTGGTGCTGGGAGTGATGGCTTTGAGGAGCGCTTCGCAGGGGAAACTGAAGTCTTTTGGCGCTTGAATGCGAACGGTGCGGGCGTCAGTGGCCGATACGTAGATCTCGTACATGGTGTAGGTCGGGACGGGCAGCAGTAGTTCGTCGCCTGTATCGAGGAAGGCCTCGCAGAGGACGTGGATGGCTTCGTCGACTCCGTTGGTGAGGATGACTTGCTCGGGTTGGAGGCCGAGATGCTGGGCGGCGAGGGCTTCGACTGGGCCGCGCTCTGGATAGCGAGTGAGATCGGCGGCGGTGACGCTTTCGATAGCGCGCTTGACGGCGGGTGAGCAGGCGAGAGTGTTCTCGTTGAAGTCGAGGCGCAGGCTGTCGCGATTGCCGAGGGGCGGGTGATACTCGGGCATCTGGAGGACGCGGGCGCGGGGTTGGATTGTTGTCGTCATTCCGACCTCGCTAGTCTGGTTTGGATGGCTTCGGCGTGGCCGGTTAGGCCTTCAGCTTGGGCGAGGCGGATGGCTTGCGGACCAAGTCTGGCAAGGCCTGCGGCGGTGTATTGCTGCACGGTGATGAGCTTGACGAAGTCGTTGACGCTGAGGCCGCCGCGGACTGTGGCCATGCCTCCGGTGGGCAAGGTGTGATTGGGGCCGGAGATGTAATCGCCCATAGGCTGCGGGGAGTGATTGCCGATGAAGACGCTGCCGGCGTTTTGAACCCAGGCTAGATCAGTTTCGGAATCGACGGTGAGATGCTCTGGAGCGAGGCGGTTGGTGATGGCCTGGGCTTCTTCTTTGCTGGAAGCGAGGAAGATGTAGCCATTGTCTTTCAGGGCTTGCTTTGCCACAGCGTTGTTGCGGCTGCGCTGCTTTGTTTCGGCGATGACTTGCTGGGCGAGAGCCTGATTGGTGGTGATGAAGATGGCGAGGGCTTCGGGGTCGTGCTCGGCTTGCGCGACAAGGTCAGAGGCTATGTTCGCAGGAGAGCCTTGATCGCTGACGACGACAATTTCAGTAGGGCCGGCGAGCATGTCGATGCTGCATTCAAAGGCGATTTCGCGTTTAGCGGCGGTGACGTAGAGGTTGCCGGGGCCGACGATTTTGGAGACGCGAGGAATGGATTCCGTGCCGTAGGCGAGGGCGGCAATGGCGTGGGCTCCGCCGATGCGGTAGAACTCGGTGATGCCGAGCAGGTGCGCGGTGGCGAGTGTTTCCGGCGCGGGGCGCGGCGAGGTTACTACGATGCGCGGAACACCTGCGACCTGCGCGGGGATGACGGTCATGAGCATTGTCGATGGCAGCGGATGACGGCCGCCGGGAACGTAACAGCCTGCGGATTCAATGGGGCGGACGAGTTGGCCGGTGGTGAGACCGTTCTTGGAGAATTGCCCGGTCTGAGGCATCTGGCGCTGGGCGAAGGAGCGGATGTTGGCGGCTGCTGTTTCAAGAGCTTGCTTGAGGGCAGGATCGAGCTGCAGCCATGCGGCTGCGGTTTCTTCTTGTGTGATGTGGAGGGATGAGTCGGTCAGGCTGTCGAATTTTTGTGCGTAGCGGATGAGTGCGCGGTCGCCCTGCTTGCGGATGTCGCGAAGGATTTTGCGCACGGTGGGGAGGACAGTATCGAGGGACGCGCCGCCGCGCTGCTCGAGTTGAGCCAGAAGGGATTCAGCCTGTTTGTAACTGCGGCCTGTGGTTCGGATGAGTCGCATTACCGATCCCCCTCGGGGGCTGAAGCCCCGCTTTCATTGCTGAATTGATGTACGGGCTGAAGCCCGTACCCTCCAACTTATAAGGCGTACGTACTGAACTCTTACAACGGCTATCAAGGTTTGATGTATCCACCTTAAGCGCGATGATGCTGCGCTGAAGGTGGGGTCCCACGAATTCCTGATGTTCGAGCTTTCGTGGTAGCCCACCCTTCGCATACTGCGCTGAAGGTGCGGCACCCAGATCTTTGATTATTCTCGAAACCCATGTCTCAAAATCGAGACATGGGGCACCCAAGATCAAAGAGCAACAGCGGATCCTTTGCTTTGCTCAGGATGACAACACGTTGAGTCGTCCTACCAGTTGAGTCGTCCTGTCAATTGACGCTAGAGGACGACTTTGTTGAGTGGGTACTCGACTATGCCGGTGGCGCCGGCGGCTTTGAGTCTGGGGATTACTTCGCGTACCGAGGTCTCTTCGAGGATAGTGTTGACAGCTACCCAGTCGGGATTGCTGAGCTGGGAGACGGTGGGTGAGTTGAGCGCGGGCAGCACGTCGATGATGCGCTGCAGGTGCTGACGCTCGACGTTGAGCATGAGGCCGACCTGGGCCTGCGCGTCAATGGCGGCGCGCAGCATGAGCGCGATGGACTCGATCTTTTCGCGCTTCCATGGATCGGCGGCTGCGGCCTGGCTGGCGATGAGGTGGGTTTCGCTTTCCATCACGGTGTCGATGATGGTGAGGCGGTTGGCTTTGAGGCTACTGCCAGTCTCGGTGACTTCGACAATGGCGTCGGCGAGCATGGGCGGCTTCACTTCGGTGGCTCCCCAGCTGAACTCGACCTTGACGTTGACGCCTTTTTTCGCGAAGTAGGTCTTGGTGACTCCGACGAGCTCGGTGGCGATGGTTTTGCCTTCGAGGTCCTCGGCTTTTTCAAAGCCGCTGCCCTCAGGTACAGCGAGCACCCAGCGAACTTTGCGGCGGCTCTGCTTGGCGTAGGTGAGCGAGGTGATGCTGGTGACGTTGAGGCCGCTCTCGATGACCCAGTCAATGCCGGTAAGGCCGGCGTCGAGAACGCCGTGATCGACGTAGCGGGCCATCTCCTGCGCGCGGATCAACATGCACTCGATCTCCTTGTCGTCAATCGAGGGGAAGTAGGAACGGCCGTCGGCGTAGATGTTCCAGCCGGCGCGTTTGAAGAGTGCGAGGGTGGCATCCTGCAGGCTGCCTTTGGGGATTCCGAGACGGATCTTATTGGCCACTGGACACCTCGACGGCTGCCTGCGACTGGATGGCGATGGGCTTGGTGAAGCAGGAGACGGTACCTTCGTGACAGACCAGGCCGTCGCCTTCGACAACGACTTTGAATACGATCGTGTCGTTGTCGCAGTCGGTCGCAGCAGAGACGATACGCAGACGGTTGCCGCTGGTTTCGCCTTTCATCCAGAGCTTCTGGCGGGAGCGGCTCCAGAAGGTGACGAAGCCGGATTCGAGGGTCTTGGCGTAGCTGATGGGGTTGAGGAAGCCGAGCATGAGGACTTCGCCTGAGCTCGCGTCCTGGACGACGCCGGGGACGAGGCCATCCATTTTTGCAAAGTCGATTTGGGGATCGGTTGCGGGTGATTCGGTCATCGTCTTATCTCTCATTTCGGTTGGGCCGGTGTTTTGGATTTGCCAGCAAAAGCAGAAAGCCCGCTGGCGGAGGCGCCGGCGGGCTTGGGTTGAATCTGATTCTGGCCGTTCAGTTCAGGCCATAGCAGTCCGCCGGCATGGGGTTTCCATGATGATGGTGGTGGCCGTGATGGCGGTGGCTCTGCATCTGTTGATGAGCTTATGAAAGCTCTCTCCGTTTTGTCAAACGCGGGGTTATAAATTTTGTTGCGATTAAATGCCGGCTGAAGCGGTTGAAGCTTTAGGCTTGCGCTTGAAGCTGGAGAGCAGCGTGCTCAAGATGACGTAAAGAACGGGAATGAAAATCAGGTTGAGGACGGTGGAGAGGAGCATGCCTCCGACGATGGTGGTGCCGACGGAGTGACGGCCCAATGCGCCCGCGCCGGTGGCGAAGACCAGCGGCATGACTCCGAGGATGAAGGCGAAGGAGGTCATGAGAATGGGCCGGAGACGAAGCTCGGCGGATTCGATGGCAGCCTCAGAGATGGAGCGGCCTTTGTGGCGAAGCTGCTCGGCGAATTCGACGATGAGGATGGCGTTTTTGGCGGAGAGGCCGATGAGCATGACCAGGCCAATCTGGCAGTAAACATCGTTGGAGAGCCCGCGTGCAGCGACCGCGCCCAACGCGCCGAGAACGGCCATGGGGACGGCGAGCAGGATGATGAAGGGCAGGGCGAAGCTTTCATATTGCGCCGACAAGGTGAGGTAAACGACCAGCAGACCGAGGGCGAAGATGATGATCGCCTTGCCGCTGGACTCGATCTCTTCCTGGGTGAGGCCGGTCCAGCTGTAGGTCATGCCGGGCATCATGATCTTGGTGGCGAGGTTCTCCATTGAAGAGATGCCTTCGCTGGAGCTCTTGCCTGGCGCTGCGGAGCCGTCGATCTCGACGGAGCGGAAGAGGTTGTAGTGGGAGATGACCTGCGGACCTGAGGAATCCCTGGCGATGACAAGGCTGTCGAGTGGGATCATCTGGTTGGTTGTATCGGAGCGAACGTAGAAAGAGTGCAGGTCGCGGGCATTCATGCGGAAGGGCTGATCGGCCTGCACGTAAACGCGATAGGTGCGGTTGTTGTAGTCGAAGTCGTTGACGTACTCCGAACCCATGAAGACGTTGAGCGTGGTTGAGATCTGGGTGAGGGAGACGCCGAGGGTCTTGGCTTTCTGCCGGTCGATGGTGACGAGCAGCTGCGGATCGCTGGCGGAGAAGCTGGTGAAGAGGCCGGTGAGTCCCGCCCTGGGATCGCGGCTGGCGCCGATGATGGTGTGGGAGATGCGATCGAGGTCGGCGAGCGTGTTCTGGCCGCGGTCCTGGAGCATGAAGGAGAATCCGCCGAAGGAGCCGAGGCCTTGCACTGCGGGCGGCTCGAACATGGCGACGGTGCCGCCGGGGATCATGAAGAGCTGCGGGCCCAGCTTGGCGACGATTTCGGAAGAAGACTGGCCTTTGCCGAGGCGCTGGTCAGAGGGCTTAAGTGCAGCAAAGATCATGCCAGCGTTGGGCGCGGCTCCACTCTGGCTGAAACCGGAGATGGCAAAGGCTCCAGTGATGTCAGAGTCCTGGGCGAGGACCTGTTGCGCGCGGTCGGAGATCGCTGTGGTATCGGACAACGAGGCGCCCGGCGGAGCCTGCACGATGATCATGAGATAGCCCTGGTCTTCCTGGGGAATGAAGCCGGTGGGGACGTGGACATACATCCAGGCCGTAGCGGCGAGGCCCGCGAAGAAGAGAATGAGCAGCAGATAGCGGAGCTTGAGAGCGACGTGAATGAGCTTTGCGTAGGTGCTAGAGACCCAGGTGATGGAGTCGTCGATGCCATGCGCGAAGGCGGCGTAGCCACGGGACAATGGCGGGATGTGGAGGAAGTCGAGCTGCTTGTACTTGGCTTCTTCGCCGCGCAGGAAGAGCGCAGCGAGAGCCGGCGACAGAGTCAGCGCGTTGAAGGCCGAGATGGCGATGGAGAAGGCGATGGTGAGTGAGAACTGGCGATAGAGGATGCCGGTGGTTCCGGGAAAGAACGATACAGGAACGAAGACGGCGATGAGCACGAGCGATGTGGCGATGACAGCGCTGGTCACTTCGGACATAGCTACTGAAGTTGCTTCATGCGGATCGGTGTGTTCCTGGGAGATATGGCGCTGGACATTCTCGATGACCACGATGGCGTCATCGACGACTAGGCCGGTGGCGAGTGTGATGCCGAAGAGCGTCAGCGAGTTGATAGAGAAGCCGAAGACCTTGATGAAAGCGAAGGTGCCGATGAGCGAGACCGGAATGGTGACGGCGGGGATGATGGTGGCGCGCCAGTCGAGAAGGAAGAGAAAGATGACGACAATGACGATGACGATGGCTTCGCCGAGGGTGATGAGAACCTCGTGGATGGAGTCGCCGACGATAGTGGTGGAGTCGAATGCGATGGCGTATTTGAGGCCGGGAGGAAAGCTCTTGGAGAGATCCTTGAGCATGGCCTTGGCGTCGCGATCCACATCGAGCGCGTTGGCGTTGGATAGCTGCTGCACACCGACGCCGACCGCGGTGAAGCCCGAGAACTTGAGGTTGCTGTTGTAGTCCTCAGCACCGACAACGGCGTGGCCTACGTCTTTGAGGAGTACGAGGCCGTTGGGGCTGTTCTTGACGATGATGTTGTTGAATTGCTGCGGATCGCTGAGGCGGCCGACGACGCGGACTGCTACCTGGAAAGTCTGGCTGTTGCCCGATGGCGGCTGGCCGAGCTGACCGGCGGGGACTTCAACGTTTTGTTCGAGGAGAGCGTTGACTACGTCGGATGCGGTGAGATTGCGCTCGGCAAGTTTGGCTGGATCGAGCCAGACACGCATCGCGTACTTGCGCTCGCCGAAGATCATGACATCGCCGACGCCTTTGACACGCTTGAGTGCGTCTTTGACATAGACATCGAGATAGTTGGAGATGAACTCGTTGGAGTAGCGATTGTCTTCCGTATAAAAACCAGAGCCGAAGACGAAGTTGCTGTTTGCCTTGGTGATGGTGATTCCGGCAGCGTTGACGGCGGCGGGCAGGCGTCCGGTGACGCTGGATACGCGGTTCTGCACATCGACCGCGGCGATGGAGAGGTCGTAGCCGGTGTTGAAGGTGACGGTGATCGAGCTGACGCCGTTGTTGGTGCTGGCGGAGCTGATGTAGTGCATGCCCTCGACGCCGTTGATCGATTCTTCGAGAGGGATGGTGACTGCTTTCTCCACCGTTTCAGCATCGGCGCCGATGTAGGCCGTGGTCACTACGACCTGCGGCGGCGCGAGCGTGGGATAGAGCGAGATAGGCAGCGTGGGAATACAGACCGCGCCGGACAGGATGATGAGCAGCGCCGATACGGTGGCGAATACTGGACGGCGAATGAAGAAATCTACAAACAAAGCGTGACTTCCTTCCTGACGAGGCGCCGAACGTCACTGTCCGGCCAATTTATCTGCGAAGAAAATGCTGGCAAGCGATGCCCGGCGAACGCATCGCTGCGTCTAGCCGTGAGGCATGACCGGCATGTTGTCCACCAGGAACTGCGTTCCCGAGACGATCACTTTGTCTCCCGCATTGAGGCCGGCCGTGACTGCATAGGAGTTGCCTACGGTGTCACCCAGCGTGACCGCAATCTGGCGCGCAGCGAAATGGCCGTCCGGCTGCTGCTGCGCGACGAAGACAAAGGTCTGGCCTCCCTGACGGCTTACCGACAAGACCGGGATAACGGGCTGAGGCGAGGTCTTCCAGATGACGCGCGCCTTGACCAGCTGGGCCGAGCGCAACACATCGGACGTGCTGTGAACCGGGGCCTTGAGCAGAATGCCCTGCAGCTGGCTGTCTACCTGCGGCGAGAGGAAATCGACGCTGGTGGATTCGACGACCTTATCGTTGGCATCGAGTAGTTGCACAGGCAGGCCCATGCGCACCTGGCTGCTGCGCTCGGTGGGAACGTAGATGTAGGCTTCGAGATCCTTGTTCTCATCGACGGTAGTAAGCATCGTGGAGGAGGTGACGTAGTCGCCGAGATGCACGGGGATGTCGCCGACGATGCCGTCGAAGGGAGCTTTGACCTGGTAGTAGGCGAGCTGCTCCTCGAGCGACTTGCGGGTGGCGATGGCAGCCTGCCAGTCGGCCTGGGTGTTGTTGAAGGACTGCTCGGCCTGATCGAGGGTGTCGCGGCTGGTGACTCCGGCAGCGAAGAGCTTGCGCTGGCGCTCGATCTGAATGATGTTGTAGTCGTAAAGCGCTTTCTTCTGATTCTCGGTCGACTTCTGGGCGTCGACCATGGCCTGCTGGCGGCGCGGGTCGATCTGCATGAGAAGCTGGCCGGAGCGGACGCGGTCTCCGGACCGGACCTGAATCGCGGTTAGATTGCCGTCAACCTGCGGCATGAGTGTGACGGAGCGGCGGGACTTGATGGTGGCGACAAAGTCCGAACTCTGCTGCACGGGGGTAAGAGCGACGGACTGCGTTTGCACCGGGAGCGCCTGCATGGCTGGCCCCTTTGCGGCAGCCTCGGGCTGCTGTTTGCAGCCGGAGGAAAGGATGAAAACGCCGGAAAGGAGAATGCTTAGAACTCGAAAACGTCTCAACGATCGACCTCGCGTTGGGTTGATTGACTGTTTTGCTATCGGCTGAATTATCTACGGCGCGCCGGTTGTGGTTCAACTTACGGTTCAACGATGGAGTTCCGCCACTGGCTGGAAATCTTCCGGGGGAATCGCGGCAGGCAACGAAGGTTCCAGTGCATGTGCCGGGTAAGAGATGAATCAGGTCGATCAACTGTTGCAAACAATGACAAGAACGTGGGCGGGTTCAAACCGAGCCTGTCAGGATGAAAGCTGCCGGGACGGCTGTCCGAAACCGGGCGCAGCGCCGCAGGTCCCTAGAACGCAAATGGAGTGAAATTGGTTCCCCGATCGAAGGCGTCAACCCCTTCGGCTCGCTTGAGGCGGGCGACGACGGCATAGGTAAGGGGGGTGGCAAGGACTTCATAGACGACTTTGAAGCCGTAGGAGGAGGCGATCATGATGAGCAGCTTTGATCCGGATTCGACTCCCCAGAAGGCGACGAGGACCACCACGACCGTATCTACAAGCTGGCCCGAGATGGTGGAGCCGATGGTCCTGGTCCAGAGAAAACGCCCTTTGGTGATGAGCTTGAGCCTGGCCATGGTGTAGCTGTTGGTGAATTCGCCGGCCCAGTAGGCGACGAGGCTGGCGATGGCGAAGCGAGGTACGAGGCCGAAGACGGTGGCAAAAGCCTGCTGATTGTGCCAGCCGGGCGCGGGAGGAAGGGTGACGGCGACTTCTCCCATGAGGGCCAGAAGGCCCATCGCGAAAAAACCAAGCCAGATGGCGCGGCGGGAGGAGGCGTATCCGTAGACCTCGGTGAAGACGTCCCCGCAGATGTAGGTGACCGGGAAAAACAATTGCGCTCCGCTGACCAGAAACGGACCGATCTGACAGATTTTTGGGCCGACCAGATTGGAAATGAGCAGGACGATGACGAATCCGATGGTCAGGGTATCCAGGTAGCGAAATCGGGAGGTCACGCTCTGAGGATAGCTGAAACCGGGCCTGGTTGAAGTTGAGGGGAGACAGGTTTTGACACACCGGGCACAAGTTGTTAGCCTCAAAGAGTGCGGTTGCCGGGGGCCACTCCGGCGCACTACGCGCGTCCCCGTCGTCTAGCCCGGCCCAGGACACCGCCCTTTCACGGCGATAACACGGGTTCGAATCCCGTCGGGGACGCCAATCAAATCAATAACTTAGGCGAACTCCTAATGCCGGACCCAAATCCTGGTGACTCTACGGTGACTAACCTAGACCCACCGCGTGAAAAATATCTCCTCGATGCCCGGTTTCTGACCCATTTCTCAATTGCCTAGGGAACGACAGTTTGCTCCGCGTGCTACACGCACGTCTGCTATGCTGCTCGCCAGATTCCGAATGGCTCAAAAGAATAGAAGGCCGCGTTTTGGCGATCATCCAAGGGTGCAATACAGCCACCCTCTGACCGACGCGACCGAGGATGAGGTGCTCAATGGCAAACGTAAACAAACTAAATTGGGGACCCGCCGCTGTGTGGTCTCTAACAGTTGCCGCATCGCTGGCGTTCTGGTACCTCGAAGGCCGTGGATCGATGATGAACTGGATTCTAGTTGTGAGCCTGAGCCTTTCATCCTTCGTTGTTGGCGCTCTCGCAGGCTTTCTCTTCACAAGCTACGGTGAAGAGAAAGCGACAGTAGGCAAGGTCCGGGACTGGCTCATCGGAGGTCTTACCGGCTTAACCGTCGCGAATGCGGGAACGATAAAATCGATTTTGCAAACGTTCGCGGCTGGTCCTAGCCCCCAGGAGTTCGCAGTGGTTATCGGAGTGGCCATTACCTATGTAGGTATCGGCTTCTTCTTCATGTTCTTTCAGAGGGAACTGATTTGGAACGTACTTTTAGCACGAAGTCGTGCTGAAAGAGGTCGAGTTGACGGGACCGTACAAGCCGGGGTCATTACACAAAAACTGCTCATCGCCCTACCCCCTAGTCTTTTGTCTGGAATCGATAATGTTGCAGATTCGGATACCGACGAAGCGGAAGCGGAGGAACTTCGGAAACTTCTCTATTCAGATGATGTTGAAGAGTTTCTTAAACAGGCCGACGACGCGATTAGATCAGGATCATCTCTGGATTGGGATGTTGTGTCAAAAGCCGCGAACCTCCACTATTTCCGGACTTATTTCGAAAAAGACCAGAGGGGAGAGCAGGACGTACTGGCCAAAGAATGGCTTCTTCGCGCGTTATTAATGAATCCGCTTCACGCAGACTTGACCGCGAAATATGCGGATGTGCTCGGAAAACTAGAATCTTACAGCGAGGCGGTCGCCGTGCTTGAGAAGCTGTACGAGAGTGAGGAGGGGCCGACCTATATCCAGCAATGGTTGGGGTACTTCTTGCTCTTCGTTCCGAATCGGGACGACGATGCGATCCGATTGTCACTCGATTATCTAAAGCGATTTCCAGGTACGACAGATTCACTGTTCAACGCTGCCTGTGGCTACGCGCAGAAATACGAGTCCGAACTGGAAAACTCCAACAGGAAATCGATCCCCGAATCAGAAAACCGCAAACAAGCGCTGTCACTGCTGAAACAAGGACTTCAGCGTGACCCCGATTTTCGGGAGACGGTTCGGACGAAGTGGATAAAGCTGGACGAGAGTTTCTATTCCCTCGCCAATGACCTCGATTTTCTCGCGCTGGTCGCAAGCGAACCAAGCACGTCGGCAAGAACACCTAACGAAACTGCCCCGTCCGAAAAGCCGAAGTCCAGCTAACCTATCGGTATTGCGCGCCCATTTCGAGTCAGTGTTTAGTGCTCTTGGTGGCTGCACTCGCTGATATTGCCAACATCCCGCCCATGATTCCGTCCATTTTGCTCACCGCTCCCGCCATGTATGCCGGAGAGAGATGCGCGTAGCGTTGCGTCATCCGGGGAGTCTTGTGGCCGAGAATCTGCCCGACCGCGTACAGGTCAACCCCTTCCATGACTAGCCAGCTTGCTGCAGTATGACGGAGCGTGTGGAAGCTCGCGTCCGGGATTCCTAGCCGCTTGAAAACCCGCTTGCTGTAGACGGAGAGCTTCGCCGGGTCCACTCCAGCGAAGACAAAATCACCCGTCGCGCCTTCGGGAAGGGAGCGCAGGACGGTGAGCGCAAACTCTGGGATAGGCAGAATGCGCAGCGCGCCGTTTTTGGTTTCTCGGAGGTAAAGCCGCCGGTTTCCCATGTCCACGTCCATCCACCGGAGCGAGAGCATTTCTCCGCGTCGGACTCCGGTACAGGCTGCAAAGGCCATCGGTGCGCGGAGCCAGTCGGGAGCGGACTCCAGCGCAGCCTTTAATTCGCCGGGAGTCAGATAGCGCGTCTTTCCGGACGGGAGCTTGGGCAGCCGCGCACCAGCCGCCGGATTTTGCTGGAGCAAGTCCCATTCGACCGCCAGCCGGAGACAATGCTTAAGGACGCTCATTTCCTTTGCGACCGTACCCGGCTTAACTGTCTCAGAGCGTGTTTCGATATACTCGGCAACCGCCCGCTTGCTGATCGCCTTGGCTAACTCCGGGAGGTGGGCCTTCAACGTCTCCAGAATCCCGCCTAGGCGAGCGAAGGTTGTTGGACGGATGCGTGCCTTCTGGTGCCGCTTATAACGGTCCAGAAGAGTCTCCAGCGTGATTTCACTGGCTGGCCGGACCCCAAGGGTCCGAGCGCGTTCCTCTTGCGTCTTGATGGCCGCAAGCGTGTCCATTGCTTGCTTGCGTGTGTGCGCAACGACTTTGCGCCGGACGCGCTTATCCGAGGCGTCGATATAGGAGACCCACCAGCCCGGTCGATCCGTGCGCTGATAAACTCCGTCGCGTTCTTTAGCTTTTGGCATTTCGCTTTGCTCCCTTCTTCGATTGCAACTTTTTCTCCTGGGCACGTAGCTTGCGCATATTTGCGGTGTGAGCACATTTTTGCGAACAATAAACTTTCTTCTGGCGCGTTTCGCGTTCAAAGAATTTGCGGCATGTGTTCAGCTTGCAAATTCCGAATTTGAGGCTTGCAAGGTGATCTATGGTGATAGTGGCCTTTATCGCATCCTCACAATAGGAGCGCTCCACTAGAAAATAGGGTCTTGTATCGACTTGCCGGAAGGTCAATGGACTTGCGTTAGTGAGCCATGCGCGGGGACTACTTATCAGCGCATCTCTCAAGCGTTCCCGCTCCTCCCAAAGGAGGTGGGGAAAAACGACTCGAAGCCCTGGACCTGTTAGACGTGCTCCCGGAATAAAGTCGAATGAAAAGTTCCATTGACCCCAACGGTTTAGAAATCGCCTGAGTGAATCATCATCCTGGCTAAGATTGAAAAAATCATCCCGCATAGCCCAAGCATTTTTTCCAACGTGTTCCGCCCCCAATCGCTGAAAGTAGCCCTCCTCCGCTGGAATCGGAGATGTCAACACATCAAATTCTCGTCCACCGATGTCGGGTGAATTTGAACGGTTCTCGCTGGATAACAAAACGTGGCTTGGAATCGCAGTTCTGTCGATTTCCACATCAATTGAATCTCTTACGAACATTCCATAAAGCCCCATCAAATCGTAGGACTCTCTGGGCGCGGTTGCAGGCGAAGAAATACGGACCATTAGGCGATCATCCCCCCCACCTAACAGGTTGCCTAACGCTCTAATCCTTGGAACTTCAGAGATTTGACCAGAGCTGGGTGCCATCATTCGGTCAAGTGGTTTGAACTCCGCCGCCCACCCAATGATTTCGCCCCATCCGTAATTCCAATGTGCCCGATATGGACGGAAGCTGAACCTCGCGGGAATCGAAATGTTGCTTGCGTGTGACATGCTTTGTGTCAGAGCGTATCACAAATATGCGTTAGGCTGTGTTTGGAAAGTGAGGTTTTTTGATGGCTGTCATTGCGAGAGTCGAACCGGAGCTAGTGAGTGTGCAAGGAGCGGAGATTATGACTGGGCGATCCCGATGGAGTTGGCGGCGCGATGCCTATGAGGGCAAAATCGCAAGTGTCAAACTCGGAGCTAAACTTCTTATCCCAATTACTGAAGTTCGCAGAGTGATCGCCGAAAACACCCGGCCACGGATTACTGATGCAAAGTGACAGCCGCCCCGACAATGGTTCCCGAGAATACCTCATAGGCAAGCTGGTAATTTCTGTGGAGGCTGGCGCTTTATTGAATGAATGTCGGCGCGTGCTCCGTCGTTACGTTGTTTTGAATGAATCACAGCTCACAGTTTTAGCGACTTGGATTCTACACACTTGGGCGTTTGAGGCAGCTGAATACACTCCTTATCTGCACATCACAGCGCCCGAAAAAGGGTGCGGTAAGAGTCGCCTACTGGAAGTGCTGGAGATACTGGTCAGAAATCCAGAAAGGACTGGTGGGATGAGTGCGGCTGCATTGATGCGAACAGTACATTCGGATAAGCCAACCCTTCTCTTGGACGAGGTTGACGCTACATTCAAAGGAAACAAGGAAGTCGCAGAAGGATTGAGGGGAATTCTAAACGAAGGATTTCGGAGAGGCGGCAATGTCCGACGATGTGTACCCCCAAATTGGGAAGTCCAGAAATTCGACGTTTTCAGTCCAAAGGCAATGGCTGGTATAGGGTCGGTCCCGGACACCGTCTCCAGTCGTTCGATCACTATAGAAATGCGAAGGAAACTGAAGACTGAAAGAGTAAAGACCTTTCGCATGAGGGAAGCGAGAATCGACGCTATACCCTTGATTGAGTCTCTGCTCGAATGGAGTCAATCAGAAGCAGTTGAAGCTCTCTGTAACGCTAACCCATCATTTCCCGAAGTTTTTACTGACCGCCAGAGAGATGTGAGTGAGCCATTGCTCGCGCTAGCCGACCTGGCCGGACCCGGATGGGCAGAGGCGGTCAGGCAGGCGCTTTCTGCGCTTTTTAGTTCAGCCACATCCGAGGACACTTCGCTGGGAGCGAAACTATTGTCTGATATTCGGAGCGTTTTCTGTGGTTGCCACGATGAGAGTTTGGACCGCATATCCTCGTATGAATTGGCAGCTGCTTTGCGGGAGGTTGAAGGTTCACCGTGGTCCGACTGGGACCGAGGCAAGGGCTTTAACGCCAATAGCCTTGCCAAACGGTTGAAGGTATTTCACATTTATCCAAAGACAATTCGACTACTGGAGAGAACGGCCAAAGGTTACATGAAAGACGACTTCATAGAAGACTGGAATCGCTATTTGCCCCCAATGTCTGTACAAGCCGTAACACCCGTCACAAAACCCATCGCACTGACCAATTATTCTCCGTTTGAATCCGTAACAGAGCAATATGTTACGGATGTAGATTTCCCGGAAACCGTGCGACAACCCATGCGTGTGACGGATGTTACGCCTCTAGAGGTGGAAGAGCTTTCTAGTGAGTCGCAGCGATTTCTTCACGGGAGAATCTGAAAATGCGTGCGACTGAGATTTTGAGTGCGATTGAGAAAAACGGTGGCTACGTCTGGCTCTCAGGTGAAAGCGTGGAGTATAGGCTTCCTGAAGTTGCCTCCCCACTCTTGGAGGAACTGAGAAGAAACAAGACTGAAGTTATGGAATTCCTCCGAATCCGACGTTTGTTGCCAACAGGAGTGAGGTTGGTGCAATGGACTCCTGTAGTCCCACCGGTGAAATTGACCCGCTACATTACTGTCACGAATGTTGACAAGTTCGTCCGTGTCACATTGGCACAACTTGCCGCACGGTTAGCCGGGGAAAGCTGGAAGGCCGGTAACTGGTCCCTTTCCGAGATGCTTGAATGGCTTGAGACAACGGGGCTTACGTTAGCTCTGGATCGAGACAACCAACGTTTGCAGTAAGACCTAAGGGGCTATATGGGAGGATGGGGCAGCGGTCGAAAAGGCGGGTACGACACAACAGAAGGCTATTGGCGCTTAGATGTGCGGAAGTTGCAGCGCGAAAAAGTCCTGGATAATCGCCACTCGTTCAGTTGGCAATGGACAAGACGGGGAGAAGTCGTTGCGAATATCAATATCAGGCCAGAAGATCACCGCATAATCCTCAACTATCGCCACCGATCGGGTGGGTACGGGGAATGGATTTCCCAGGAGTATGCCGTAGTGATTGAGCGAACCTCCTGCCACTTTGGAGGTGCGCGGGTTTGGTTTCATTGTCCGAGCGTCACCTGCAATCGACGAGTGGCAGTTCTTTATGGGGCGACGTACTTTGTTTGCCGGAAGTGCTACCGCCTCGCATATCCGAGCCAGCGACAAACTCGCGCTGATCGTGCAACGGATCGAGCATGGACAATCCGACAACGGATTGATACGTGGGGAAGTCTTTTTGACCCAATCTTTCGCAAAAAAGGGATGCATCGAAAGACGTTCGAACGAATTGAACAAAAGTACTATCAGCAAGTCCGCGTGGCCTTTTCAGACTATCCGGGTGAGGTGAAGTGGCTTGAGGAATATATTGGTGACCCAGAATTGAGGAAAATGGTATTGAAATGACTGCGAATTAAACGTCGATTTGCCTAATGATTTCGGAAAATGTCCGCGCATGGCGCGCGCGAGCGTCAATTAGTACTGGTTTGTTGTGCTTTGCATGCATCCGATTCGATTAAACAAAATCGAAGATTAAATCTCGAATTCCTAGAATTTCGTCAGGTTGATCCGTTTTCTCCTTGTAGCGGCTTTGGTTGGCGCGTTGCCCTTGTCCTCTCGCAAAGGGTAGGGGAGTAGTTTTGGGTGGAGACAGAGGAGAGATCGCTCATCTTGCCGCTGTAGGCGGAAAGGCAAGTGCTGCAGT
This sequence comes from Acidobacteriaceae bacterium, assembly GCA_036271955.1. Classification (GTDB taxonomy): domain Bacteria; phylum Acidobacteriota; class Terriglobia; order Terriglobales; family Acidobacteriaceae; genus Acidicapsa. Next base: position 52,357 of record DATAZR010000067.1, read on the forward strand.
CAGGCGCACAAGAGCGGAAAAGAAAACAGCGGATCTACTGCCAGTTATCGAAGTGGCTCGCGCT
>DATAZR010000068.1:0-3473 GCA_036271955.1 Acidobacteriaceae bacterium
CGATTTCGTCGCCTTGAGACCCTTGGTGCAGAAAGACGCGAAAATCCTCACGCTTTCCGAAGATTGCCGCAACGTGCGAAGGGTTTCCGTCTCTCAACCACGTGGTTCTGACCAGGAACACCAACCGTACCGCATCCCCCCTTCCCAATTCACATTTCACGTAACAAGCTACTAACCCGCGCAGGACCGCGACGAGCATGATGATGCCCATAATACAGATGACAAGGGCCTGTAGGTTCTTCCATGCGGTCCCGTCGCGCTTGGACATCTTCTACTCAAACACAATCTTGCTAAACGAGGGCGGCCGTTTGACGTCGCTGAACGCTCTAACCAAGATCCAGAGGTGCTCTACTCCGAGCATCGGAATTCCGATGGCGGAAAACTGGAATCTATGCCTCTCCTTCTCCATAATTAGAAGAAACGATCGTGCGTCATCCATTCGGACATCCTCGAGTCGGCCCCCCTGCTTTAAAAACTCGGCTCTGAGCAAGAATTCGACGGACAGCGCATTTTAAGCTGCCTTCCTGAAGGCCATGAATTCGGTTCTGGTAGCTGCCATGCGCTGGGCCTTTAACAGCAAGTAGCGAAGATTTTGATAGCCGCGGCCTCTGCGCAGCAGAGACTTGATATTGCCGTTGATCGCCTCGACCACTCCCAAAGGCACTTTTGTCCGGCAGTAGTTCAGAATCCCATCGAGGTGACTGACCAGCATTTCGGCAAGCTTCTGAAAAGGCTTCAGCCGCTGCCATCGAAGTTGATCGATCCATCGTTGCAGGTAGTTCACCATCGCGCCTGCGTAGCGATACGTCCACAGCCGGTCCAGGCTCTCCTTAAGGAGATAGGCCTTGAATACCTTGCGATTCAATGTGAACAACTGGCTCAGCTCCTGACGCTTGGGCGCGGAGAGGTTCATCCATCTGCTGAGTAGCAGCCAGCGTTTGCCCTTCACTAGCCCGCGCAGCGCTCCGCCCTTTCTGAAAAACTCAGCGCGTCGCACTTCGTCAATCGCTCGGTTGGCGTGCTGCATAACGTGGAACTTGTCATAGACAATATGGCAGTTCGGCGCCCATTGCTCGATGCTCAGCCGATAGGGCTCCCACATATCCACGCAGGCAGCCGTGATCCGCATTCGCTGCCCGGCGCTGAGTTCATCCTGGAAGAATCCATCCAGCGTCTCTTTCTTACGCTCCCGGCCAAACCACACCGGCTCAGCGCTGTCCAGGTTACTCACCACCGTGATGAACTTCTGCTTCTTTCCCAGATAGATTTCATCCACGCCCATTTGTGCCAGCACTGGTTTTCTCCGGCTCGCCGCCCACCGTTCCAAATAACGCAGATCAATCGATCGCACCGTGCTGGACGCCACTTCGAACCGCAATGCAACCTGCCGCGCGGCGGCGCTCTCGCAAGCCTGTCCCACGGCATCCTCGAAGCGCTTGCTGAAAGGCGCTTTGCTCGGCAATTGCGGCACTATCTCCACCTTGATGCCGCAATCCGGGCAGCATACCCGATACACCTCAATAAACACGCTGGTGCGGAACTCCATGCAGGGCAGATCGCGCACCTCGCGCTCCCGGGTGTCATGCGCGCTCTCCAATTGGCGTCCGCACCCGGAGCACACCAGCTTCTGACCGCGCTTGCGCCGCACCCAGAGCTTCAACGTCTTCGCTTGCTCGTCAATTTCGTGCCGGTAGACGCGGTAGCCAGGCCACCCGAGCAGTTTGGTTAGATCGCTCTCTGTCAAACCGCGAGTTTACCGAAACGGCTTTGCTTCGGAAAGCTACGCCTGCATAGGCTTCATCGAATTCCTGCTCAGAGCCAAATAATAACTTATTAATCATTTAGAGGCGCGCCACCTCAGGCCGCGTAAAATCGAGGGTGTAAGTTAGGGTCTTGACAAGGCCAGCCGCTGCTGGCTCCAGTGGAAGTGACGAGCTTTCACGAAAGGAGTCAACGAACGGATGGCCAAAGACAGAATAGATCGAAACGAACTGGCAGACAAGTTGGTCGAGACTGCTACGGCGGCAGAGGACCCGTTGCGGGCAATGGCGGAAATCCTCACCGATTTTCTAATGGAAGCGGAGGTAACGGCCAAGGTCGGCGCCGAACCGCACGAGCGCAATGCGGAGCGGACGACGCACCGCAATGGATATCGGGAACGGCGCTGGGACACGCGACTGGGCTCACTCACGCTGAATATTCCGAAGGTACGAGACGGCGGTTACGTACCAAGCTTCATCGAACATCGGAAGCGGAGCGAGCAGGCGCTCATCAGCGTGATCCAGGAAGCAGTGGTGAAGGGAGTGTCGACGCGGAAAATCGAGTCGGTACTGGAACAGTTGGGCATCGCCGGCATATCGGCCGGCCAGGTGAGCCAGTTGTGTGAAACGCTGGACGACAAGGTGCGGCAGTTTCGCGATCGGCCGCTGGGAGAATCGCGCTACGTGTGGGTGGATGCCCTTTACGAAAAGGTGCGAGTAGATGAACGGGTCGAGTCGATGGCGGTAGTGATCGCGACGGGAGTGAATCCGGAAGGGCGTCGCGAAGTGTTGGGCTTCGATGTGGTGGCGGCGGAGACAGAGGAGTCGTGGACGGCATTCTTCAAGAAACTGAAAGAACGGGGGCTAAACGGAGTGAAACTGGTGATCTCCGATGCCCACAAAGGATTGACCGCGGCCATACGAAAGATCTTGAAGGCGGAGTGGCAACGGTGTAAGGTGCATTTCTACCGCAACGTGCTGGTACATGTGCCTAAGCGCAGCCAGGCGGAAGTCAGTGAAGCGATGAAGGCGGTCTTGGTGCAACGCGATGAGAAGAGCGCGAAAGCCAAAGCCGCGGAATTGGCGCGCCAGTTTCAAACGCGATTCGCCAAGGCGATGGAGATATTTGAGGCTGGCATTGACGACGTGCTGAGCTATCTTCACTACCCGCAGCCGCACCGCGTGCGGGTCAGTTCCACGAACCCGTTGGAGCGTTTGAATCTGGAACTCCGACGGCGCACGCGCGTGGTGGGGATCTTCCCGCACACGGGCGCTTGCTTGCGGCTGATCGGGATGCTGCTGGTGGAAAAGCACGAAGACTGGCTGACCGACGACAAGGCCTATCTCACTTTCGATGACGCGTCAGCCGAGGAGTCCGCGGTGAAAGTGGTGAGCATGGCGGTGGGGCAATGAGAGAAAGGGCATTTTTGAATGCGAGGGCTCTGCCCTCGCGCTCCCGGGATTTAGCGCTTTCCGGCCAGAATGGCAGCGGAGCGGCTTCCGCCGCCCGCCATTCCGGCGCCTGAGTCGGCGCTCGAGTCGCATCCCTGCGTTGCTCTGTCCTCCGCCCAGGCAGTCGCATTCTAAACCGACCTCTGGAATCAGCAGCGAACTTACACTCAACTATTGACGCGGGCGCCCTCACCGTCGAAGCTGTAGTATGGCGGATGATACGAGAACGCATTCCTCAAAGCCGAAGGATTGCGCACGAGG
>DATAZR010000069.1:0-12330 GCA_036271955.1 Acidobacteriaceae bacterium
GCCGGCAAGTCCATCCCCGAGTCCGAGCGCTGGTACTTCCTCGAAGAGTGGTATCCCAAGTACGGCAACCTCGTCCCACGCGACGTCGCCACCCGCGCCATCCACAAAGTTGTCTACGAAAACGGCCTCGGCATCGACGGCCAGCCCATGGTCTACCTCGACCTAACGCACATCGACAAAGAAACGCTCAACCGCAAGCTCGAGGGCATCTTAGAAATCTACGAGAAGTTCGTCGGCGACGATCCTCGCGAAGTCCCCATGAAAATCTTCCCCGGCATGCACTACACCATGGGCGGACTCTGGGTCGACTTCAACCAGATGACCAACATCCCCGGCGTCTTCGCAGCCGGCGAAGCCGAGTACCAGTACCACGGGGCAAATCGGCTAGGTGCTAACAGCCTTGTGAGCTGCATCTTCGGCGGATTCGTAGCCGGACCCAACGCCATGGCCTACGCCAAGAGCCTCACAGCTCCCACCGGCGATGGCGGAGCAGCCGCTGAACTAACTCGTCAGCAGTCCATCAACAAGAGCCTCATCAGCTCCAGCGGAACCGAAAACCCCTTCCGCATCTGGCGCGAACTCGGCGACACCATGACCGCCAACGTCACCGTCATCCGCTACAACGATCGCATCAAAAAGACCGACGAAAAGATCGTCGAGCTCCTCGACCGCTACAGCAACATCAATCTCAGCGACAAGAGCCAGTGGGCCAACACCAGCTTCGCCTTCACCCGCCAGCTCTACAACATGCTCCAGATCTCCCGCGTCGTAGCCCAGGGCGCAGCCCTCCGCGACGAATCCCGCGGCGCACACTACAAGCCCGACTTCCCCGACCGCGACGACGAAAAGTTCCTCAAAACCACCAAAGCCACCTTCGCTGATGGCCCAAACAACGGCGCCCCACGCTTCGAGTACGAAGAAGTAGACACGCAATACATCAAACCAAGACCGCGCAAATACTAGGCGGCTAGCTTTTCTTTGTTGTCATCCTGAGCAAAGCGAAGGATCTGCTGTTTAGCGCCAAAGGCGCGGCGTTATACCAGCCTGGGCCAACGGCCCAGGTCGAGGGGCAAAGAAGAGATCCAAGGGCTGAAGGCCCGATTCATCACTGACCGAATCACCAATAGCGCACGAGAGTCGGCCAACCCAGGGAGAAACAATGGCAACCAAAACCATCCAAATCGAGATCAAGCGTCAATCCAACCCCGACACCGACCCCGTCTGGGAAAAATTCGAGCTGCCCTGGAAGCCCGGCATGAACGTCATCTCCGCCATGATGGACATCGCCGCCAACCCCATCAACGCCGCCGGCCAGGAGACCACCCCCATCGCCTACGACTCCAACTGCCTCGAGGAGATCTGCGGCTCCTGCGCCATGGTCATCAACGGCAAAGCCCGCATGGCCTGCACCGCGCTCATCGACAAACTGGAGCAGCCTATCCGCCTCCAGCCGTTGACCAAGTTCCCCGTCGTCCGCGACCTCGCCGTCGACCGCAGCGTCCTCTTTGAAAACCTCAAAGCCGTCAAAGCCTGGGTGCCCATCGACGGCACCTACGACCTCGGCGAGGGGCCCAGAATCTTCCCCCAGGCGCAGGAGTCCGCCTACCCGCTCTCCAACTGCATCAGCTGCACCATCTGCATGGAAGTCTGCCCTCAGTTCAACGACGCCACCGGCTTCGTCGGAGCAGCCACCATCGCCCAGGTCAAGCTCTTCAACAGCCACCCCAGCGGCAAAGTCCTAAAAGAAGAGCGCCTGCGCGCCCTGGCCGGCGACGGCGGCGTCCAGGAGTGCGGCTTCGCCCAGAACTGCGTCCAGGCCTGCCCCAAGCAACTCCCCCTAACCGAAGCCATCTCCGACGTAACAAGAGACGTAGTAGTCCAGGTAGCCAAAGACTTCCTCCGCGGCTAGGCTCCTCGCCTTTTGATCGGGCGTCGCCCAAAAACAAAGACCGTTCGCCCCCGTGTGAACGGCATTTGTTTTTGCTTTTCTGGCTGTCATTCCCGAAAGGGAATCTGCTTCTGCCTTGAAAGGGCATGGCTTCAGCCATGCCGCATATAGAGCCAGAAGACGCGGGCTTTAGCCCCCGGGGCATTCAGCCTTACTTGACGTTTGAGTTAGCGGAAACTCTTTGGGTTACGAGTTCTGCGAAGCGCATGCCTTTGCGGAGCAACGCATAGCGATTCTGAAAATCCGCCATGATGTTCAAGTTGTTGGGTGGAGGTATGCGTGAGACAAGACCGTAGCTTTCAAGCTTACTGAAGACGCTGTCAATCTCGCTTTCTATCCTCCCACCCCAGAATCCTTTCTCCCATGCTGAGTAAGCGTTGTATCGGTCAACCCTACCTTGGGACTTTACTGGCGGCCCGTCAATGCGTACCAATTCGCGAAGGTATTTGAGGTCAAGGTCCGACAAATCTACTGCGACCCGCATCATCTCTTCTACTTCGTCGGCTTCGGACTCGCCATTTACTGTGACGACAGCATGACCCAGTATTATTCCGATGCGCTGGACTCGTTCTAACGATCGGCAGACAGAAGCTTTTCGCGCGGCGTCAATCAATAATTCCTTCGATTGCCTGGCTCTCTCGTTTAGTTCCTGCGCGCTCATACGCTCACGTAGTTCATCTATCTGCTTTTTCTGGCTTATAACTTCGTCTGTGCAGGTTTCCAGCATTATTTTGATTCGGTGCTTCGAATCGGCCTCGATATGATCCTTTAATTTACTTACAGCAGCCTCGAGCGGCCAAGGCAAGGTAACAGATGAAATGACCGCAAGTACTGTTTCTGTGATCGGAGACATAGAGCTGTCCTCCAACTCAATTTGGTGCCTTAGGGCTTCTAGCGGATGGTCATCAATAGCCATGAATTAGAAGATAGCTCATTGATGGGCGAGTGAGTGGCCCGTGTGTCGTTTCTGAAACCTAGGCTTCTCACCAAGCTCGGAGTATAGTAGTTTATAGACGACAAGCATCTCCATGATCGAACTCAAGCAGACCGAAACCTTTCGGAAATGGCGGATGCGACTCAAGGATGAAAGGGCGCGAGCCCTGATTGCTTCTCGTCTGGATCGGCTTGCATTCGGCCACGGCGGAGACGTAGAGCCGGTAGGGCAGGGAATCAGCGAACTACGAATTCACTATGGCCCGGGATACAGAATCTACTTCCAGAGGCGCGGCAACACAATCATCGTCCTGCTCTGCGGCGGCAACAAGAGCACCCAGCAGAAGGACATTCAAACCGCGAAACGCTTAGCTCAGGAATGGCCGCCAGAATCGGAGAAGGACAATGGCTGAGAAACTTACCACCTATGATCCAGCGGAAGACCTGGCCTCCGACGAAGCCGTAGCAATCTTCATGGCCGAGGCCTTCGAAACCCAGGACGCCAGCTACATCGCGCACGCCTTGGGTGTCGTAGCCCGTGCTAAAGGCATGGCCCAGATCGCCGCCCAAACCGGCCTATCCCGTGAGCAGCTCTACCGCTCCTTCAGCGAAAACGGCAACCCAACCTTGAAGACCACCCTCGCGGTCATGAAAGCCATGGGTATCGAGCTAACCGCAAAGCCCCAAACCGCCGCTTAGCAATCTTTGAAAGGGCAGCCCAGGTCTCGCCTCTGAGACCTGGGCTTCTCGCGGGCGCCACAGCCCTAATTCCAACGCCAACTACTTCCCGCTCTGAGACAGCGTCTTAATCGTCTCAACATGCTGCGAAATCGTCGCCCCATCCTGCTTCAACACACCCTGCAGAGTCGGGTCCTTCGTTTTACCCGCTTCCTCCGTATATCCCTTAACGTCGTTCTGCTGATCCTTCTGCATCGCCTTCAAGTACTCTTCATCGAACTTCGCGCCGCTCAGCCCTTGCAGCTTCGCAACCGTCTTCTGATCCCTGCGAGATAGCTCGCCTGGTAGTCCCATACCCAGTTGCTTCGCAAACTCTTCCAGCCTGCCGTTTGTCTGCTTCTGATCGTCGGCCGCTTTCTGCGCAAACTGCTTCACATCGTCGCGCTGCGAGTTCTGCTGCGCCATTTCGCTCATCTTCACCACGGCATATCCGTTTTCCAGAGACTTCTTCGCAAACCCGCGATCGCGCGCCATCGGATCGTCCGGGTTGGGACTTGTTTGATTGCTGTTAGGGTCCGGGCTTGCGTGCGTAGGAGGTTCGGCAGCGCCCCCAGGATGGCCCTGCGCCACCAGGACAGTGCTGCTCAGAGCAACGGCAGCGGTGAGCAGAAAAACTCTCTTCAACATGCCAGTCATAAGCGTCTCCGTAAGCATTTTCACATTGGATTCTTCCAACCGCAGCCGGAAGTGTCGCCAGCAGTTACAGGACTCCGAAATACCGGAGCCTCGAACAGCGGCCTCTATGAAAGGTTAGACGCTATTCCCGCTTGCCGGAGTATCGCAATGCACGCCTGATCCGCCTTCTAAGCGGGCGGGTGGCTCAGCCTTGGTAGAAGAGACGATCAAGAAAGGCCATTTACGAGGGGCCTCGATGGCCCCGAGCTTCTTTCGCCCGATCCCGCCGAATTCGTTGCCTGGAATTAACCTTCAAAAGCGCATAATAGACCCATGCCAAACCCAGAAGCGCTCCCATTGGCACAGCCTCCCGTTTCAACAAATACCCACTCCCGTAACTAAATACCCCCACCCCCCCTTTTAGTTCGCCTTTTTTCGCTTGCTGGCGCGGGTAGGCAGGCGGGCTCCCAGAACCCGCTTCTGAGACCCAATTCGCAAAGCGCGAACCTCTTCTCTAATCCCTGTTTCCTACTAGTTCAGCACCACGCCCTGCCCTGGACTATCCAGCGAAAACGTCGGTATCTCAATATCGAACCGCTCGCCGCTCTCACTTTCCATCTGGTAGCTTCCGCCCATCATTCCCCAGGGCGTGTTGAGGGGCGCGCCGCTCGTGTATTGATAGCTCTCGCCCGGCTTCAGAATCGGTTGCTCTCCAACGACACCAGGCCCCTTGACCTCATTCAGTTCGCCGCGCGCATTCGTGATCATCCAGTGCCTGCTCAGCAGCTGCACCGTCTCCAGCCCCTGATTCTCAATCGTCACGCGATACGCCCAGACATACTGCGAGCTGTCCGGCGACGAATTCGCCTCAAGGTAAGCCGGCTCCACGCTGACCGCGATGCCTCGTGTAGTTGCCAAATACCGTGTCCCATCTGCCATAAATAAAGATTACCGTAGATACCGAGAGCGACGTCGAAAGCAGAAAGGCCCGCAATGGAGAGAACCGAGCTATTCCGATTGGACGGCGCCATGGTGCGCGATCCCGCCATCGACGCATGGATGAAAAAGCAGCAAGGAGAACTGGGAACCATCGCGCATCAGTGGGTCGAGGCAATGCGAAAATGCGGTGACGAAGTTCGAGAGCTCATGCATGACGGCTGTCCGACGGCATGCCTTGGAGACGCGGCCTTCGGCTACGTTAATGTATTCACTGCGCACGTAAACGTGGGATTCTTTCAAGGCTCAGCGCTCCGAGATCCAGCCCATCTGTTACAAGGCAACGGCAAATTCATGCGCCACGTAAAGCTGAAACCGGGAACACCCATAAACGAAGCCGCCCTAAGCAAACTCATCCAGACGTCCTACGAAGACATCAAGTTCCGCGTAGAAAACGGCTAGCGTAGAGAAACACTGGGTGCCCCAGGTCTCACTTCTCAGACCTGGGTTCAAATTCCTCCTAAGCCCCGATCTTCTTCCGGAGTACAATCCAGACACAATTGGAAATGAAAATCTCCGATCACGAGCAGCGCTGGCAATGACCGTCACGAAATCAACCAGCCCCTGGCGCAACACCCCGCGCGCCTCGCGGCTCATCTTTCTTCTCGCCGTCTTCTTCGTCTTCATTAGCCTGGGATTCGCCAACGACAGCATCGACATGGGGCGTCAGCCTCCATTGCGCTTCACCGTATCGGTTCTGCTTTCCGGGCTCTTTCCGGTTGCCTACGCTGCCGGCGGCGTAATTCTCCGCGGCAAGTTCTGGAAAGCATTGATTCCCATATTCATCGTCCACTTCGCCACCATGGCGTTCCTGCCCAACTGGCTTCCTGACGGGCCTCAACTGCTCCAGTTCAACGCCGCTGAAACCATCCGATTGCATAGCCGCCTCATGTTCGACGGCTTCGCCATCATTACCACCGTCACCCTGGGATACATCGGATTCGTCTTCGTCTCGGTCAGCGAGGGTCGGCGCGTTGTGCGCACTCAGACCGAAAAGGCGGCGCTCGAGAGCGAGATGGCCGCCGCTCATGAGGTTCAGAGCGTCATGGTCCCCGAAACCCTGCCGCCGATCTTCGGTTATGGAATCGAAAGCATCTATCGGCCCGCCGCGGAAGTCGGCGGTGATTTCTTCCAGGTCATTCCTCTCCTGCGAGGGCGCACCCTCGTCGTCATCGGCGACGTAAGCGGTAAGGGCTTGCGCGCCGCCATGATCGTCTCAATGATCGTCGGCACCCTGCGCACCATCAGCGGTTTCACCGAGGAGCCTGCAGAGATTCTCGCCGAGCTCAACCGCCGCCTCTTCGGCCGCGCCCACAGCGGCTTTGTCACCTGTCTTGCCGTTCGTCTCGATGACGAGGGGCAGCTCACACTGGCCAATGCCGGGCATCTTCCGCCCTATCTCAACGGAGCCGAGGTTCCAATCGCGGGATCGATGCCACTCGGTCTGATCGAGTCAGCCGCCTACGAACAGACAACTCTGGAGATGCATCCCGGCGACGTAGCCGTACTGCTCACCGACGGCATTGCCGAAGCTCAAAACGAGCAAAAGGAGCTCTTCGGCTTTTCTCGCGTCGAATCCCTGCTCCGCGAAGGCGCCACCGCCAGAAACGTCGCCGACGCCGCACAGCAACACGGCCAGAACGACGACCTCACCGTCATCAGCCTCACCCGCAAAGCATAATCGGTCATCTGCCGTTGCTTTTCTCGTCTGTCATTCCCGTAGGGAATCTGCTTCTGGCCCAGATTCCGCTTCTGTGACCTGGGATTATCCTGGCAAATCCCGTCTCTGCCCATATATCGATTCTTCGGCCGCTGATACACCATCGCCCTATCGTCATCTCTGTCAAGCCCTGTTCTCTGCAATGTTTCGTAACTCCCTGCAGAGCAACCACTTCCAACGTATGCCGAATTGCATTGAATTCACTCGCAAAAGCACACAATAGAAAGTAGCAATGGGTGCCCCACATTTCGATTCCGGGGTTCCCAACGGCAGGTCCAAGTTGTTGGGGTGGCTCGATGTGGGCCTTGTCGTGCGAAGCACGAGGCTCTGCTCTCTATTCCGAAGCTCCACGAAAGCTCCGCCGCAATTTGGCCCAGTAGTAACTTAAAAGATATGTACCAGAAAATAAATACCCCCACCCCACCCCTGGGAGAGCCTGATTCGTCACCTCTTCGCCTTTCGCAGCAGCGTGTAAGATCGAGATCGGAGTCAAGCACATGATCGGGAATCTCCGCAACAGCCTCATTGCATCCGTCCTGGCCTTTGCCGCTGTTTCCTCTTTCGCCGCCGACAAGATCTTCGATCCCACGCGCGACTCCGCCAAAGACCTCGCCGCCGCCGAAACCCAGGCCGCCGCCGAGCACAAGCACATCCTCCTCGACGTAGGCGGCAACTGGTGCTCGTGGTGCCATCTGCTCGACCGCACGTTGCATGAAAATCCCGCGCTCACCTCAGCCCTCGAAAGCAACTACGTTGTAGTCCACGTCAACTGGGACCCCGACCACGAAAATCAGGCATTTCTCAGCCACTACCCCAAAACGGAAGGCTATCCTTACCTGCTCGTCCTCGCCGCCGACGGCAAGCTGCTTCATGCCCAGCCCACCGACGCCCTCGAAACCGACCACCACCTCAACGCTGGCTATAACCAGCCCGCCGTTCTGGAATTCCTCAATCGCTGGGCGCCCAAACGATAAGCCAAGGGTGCGGGTCCGGCCACGCGAGGCACGGAACACTCCTCGCCTCGCCTTCGTATTGCAGAGGGTGCCAGGTTCCTCTCCACTCGAAGCGCAATCTTTTCAGCTTCGTCACCTTGCCTTTAGCTCCGCAGCGGCTAAACTTGTACAACGTATGAAGAGCGCAGCGACAGCCGCGGTTAGATCGGGACTGCGGCTGATCGTCAGCCTCGCCCTGGCCTTCCTTGCTCTCATCGGCGCCTCATCCGTTGCGGCCCAGCAGCCATTCACCATATTTACCGCCGAGCCCTCCATCGCCACCAATGCGACGCAGGTTTCGATTCCCGCCGCCACCCACGGCACCATCCGCCTCGAAGGCCCGTGGACCTTCCACATCGGCGACGACCCCGGCTGGGCTAGCCCAACCTTCGACGACTCCAAGTGGGACAAAGTCAATGTCGGCCAGTCGCTCGCCGAGCAGGGAATCGACAGCTACACCGGCTACGCCTGGTATAGGCTCCGCGTGCAGCTCCAGCCCAACTCCCAGGCCGCCCAGACCGCTCTCGCCTTGCTGGTTACGCCGCATCACGTCGGCCAGCTCCAGGTCTTCGCCAACGGCGTCGAAGTCGGACGTACCCGCGGCATGACCGACCCGCCGCGGCATTACCAGGCCGGCCCCTTTTTCAACCCGCTGCCCCACCCGCTTCCCGACGGCACCATCGTCATAGCCATCCGTTCCTGGTCTGGTGTGCCGGTTGTTCGCGGACTGGTCGATCGTGTCACCATCGGCGGCCCCGATCACATCAGCGAGAGCTTCATCCTGGCCGAGGCCCGCCACTGGGACGAGCACATTCTCGCCAACCTCATGGCCAGCTTCCTCTTCTTTTGCGTGGCTTCGCTGGCCGCGACGCTCTACCTCGCCCAGCGCCATCACCGCGAATATCTCTGGCTCGCCTTGCTCTGCCTCGCAGTGACCTTGCGCGGCGTAGTCGAGACTTCGTACGCGCTCGCCTTCATCACCCTGCCCGTCTGGAATTTCCTGCTCCCGTGGACCTACTGGTTCTTCATCGTCACCACGCTTGAGTTCGTCCGCCTCTTTACCGTGAGCCCATGGCGCAGAACGGTACGTGGCCTGCAGATTGGAGCATTGCTGCTGCCCATCACCTCGATGCTGCAGTTGGACACGACATACAAATACCTTTCGCTCCTTGCGCAATTCGCCTTCAGCGGCCTTGTCGTTGTCATGCTCTTCCGCGCCTGGCGCCGGGGCAGCCGTGAAGCAGGTGTGATGCTGCTCCCATTCCTCCTCGCTGCAACCGCCGACTCCGTCGACATACTGCTCGACTTCGCCGCGAACCACTGGGGGCTTCCCGCCCGCTTCGCCTCTCAGGGCCATCAGTGGGGACCAGTGCAGTTCTCCACCAGCACGCTCACCTACCTCGTCTTCCTCGGCAGCCTGATCGCGATCATTCTCTATCGTTTCATCCGCGTCAGTGAAGAAGAACAGCGCTCCAGCGCAGAGATCGAAGCCGCGCGCAGCGTCCAGGCGTTGCTGATTCCTACGCAGTTGCCATCCAATCGCAACTTCATGCTGGAAAGCGCCTATCTACCCGCAGGCGGCGTCGGCGGAGACTTCTTCCAGGTCCTGCCTCTCAAAGACGACTCCATGCTCATCGTCGTCGGCGATGTCAGCGGCAAAGGCCTGCAGGCCGCTATGAACGCCAGCACGCTTGTCGGCGCATTTCGAAATGAACTGGCTCATGAACCGGCAACGGTGCTCGCCCATCTCAACCAGGTCATGCTCGGCGCGTCAGGTCCGATTGCCGGTTTCGCTACCTGCCTCTGCGCGCGCATCTATCCCAGCGGCAAGATGATCGTCGCCAACGCCGGCCACCTCAGCCCATACCGCGATGGCCGCGAGATGGAGCTGGCCGCATGCCTGCCGCTCGGTGTCATTCCCAATGTCGAATACGAGCAGTCCACCTTCCAGCTCAAGCACGGCGACCGTCTCACCTTCGTCTCCGACGGAGTGGTCGAAGCCACCGACGCCAAAGGCGAGCTCTTCGGCTTCGAACGTACCCAGCAACTCAGTCACGAGCCCGCCCGCTACATCGCCCAGATCGCCCAGCGCTTCGGCCAGACCGACGACATCACAGTAGTCAGCCTCTACTTCGTTCCCGCATAGCAGCTATCGATTTGCGGCCGCCTGCTCGATGAATACCAGCTCTGAACTCAACGGTTCGCCCAGATGCACCGTCAGTCCTCGGGCCATCAACTCTTGTCCCGTCGCTTCTCGATCCGGCGAACTTCCATCCTGAAAATGCAATCGGTATTTCGCTTCAGAGCTCAATCCTGAAAGCCGATACACATGCTCGTCTTCCGTAGGAGTGCTGCCGCGAAACGCATACACTACGCCGCGTTTCTGCGTTGCATCCCAATACTCCATCCCATCCCAATGAACCCCGTCAGGCCGCTCCGACACATGGTACAAATCTCCATCGCGAATCAACGGACGCAGCTTCTCTTTGTACAACTCAAAGGCCTGCCGCGCCGCCTCATGCTGCTCCGCAGTCCAGGCCGTCGAGTCCTGCATCAGCGTCATCCATCCCATCATTCCGCTGCGCAGCATGTACCGGAAATTCGCAAGATTATGCACCGGCCACTTCTCAACATAGCTCTCCAGCATCGCCGGCGGCAGCGCAAAGCTCGCATCGTAGAAGGCGCGGCGATTCGACAGCGGATCGTACGTATCGGTGATTGAGAAGTAGTCTCCATGCGCAGCCGAACCGAAGTCCATCATGCGGCCGCCATCGTTGCATATCTCCAGCAGCAGCCCTGGATGCTCCCTGCGCAATCGCTCATAGATGTCGTAATACGCTCGCACCGCGTGATAGCTCACATCCGCCGCATTCGACCCCTCCACAAAATCGAAGCCGCTGTCATGCACGATATGCTGCGTACTCTTGTTCACGGGTGCATGAGGATGATCGTCACGCATGCATCCCTGCGCTACCAGATAGCCATCGTGCTCCAGCATGTCCAGGTGATAGTCCTCGACAATGCGCTTCACTTCCTTCGCCGCATAATCATGCGCAGCAGGCAATCCAATATCGATCGTCTGCCCTTTGAACTCCTCCGGTTTCCACTCCGGCCCAACGTCATTCACCAGCCAGTCGCGTACCTTCGCATCATGCGCATTGAGCGCGCCCGTCGTCGTATCGATACCAGCCTGGCTCCAGTCCACCCAGATGCCAAATCGCAAACCCTGCCGGTGCGCTTCATCGGCAATAAAGCCCAGCCCATGCGGAAACTTCTTCGCATCGGGATACCAGTCGCCCACACCGCGAAACCAGCCCGCATCGACGTGATACACCTCCAGGCCAAGCTCCTTCGCGTCCTTGATCATGCGCAGCGCCAGCGGCTCATCCACCTGCATGCCGCTGCCCCAGCTATTGCTCACCAGCAGCGGATACTGTCGATCCTTCCACGTCTGCGGATTGCCGAGCACAGCCCGTACCCACGGTCGCAATTGATTACCTGCGCCATCCAGACCACCATCGAATGCACCTAGAAACACCGTAGGCGTCTCAAAGCTGCCACCCGCTTCCAGCCTGGTGCGAAAAGTCGCAGGATCGGCATTCAGCCCGAGGCTGCTGCGCAGGCTCAATCCATCGTGCTGCAACGTAATGCGCGTTCTTCCGCTGAACTCAATCCCCGCGAACCATCCAGCGTGGCTCATCCCAGCTTGGCTCATCGAAGTACTCGTCTGTGAGTCCGCAGCGTCATAGACAAACTCAACAGGAATAATCTCGCGCTCTTCACCTGGAACGGGACGAGCATACGTGCTGGAGCGCCCAATCCATCGATAGCCATCAGCAACCGTCTTCAGGTGCGCTCCATCCGCCGATGGCGAGTCCGCGCCCTTCTCCACATAGAAATGATTCAGTGTTGTGCCATGCGTAATTTGCCAATTGACAGTCAGGCTCTCCATGAGCGGAAGCCACATCTCCTCGCCACTAAGGTTCTCGATAACGATGCGATGCTCAACCGGGCCAGAACTGGCACGAGCTCCCCACATCCATCGCAGGCGCAGATGCGGCACAGCGGTCTCGTAAACAAATTCAACCGAGCGCTCGTGAGCTAGTGTCAGCTCTGGCTTGAGAGACCAATGAACGTTAGTCGCTTTGCCTCTCAAATCCACGCTCTGCGGCAAGGCCTCTTCCATGGAATTGCGCCAGAGATTTCCCTTTGTTCCCGATAGAGTGATCAGCATCGGCGCATGTTCGCCCGCCTTCAACTCCAGCTGTACATCGTCGGTGCGAATCGTGGCAGTAGCACCCACTCCAGCAGACGCGCCAGCATAAGGCAGAGCAAGGCTCACGGCGAAGAGAGAGCAGGTAATACTCGCATACAGTCGGTGTACCAAT
>DATAZR010000070.1:0-7848 GCA_036271955.1 Acidobacteriaceae bacterium
CCGCCTGCCAAACGGAAACTGCTGGAGCCACATCGCGCTACAACAACTCGACAATGACAACATCACCGCTGACCTCATCGTCACTTCCCAAGACGGCATACCAATCCTCAATTGCAAAAACCTGCGATTTAGAAAAGTACAGAAGAAGGCGCGTACCAGTATTTATGGAGTCGACTGGCTTGAGATCCAGGTAGCATCGACTCCTGTTACGTTCACTGGACACTGGGTAGTCCTGGCCGAAGATGGTCATGGTTCGGAACTCTGCAACGAGCTAAGGAGAATGGGTGCGGCGTTCACCTCCTTGATTGCGCCCAGTTTCATCGATCAAACTAGTGTTCCAGCCTATCGCCTGTCCGAGGCTGACAGGGAAAGACATCGCGAGCTTCTCCGGGAGGTCGTTAAAAAATACGGCAGGATCGAAGGCGTGATCGATCTTCGTTCCACAAATTCCGGAGACTTCTTCCAGGAAGCAACAATGTCGGGACAGCCTCGCCTCCCGGAGATGCAAGGCAGTTTCTCTTTGCTACAGGGATTGCTGGCCGAGCAAATTCGCCCATCTCGGGGGGTGTGGCTCATCACTCGGCAAGCGCAGGCCACGGGTGACGATTGGCTCTCCCCCACGGGCCACGCGATGTTGGGCCTGCGGCGTACGGCTGCACTGGAATTTCCTGAACTCGCCCTGCAACACCTGGAACTCGACTCCGCCGCAGGTGCAGGCGACCTTCTTCGCGCCATCGGTAATGCTGCCGGCCCGGAAATCCTACTGCGTGGAAACCGCCTGCTCGTGCCGCGCCTGCTTGAACGTACCTCTACGCCTGGATTAGAGACTAATGAAGAGCTGGTGCCTGCGCAAAGCGGTCTCATCGACGATCTTCAGACGACGCCCGCAGATCGTCAACAAATTCGTGACGACGAAGTGGAGATCGCGGTCCACGCCCACGGGATCAACTTCCGCGATGTGATGACGGCCCTGGATATGTTGCCCGCCATGCTGCCAAGCGTTAATCCCCGCCTGGGAGGTGAGTGCGCAGGGATCGTTGTGCAGGCAGGCCCGTTGAGTGGATTCAGACCGGGACAGCGCGTCTTCGCCTTTGCCCCGGCGAGCTTCAAGAGATTTGTAACGGTGCGGGGAACGGATGTCGCTGCGGTCCCGGATCGTCTTACCCTGGCACAGGCTGCAGCTTTACCGGTGGTCTATCTAACCGCGCTCTATGGACTGGACCGGCTCGCGGCTTTGCAGCCGGGCCAAAGTATATTGATTCACTCCGCTGCCGGTGGACTAGGATTGGCGGCAATCAACATCGCGAAAGGGCGAGGCGCGATAATCTTCGCCACTGCAGGCAGCGAAGAGAAGCGCGCATATCTGCACTCGTTGGGAATTAAGCACGTTTTCCCTTCCCGCACGACTGGATTTGCGGATGAAGTGATGCACCTGACGCAGAGCCGTGGCGTCGATGTCGCCTTGAACTCGCTTACCGGCGATCTGGCAGAAAAGACTCTTTCGGTGTTGTCCAGGAACGGCTGCTTTCTGGAAGTCGGCAAGCGCGATACGCTCGGCTCCGCTGCCGTCCATTTGGCACGTCCCGATGTTCGACACTTCATCTACGACTTAGGCGAAGAGGCCGCCAAAGATTCGTCTTTGGTGCCTACGTTGCTGAAACGTATCCTGGCCGCAATCGCAGCGGATCAGATCGAGCCGCTGCCGGTTACGGAATTCAGCGAACCTCGACAGGCATTTCGCTATCTAGCCCAGGCGCGCCATATAGGAAAAGTCGTAGTCACGCGCTCGGACACAACAGCAATTGCCGTACCCCCTCCCATCCATGCCAACGCTACATACTTGATCACTGGCGGTTTCGGCTCACTGGGACTGCTCTTCGCCGAATGGCTCGTCGATCGAGGCGCACGCCACCTCACGCTCATCGGACGCTCTGCGCCAGGCGCATTCGCTCAGGATGCCCTCCAACAGATGCGTTCGCGTGGCGCAGAGATCACGCTAGCCAGCGCCGATGTCGCCGATCGCGCCGCAATGGAAACGATCCTGCAAAACATCCCGACCTCCGCGCCCTTGCGGGCCGTTCTGCATACAGCGGGTATACTCGACGATCGCAGCCTGCTCGACCAAAGCCCCGCCAGCCTCGCTGCTGTGCTACGGCCCAAGTTGCAAGGCGCATGGAATCTACATCTGCTGACTCGCGACCTCGATCTCGACTTCTTTGTGCTGTTTTCTTCGGCGGCTGCTCTATTAGGCTCTCCCGGACAATCGAACTATGCTGTCGCCAACGCGACACTGGACGCGCTGGCAGCTTATCGCCACACGATGGGTCTGCCCGCCCTGAGTATCCAATGGGGACCATGGCATTCCGATGGCATGACCCGCAAACTGAAGGCCGACCCGTCCAGCATAGGATTGGGACGTATCGCGCCTGCCGAGGGATACGCGGCACTGGAAACTCTTCTCGCGAGCAACGAAGCAGTCGCGGCAGTTCTGCCTGTAGCCTCCTGGAATCAGCTCTTCGCCTCGCGAAGTACCGCACTGTCTTCGCTCATAGACTCGCTTGCTCATGCCGGTTCCGGCACGCCTAAGCCAGCGGCTCCGGCACCTACCGCTGCCGAGGCCGAATGCGATCCATTCCGTATCGCGCTCATGACCTCAACGGGCTTGCAGCGCCGGGCGATAATGATGGAACATCTTCGCCAATTTGTGGTGCAAATCCTTTCCCTGCCAGAGCCGACAAAAATCGATGAAGACGAAGCTCTGCACGACCTCGGACTTGACTCATTGATGGCAGTCGAGCTGCGAAATGCTCTGGTATCTTCATTGCGCAGAGACCTGCCCGCAACCACGGTTCTGGATTATCCCACGCTCCGAACGCTTACCGATTTCCTGCTGGTCGAGCGATTGGAAGCCTCCTCCCCGAATCGCGAACCAGACAAATTCACTGAGATAGATGCGATGAGCGAGACGGATTTGAAGGAAATCAGCGAAAGCGAAGCAGAAGCATTGTTGCTGGCTGAGCTCAGGAAACAATAACCATGCCCATCGACGATCAGGCACACTCGCAGACAGGCGCGGCAGGGGACGAACTATCCCCGCTCAAGCTTGCACTGCTCGAAATTCGCCGGCTCCGCTCGGCGCTGAAGGATTCGGTCGACAAGCAGGCTGAACCGGTGGCTATCGTCGGAATGGCCCTCCGCCTGCCCGGCGGAGTGACCAGCCCGGAACGATTCTGGAAAGCTCTGGCCGAGGGCGAGGATCTCATTACGACGATTCCAGCGGAGCGTTGGGACGCTGCGGAATACTGGAGTGCAGACGCCGAACGGCCAGCTACCATGTATGACGTTCACGGCGGCTTCCTATCGGATGTCGACGCCTTCGATGCAGAATTCTTCGGCATCCATCCGCGCGAAGCTGCCAGCATGGATCCCCAGCAGCGCATCCTCCTGGAGCTTACGTGGGAAGCGCTCGAACGGGCCAATATCGATCCTCGCAGTCTGATGAACATGCCCACTGGCGTCTATCTGGGCCTCACCAACAGTGACTACGGCCGCCTGCTGACTGAAGACGCGAGCCGAATCGACGGTTACACCGCGATCGGCTTGGCCGCCAGCATCGCAGCCGGGCGCATCGCTTACTTCCTCGGCACAAAAGGCCCTGCCATGGCCGTCGATACAGCCTGCTCCTCTTCCCTGGTTGCGCTTCACCATGCCGTGCAAAGTCTCAGAAAAAGAGAAACCGGGCTTGCAATCGTCGGGGCGGCAAACCTGATCTTGTATCCCGATATGAACATCGGTTTCTCGCGCACTCGAATGCTCTCTCCACGCGGGCGTTGCCACACCTTCGATGCCTCAGCGGATGGCTATGTGCGCTCGGAAGGCTGCTGCATCGTCGTATTGAAGCGGCTCTCGGATGCAGTGCGTGACGAGGATCGTATCCTCGCTGCAATCCGAGGCACGTCCGTCAATCAGGATGGTCGCAGCGCTGGAATCACCGCCCCCAACGGTCCGGCGCAGGAAGCCGTGATGCGCGCGGCGCTTGCCGACGCAGGCCTTGAGGCTGAAGCTGTCGACTATATCGAGACCCACGGCACTGGAACCCCGCTCGGCGATCCGATTGAAGTGCAGGCGATCGGATCGGTCTATGCGTCGCAGAGAGCGCCCGAATCTCCTCTCCATATCGGATCGGTGAAAACCAACCTGGGGCACACGGAGGCATCGGCCGGGTTGACCGGTCTCATCAAAGCTGTGCTGATGCTACAGCCGGAGGCAGGCTTAGCTCCCCATCTACATTTTCATCTGCCCAGTCCTCAGATCGACTGGAAGCGCTGGTCCATTCGAGTGCCAACGCAATTCACACCATGGCCGGGGCCGGACTGCGTTCGCTATGCAGCCGTAAGCTCATTCGGCTTCAGCGGCACCAACGCACACGTCATCTTAAGTTCCGTCGAGAGCGGCTCAGCTGCTCAGCAAGCTGGCGACAGCCCGGGTTCCCCCGATGCCGGAAAGTCGTTCAAGTCGTTCAAGTCGTTGCTCTGTATTTCTGCAAAACAGGCTTCCACCCTCCGACACCTCGCACAGCGATATACAGCCTTTCTGCGCAACACCCGGGAGAGTCTCGAAGACATCTGTTACACCGCCGCAACCAGTCGCTCTCATTTTGTGCATCGCCTCGCTCTGCAGGCAGACAACAAGAACTCCGCAGCAGACATGCTCGAAAGTTGGCTGGCCCACCAGCCAATAGAAGGCTTGCTCGACAACAACGCCGAAGACCTGGCACATGCAACAACTGACGAGAAGGCCACCCCCCTGGATCAGACGCAACGCGATTTTTTAGCGGGCGGATCGTTGTCCCTGTCTAAGGTTTCCGTCAGCACACACAAAGTGGATCTGCCGCTCACTCCGATGCAACCCAAACGCTTCTGGTTTGGCGAGACCCCGATCGTGAAGCGCCGCAGACAGCGACTGGAGGCTTGGCAGGCCATGTGCATCGAGGCCGGCCGCCAGAGCCGGCAAGGGCCACTCGGATGGAGCACCACCGGCTACACGCAGCGAGCGGCCGCGCTCGAGCGGCTAACCCGGGCCCACGCCCTGCATACCCTCGCTGCCGCAGGAGCATTTGCAATCGGCGATTCGTTTACGGTCGACAAGATTCTGGACCAATGCCGCATTCAACCCCTCTATCGAAATCTGGTTGCGCGCTGGCTCATCGATCTTGCCGCCCATGAAATGCTGCGCGAGGAGGGTGGACGTTTTCGCTCCCTGCAGGAATTCCATCCAGTCGACCTCGAATCCTGCTGGCGGGATACTGAACGCTGTCTGGCAGACGACCCAGGAACGCTCGCGTATTTCAGGCAGTGCGGCTCTCTCCTCTATGACGTATTGACCGGCCAGAAGAGCGCCCTCGAAACCCTGTTTCCCAATGGCTCCTTCACTCTGGCAGAGGGCATATACCAGAGCAGCCCCGACGCGAAATACTTGAACCCTATCGTCGCCTCGACAATACGTGCCGCGGTTTGGCGACTGCGTGGCCGCCGGCCGGTGCGAATTATCGAGATCGGCGGAGGCACCGGCGGAACGACTGCGGCGATCCTCCCTGTTCTGCCATCTGACTGCGTGGAATACCGGTTTACCGATGTCTCTGAACTCTTTCTGACGCGGGCGCGACGCAAATTCAGCGAGTTTCCTTTCGTCGAATTCGGCCTTCTTGATGTTGACCGAACCCTCGGCGATCAAGGACTTCACTCAGGAATGTACGACATCGTTGTCGCCGCCAACGTTATCCACGCGGCGCGCAATCTGGAATCCGCTCTCGCCTGCGTCAAGGCCCTGCTCGTTCCAGGCGGCCTGCTGGTCTTGCTGGAGACGACACACCATCAGGCCTGGTTCGACATGACCACCGGCCTGATCGAAGGCTGGCAGCACTTTGAAGATGCCTATCGGCAGGATCATCCCCTGCTTGCTCCCGCGCAATGGCAGGCGGTCCTCGCCCGCGTCGGCTTCGAAGAAATGGTGGCGTTGCCATCTGCTGACTCTCCGGCTGCGGTTCTCGGACAGCATGTGATCCTCGCGAAGCTTAGAGAGCTTTCCGAAGACGAGAGCCTCTCCGGCGGCCAACGGAGCTTTGCCGCGCCGCGTGCCGCAGCGCCCGCATTTCGCGCCAAGGATTTGCCTAATCGCACCGTACCGGATCGCGCCACGCCCGGTCTTCGCCGCGAAGCAATTGCGCTGCAACTCGAACAACTCCCACAGGATGCGCGCGAGCAGGCGGTCGCACAAGCAGTGCGGGAGACGATCTGCAGCGTCTTCCAGCTCGAAACCCCTCCCGATGAGTTAAGCGACCGCGACCGTCTGAGCGATCTCGGCATGGACTCATTGATCGCTCTTGAATTGCGCAGTGAGCTGTCAAAGAGACTCGGACTCGAGGGAATCTCCTCGACCATCGCATTCGACACCGGCACAGTAGGCGAGTTGGTCCGTGCCTTGGCTGGAATGCTGCTTTCGCAAAGGGACGATCCGATGCATATTGCCGATACATCCTCTCCGCAAGCCGGATTGGAGCCGGTCACAGCCGAGCAATTGCAATCGATGTCCGACGAAGAAGTGGAGCAACTCCTAAAAATGCGGTTGAGCAAGCCATGAGTGACGTCTCAAAACCCGATGCCGGCGCCGCGGCGCTTTCTCCACTGAAGCAGGCTTTCCTTGCGCTGCAACAGGCCGAGTCGCGCATTCGGGAACTGGAAGACGCGGCATCCGAACCCATCGCCATCGTAGGCATGAATTGCCGCATACCCGGTAATGAAGCCGGGATTGAAGGCTATTGGAACCTCCTGGATGCGGAGCGGTCCGCCGTAAGTGAGTGCGTGGAAGCACGATTCCTCGATTTGCTGGAGGGCAAAGAGTTGCCGCGCTCAGCACACAGCGCGGCCTTGCTGGAACGGGTGGACCTCTTCGATCCCAGGCACTTCGGCATCTCTCCGCGCGAAGCGGCCGGCATGGACCCGCAGCAGCGCCTCTTGCTCGAGGTCAGCTGGGAGGCGCTCGAAAATGCAGGCATCGATCCGTTCTCTCTCTACCAATCGGCGACTGGCGTTTACATCGGCATCGCATCGCATGACTACGCCCAACTGCAAATGCGCTCGGGTTGCCTTGACCGGATTGACCCGCACTTCGCTTCCGGCGCCGCAGCCAGTGTTGCGGCGGGAAGGCTCTCCTACTTCCTCGGCCTCAACGGCCCTGCGGTCTCTATCGACACCGCATGTTCTTCGTCACTGGTGGCCATCCATCTGGCCTGCGAAGCGTTGCGTCGCGACGAATGCTCTGCAGCGCTCGCCGGCGGCGTCAATCTCATCCTCTCTCCCGAACCCTCCATCGCCTTTGCACAAGCGGGCATGCTCTCCGAACACGGTGTATGCCGCGCGTTCGATGCATTGGCGGATGGGTTTGTGCGGGGAGAAGGTTGTGGAGTGGTGGTGCTAAAGCGGCTGTCGTCAGCCAAGGCGGGAGGGGACCGGATCCTTGGCTTGATTCTTGGTTCTGCGGTGAACCAGGATGGAGCTTCGAGCGGCCTGACGGTGCCGAACGGGCTAGCACAGCAGGCGCTTTTGCGCCTGGCGCACCGCCGTGCGGGCATCGAGCCCTGGCAGGTGGGCTATGTGGAGGCCCATGGCACCGGCACAGCCTTGGGCGATCCTATCGAAGCCGAGGCTCTGGGCGCGGTCTTTGGCGGAAGCAAGCGCGCCGCGAAGCTTCCCATCGGCTCGGTGAAGACCAACATCGGCCATCTGGAATCGGCTGCCGGAGTGGCCGGCCTGCTCAAGCTGGTGCTGGGCCTGCAACACCGGATCATTC
>DATAZR010000071.1:0-11950 GCA_036271955.1 Acidobacteriaceae bacterium
TCGCAGATTCTTCGCCGAGCCCTGTACGGCATCAGCGGCCTCGATCCCCTCAGCTACATCGCCGCCATCGCTCTGCTCACTCTCATCCTCGCCACGGCAGCGCTGATTCCCATTCGCCGCGCCTTCCGCCTCGACGTAGCCCGCATCCTCCACTTTGAATAGCCGGAAGGCGTGTGTGGCGTTCTGTGAAATGCCAGGAATTTGCGTGGGTTCCGCCAAATTTTATCCGGGTAGAAACCGCGATCTATTCCGCGAGGGCGATATTTTATCCGGATAAAATTATGAGCAGCTTTGGGCGGCTCTATGTTTTATCCGGGTGAAAATATTTGACCTCGCTCCTATTTCCATCCCACAGAGTCGATTTACCCGGATACAATCCAGGGTTTTGTAGTTTCGCTTAAAATCCATGAAACGCATTTCACGAATTCCAGGCATCAAGATTCGAGATGTCTTTCTGCATCCTCGCGAGTAAATATGCGGCTCACCAGTGGCACCGCCTCCGGCTTCCCATCCGAAAACGCAATCGCCTTCTTCAACAACGACTCCGGCTCAGCCAGAATTTCCTCACGCGTCGCATACAGCGTAGCCAGCGGTTGCCCCTTCTCGACATACGCCCCGCGCCGTGCATGAAACACAATCCCCGCATGAGGATCGACCGGCTCGTCGGCCTTCTCTCGCCCAGCGCCCAGCCGCTGAACCGCCCATCCCAGCGCAGTCGTATCCATCGAAGCGATATAACCTGTCTCCCACGCCTCGATCACCCGCGTTGCACCAGGCTTGTGAAACTGAGGATCGTCGAACGCCGAAACATCTCCACCCTGCGCATCGACCATCGCGAAGAAAGCCTTCAGCGCCGAGCCATCCTCAATCGCACTTTCAGCCCGCGCATACCCAGCCTCCGGCGTCTCCGCTTGTCCACCCAAATGAATCATCCATCCAGCCAGAATCAGCGAAAGCTCTCGCAAATCCTCGCTCGACCCGAAATCCGAATGCGGCCGTTTCCCGCGCAACAATTCAACTGACTCCACAAGCTCAATCCAATTGCCCGCAGTGGAGCCTAACGGCTGGCCCATATCCGTCATCAGCGCCACAGTACGCGTCCCAGCAGCCGCAGCCGTCGCCACCATCAGCGCGGCGAGATACTCGGCATCCTCGCGTTTGCGCAGAAACGCACCCGAGCCGGTTTTCACATCCAGCACCAGCGCATCGAGGCCCGCCGCCAGCTTCTTGCTCAAGATCGAAGCGCAGATCAGCCCCGGGCTCTCCACCGTTCCCGTGCGGTCGCGCAGCGCATAGAGCACCCGATCCGCTGGCACCAGCGCCGGAGTCTGGCTCACGATCGAGCAGCCGCATCGCGCCAGCACATTCTCAAACTCCAGCAGCGACAGCGCCGTCCTGTAGCCCGGAATAGCCTCCAGCTTGTCCAGCGTTCCGCCCGTATGCCCCAGTGCACGGCCGCTGATCATTGGCACCGCTACTCCGCACGCCGCAGCAATCGGAGCCACAAGAAAGCTCGTCTTGTCGCCCACCCCGCCCGTCGAGTGCTTATCGACTGCGACCTTACCCAGACCGGCAGGCGAGAACTTCGCTCCCGAGTCGCGCATGGCCACCGTGAGCGCGCGAATCTCATCCAGCTCCAGCCCATTCAGCCACGCCGCCATCAGCCACGCCGAAAGCTGCTCCACGGGAACGCTTTCGCTGGCCGCCCCCTGAACCAGGAAACCAATCTCACGCTCGTTCAACGCGCACTTATCCCGCTTCTTGCGGATCAGGTCGATCATGTGGATGGGAGAGTCGTTAGTAGTAGATTGCGAAGTCGTGTGCATGTCCTGGACGAAACCTCACAAGCATTATCGCAAGCGCAAACAGGCTCACAGAGTGATCCATCCCTGTGAGCCTGTCCGCCATTTGTGTGGTGATGCAAGCAGTTCCTAATGTGAACGAACCGCTTCTTCCTCGATGCGGCCTAATACACCATCACGGAAGAGATACGGTTGTTCCACGTATGGCCGCCGCGGAACGGCAAACTCCTCAAGTCCTCGACGCTGCGGGCTACGTTCGCGCTTCCGCCCCTGAAATCCCGGTCATTGAAGATGCGCACGCGCGCCCTGCCGAATACCTGAATCGACGAAATGTTATCGCCAAAATTCCCCGGCAGCGCCGGAAGCTTATCCCCGCTCCGGACACAGAATTTGTTTCCGTTAAAAGGCGCAGTGGTGTAAAAGCATGCACCGCTGCGGGGATTCGGTCTGCGATTCCAGTTCGGGTTCCATGTATTGTCCCGTCCATAGACCCACGGATTCGAATCCGGCGGGCCATGCGGGTTCTGTGCAACTGCGGAAATTGAGAAGATTAGGATGCAGAGAGCAAGCAAGCGTTTCATTTGGAAATCCTCCGTTCGTATCTGAAGCGTTGCAATGCTATATCGTTTTGCATTCCACCGTCTTAAATTTATGAATTTGATGACAGGTATCAGCTTGCGCCCGTTCCTCGCTTCAACTGCAGATCGAACCCATGCGGGAGCAGTTCGCCGATCGGCAGCGTCACCGCCTCGCCCGTCGCGCCTGCCGGAAAGCTCACCGGCGCATCGGCGTCCATAAACTCCGCCAGCACCTGCCGGCAAGCCCCGCATGGCGGACTGGGAGCATCATTCAAATTCACCACCGCCGCCGCACGAATGCGAATCTCCGGACCGAATCGGGAAACAGCCTGAACCAGCGCCGCGCGCTCGGCGCAGATCGTAAGCCCGTAGGAGACATTCTCCACATTCGTTCCAGTCACCGTTTCGCCGTTTGAAAGTAGTAGAGCCGCGCCTACACGAAAGCCCGAATACGGCGAATACGAGTTGAGCGCAACCGTTCGAGCCTCAATCCGCAACTGTTCGAGCGCCGCTTCCGTCATGTTCGTCATAGCTTTGAGCGGTTCCAATCCGCCTGCTGCGAAATTCGAGGCTAATCCATTTCCCCTTCCTTGTACAAAGCCGCCCAATCTCCTGGGAAGACGGCCGAGGAAGTGTCGCCGATCGATACGAGTGATCAATCGACTAAAAGACCGCAGAAACCAGAAATGAGGACGGACGACAGATGACTGCGCACCTTGCTCATCGGACCCGTTGTCTTTTCTTTCTATTCCTCGCGGCAGCGCCAGTGCTTTCCATCGCAGCGCGCGGCCAGAGCAGTCAAACACAAGCTTCTCCAGTCGAGCCGCCTGCACCCGTCACAGCGCCGGTCTTTGATGTGGCCGCCATCCATATCAACAAAAGCGATACATCCGCGCGCACCCACATCATCAGCTCTTCCTCCAACGGCCGCTTCACTGCTATCAATGCGTCCTTGAAATCATTGGTGCAATGGGCCTTTGTCATGCCCGACAGTCGCATACTGGGCGGCCCGGGATGGTTCTCCTCAACAAGGTTCGATATTGAGGCCAAGGCGGACGACTCCGTCGACACCCAGCTAAGCGCTCTTCCTTCCTCCGCAGGCAAGGCCGAGAAGCAGGCCATGTTGCGAGCTCTCCTGGCTGACCGCTTCCAGCTGAAGTCTCATCAGGAAACGCGCGAGCTTCCTGTCTACGCGCTCGTCCTTGCCAAAGACGGGCCAAAATTTCAGCCATCGCAAGTGAATGGCACAACCGTCAACGGCCGTCCGAGCGAGATAAGCGTCTCCGGCAGCGATGACACCATGGCGCTGCTCGCCGATGAATTGGGAAAACGTCTGGGTCGCGTGGTGACCAACGAGACCGGATTGCATGGCCGTTACGAGCTCAGCCTGAAATGGGCATCCGACCAGGCCGTGGCGCCGCAGCCCGGGGATGCCAGTTCTTCAGCCGGAGCCTTAGGACCCTCGATTTTCACGGCGATACGAGAACAATTGGGCCTCAGACTGATTCCCAAAAAGAGTCCCATTTCAGTACTCGTGATTGATGGGGCCAGTATGCCCGCCGAAAACTGAACGCGCGCAAATGGTTCGCCATTCCTTCCTGGTTTCGCTTCCTCAAGTCCTGCGACATCCAACCGATAAGGCCATTGAATTCCCGCGCGCCGGGGCCCATGCCCCTGGCTGCACCGGTTAGGTGGCCGTAATGGATGAACTGACACGCGAGTTTCTCATCGAAAGCCAGGAAGGCCTGGACCGCATGGAACGCTGTCTGACCGACCTCGAAGAGCGTCCCCAGGACACTGAGCTTTTGAGCGAGATCTTCCGCTCCGTCCATACCATCAAAGGAACTACCGGCTTCCTCGGCTTCAAACGCCTCGAAAAGCTCGCCCATGCCGGCGAAAACCTGCTTGGCCTCCTGCGCGATGGCAAGTTATCAGCCAATGAGGCCATCATTACCGGCCTGCTGCAGTTGATGGATGCCCTGCGCGGCATCCTGCGCATCATCGAGAGCCACAATCATGAGGGCGAGGCCGCCGATGCTCAGGGCGACGCCGCTCTCATCGCCCGGCTCAATGAATTGCAACATCCAGTCAAGGCCACCATCACCGTTGCTGCCGTCACTGAGGCCGCCGCGCCGCCAGGTGAGGTTCCTACTCAACTCGCTCCGCCCGCGGCGCATCCCTCCGCGCCGGCGATTCCCGATCCGGAGACCGCTCCCGCTCCCGCCGCCAGAGCAGCCGCCATTTCCGATGCGTCGAAACCGGCTGCCGACGACGGCAAGCCAAAAGTCGCCGCCGCTGCCGACAGCACCCTTCGCGTCGATGTCGCGCTGCTCAACCGCATGATGAACCTGGTCGGCGAATTAGTCCTCACCCGCAACCAGATTCTGCAGGCCACCGCCGCCAACCCCAACTTCACCCTGCTCTCCCGGCGTCTCGACATGGTCACCGCCGATCTGCGCGAATCGGTGATGAAGGCCCGCATGCAGCCGGTCTCCAACGTCTTCTCCAAATTTCCGCGCATCATCCGCGATCTCTCCCAGATGCTGCATCGCCGTGTCCGGCTGGTCCTCGAGGGGCAGGAGACCGAGCTCGACAAGAGCCTCCTGGAAGCCATCAAGGATCCGCTCACTCACGCCGTGCGCAACTCGCTTGATCATGGCATCGAAATGCCGGACGTACGCGCCGCCGCAGGCAAAGATCCTGAAGGCACGCTCAAGCTGCGCGCCTACCAGGAGAGCAGCCACGTCATCATCGAGGTCTCCGACGACGGAGCCGGTATCGGCGTCGAGCGCGTGCGCAACAAGGCCATCGAGCGCGGCCTCATCACTCCAGAGCGCGCCGCCCAACTCGGCGAGCGCGAACTGCTCCAGCTCATCTTTCTTCCCGGTTTCTCCACCGCCGAGGCGGTCACCAACGTCAGCGGCCGCGGGGTCGGCATGGATGTCGTCCGCACCAACGTCGAAAAGATTGGCGGCAAGGTCGAAATCGAATCAAGGCCGGGCAAGGGAACCACCCTCCGGCTGCGTATCCCGCTTACTCTGGCCATCATTCCGGCCCTGATCGTACGCAGTCTCGATCAAAGCTTCGCCCTCCCCCAGGGAGCGCTTTCCGAGCTCGTACACATTCCCCCCGACCGCGTGGCCTCGGCCATCGAGTGGATGCAGGGCACGCCGCTCTACCGGCTGCGTGGCCAGCTGCTGCCGCTCGTCTTTCTCGACCGCTTGCTGTCGCGCCAGGGCCGTCTTCCCGCGTCCGGCCTCAACGGCCATCCACCTGCGTCCGCGGCCCTCCCCGGACGCGACCACTTCATCGCCGTGCTCGATGCCGATGGACGCCGCTTCGGCCTGGTCGTCGATGGCCTCGCCGATCCCGAAGAGATCGTCGTCAAGCCGCTCAGCACCATTCTCAAGTCAATTGGCCTCTACTCCGGAGCCACCGTGCTCGGCAGCGGCGACCTGGCCCTCATTCTCGACCCCGGATCGATGGCCACCCGCGCTGGCGTTGCCCTCGCTGCCGCCAAGGAAAGCACCGAAGTCTCCCGCGCCGAGGAAGACGCCGGCTCCATGGGCTCCCGCTACCTGCTGGTCGAGGCTGGCCAGCGCCGGGCTGCCGTCCCGCTCGGCGACGTTCTGCGCATCGAACGCATCCCCTTCTCTCGCATCGAGTACATCGGCTACCGCCCGGTGCTCAACTTCGAGGGCCAGCTGCTGCCTATCGAGGATTCAGCAGGCATTTTCGCCTCGGTCGCCGGCGAGCCCGATGCCCAGATCATTGTCGTCGTCTGCCGCGAGGGCAATCGCCAGGTCGGCATTGCCGTCAGTCATGTCCTGGACGTTGCCGCGGGCAATGAGCTCTTCGAGGCCGGCTCCCAGCATCGCGCTTCCGGAGTCACCCTGCTCAACGACCACGTCACCGGCATCGTCGACCTCGGAGCCATCCAGGCCCTGCCCATGGATTCCCTCGGCGGCGGTTACTCCTCCGATTGGAGCCAGGTTTCCGAAACCACCACAGGGAGCATCGCATGAGTTCGAAGTCCGCTCTCGCGCTTCGCAAGGATTCCGCCGCCACTCTCCTCGAAATGTGCTCAGTGAGAGTCGGCGAAACGCTCTTTGGAGTACCCATCAAACACATCCTCGAGATCGTCGGCAACACTCGCCCGCAGGCTGTTCCGCTTGCCCCGGAGTTTGTCGGCGGCCTCGTCCACTATCGCGGCGACGTCCTCACCACCGTCAGCCTTCGCCATCTCCTAGGCATGCCGGTCGAGAGCTCCGAAGGCAAAAATGGCAACGTAGGACATCACGACATTCTGGTGCTCGAAAGCTCAGGCGGAATCTTTGGCCTGCTGGTCGACTCCGTCGGCGAGGTGCTTACTGTCTCGTCCGACGACTACGAGCACAATCCGTCGATCCTCGAAGAGCACCGCGCCGCCTTGTTCGCCGGAGCCTACAAGCTCGCGCAGGGGTTGCTCATCATGCTCGATCCGGAACGGCTGGACCCAATGCGGCTGGGCGCCGCGGCAGCCTGAGACGTCCAGTTGACCTGGAGAATCGCCACGAATGTGGAGGATGCGAAATGCGTGCCTTGATCGTCGATGACTCCCGCTTCGTGCGGGACTACCTGCGCGGACTGCTCGAGAAAATGGGCGTCGAATGCGATGAGGCCGCTGACGGCCAGATCGGCATGGACCGCTTGCACGAAAACGACCCCTTCGATCTCGCGCTCATCGACTGGAACATGCCTGTCATGGACGGTTTCCAGATGCTCAAGAACATGCGCGCCGAAGGCTACTCCGAAGTCAAGGTCATGATGGTCACCACCGAAGCCGAAGACGACTTCATTATCCGCTCCCTTGATGCCGGGGCCGACGAATATCTCATGAAGCCCTTCGACAACGAGGCGCTCACCGAAAAACTTGCCATGCTCGGACTCGTGGAGGCCTGAGGCCATGCCCATCTCCTCCGCGGCTCCAGCCCGGCCCGCGCGCATTCTCATCGTCGACGACTCCGCCGTGATGCGCGCCCTGCTGCGCAGCGTCGTCGCCAGCGACCGGCGTCTTGAAGTGGCCGGAACTGCATCCGATGGCGCATCGGCCCTGCGTGTCGTCGAGTCTCTGCGCCCCGACCTCGTTCTGCTCGACGTGGAGATGCCAGTGATGGACGGCCTCAACACCCTCAGGCAGATGAAGGCCCGGAGAAATCGCATTCCAGTCATCATGTGCAGCGCCCTGACCCAGCGCGGAGCCAAGGTGACCATCGAGGCTCTTGCCAGTGGCGCCGCCGACTACGTTGCCAAGCCCTTTGGCCAGCCCTCGCGCGAAGCCGCAGTAGACTCGCTTGCCCGCGATCTGGTTCCCAAAATTCTCGCTCTTACCGCTTCCGCAATCGGAATGCAAAATCAGCCCGCGCCTCACGGTTCCGCCTTTCCGCCGGCTCCTGCGTATGTTTCGCCCCTCGCCGGCCAACCAGCTCACTCCGCGGCGGGTAGCGCATGGCCCGCAGCACACGTACCCGCTCTTCCCAGCTTGTATCCCGCGTCGCAGCCGCCTCAGCCGCAACCTGCGGGAGCGCCTCCAGCCGTTGTGCTCATCGGCGTATCTACCGGAGGCCCAGCAGCGCTCGACCTGGTGCTTCCGGGCCTGCCCGCCAACTTTCCGCTGCCGGTCCTGATCGTGCAGCATATGCCCGAGCTCTTCACAAAGATGCTCGCCGAGCGTCTTAATGGCCGCTGCCCGCTTCGCGTCGTCGAAGCATCCGCGGGTGGTCCTGTACGAGCCGGCACCATCTACATCGCTCGTGGCGATTGGCACATGGAGATCGCGGCAACCTCTCCATCTCCGGCCTCCACACCGGCGCTGCGCCTCACCCAGGAGCCGCCCGAAAACCATTGCCGTCCCGCCGTCGATGTCCTCTTTCGCACCGGCGTCGCTGTCTATGGAGCGCGTGTGCTCGGCGTCGTTCTCACAGGCATGGGCTATGACGGCCTGATCGGCTCGCGCCTCATCCGCGATCATGGAGGCACGGTTCTCGCTCAGGATGAAGCCACCAGCGCTGTCTGGGGAATGCCCGGCGCCGTCGCCCAGGCAGGCCTCGCCCACCGCATACTCCCCCTTAACGCCATCGCCCCTGAGATTCTCCGTCTGGCGGGCCGAGGTCAACGCGAGGCCTTCGAGCTTCGGGAATCGGCGGTCTGATTTATGAATTCCAATCCCTTTGCGAAGCCTTTCGCCGTTGTTCATGCCGCGCCGCTCACCACCGTTCCGCCATCTTCATCCTCGTCGTCAGCCGACTACGCTTTCCTTCGCGCTCTGGTCTTCGATCAATCGCAGAATGTCCTCGATCCCTCCCGCGACTACCTCTTTGAAACCCGCCTCGCCAAGCTTCTGCGCAACCAGGGCATGACCCACATCGAAGAGCTGGTCCAGCACCTCCGTCTTAAGCGCGATCCCAACCTCGAGCGCTCAATCGCCGAGGCCATGACCATCAACGAAACCAGCTTCTTCCGCGACAGCCGCCCCTTCGAGCTGCTGCGCACCGAGCTGCTGCCGGCTCTCATCGAAAACCGCCGCAACGCCCGCACCCTCCGCATCTGGAGCGCAGCTTGTTCCACCGGCCAGGAGGCTTATTCCACCGGCATGCTGCTCCTCGAACATTTTCAGCAACTGGCCAACTGGAACATCAAAATCGAAGGCACCGACATCTCCAGCGAAGTCGTTCATCGCTGCCAGTCCGGCACCTACCATCGCATTGAGATGAACCGCGGCCTGCCCGCGCGCAACATCGTCCGCTTCTTCGACCATCACGGCGAAGACTGGACCGTCAAGCCCGAGCTCAAGCGCCTGTGCAGCTTCCGCGTCGCCAATCTTTGCGGCAATCAGCTGCCCTTCACCGAGCGCTTCGACCTCATCTTCCTGCGCAACGTCATGCTTTATTTCTCCCAGGAGTCGCGCAAGAAGCTGCTGGCTAACGTCCACCGACTGCTCGCCCCCGACGGCCTGCTTTTCCTCGGCTCCAGCGAACAGCCCGCTGACCCCTCCATCTGGACTCCAACCCTGGCCGGTGGCACCTGCTACTTCCGCCCCCGCCAGCCCAGCTAGCGTCTGCATCGCCATCTCCCGCGAAATTGGGCTCGCGAATTTTGGCCTATTGATAAGTAATTGCCCTAAGGAGAACACAAGGCGAAATTTTCTGGGCTATGCTGGAAGAGATGGCCCCACGCAAGCCCATCTCGAAGCCGCCCAATACCGCGGCGGCAGCGCTTCCACCAACCCCGCCATCGCACGCAGACCCATTCGCCAGCTTCCACCCGGTCACTGCGGCCTGGTTTCGCGAAGTCTTCGACGAGCCCACCTCACCCCAGCGCCTCGGCTGGCCGGTCATCGCCCGCGGCGAAAGCACTCTCATCCTCGCCCCCACCGGCACCGGCAAGACGCTCACTGCTTTTCTCTGGTGTCTCGACCGCCTCATGCTTCAGCAGCAGCCGAAAACGCCGGGATGTAGGATCGTCTACG
Source organism: Acidobacteriaceae bacterium (assembly GCA_036271955.1). Classification (GTDB taxonomy): domain Bacteria; phylum Acidobacteriota; class Terriglobia; order Terriglobales; family Acidobacteriaceae; genus Acidicapsa. Next base: position 9,888 of record DATAZR010000071.1, read on the forward strand.
TCTCCCCGCTCAAAGCCCTTGCCGTCGATGTCGAACGCAACCTCCGTTCTCCGCTGGCCGGTATCGCCAACATGGCCCGCCGCATGGGTGTCCCGGTTCACGACCCTGAGATCAGCATCCGCACCGGCGATACCTCGCAAAAGGAACGCGCCCGCTTCCGCAAGACACCTTCCGAAATCCTCATCACCACCCCCGAATCGCTCTACCTGCTGCTCACCTCGCAGTCTTCCGAATCCTTGCGCACAGTAGACACCGTCATCATCGACGAGATCCACGCCCTCGTCCCCACCAAGCGCGGCGCGCACCTCGCCCTCACCCTCGAACGCCTCGAAGCCCTCACGCGCCATCGCGGAGGCCAGCGACTCCAACGCATAGGCCTCTCCGCCACCCAGCGTCCACTCGAAGAGGTAGCCCGCTTCCTCGGCGGCATCGACGCCTCGTCCATCAGCGAAAAATCGATTAGCGAAATATCAGCTCCACTGAAGGGTACGGGCTTCAGCCCGTACATCGGCCAGGCAGAAGGAACTGGGGCTTTAGCCCCTGAGGCTACCGAATCCTGGTCCGCCGACATCATCGAGACCAGCAATATTCGCTATCGCCCTGTCACCATCGTCAACGCCAGCGCACCCAAGCAGCTCAAGCTCCATATCGAAGTTCCCGTCGAAGATATGGCCAGGCTGGGTCAGCAGGAGGAGATTCCCTCCGGCCCAGCCTCGCAGACCCCCAAGCGCGTCTCCATCTGGAACGCCATCCACCCGCGCCTGCTTGAGATCATCCGCGAACGCAACTCCACCATCCTCTTCGTCAACAGCCGCCAGGTCGCCGAGCGCCTCGCTGGAGCCATCAATGAGCTCGCAGTCGAAGAAGGCGGCGACCCCAACAATCCGATCGTCCGAGCCCACCACGGCTCGCTCGCCGCTCCTCAGCGCCTCATCATTGAGGAGCAACTCAAAGCCGGCAAACTCAAAGGCCTCTGCGCCACCTCGACCCTTGAGCTCGGCATCGACATGGGCGCCGTCGATCTCGTCATCCAGATCGAGTCGCCGCCGTCGGTCGCCAGCGGCATGCAGCGCATCGGCCGCGCCGGCCACTCGGTCGGAGCCGTCAGCGAAGGCATCATCTTTCCCAAGTACCGCGCCGATCTCGTCGCCTGCGCCGCCGTCACCCGCGCCATGCACGAGGCGCACATCGAGTCCACACGCTTCCCGCGCAATCCACTCGACGTCCTCTGCCAGCAGATGGTCGCCATCGTCGCCCATCCGCCCACGCTGCCGCCGCCTGAAAAGCCGAAGAGACTAGGGACCAGGGAACAGGGAACAGGGAATAGAACAAGACCGGGTGCCCCACGTCTCGATTTCGGGACGTGGGATTCCAATCCCACCCAGGCCGATGATTCCGCATCAAGCCTCCTCGAAACCGGCCCCGAATTCCCAGTAGACGAGCTCTATCGGATCGTCCGCTCCGCCGCTCCCTTCGGCCAGCTCACCCGCAGCTCTTTCGAAGGCGTACTCGACCTGCTCAGCGGCCGCTATCCCTCCGATGAATTCGCCGAGCTTCGCCCGCGCCTCACCTGGGACCGCATCCGCAACGTCGTCACCGCCCGCCAAGGCGCAACCCGTCTCGCCATCCTCAATGCCGGAACCATCCCCGACCGCGGCCTGTACAGGGTTTTTCTAACCCACAGCGAAGGCCGCAGCCTGCGCGTCGGCGAGCTCGACGAAGAGATGGTCTTCGAGTCGCGCCCCGGCGAAACCTTCATCCTCGGCGCCACCACCTGGCGCATCGACGAAATCACCCACGACCGCGTCCTAGTCTCGCCCGCTCCCGGCGAACCCGGCAAAATGCCTTTCTGGAAAGGCGATGGCCCCGGCCGCCCGCTCGAATTCGGCCGCCGCATCGGGGCCATGGTTCGCGAACTCCGCGCCATGCCGCTGCCCGCCGCCCTCACGCGCCTCGTAACCTCCCACGACCTCGACCCCGGCGCCGCCGAAAACCTCATGCGCTTCCTCGCCGACCAGGAAGAAGCCACCGGCATCGTCTCCGACGACCGCAACATCGTCATC
>DATAZR010000072.1:0-44100 GCA_036271955.1 Acidobacteriaceae bacterium
GCACAGCTGCCTCCTGTCCAAGCAATACCAATGCGTTCTCGATGCTTTTCATCGGATGGTGGCGTTGAATGCAGAGTCTGCCGAATCGGACATGCTGGTCGGCGAAGCGTTGGACGAAATGAAGGATACGTTTGGCGCGACGAAGGAGTTCCGCGCCGCCATTGCGGCCAATCCCAAGGAGCCTAATGTGCATTTCGGCCTGGGTTACCTCTTGTGGACCCAGGGCCATGCCAATGAAGCCGCGGCGGAGTTTCAAGCCGAACTCGACAACGATCCGGAGCATATCCAGGCGATGCTTTATCTCGCCGATTCTCGAATTCAAATGAATCAAATGGGTAATGCCCGGCCGCTGCTGGAAAAAGTGGTGAAAATTGACTCCGCCAATCCCATGGGGCGTCTCGACATGGGCATTGTCTACGCTGACGCCGGCCGCAACGAGGAAGCTCTGCGGGAGTTGAAAGCGGCCGCACAGCTTGATCCCAACGGCGCTAACGTTCATTGGCGGCTTTTCCAGCTCTACCGTTCCATGGGAAAGACAGCCGAAGCCAATGCTGAACTTGCTAAAACCAAACGCATCGACAAAGCCTCCCGCGAGGGGCTCGTTAACGTCATGTCTAGAGTTTCAAAGCAGGGCAGCGTGCACAAGGGGGCGAATGGCGCGGCGGCGGAGAAGTAAAGATGCGATCCATCGATTTCCGTCTGTCTAAGGATGATGTGCAAAAGCGAAGGCCGGGGCAAGAGCCCCGGCCTTCGCTTTTACAGCATTGAATCGTTCCATGCTAGAAGACGATCTTTCCGCCCATCTGAAGCAAGCGCGGTTCGTGATCGGTGGTAACCGTTCCAAAGCTCGCGCTGCCCATCGTCGTTCCGATACCAAAGAAGTTAGGGTGGTTAAACACGTCAAAAGACTCAACGCGTAGTTGAACGTTGACGTGCTCGCCGATCTTGGTGTTTTTCGCCAAAGCGATATCCCACTTCTGGAAGTCAGGTCCTAGCATAGACCCCGTTCTTACGTTGCCGAACGCGCCTTGGGCAGTTTGGAAGGACGAAGTCGAGAACCAATCGTACGGCTTCTTGGTCATCGTGATTGGAGCAACTTGATTCGGACGCGCTGCCTTGTTGCCGTAGCCGGAACTGGCAATCCCCAGACCGCGAAGACCTTGTCCGGCTACAAAACCATCTGCCGGGTTGGTGTCGCAAACGGTTGCCCCGCCTGCGTTCGTGGTTGTCGGGCAGGCGAACGGGTCATTCGGCTGGACGATGGTTAAAGAGGTACCAGAGTTGTAGGTGGTGATACCAGAGAGTTCCCAGCCACCCAGAACCTTACCTTCGATATTGTGCTGGCCCTTGAAGAACGGCAGAGTGTAAACGTAATTGAAGATCAGGCTCTGCGGCTGGTTAAAGGTAGCAGGACCATAATCGGCCTTGATGTCGTAGCTATTCAGTGTCGGGTAAGCCAAGTAGTTGCCCAGATCGCCGACACGATCAACGGAGTTCGTGGTTAGAACCTTCGACCAGGTGTACGAAACGCCCACCGTCAGTCCATTGCTCGAGCGGTGATTCAAATTGATCTGCAGGGAGTTGTAGTTGCTGGTGAAGAACGGGGCCCTGTCCTGAATGTAGGAATATCCCGCGTAGGGACGGAGCGCGTTGACGTCGGTATTGGGGTCAGCCACCAGTCTGGAACCTACCTTGGGTTGGTTTTCGTCCCACTCGCCCACCAGGTGGCGCGCCTGGTTGCCCACATAGGCCACGGATATGACGGTGGTGGGCAACAGTTGACGCTCGATGGTCAGGTTGTAGTCGAAGTAGCTAGGCACCTTGAAAGTGGGCGTGCCGGTTGCGGTAAGCGAGTTGGGGCCATAGTTCGGGCCGACCGGCCCACCGCTCAGCGGCGAGTCAAACGCCGTGTTGGTTACGGTAACGTTCTGCGTGATCGGCGGGTCGTTGAAGGCGTTATTCTCCCACATGCCGTCCAGCACGCGATCGTAGAAGAGCCCAAACCCGCCGCGGATGGAGGTCATTCCGTGGCCATCAGGATTGAAGGCAAAGCCGATGCGCGGAGCAAAGTTCGCGTTGTTGTTGGGGTTCACGTCATTGCCGTAGGGCGAACACTGAACCAACGGGCCAACGGCTTGCGCCGCCGCGCAGTGTCCCTTGTAGTTCGGGAAGATAAGCCCATTGGCATAGGTGCTCGGTACGAGCTGGACACCTGCTACGTACTGATTGGCAATGAAGTTGCCGCTGGTCGGATCAATCGCCGGTGCAACCGCGGAGTTGTAGAACAACGGATCGAAGTTGGTCAGCGTGTTGTTCTTATCCATGGGCGAAGGGAATCTGCTCCAACGCACACCGAGATTGAAGGTCAACCGCGGGGTTAATTTCCAGTCGTCGTTGATATAGACTTCGTCGTTTAAGAAATTGAGGTTGGGGACGGTGTCTCGACTGGCCTGCGTGTAGCTCTGTACGTTGCCCAACAGAAAATCGGCAAAGGGAACATCGCCCGCCAAGCCAGTACCGAAGTTGAAAGTAGCATCGCCGCCGGTGCCATTCTCCGTCTTGATCATCTGCTGAATCTGGAAGCCCAGGCGAATGGTGTGCTTGCCATAGGCAAGCGAAAGATTGTCAAAGTAAGTGCGGTCGAGATTGCGCTCACCATACGGAGAGCTGCCTGTCCCAAAGCCAGTGATGTTAGTGATGTTGAGGTTAGGCATTCGTCCGTAGGGATCGACGTATTTCGTTGTGTTCGGCTGCAAGGCGCTGACAAACGCAGGATTGTTGGCAAAATCTCCGCTCGTGAAATTTGCATTGATGGTGCCCTGCGAATAAGCGAACTCCAATTCATTGACGATCTTGGGCGAGATGGTCCAGGTCAGGTTGCCTACTACATTCTTGCCGGGCGAGTCATAAGCTACTTTGGCTGCGCCAGGATACTGAGGGCCGTTCCACAGACCGCTGGGGTCGGTTTGCGGGAAGGAGTCATTCATTCCGCGTGCGAAAAAATGCAGCTTCTCATTGAAGTAGTGATCGATGCGAACAATATCGTCCCGATAATCGTTTACTGAGGGCTGGTTGAAGGTTAAGACACCGCTGGCGTTTGCATTGGGCACGAAGAGATTCGTCAGATATACCTGCGCATTCTTACTGAACGCAGTCGCAGGAATCGTCGATGTGCCGGTGGTCGGGTTGTAGACGGCAGACGGATATTGCGCGGTGATATCGCCCGTGAATGTTCCGTTTGTCTCGTCCGTGGTCGGGGGATTCAGCGTTGTGCTGGTTCCTGCCTGATTGATCTTGTGCCAATCCTCGGACCAGAAAAAGAACGTCTTCTTCTTATCTTCGTTGTAGACCTTGGGGATGTAGACCGGACCGCCAATCGTGAAGCCATAGACGTTCTGATGGTAGACGCCGGGCGTATTGGGAAGGCCCTGGCTGATCTGGCTCGCCTTGTTGAGCCAGTCGTTGGCGTTGAAGTCAGTGGTGCGGACGTACTCATATCCTTCGCCGTGGAATGCGCTGGTGCCGCTGCGCGTGGCCACTGCAACTTGGCCGCCACCCGAACGTCCGTAGCCGGCGTCGTAGTTACCTCTTTCCAGGGAGATCTCCTGGATGGCCTCCATGCTTGGCTGACTGACGGCTGTCGTGTTGGAGCCGGAGTCGTTGATGTCGGCGCCATCCACCGTCCAGTTGTTCGCCGTGCCGCGAGCACCGTTGACAGACATGCCAGTGAAACCTGACGAGGCCTCGTCATTCAACATGCTCACAACGCCGGGCTGTAAGGTCACCAACTGCGTAAAGTTGCGGCTGTTGATCTCAAGCTCCTCGATTTGGGCGCTTGTGATGATGCTGGACTGGCTGCTCGTCACGGTATCGACCTGAACCGGGTTGTCTTCCACGGTGACGGTGGTGCCGTTGCCGCCCGCCTTCAGTTGGGCATTGAAGACGTGCTTCTCTGCCACATTTAGAACGATATTACTTCCCTTAAGCGTCTCAAAACCCGGAGCCGTTACGGTGATCGAATAGGTTCCGGCACTCAGATTGGTAGCGACATAGTCGCCGACGCTATTTGTTTCCACGGCCCGGACTGCCCCGTTGACGCCGCCCAGTGCAATCGCAACAGATGCGTGAGGAATCACGGCGCCTGTTGCGTCTGTAACAACGCCGCTGAGCGTGGCCGAGAGTTCCTGGGCGCCCGCCATCAGCGGAGAGAAGAAGAGCGATACCGCGAACAACAGCGCCGCGGTTGCACACTTCTGGAAAAAGCTCATCAGCCTCCCTGAGCCCTCCAGGAGTGAATTGTCCACTCGGAACGGGGACATGCGATCAATTGACCTCTGAATTTGAATCATTGCCATTGCACCTTTCGTTGAGGTTCGTTGGTATCCGTACGCTGGACGTAGATGCGTGCTGGATTCAGAATCATGGAATTGAAATTGCGAGGCCGGCGCCTGGAAATATCCAGAAGCACCGGCTCTTCTCCACTTCCATGGTCAGAAAATGCCATGCCCATGAAACGCCGTCTCGGGCATCCAGAAAGGCTGCTCCGCTCAGGAGACAATCCAGGCTGAAATCCGATCGAGTCCCTGCGCTGACTCTTCGTTTCCTTCAACACTACCTAACGAGTCGCTAGAGAACTATATAGCAGTTAGAGTTTGGAGCGTCAAGCAAAAAACTCTACGACTGAATCCGTCCATATCGCGGCCTGTGGAAAACCATAGAGTCGCATATTGTCTGCTCACCTTTATGTGCCCATGGCCAGCACCTGTCTCAACGGCGTTGCGGAAATCGAAGGGCTGATGATTGTTTCGAGATATTGAGAACATTCGCGTATGCCTCAACAGCTCTATAGCTTCTTTTTCTCGACAATTCTTTCAGCCGCAGTATATCCTGAGTGCGGATCAAGCGGAGCATCACGAAAACAGTGTCAGGCAGGTTATGAAAGAAGCAGTTGTGTCGACACGCATTCGAAAAGATGAGCCGGCATACAAGAGGATCCAGACCGCTATCCGTGAACGGATCGACTCCGGCGAGCTTAAGCCGGGCGACGTCGTCTACTCCGAAAGAGAGCTCGCCAGGATTCACGGCGTCAGCCTGATGACAGCGCGCCACGCACTGGCGGGTCTTGCTTACGAAGGCATCGTCGAACGCCGGCATGGTGCTGGCACTTTCGTTGCACCGCCCCAGATCCACTTCAACAAACTGCTCAGCTACACAGAGCAAATGGCGAGTTTGGGTTTAGTGCCGCGTTCTAAGATTGTGTCCTCAGGCATCGTGAATCAAGATCAAGAAATCGCGGCCAAGCTTGGATTGTCGCCCACGTGCCGTCTTATAAAGATCGAGCGTGTTCGTTCCACCGCCAATGAGCCCGTCGCGCTTGAGGTTTGCTATCTGTCGGCGGAGGAATATCAGGCTGTGCTGGATGCTCCGCTCGATCGAACCTCTCTTTTTGGAACACTCGAGCGCGCATACGGAATTGAACTGGCCTACGCCGACGAGGAGATTGACGTTACCCTTGCCGATCAGCGGATTGCCAAACTTTTGAATATTCCCAACGGCGCGCCACTGCTTCGAATTCGTCAGCTCATCTTTTCAACCAAGGGTCGCTCCACCGTTTATGTCACCGGACTCTATCGTTCAGGCCGACACACCCTGAGGATTCGCCGCTTTCGTTAGACTGAAGTTCCTAAACAATCGAACGTTTGAGATAGGACCTTCCTGAGCACTTCGGCTAGTGCGAGGTGCCGCACGGTGATTTCGAGCTTTTATTTCGCAAGTTCCTTGCCGCGTTGCTCCCTCTCCCTCGCCAGTTGTGGCGGATAGGGCGTAGTAGAGATTTTTGGAGACAGGTCGCTACGAAGCAATGCAGCGCGCCACTTAATTGCGGTTTTACAGCCACAATTCCGAAATGAACCTTACAGGCAGCTAGGGCGCGGGTGTTGCAGGCAGGCTCAGAGCTGCAGACGGAGAGGCCGATTCGGCGATACTTTCGGCAATAGCAGTCACTTCGTCCGCACTGATTCCGAGTTGCGTGAAGGAGGCGGTTGGGAGCCCGATCTTCCCGGCGCCTTTCGAAAGTGATTGGATATCAGCGGCGGTGAGGTTGCCGGGTACAACACCTTCGAGTGTGACGGAACCTTGCGAAAAATCAATGGGGATTTTCTGCCCGTAGGCGGAGATCTCCGAGGTTGCCGATAGCCGCTCAACGGTCGAGCGGAACTGGCCAGCTTCGACCTGGGAGGTGTTTTCCGCAAGCTCCCAGACCTTGTCGGGAAACTGTTTCAGGATGTCGTCGAAAGCTAACCGGCGCGGCAAGGTGCTGTTAATCTTTTCGGCAGCGTCACGCAGCACCTCGGCGTACTGGCGGTTCTGGCCGAAAATGGCGTTGATTCCCCGCCGCTTGGCAATCTCAAATAGCGCCTCACGCCTCGCTGGGTTGATGTAGCTCCCACGTCCTATCAGTTCTGCGGCGGCGCTCTCGCTGGCTTTCGCCTCGAAGACCCTGACAATTTTGAATTTGCCCTCGTTCGTCCAATATCCGAGCAATCCATCGGTCAGGAGATCTCCTCCGCCGCGGGGCCCGCGAATTGCCCAGCCGGGAATGAATTCAATGGGACCTTTATTCAGGCCGCTCTCGGCCATGCGCAGGTTCAGAATCTCCTCAAAGAGCTGGCCTTTGACGCGAGCGATAATCTCGGCAGGTTTGCTGCCTTTAGCGGCCTTCAGGATGCGTTCCATGGAGGCGGCATCGAGGTCTCGAAGTACATCGCGGGCATATTGGCTGAGTTTGGGAAGGGCTTGTGCCGTCTCTCGAGCTGCCTTGATTCCAATTAGAGCTTCCGCTCGATCGGCAGTATTGAAGGCGCGCAGCTCGGCATCGAAAGCATCGGCATCGCGCGCTATCTCGTAAAACTCCTTTTTGTTGAGCCTGACGGCGCGTTGGTAAGCCGCTTCGTCAAAAGATTCGGCGTCGCGCACTGCGCCAGCAAGCTCCTCCTGAGCCTCTGCTGCCCGAGCAGCTCGAGCCTCGAGTTTTTCCATGCGGGCCATCAAATTGAGATCGCCAGCGAAGAGTTCGCCGTAGAGATCACGAAGCACAGAGCACGGCGAGTGACAGATGAATATCCAGCCTTTTGGAGTGACATGCGCGCTGCCGATGCTGACAGCCCCTCCCTCCGCCGCTTCGGCAGCCTCCATTTCGGGATGCAGTGCGGATTCAGCATCGAGGAGACCTTTCGCCTCTTCAGCAGAGACGCCGAGAGATTTTCCCAAGGCTTCCGATCCGAATTCGCCGGTTCGCAATTCGTTCAAAAGCTGTTCCGCGAGTTCTCCGGTCTTATCAATCTTCTTCGCAGCATCTTTGATCGCTTCTTCGGCTTCTTTGGTGAGTCCTCCTGGCTTTGCGGCGTCGCGCACGAGCGGCTGCAGCTCTTCGAATGCTTCCTTGGCTCGCGCAAGCTTGACGCCGGCATTCAACTCCGATCCGATACTGCCCGCGTCGAAGACCACGAAGACGACGTCCATTGCCAATCCGAGCCATCCTGGATCTTCAGCTGCAATCGATTGAGCGCGGTCGAAGTCGGTGCCTGCTTCTGCTTTTTCCTGTTTGTATTTCTCGTAGTCTTCATAGGTTGTAGCAAGACCTATGCCCAGGCTTAAACCCAATGAGGCGCCGCCTGTAAATGGAGCCAAGACGACCCCAGCGAGCTGAATGACGCCCAGTGCAATGTGATTCCAGAAGTCGACGTCATGCAAATACTTGACCTCACCACGCACCAGTCTTTCCTGAAGGCTGTCTTTGGTGAAGTTCAGTTTTTGAAGGGTTGCGTCGACGATCGGCGGCAGATCCCATACGCTGTGCTTCCCACTCTCCAGTCCTTCCCGCGTCTTATCGATGTCATCCCAGCGGTGGTTAATTTCATCGTTGATGGCGCTGCGCTGGTCTACTTCTTTGCCTTCGGCGAGTGCGAACAGAGGTCCTGGATCCTCATCGTAGTCTCCTATTCTGCCTAGAATGGGAAACACTGATTGAAGTTTCTTGTGTAGCTCTCGATATTGGTCGATGTGGACCCAGAAAGGGTCATCTATACCTCCGGGGAAATCATCACCTTCATCCACCTCCGAATCAATGACGCGCCGTCTCTTCGCCAGGAGCGTGGCGGCGATCCTAAGCTGATCAAGTTCGGCGCGTGAAACCGAGTCCAGGGCGCCGGATCGAAAGAATCCGTAACGTATGCCTTCCTGGGCAGCCTTTCGCGAGCTTCTCTGAAGGACATCATCCATGATGTCCTTGGCATTGCGATCGAAATAGTTCAGGATGTTTTCGTATCGCGCCTGCGATTCTTCGATGACTTTGTCAAAAAGCCCGAGAAGCGCAAATATACGAGGATCCCTCGCGCCGCTGGCCAGTGTTTCTCTCATGGTGTGACATGCCTCGCGGCCATACTCGATGGTCAGATCGTCCACCAGCTGAGTCAGTTGCTTTGGAGAGTTAGTTAACTCGTAGACGGAGACGTACACGCTGAAGATCGTTCCTGGAGGTTCGCCGGGGATGGGTATGTAGTCGCTCGGCTCTTTTTGGGCGGGCTTCACGGTGTCTACGTCAGGGTTGGGTCTATCGAAATCCGCAACCGTGGCATTGGGATTGAAGGAGGTACTGTTATCTCTGTCACGTTGCAGAATCGCTTGATCGGCACGGCCCGATTGCTGGATCGTATGGGTTAGCTCGTGCGCTAAGAGACGGCGGCCTTGTTCAGTCTCTGGGGCGTACTGGCCAGAGGCGAAGACGATGTTGGAACCGGCGGTGTAGGCGTGAGCCTGGATAGAGTGGGCAGAGGCAGCGGCTCCTGTGCCGGTGTGGATGCGGATACCACTGAGGTCGCGGCCAAAGCGAGGTTCAAAGAAGGCGCGCGTTGAAGAATCGAGCGGATGGCCTGAAGAGTGGAGAACATTGCTGACGGCGCGCGGGATGCTGGCGGGCGCGCCAGGTGAGGATGCGCGGCGATGAATGACCGCCTGGTTCTTTTCGCACTCTTCGCACATGTCACCGCCGGCGCTGCAGGAACAGGGAACTCCGATGGGGAAACCGCCGGCGTGAGAGCGCATGATGTGGTCGGCGACGTGGTCTGCTTCTTGCTCTTCAGGATCGTCGGGATGGCTGATGGCGAGTTTGGCCTGTATGACGCGGCTATGGAGCATCTGCTGCACGGCGGCGTTGCCGACCTGCTGCTGCAGCTGCAACATGGGATGCATGGGCTGCGAGGCCGCAGCCAAGGCTGGAGAATGGGCCGGGTCGCGGGCTTTGGTTTCGGATTTTGTGATGCTCTCTACCGCATGTTCCATGCGACACCAAGGTTCTAACTTAACCTTCGACTGGATTATGTGCGTTCGCGGGTCAGGCCGTAGTATTCGCCAAAATCAGAGCGCGCAGGCAGTTTGCCCATCTTCTGCAGCTCGCGCGCCACGGCCAGGACGAAGTGCTCCATGCGCATCGCGCCGCCTTCTTCAGCGGCGTTGAAGGCGGCTACCAGCGCCGCGTTGCAGATGCTTCCACCAGCCAGTTCGAATTGCCGAGCGAGAAAGCCGAAGTCCACATCCTTGGCCAGGGGCGCAGCGGCAGGAACCATGCTGCGCCAGATACGTTCGCGATAGCTTGCCTCTGGAAAGGGAAACTCAACTATGTATTGAATGCGCCGCGTGAAGGAATCGTCGATATTCTTGCGGAAGTTGGTGGCTAGAATAACAATGCCCTCATACTCCTCCATCTTCTGTAGCAGGTAGGCCACCTCGACGTTGGCATAACGGTCGTGAGCATCCTTCACCTCGGAACGCTTGCCGAAGATCGCATCCGCTTCGTCGAAGAACAGAATTGCGTTGGAGGACTGCGCTTCGCGAAAGATTTGGCTCAGGTGTTTCTCAGTTTCGCCAATGTACTTGCTGATGACGGTGGAGAGATCGATCTTGTAGAGGTCGAGTCCCAGCTCGCGCGCTACTATGCCAGCGGACATTGTCTTGCCTGTGCCGCTCGGACCACAGAAAAGAACATTAAGCCCCTTACCCTGTGACATGCGGCGACCGAATCCCCAATCAGCATAGACCACACTGCGAAATTTTTCGGCGGCGCAGATCTCGCGCAACTGCTGTATGGTGCGGGCCGGAAGCACAAGATCGGACCACTCATGTCTGCATTCGGCTTTCTGTGCATGGCGCTGCAGGCTCTGATTCGATTGCGCACGAGCCTCCGCTTCCAAGTGCTGCTGAGTCAGATTTGCAACCTGCTGGCCGCGCATCAGCGCATGGGTTCTGGCGGCGCGACAGGCTCCCTCGATCTGTCCGCCGGTAAGAATGAAACGGTTGGCAAGGACGCTGGGTGTTCCCTGCGGCGGATTGGCGCCGATGGCGTCGAACGCCTCCTGCCACAGCTTCACGCGGTCTGAAAAATCAGGGATAGGAAAGGTAAAGACCGACCATGCACAATCCAACGCTTTTTCCACCACCGGCCACAGAGATTCACTGGCCACAAAGACAGTAAGGCCGGAACCAGCGAACGCCTCGGAAAGGGCCTGCGAGAATATAAGCGGCTGCTGGCGCTGCGGATTTTCTTCGGCTAGCCATGCTGATGCACGACTAAGCAGCAGATTGGCGCCGCATAACGTAGCCTCTCGCCGAAGCAGCGCGAATGTAGTCGTAGCGGCAGCCGAAGCGGGATTTTCGAAGCCGAGATCTGCCACGACCAGGGCACGCCCCGCTTCGGTGGAGATAGCCTCAGCAGCCGCGCGCTTACCCGTGCCCGTGGCGCCGTGAAAGAAGAGAATGCCGCCTTGCTCACGCATGATCCCGGACGCCGCAAGCAAGCTTGCGATCAGCTCTTTGGGCAGATGAAGAGAGGCCAAAGTGCGGCTGGGCTTTATACAACGAGTGAAGGAACGCAAGCGGCTGTCGATCTGCGACTCCAGTTCCCAATCCTCAAGCAGGAAGCTGACGATGCGCTCTTCAGGCCGTAACGATCGCGATAACAGCGGAGCCTCGCGCTCCTGTGCGTCGTCGCAGAAGCGCAGGAGCATGCCTTGCATCAGACGCTGTGTTGGCGAGAAGATCGTGCGCAATTCGAGACGATCCGCGACCCTCTTGCCCAGCAGGCGCAGGATCAGGCCGACAGTCGGCCTTTTGCGCGTGACATCATTTTGCGCATAGGAGAAAAGCGTCTCAAAATTCGGATCGATCTCCGGCGCTATGCTCAGAAGCAGTACATCGCGCTCGATCAAAGAGAGAGAAAATAACGTTTCCAGGCAATCGAGTGGAAGCACAATGCCTGCCGCGACGCTGGCCGCACGGCGCATCATAGTGCGCGTTTCACACTTAGCCGCCTGGATATAATGATCCTCTATATCCCGCAGTCTTGCGACAGCCTCAGGCAGTAGAACTGCCTCAGCCGGAGCAAGATTAAGGATGGCGTCCACCTGTTCGTCAGAGATATACAGGCCGCGAAACTGGTTCTCGTTGAGAACGTTGGCTGCGCGCATGCGAAGAATCTCTGCGCGCACAAGCCAGCGCAGCCGGTCCAGTTCAGTCAGCAGGTGTTCGCCCCCACTGCAAAAGGGCGGAACGATCTCTTGCCGGATCGCTTCTCCCCGATGCGTGGCTATTCCTGCGGCGGTAGAAGACATACTTCCCGCTCCTTCAGCCAGGGTAAAGTGAACTTCTGTTTGGTCAGGCCAGAAAGCTGCAGCACCAGCGAGAAAGGGCTGCGCGGCATTTCAACTTCAATGCAGTCTCGCCGGTCGTGAACCGTGCCGACTCCCTCGAGAAAGTTGCGATAGATGTACTCGGCGCTCGCAGACTGAAAGCCCATCAGCCGCCTCGCGAAGCCTTTCATCGTCGTCCGACTGAGGAGGGCGCTAATCAGGTCTAACTCAATCTCACACTCCGGCCAGAGATCGCAGAAAGAATAATACGAAAACTCAGCCTGGGACGAAGCGAGCAGTCGCGCAATCTTCTCTTGAGAAAGAGAATGGGAGATGCAGCCGATGCGTGTAAGCGTCTCAATAGCTTCGCCGCTGGCTTCTTCTCCGTCCATTGGAAGGAAACCCGCAGCGCACTTCCCAGGTAGGAGGCGTTGTCCAAACACAGCCAATGATCCAGCTAACAACACATAAGGCAAACTGCCCGTATATGAGCGCACAAAGTCGATTGCGGAAAGGAGGCCCCGCTCCCTGCCCTCAGCATCGATGGGCAGTGCAGACGCGCACAGCCAAAGGTCAAGAGAAAGGTCGCGCAGCAGCAGCACTTCCTCCTGCCGTCCCGGCGCATGTATAGCTTCGGCCAAGAGAAAACGTCCCTCGCAGCCGAAGAGCATGATCAACTTTTCAACAAACACGGCACGCGCACCGGCTAGATGATCCGCGGCAAACCTCAATCCATCCGGCGCAATTGTGCGCTGCCTGCTGCAGCATCCTGAGAAGAGGCGCAAAGCCGAGTCCGAGAGAGCTTCCAACGCCCGGGGCCTTCCGAGGCATTTCGCCAGCACCAGATGGCGCAGGGCGGCCGCTCGATCGTGGTTCTGCTCATCGTCGCCGGCAACGGCTTCGGCCACTTCCTTCAACTGCAGCTCCACGAGCGTCGGGCCAAGAAGAAAGATTCCGCCAAAACGTGTGATCGTCGATTCATCGTCGAAAGCCGTCTCGCTTGGATACGGCTTGATCGAGACGGAGTTCAGCGAGGCGGCTGCCTGTGCGGCCCAATCGGAATCGCCGTCAGCGATCCGAGCGAGGAAGCGCAAAGCATTTTCAGGCGACTCGGCTCCAGCCTTCCATGCTGTGGCAATCGCTTCGTCAATGCTTATTCTTTGCCCGACCAAATCGCACACAAGCCGGTCAGCAGCTATAGCGGATCCAAAGGCGCCAAGCACGCGCCGCAACTCAAGCAGGCCGCTGAGTGCCGCATACGCCGCAGGCTCATGCTCCGCGCCCGGATAGCGCAAAGCGGCAGCTGATATCCAGCGCAACGCCTCACGCTGGTCGCCCTGCTTCCCGCCTGCTTCGCGCATGGGTAGTTCGTTTAAAAGGACGAGAAAAAGTCCCGACCATCGCGAAAGTTCTCCAGATGAGATAGAGTCCAATTCCCCCGATTCCGCGTTGCTCTCTTTGCTAAAGCAGCTTCGAAAGATCGTGCGTGCGTCGCCGCGAGTCAACACCGTCAAAACCATCTCTAGATCTCCCGACTGAGCTAGATGCAACATCGTTCTCATGCCATGTTGCGGCGCGCCGGCGAGCATTTCAGCGATTGCTCGTCCTGGAGAGAGATTTGCAAGCGATTGAAACTCTTCGTAATACCACTTGCCCCAGGCGTGGCCTAATGCAACATCACGCGCGAATCGCGCCTGGTAAACGGCGCGGTTCGGAAAGCGCAACACGCCGTCCATCTCTGCACCGTCTTCGACCACATCAAGAATTCGCGTCACGATGCGTTCGCTCCAGGGCTGGGCTATCTCGCGGCCTTGAGGCGCCGTAAGATCCATCACAAAGCTGAGATCGAGCCTGCGGATACGCCATACCTGATCATCGAACTCACCCAGAGCTTGCTGCATCCGCAACCCGCAGCGCGCGGGCAGTTCTTCAACGACGCGGCGGTCTATCTGGTCTATCGCACCTCGAAACGCAGAATCACGCAGCAGAGCGGCGTCATCCACTACGTACGAGTTCAGCCAGCGGCATACTGTGATGCTGACCCGATCATCAGTACGTGCTGCGTTCATGCGGCTTCCAGCATCACAGGCAGGTTGAGTTTCACCGGAACAGATTGTTGTGCTCGCAGTTCTTCGAGCACCTGAGTCGCGTCCGCGATGCACAGGAGCATGCCGCACAGTTCCTGGCGCCGCCGGTCGAGAAGCGCCATCTGCCATCGACCCTTTTCCATCGCCCTCTTCAGTGCAGCCGGTTTTCCGTTCATCGTCGATTCTCCTGCAGACGTCACCTTCTTGCCAGCTGAATGCGCTATGGATTACTGGTGCGAGACAAGCACGGGAATCACTCCCCTGCCCTTCTCAAGAGAGCTCAGAGCCTTGGCAATGACGATGCCTGGATGCATCGCCGCCGCCGAGTCGAGCTTTTGTGCATGACCCGCAGTCTGGCTTGTCGTCAGCAGATCGCCGGCAACTATGGGCGCGATATCTGCATCGACTTTGCAATGGGCATACGATCCAAGCGTGACCATCAAGCCAATGGTGTGCTTGCAAGCCTCACCCTGATCGAGATCATGCAAAGCAGCGGAGCGAGCGTTCGGCTCATCCACGATGCCGCAGACGCGCGGATCATGCGCCGTAACGGTTCGCTCCACTTCGATCAGCGGTATCTGATTGCTGCCCCCAAGCAGCGGGCCAGATGCATCTCTGCGGATCACGACAACATCGCCGCGCTCCAGCTTCTCACCTCCAGCGCTGACAAAGCGGTCTACGACATAGCCTGCCTTGCTTGCCGCTGAGAGATTCCAGTTCGAGCCTAGTGAAACCTGGCCCTTATTAGTCGCCGAATCATAGTTCAGGCAGATGGCGTTGTTCGAGCCTTCCGTCAGACCGCCTGCCATGATCCAGTGATTGCCCGCGATGTCCACGCCCGACAAACAGGTACGGCTACCTTTGACGGACAGCGAACTTGCAGGCAACAGGACGGCATCGACGAGGCTTCCACCCACAACCAGACTGCCAGCGGCGGCCGCGCTGCCACCGACATCAAGATGGCGATCCACCTGCAGAGAGCCAGCTACTTCCATCTGCACGCCGTCATCACCCGTAAGCAGAGGAAACGTCGAGTTACGATTCGCCACCGTGTAGACGCCCGCAGGAGCATACGTCATCGCCGAAACATTGGCAGCGTGCGCGCGTCCATAGGCCGCGGAGATGGCGGAGTTGACCGGATCGTTGGAAACGATCTGGAGCAGAACCTGGTTATAGGGATCCCAGCTGACGCGGCCCAGCAGCAGCCACCAGTTGAGTGTGGAGCCGTCGGTCGCGAACTCCTGGAACGGAACCGAGTCGTCATAGGGCAATATGATCGAAGGCGGATCGAGAATTTTGGAAGAGCCCGGCAACGAGGCGGGCATCACCGGAACCGCCATCGGCCTCCCGTCTACAATGATGGCGGCATTCGGCGGAGCCGAGCTGGTCGCCGTCACGGTAAGCGTGTAGCTCTCCTGGGTGCGGGAGTAGGCGTTGCTCACGTTCATGCTCGCACATGCGTCAGCGGCCGGCTTCAGCAGTGACTCTTCGTAGCCGACCCACACATAAACAAGAATGGGTGTGGCATTCGCGCTGGAATTATAGAAAGCCGCGAACATCGCCGGCGTAAGCTGCACCTGGTTGAGCAGCACAATCTCGCGTCCAAAGCCATCGATAGCCATGCCCGGCTGCAGAAAGACGTCCACGATTACGCCGGTGGTGGTGGTGGCGCCATTCGGCGCCTGCACCAGCTCGAGACCTGTGACAATACCCCAGGTATGCTGCCCAAGGTTGTGTCGCCGGCGCATCTCGCGGTGATACTCTTGCTCGGCTTGAAGATCAGCAGCGCCCAGGAATTCGCCTTCGTAATAATTCAACCGCTCGATATCGGTGTTGTAGCTCATAACAGAGATCCTTGCTGTGCTCTTTTCTCAGGAACGCTTATCGGGGCTCGCCTTGCTCGAAGTCTTAGCCTTCGTGGGGCTTGTCTGTGGACCGGCTAATTGTGACTGCAGGTTTATCACCTGTTGGCTGAGGCTGTTTACCTGCAGCTGCAATGCGCGAGTCGGATCCGTAACTTCAATACCCACAATGGACTGATTCTTGCCTGAGACGAAAACAGTCAGCGGCTGACCGGCGGAGACCGCTGAGGGCGCGAGCTGTGCGCTGGCGGTGATCGCCGCCAAATCCCAGGATGGGTCGTTATCCACAGGCTGAACGTCTAGCTGCATCTGGTAGGAGTTATTCGTTGCTGCCGCCGCTACCTTAACTCCAGCAGCACTCTGAACGGTTCCTGCCTTGTTGGAAAGCGCGTCCTGAAACGTCGTTAACGGCTGACCGATATAAGGCCGGGTATCTAAGGCGTTCAGGTCGGGGTTGACAGTGTTGACCAGCGATGCGCCCATTTTTTGCGCCATAAAAGAGCTGACGGTGCGATTAAACATCGCCGAGTTGGTAAAACCGGCAGTGGTGAAATTAGCGCTGCTGAAAGCCTGCTGCACATTCAGGTATCCACGAGCACCCTTCAGATTGGCAGAAGGGCAGCAGATTTTTTCAAGAGCATTAGTGATTAGCTTGCCGACGGAAGCGAAGATGGGCTGCAGCCAATACTGCAGGGAGGGAAAGCCGATCAGTTGCTGCCTGCATTCGAAGTGGCAGATGCTGATCACCGCCCCGTTCTGCACGCTCACGCAGGCCAGCGGCACACGCGTGTCGCAAGGGTCGGGCGGGCATTGCGGCAGGAGCGCCACGCAAATGCAATCGAAGATGGCCGTTAGCAGAACCAACACGATCTCCCCTTCGACATCCTGATAGTTGGATAGCACCGAGTTCGTTGTGGGTTGCGGAACGACGATGTTGTTCAACGCGCCGAGAGCCTTGCAGTATGTCAACACCTGATTTTGCGCGAAGTACTGCTGCACGGTGTAGAGGTAGTTGATCACTGATTGATACCACTGCTGCGGGGTCCCGGTGGCATCGAGTGCCGGAGCTTGTTCCGCGAGTTGAAGGATGGTCTTGACACAATTCTCGGCCTGATAGACCAAGGTCCCCGGCCGCGCGGCGGTGGAGTCGGCGGTGAGTGCGCATACGCCAAACTGGAAGCCCTCGATGATGCGCGTCGGCTCGCAGGCGGCGCTGGTGCTGCTGCTTGTCGAGTAGCTTGACGAACTCGACGAACTACTCGTCGAACCGCAGCCACTGCCGTTGCCACTGCTTTTCTTACTGCTTCCCGAGCAGCCACACCCGCATCCGCCGCCGGTGCTTCCGCCGCAGCCGCAACCACAACCGCGGCTCGAAGAGCTGCTCTGCTTCAACGGTGTGACCATCTGCGTCGCCCGCTCCTGGTACTGCAGTGTGACGCACCACTTCTGAATGGCATCGGTGCAGGAAGGCGAAGGACGATAGCGTAGCTGCGAGCAGTCAGTGGCGGTGGACGAGGGATTGCTGCAGGCCTGAATGGCTTGAAGCACATTGAATGATTGCGCCGCACAGACGATGATATCGTTGCCGCATGGATCGAGCGCATAGCCCGGATTGACCGTCACCCACCCATCGCATTCGCTGCAGGTCAGCTGCAGCCCGCACACCACGCCCCATCCATGCAGGTAGCGGTTATGCAGCCGGTTCTTAGCCAGCACGTAGTTCTGCTCATTAGTCAGGTCTGTGTCGGTCAATAGCTGGCCCGCGAAAAAGCGCGTCCGCCCCAGGCATTGCAGGCTCGTGCAGGCGCTGCAATTGCATGCGGCCGCTAAAACAGCAGCCGGCTTTGCCGATGTCGGTGTATTCGTTGGACGCACCCCGACAGATGTTCCGGAGACACGTGCGCGAAGCGCGGCGCGCTGAGGCTGAAAGTTTGCTGCACGTACCTGCGCGGCGGCGGGAATCTTCTGAGCGTTCGCTGGGCCTACGCGTTGGATCGGGGTCGTAACCTTTGGCATCTCTCTGCCTCCATGCACTTCTTAACTCGTTCGATACTTCCTGTCGGACTCAATACCCTTCCAGCGATCAAACTCCTATTGCGGCGGCGTCAAGGTAAACCAACTCTCGAAGGTTCCGCCTTCAAGACACACATTGCTTCCCTGCGGACGAAATCCCGTGGGCAGCTGAAACCGCACAAAATCAGCGCTGATGGCGTGCTGCACCGAAGTCTGTGTATCCAGCACAAAGGCTCCGCGCAGGCGCACAAACAACGGAGCCTTCGCTCGCGCCAGTTGCTCGTAGAGCTTGACGTCCATTACAAAAGCCAGAGCCTTGGTAGTTGCGGGGCTTCCAGCGATGACCGTCGCAGAGTCAATCAGTTTGGGATTGCCCGCATTGATCACCGCCGTGACCGCATAAATCCCGGCGCTCACCATAGGCCGTGGGTCTAAGAAGTTAGGGACCGAATCCTCTTGCGGCGGGGTGGCGATAACCTCGAAAACGCGAGTGATATCCGTTGGAACCTGTACCTCATCGGAAAATCCGATCACAATGCCTTGCTGGGTCGCTGAGTCATTGCCGAGGGGGGTCCCAGAGACGGCAACAGTGCCTGCACCTACGGGCTGAGCCGCGTCGCCATGAACCCAGCTCAATGCATTGATCTGCACCAGTCCTGTTTCGAGCCCTGGCCCTGTCGCGCCTATATCTCCCTTTGGCCCCTGTTGACCAGCAGAGCCCGGCAGGCCTGTCGACGACAGCTGATCGATGAGGCATTCGATAGCCTCGGCCAGCAGGTCTGTGCTGGGCAGCAGACGCCGGCCTTGGAGATTATCGATATCGCTCTCTGTCACATTGCTCTGATATGTATAGCCGGCGATCGTGGCCAGCACCACGCAGTTGCCCTGGCTGCAATCGGGGCAGCCATCGATGAGACGCTCGAAGATATGACCGCACCCCGCCTGCACAACTTCGACAATCGCAACCCCGCCCATATTGGCCTGCGACGTGTCGATAAAGGAGACGTAAAGATAACGGCCATCCTGCGAAAGCGCTTCACCCACGGCAGTAATACCCACCGCCACAGCGGGTCCCAGGACGCTCGCCTCGCTGTTCAAGACCGCGTTCACATCGACAGCTTGCACGTAGGCGACAGGAGACGCTCCGGAGGTATCCTGCTCCAGCACATACACCCACCGTCCTCCGGGCGAGAGCAGCACCTGTGTGGGCTTGTAAGCAAAGCCTGTCACGGTTTGAGAGACCACCGTCGCTGAGCCTGGGCCCGCCGGTGGAATAGTAACGAAGGAAAGCGTCTCACCCGCTGCGTCGAGAGCTGCCAACGTATCTCCGTTGGCTGTAGCGGAGATGGCCAGTGACGAGAGTTGCGTCGCGGACGGAATTGGCAGCTGCCCAGGAAGCAGCCCTACAACTTCGCCCGAGATCTGAATCATCGTAATTCCGCTGCTGCCGCTTGTCGCCACATAGCCATAATTGCTATGTTCACTGAGCACAGCCGACAGAGGTGAAAGCCCGGGGATAGAGTTCACCATCTGGCTGGGCGTGGCGCCGTTTAACCCGTTCATCACCACAAAGCCGGCTGTCTGTCCATACGCCAGCAGCCCGCCTTCAACACCAGGAACAGGCACAAGCTTAAGCGTGGAATCGTTAGTCGAGCCGATGGTGACCTGACTGACCGTGCTGGTGAAATCGCCCGCCGCGTCGTAAACATAAAGCTCGGGAGCAACGCCCGATGCCTGCACCGCGACATAGACGTATTGCCCCAACGAATCAACAGCGATGCCCAGTCCCTGGCTTCCGGTATACGTCGCCGAAGCCGCCAGCGCATAGTTTTCTTTGTCGATCACATAGACAGCCGCATTCCATACGCCCCCTCCATTCTGCGCTGAGGTAAGAACATAGAGCAGGTTGCTGACGCCGTCTTCCGCGGTGCACACCACGTTGGCGATGTTCTTAGTGAACTCCCACGCAAGCGACACCGCATGCGAATCATCGTTCAGATCGACGGGATCGATGATAATCCCAAAGTCATGTCCTTCAAGGATACGATTGGGCTGACAGGAAGCTCCGCCAGAGCTGCAGTCGTCGAAGATTGCCGGCACCTGCTCCGTAGCGCACTCCTTGTAGGAGATGCATATCTGAATCGGATGCACGTTGCCATCAGGCTGCGAGTTGGGTCCGTTCTGCTTCTGCCAGCTGGCCAGGAAGGTCGATTCAAAGTCGAAATACTCTTCGTACTGAACAAGAATTTCCCGGCCGCAGCAATCGATTGCAATCCCCGGCTCTATCACCACGTACTGTGCCTGGCACGCCGGGTTGGGATGCGGCTTCACCTTTAGCCCGCATGCCACTCCCCAGCCGTGCATGCGCTGGTTATGGCGACGAAGCTTGCCCATGGTGTAGCGCTGTTCATCGGTAAAGTCGCGCTCCACCAGCAGCTTTCCAGTGAAATAGTTGTTGCGCGCCATCTGCAGAATGTCGCACTCCGGGCAGTTTCCGCCCTGCCCCGTCGTGCCGTGTTTGCAATTGCAGTTGCCCATGGTCCTGTTCTCGCTTTCTCAGTTAAGCGTCGCGCCGCATCCCAGCCGCATCGTTCGGCCAATCCCGAGCGGCGGCGCGATGGTCGCATCCGATGGGTTGCCCAGCACTGTGTCGTAGCCTAGTTGTCCCTCGCCTTCAATCACACCCAATGGATATCTCCCGATTACGGTGTCAACACCGATAAAGGCCTGCACGCCGATACGCATCTTCGGCTCCGCCCATTGCAGTGTTCCGACGGTGAAGGCAGGCGATGCCATCTCTACGATCTGCTCGAGCGCCTGTTGATCGCTCGCGGTTGCGCCCGCCCAGCGAGGCACCACCACCAGGAACTGAAAGGCATATGCATTGAAGAGATCGAGCGATGGATCGCCATAATCGATCAACTGAAAGTTGCCGACCGTGGAGTTGACGCCAACTTCAAGCCGCTTCAGCACATCCGAGCCGAAGACCGTGGAACTGTTGCCGAGACTCGCGCTGTTCAACACCAGCCATCGCCTCAGGCGAAACATCTCTAGGATCTGTGGCCTAACTCCGGCATAAAGCTCGATGTGTAGCTTCAACCCCTCCGGCGTCCCACGCAAAGCAAAGAGACGATGCGCCTGCCGCATCAGCTCCCTGCGCTTGGCTGTCGGCCAATTACTTTGGAGCGTCATACCCAACCACGACGCAAGCCAGGAAAGAAAATCCGCACCAGGCTGATTTTGCCGATTCGCCGGGCTCGACATCGGATCGAAGAGATGGAACATGCCGGAGATCAGTAACGAAGTTTGATTCCGCATCGTGTCGAAGATGGAGAGAAACCTCGCAAGAAAATCTCCACTCACCGGATCGGCACGAAAGACCGCGGGCAGGTATTGAAGCGACGAATCGCGCGGATAGTAGACCTTGATCTTCTCGATGCACGGTGTAGTCACGCCTTCGCCGCTCAGCGTGAGGCGCAGCCACAGATAGCGTCCGGGCGGGCTCAAGATAAGGCAGTCCCAGTCGCATGAATTGGGATCAGCATCGGTCTGGCCGGTCGACCATCGGCCTTCCGGAAGATTCAACACTTCCTCCGCTGACTTCGGAGATTCCGCGGTGAAAGTATCTACACGCACAGTACAGCCCGAAGGCACAAGCGCGCGCAGCACAACGCGATGCCATGTGCATTGGTACCTCTTACTATCCAGAGCCTCGGAGTAGTACTTGCCTTGGACCGGATAAGCCGCCTGCGGTTCAAGCTGACAGACGCTTTGCGCGCCGCCGGCAAGCAGTGGATTCCCTGTGAGATCGAAGGCCAGAGAGGTTGCATAGATCTCGGCACAGCCCGTGCAGTGAAAGCCGCACCATCCACCGTCGCCGTTGGGCTGATAGAAATACACCCGGCGCGTCATGCAATCGCTCAGGCAAAGGTTCCCCTGCACATCCACGGCGACGGCTATCGGGCAAAAACGGCCGCTTATCGTATCAGGCTGCGTTACCTGGCCAAGATACCTGCCGTCCTTGTCCAGTACAACCACATAGCTCTGGCTTTCCTGCAACACGTAGATTTGGCCGCCTTTGTCAAGGGCAATGCGCGTAGGCTTGACCAGATGCGGCTGCGAAGGACCGGCGCCCGTGAAGGCGCGGCGCCAGCACCCGGCCGCATCAAACACATGAATCAGACCATTCGCGTAATCAGTGACATAGCTCCAGTTCGACGGCGCAATCGCGATATCCCAGGGCTGCCACGTCTGCTCGGGATACACAATGGAAGGACTACAACCGCTTCCCCCCATGGGCCAAGTCATCTGCGGTATTGCAGGTCTGACTGCAATGCCGACCGCGGTCTGCTCCACGAGAAGCGGTTCCCAGACGGCACGCAGGGCCAGCCCCTTGATCGAAAAGATCTGCACACGGTAGTTGCCCGTATCTGCAATCAAAACATCGTCGCGTGATGAGATGGCCATGCCGTGAGGCGAAGCCAGCTGACGAGACTTGCTGCCACATCCGCCAACACACGGCAACTCAACGAACTGCCCGAGGCAGCGATCGAAGCACTTCACCACGCACGTTTTGCCGTCAAGAACGTACACGCGATCTTCGCTGTCGATAGCGACACCAATCGCAGCCTGGAACCCTCCCAGGCTCCCCTCAGCATCCACCAGCGGCCGCGCTGAGCCAGGCAGCGCCTGCAGCGTGAGCACTGTGCCCCCGTTGCCGAGCGCGACGTTGCTCAGACTAGCTGCCCTCCATCCCGCCAGGCCGTTTAGTAGATAATGTGGTTCTGCCTCGCTCATTCCTGACCTCAATGATTGTTGCCGCGTTATGCTCGCACTCTCTCGCGTTCATGTTGCGTAGGAAACGTTGACCACATGGCCCTCCGTATCGTTCGAGAGCAGCTCGCCAGGGTTGATGGAAACGTCCCGGCAAAAGGTCTGCTCCAACCCATCGAGATAAAAGAGAAGCTGGTTGTTCAAAATTCGCTGCACGCCGTCCACGTTGAGGATCACGCGATAGACATCGGAGTAGTAGATCGTGCCTCCGAAGGGCCAGCCCAACCCATCGTTGCCGCCGCGAAGCGGGTCAAAGAAAGTGGTCAGCGCCGCCTGCACTCCGTTTTGCACCGTCGCCAGATCAAAGCCTGGCGCGACGACGACCTCCACCTGCACCTGGATCACGCGATAGACAGGCCCTGCGACGAAAAGCTCACAAGTGAGCAGCCGGTGTGCATCAAGATATTGGCAGACGGCCTGCAGCGTAGTTTGATTCGGCGTTGGATTGGGTGCCGGAGAATTGGGTACCACGATTACCGTCACCGCGCCTGGCACCTGGCCGTTTGGGAAGTCGGGATGATACAGCGGCAGGGCAAGCGCGCGCGCCACATTAGCGCCTGGGGCCTGTGTAGCCATGTATTGAAAGTCTTCAGCCGTCACCGCGCGATTGTTGCTCTGCAGAGCCATGCCGGCGCGCAGTTGCGCATTTGCGAGAGACTCTTCATCCGTGCCGCCCGACGCCGGCTGCAGATTGGTCACCGAGTTGATGGAAGGAACGTTGGTCAGGATCTGCGTAATAGCTCCGGCAGCCACGTTGCCCTGGCTGCCGCCGCCCGCGCGATAGCTCTGCGCGACAATACTCCCGTTTGGATTGTTCAGATTCGCGGTGGGAATCGCGCCGTGCTCGCCCGTGCCCAGCGTCAGCAGGCCTGAATTAAGATCGAGCGTGAAAACACGATCGGTTGCGCCATAAGAATAGAAGTCGCCTACCTGTTGCCAGGTCATCGCCCCCTGACCCTCATCAATGGTCAGCTGCAGACTAATGACCGTCACTGTTGTTCCATCGGAGTTGGTTATCGGCAGGGGCTTAGCCAGCGCCACGATTGGCGTATTTGTCACCTGAAAGGTCTGGCTGGGCGTGGCGTCACTGCCGCCCAGTACTTCGCCTGTGAAAGTCACCGCCTGCATCGCGATACCGGTATTGGTGAGCACTGAGGCAATCTGCGGCGGCATCTCGTAGGTGGCATTCTCGAGCCGTGCGCGGAACCAGTAGAGGTTCGTCGTCACATTCCCCATCGACACAGCTGCTACGGAGCTTCCAGGCCCCAGGAAGACGATGCTTCCATCCTGCGAAAAAGCCCTGGTGCTGTCGCTCAGCATCTGGACGGAGCTCCACTCTGTGCCGTCGAAGTACTCCCATACGATCGTTGCTGGAAGCGGCAGGGCCGCGCCGCTTTGCACAACCTGCCGCGTCGTTCCATCCTGATAGAGACTTACCATCAGCGAGATCTGAACACTCGGGAAAGCAACCGGAGAAGAGAACCCGAGCAGCAATGCATTCGCCGTCTGCGGAGTCTGCGTGAATGGATAAAACCACTGACCCTGCGTGTTGTTCTTATTGGTCTGAGTCGAATAGCCCGAGCAATCGTAGCTCTGCACTGCGGCCAGCGCCGCCCCAATGACGATGAGATCCTGGTCGAGCTCGAAGATCAGCGATTGCCCGGATGAACCAGATGCAGCCACCTGCGTTCCTTGAGACACGATCACGTTGCTCAGATCCGGCCGCGCTACGGAAAACGTAAGCTGCGCCTGCGCCGGCTGCGCAGCTTTGAGCTCGATGCCTATCAGTTGCAGAAATTTGATGTAATTACGATCGGGAACCTGGTTGAGCCGATAGATGATGAGCTCTGACATCCACGCAAAGAGCTCGGTCAGCGCGATCCCAGGATCGGTCTCATTGAAGTTGGTCCACTCCGGAACATAGCGCGGGATCAGTGTTTTCGCTTCCGCGACTATGTCGGAAAACTGACGGTCATCGAGATTGGGCGCAGTGAGTGGCATCGTTATTGTCCCGCTCCCTCGGTGATGTAGAAGGGATAGACCAGGTTTCCGAAGGCGTTGTTCGAACGGATGCGGTAGTCCACGCGAATCAGCAGTGTGTTGGCTTCATCGCTTGCGGCGCTTACATCCACATCAAGCACGTCAATACGCGGCTCCCAGGTGGTGAGCGCCTCTTTCACCAGATGCTGCACGTTGGCGCACGTGGTTTGATTGTTAGGCGCGAAGACAAGGTCCTGAATCCCGCAGCCGAAGCTCGGCAGCATCTGGCGCTCGCCCTTGGCCGTACCCAGCAGAATCCAGATCGCTTCGCGCACACTTTCCTCGCCCGAGGAGAAGGTCAGGTTTCCGCTCGGTGACACTCGCACTGGAAAGCTGAATCCTGTTCCTAGAAACTTTCTTACGGTTTGCTGTGAAGCGGCCATAACATGTCCTTCCGTTACCGTTGCGTCGCGCCATTACGCGGTGATGTTGAGAATTGCGATGGCATGTCCGGAGAGGCCTCTCTGGCTCACTCCTGTGAGATAAATCTCCGTAGTTCCGGGCGTCAGTGCGGCGATAAATGCCGGCGTCATCGTCAACGCGATATTCAATGTGGGCATGGTCCACTCTCCGCCTGAGGGCGTTACCGTAGCGCCTGGCGCAAGCGCATCATTGGTGAGATCCATGTGAGTTCCCAGCGTTTCGTTGATCAACGTGAGAACCCACCGCAGCGGATACTCGCTCGTAAGCATGAAGTTGAAGACGACCGGACTGGGCGTGGTGCTGATGCTGAATGGCGCGTCAGGAGGAACTACCACCACGATCGGCGCAACAAGATCGGCCATCGCAGGCGTAGCAGGCGGCGCGCTTTCCCCGCTGGGAATCGAAGCTGGAGTGCTCGCATCCGTTACAGGATGAACATCAGTGATGGTCAGCGGCAGACCCGTGAACGATTGATTGAAATCCGTGATCAGAATCACGTTCTTGCCATCGATCTTGGTTGCGTTCAATCCCATCGACTTCAAGGTGTAACCGACACAGGGCGGCGTGAAGATGCAGGTTAGTGTCCCTGAATCGCCTTCCGTGGCAACGTATCCGCCATTCACCGTCCACTTGGGGCTTAGAGGCGTGGTAGTGCCCAGGCCGCCATGCGGACACAAAATCGTTGCGTGGGTGGTCAGGACTAACGGCATCGTTTGCCCTCGCTCATGAGATCTGCACCGTTCCATCAGACATGGTCAAAATCCGTCCACCGCCCTGCAGCGTAATCGACCCAGTACCGCTGTCATCTAATGTGATCGTTTGCCCTGAAGACGACCGCAGAATGATTTTTTTCGATCCATCCGCGTCTTGAAAGCGCAGCGTGTGGCCGCCAGGCGTCGTAATCACGCGATTCTGCGGATCGAAATCGGGCGGCCCCGCCTGGCCATTCCACAGAAATCCAATGATGTAGGGATGAGCCACATCGTTCTGGTTGAAGGCAATGAGCACTTCGTCGCCGACTTCGGGCATGAACCATGAACCCGTGCTGTCGCCAGCCATCATGGTGGCCACCGGCGCCCAGCAACTCTGGTTCTGGCCGCCCAGGTAAGGCAGGCTTACCTGAACGCGTCCCTGCCGATCCGGATCTTTTGTACCCACAACCTGCCCGTTGACTACTCCATGAATCTTGCCCACAAGATGCTCCCGTTATCGCGTGACTGGCCCTTGCCGTCGCGCGGTAAATTCTGTCTGATACCCGCCGCCGCCGATGGTGTGCGTCGATTCGGTAACGTAGTACTCGCCGTCGAAGTCCGAGCCCGCTCCCGTTAGGTTGCCGCTTCCATCGCTAGTAATGCCGAAACCGATGATCTCCACATTGCAGCCCGACCGCAGATCGGGTAACCCCACCGTGACCACGCTCGCGGTGATCATCTCCTTGCTGCGCGTATCGAGAGCGGCCTGAGCGCGGGCCTGCGCCTCGCTCTTGGTGTGTGCCGGATGGTCGGTCACCACTTCCGTGCGGTTAATGTAAGACTGCGCCAGTCTGGTCAACCTGGCGATCTCATCCGTCGGCTGGTTCTGCGCCTTCCATAGCTGCTGCAGTGTGCAGGTTTCATTGATCGCGCTGTTGCTCTTGCGATCCCATCCACGGACCGTCACTTGCCCAACCTGCTTTGTCGTGTTCAGCGTGGGCTTGAAGCTGACAATCGACTTGCCCCACTCCAGCTGATATACCGGCGCGTTGCCGGGGTTATTCGAAAGGCCGAAGTAAAGCGTGGGCTTGCTCCCCTCGTCCTTCATATACATCTCGTAGTTGCGGCGTCGCGCACGCTCCAGCAAAAACATGATGTCGTACTGGTTGTTCATGAAAACGATCGGTTCGGGCTTCTCATTGGACATAGGATTCGTCACGATCGGCAGCCCCAGGCCCGGCTGCCCTTTTCTCACCGGCCAGCCGCACAACTGCTGCGCAATCTGCGTGTCCGTCATCGAGCCGTCATTCCACGAATTGGTGTGCTGCTCGGTGCGATATTGCTGCAGATCATTTAAACCGCTGATGGCAAGCGTGGGCGCGGACGTGCCGGAGAACGTAGGCGAGAGCGTAGTAACGCTGCCGCGCAGCATCCTCCGCATGTTGTCCCGATAGCCCATCCAAAGCTCGATCTTCGAGCCGGGATCGAATGCGCCCGTATAGTCGACCGTAGGCGTCTTGAGCGGAGGCGTGAATTTGAAGGTACGATAATCCGCGTCCCAGTTATTGATGGAGATATCGAATGAACCGATCTCGTTCAAGCTGTCTTTGTAGGTGACCTGCAGTATGTCATCGATGATGTTGTCCTGCAGCAGCTGCCCGCTCACATACACCTGCACCTGGGGGACATAGAACGTCTCCAACTGGCTAAAGATCGGGATGGGGGCCTGTGTCGCCATGGCTTCTCAATTGCTGGTCAGCAGCGGGATCGAAAGCATCTGCCCTGGCTGCAGATTCAATGGATCGAGCAGATTGTTTTCATTCGCGATCGCGCGCCATTGCGACGGATCGTTGTATACGGAGGCAGAAATCTGTGCGAGGGTCTCTCCTGCTTGCACCAGATGCGTGCTCGAGTGATCGGCTGATTGCGCATTGATCTCAGCGATCTGCTCAGCCAGCGTCTTGTACTCTTTCAGCGAGACAGTAAGCGTGGCGCGCAGTGGAATGCCTTGCGGGCTGAAGAGCGTATAGCGTTGGCGCACGCTCTCCACCACGCACTTGAAACCATAACGCTGCTGGCTTCCCGCGCCCAAGCCCATCGAGGCATAAGCGCGCTGCCCGGGAAAATCCGCTCCCCACGAAAAAAAACAGATAGGCGGCGCATGCGTGGTTCCATCGATCTTGACCAGCTGATAGAACTGGTCTGTCACTGTCGTCACCGACGTGGCCGTATCATCCATGCCTGCTTCGGTCGTGTCGAAAAACAGATCGAGCGAGAGCGTCTCCGATTGCCCGCGCACAAACTGCAGAATGGGCGAATCAAGGCCGGGGATGGCGATCTCCGCCAGCTGCGCGCCCTTGCTCAGCGTGTACTCGGTCGGGTTATAGTTCACCAGGATCGGAGAGCCCAGCGAGCCATCCTGATAGACCTGCTGAAACGTCGCCTTGAGTGGTTTAGGCATGAACTTTCCTCACATCACTCCCAGTTGTCCTTTGTCGAGCGGCCGAAGCCCATCTGGCGATCGTCGGCAAGCAGCTTCTGGCGCGCCTGATCTTCTTTCACCGCCTGCACACAGGCCTTCACGATCTCGTGCATTACAACAGGGTCCAGCATCGACCTGGAATTCACGGCATGCACTTGGCTTTGAACTTCGTTGATGCGTACATCCATTTCAGTCTCTCCGTTAGAGCAGCGTCATTCCTTCGTGGGCGATCTCGATCTCTTCAAAGGCCACCTGGCTCTGCCCCGCATTTAGACCCGGCCCCGTCCAGTGAATGGGAATACCGCGCTTGAACGACCATGCCTTGACCGCATTCTGTTGCTCGTCCAACAAGGTCACTACTCCATCGCGCCGGGTCCCCGTGCCCTGAATGAATCCGTAGTGCCACGTCCACAGATCGTCCGAGAGTGCAATGCCTCGCTTGAGGCGTAGGTTGGTCCATTTCGCGCGTGTGGGAAAACGCAGCACCGTTCCGTTGTTGCCGCCTTCCTTGTACTCCTCGATATCCAAAGCCATCTCGAGACCGTTGCACTCGCTGAATCCAGCGGCAGGTGCAGGCGCTTTAGGCGTGGCAAGATTCTGCGCAGGCGATGACGAACTTCCTCCGCCAATGCCCGGGGGCTGCGGTGGTTGCGCCATGCTGGGCGGGCTGGGAATCTTCATGCCGCCGAAATTGAGCGACTTCGATGAGCGCGTAAGTGTAATGACAAAATTGAAGGCGCGATAAGGATCGAGACGCACTGTGGGCCCTGAGCTCATGCTTCCATCACCTCCAGCGCGTCCTGCACCTGCCCCAGGCGAAAGACCACGAACTCCGCCGGCACCGTGGGAGCCACGCCGATCTCGGCGATCATTTGCCCCACGCTGGTCGTGGCGAGCGTGTTGCTGGTCTGATCGCAGATCACATAAAACGCGTCGGCTGCGGTATTGCCCATCAGCCCACCCTTCTGCCATACCGATTCGAGATAGTTAGTGGCAGCGGTGCGAATCAGGTTCCAGAGATGTACATTGTTGGGCTCGAAGACCGCCCATTGCAGCAAGATTTCGAGCGCATGCTCGATCATCGAGACCAGCCGCCGCACATTGACAAAGATCCAGCTCGCATCACTGCTAAGGGTGCGCGCTCCGTAGACGCGAATGCCGCGCCCGGGAAAGGCGCGAATGCAATTGATGGAGAGCGGATTCAAAAAGGCCTGCATCTCCGGTGTTACCTGATTCGTCAAACTCTGCACCCACTGCATGGCTGAGTTGGCTGGAGCCTGATGTACGCCAACTGTCAGATCGGTATTCGCATAGACGCCTGCCACATGCCCGCTCGGCGGAATGCGCCGTACCACCTGCCTGCCCGCCTGCAAAGGATCGAGCACCATAAGCCACGGGTAGTAGAGGGCGGCATACATGGTGTCGAATTGCTGGCGCCAGCTCTGCACCTTCGCCAGATCGACATGCAGCTGCGGATAACCGAAGTCCGGAGGATCAAGAATTGCGAAGCGGTATTGCATCAGCTCGCAATGCGCAATCAGTGCCTGCTGCACCTGGAATACTTCGTCAAGCGAGAATTGCGGAGCTGCCTCAACCGTCGGAGGAACCGGCCTGGAAACGGATGGTGCCACCGTAGAGCAAGGCAGGCACGGATTGACCGTCTTGACTGGAGGCGCTGTATAGATCACCGCAGGCGTGGGCTCGATGAGAATGTCTGGAGCCGCCACGATCGAAATCTCATCCACATCTTCAAAAGATCGGATGCCCGACTTCCTCGTGCTGGCCGGGTCGCCAATAAAGTCCAATATCTGAAGCGCGGCCACGCCATCCCGCCCACCCCACAGGCTCAATACACCATCCTTTAGCTGCGGCGCGGAAGGATCGGGCAGGTTGTTAGGGTAAGACGCCGGCGAATGCAAATTTTTCACGCGAATAGATTGGGAAGGCATCCCTGTTTGCGGCGGAATAACTACTTTCTTCGATCGTGGGTTGACTACATTTTCCACGTAACGTGGATGCGATGGATTGAGCGAGAGTCCGGTGAAGGTCTCCTTCGCGCTGCCATCCACAAAGATGGTGAGCGCAAACTCCAGTGTCTCGAACGACAAAGGCTGCGTCACATCGAAGGCAGGAGTCAGCGGCATATCCCATTGCAAAAAATTGTTCGTGGGATTGACCGCGGTAACAACGCGATATCCAACTACAGGCAGTGAAGCCTGCGTCTGATACAAACGCACCAACGACGCCGTGGAAAAGCCCACCACGCTCTCGACAAACGAATACGCGCCTGAGGCCGGTTGCGGCGCAGAGGAAGATGCTGTAGCGGCGAGGCTTGAATGGGAGACGGAAACGGCTACAGTGTCGCCCCATGAACCTGGGCTCGAAGCTTCGATGCGCAGCGTTTCCAGGCCCGCTTCATCTTTGAAAACACCGCGAGATGCCGAAACGCCGGTGTCGAACTCGATAGGCTGGCTGACATTAAATTCCGATCCAAGGCCGTTCACCCAGCTCACCGTCTTTGAGGCCGGATTCATCTGCGCCACAACGAGATCAGCATGATGGAACGAAGTCAGCAGCATCGGCACGGTGAGCAGAAAGCCGGCCTCTAGTGGCGAATCCCAAAAGAGTCGCTTGGCGCCTGCATCCACGTCCTGCACCGTATGCCAGGCCAGGAAGAATGGCGTCTGCTGTGTGATCTGTACGAGCGATCCCTGAGAAAAGCCCGCGATAGCATCGACCAGGGTGCTCATGCGATCAGCCGGCTGCACGCCTACGGAACTCGCGGCAGCCGTCTGCTGCGCCGTTGCCACAGCGCCCACCGCAAAGCCTTGCACTGAGAGCAGCGTCGATGCCGAGCCATCTGCCGGCTGCGAAAAGGCCGGGTTGGTCATGGTGGTGACATGCGGCGCTGCAACGCGCACCACGTAAAGCTTTGAGCCGCCGTTCTGGAAGAACGCATTGGCGGCATACGCGAGATACGCATTGGGAAGGAAGCCGCCGAATGTGGACAGAAACTGCACCCACGACTCCACCGGCGTCGCGCGGTGGACAGGCCCCTGCGCAGCGACGCCTACGAAGGCAGCCACGTCGGTGCGGATCGCTGCAATCTCCGCGCTCGCCGAGTCGACGCTTTCGAAGTAGACCCCCGGTGTTAGATAAGTGGGCATCCGCCGCTCTTCCCCTTTGCTCTCGCCTGATCTTTGGTTAGCGATAACGTGCTATGCCAGCGCAACCTGCTCAGGGCATATTTCGATCGCCTCAATGGCCACGTCATTACTGGTGGCATTCATCGTGGGGCCTTCCCATTTGCAGATAAATGCATTGGTGAAATTCCAGCGCATCACATCGTTGTGCTCTTCGTCTTGCAGGATCACCGCACCATTCCTACGGTCAGAGACTCCGTTGACGATGTTCTTGTACCAGTTCCACAAGTCTTCGTTCTGCGTATAGCCACGCTTGAGCGTGATGTTGGCGTACTTGCGCAGGCCGGTCAGTTTGCGTACCGAAAGCGGAAGATCCGTGCCTTCCCGGTAGTCCACCGGATCGGTGTTCAACGACAGGCCGCCGCATTCGCGAAACGAAGCTACGTTCGTGTTGTCCAACTCGATGCGAAAGTTATATCCGCGATACGGATCGATGCGCGTTGCTGCTGTTCCCATGGAGCTTCCTCCTGCCGTTCTTCTCTCTGTGCCGGCCGGCGAGCAGTCCGGCGGTTTGCCGCGCAGACTTCACATAACGTTGCGCGGCCCAAAAATCGCATAGAGCTTCGTGCCTCTAAAGCTCCTGCACCGACGATCCACCCGCCCACTGCCCGATACGGATGATGACGAATTCCGCCGGAAAGACTGGAGCAATACCTACGAGCATGATCAACCGTCCGTTTTCGATATCGTCGGAAGACATCGTGTCGTAGCCGCACTTGACAAAGAACGCCTGGTCGGCAGTCGCGCCCATCAAGCCGCCCTGTTGCCAGATCGTGGTCAGGAAGGCCGAGACGCTCTGGATCAGCCGATTCCAAAGCTGCTGATTGTTTGGCTCGAAGACCGCCCACTGTGAGCCCTGATCGAGCGACGCCTCAATAAAGATGAAAAGCCGTCGTACGTTGATATACATCCACTCGGTCTCGCTGGTAATACAGCGCGCGCCGTAAACCCGCAGTCCGCGTCCCTGCGCGGTAAAGTCGCGCAGTGCGTTGATGTTGCTGGGCTCCGGATTGAGGATGTCCTGATCACCCTTGCTCAGCTTGGTTTCAAGGCTCAGAATTCCGTTGATC
Organism: Acidobacteriaceae bacterium; assembly: GCA_036271955.1. Lineage (GTDB taxonomy): Bacteria > Acidobacteriota > Terriglobia > Terriglobales > Acidobacteriaceae > Acidicapsa. The sequence continues at coordinate 32,387 of DATAZR010000072.1, forward strand.
ACCACATTGGCAGGCGCTTTCCATACGCCGCGCGAGGCATCGGTCTGCGCGTAGATTCCCGCCATATGGCCACTCGGAGAGATCGTCAGCGGATTGCCGCTCAGCGGATCGCTCACCACGATGCGCGGATAGTAGATAGCCGCGTAATGTGTGTCGTAGAGATCCCTCTGACTTTGAATGTCGGCAATACCCGGCGTTCCTCCGCTCGCGCTGGGTGCGGGGTCAAGGATGGCGAAACGGTAGGCCAGCGTTTCGCACTGGGTGATCATGGCAGCCTGCACCACCTGGTTGGTGATGCCCGGCGTAGCCATAATGCTGATCTCTGCCGCGTCAGCCAGGGCGGCGATTCCTGTGCGATTGCCGGGGCCGCTGTCCACGCCGGAAATGTCAGAAGCGATCGGCAGCCCGCCATCCGTTCCGCCCGTCAACAGTACGTTCAGTCCATCGGGAGCCACCGGCATGGTGCTCGGGTCCTCGGTCAGATTGTCGTAAGGCAGTGGAGTCGGCACGCTCAGCAGCGAGGAGCTGTTGGCGATAGCCGTGGCGAAGTAGTAAGGAGTGGTGTTATCCAGCGTGAGCCCGCGTAGGCTCTCATTCACGCGCCCATAGGAATTAGTGATGTCGAACTCGCAGGTGCGCACGGTTACAGCAACCGCCGGAATGGCCCCAAGATTGGCTTGGATCGTCGAAGCCTGCGCAGCGGAGAGCGGGCTCACCAGTTGAATGCTGCTGCCAGTCACAGTCGCAACCTTGGCATAGAACTTTCCAAGCGCCGAAGGAACAACTCCTGACGGAGTAAAGACAGCTCCGCTGGTTTCTCCCTTCCACACATCGGTAGCATCCGGCACATCACCGCTGATCGTTCCGATAGACAGGGGGCCCGCCGCGGGAACAGTTCCAATGAGGATGGCCGTCGCCACGCTGTTTTGAATTACCTCTTCATTGGCCGTGAAGGTCCCGCTCGAAACCGTCCCCGTAACCGCGAACGTCTCCACCGGCGCGCCGACCGGCGTGTAGACAGCCCCACTGACGCTGCCCGTCCAGGTATGCGTCGCATCGGCTGCGCCGGTCTGCGGGCCAATAGCCATGGGGCTTGTACCCGTCACCGTACCCACGAGATTCGCTTTAGATCCTGTAGTACCTTGTATGACCTCCTCGCCTGCGTTGAAGATCCCTGAGGAGACCGAGCCAATCACCGAAAGGATCTGCAGTGGCGCGTCTGCAGGAGTGTAGATAGCTCCGCTGGTTTGCCCCGTCCACGCGTGCGAACCATCTGCTGCGGAGCCGCTCTGCGGACCAATCCGCATGGGATTCGTCACCGTCACTGTCCCAATCAGCGCCGCCGCCGCGCCGGTAGTAGCCTGCACCACCTGTTCACCCGCAACAAAAAGACCAGCGGTCACTGAGCCGTCGACAAACGACACAGCCGCCGGAGCCGCTGTCGGCGTAAAGACAGCGTTGCTGGAGTTCCCCGTCCACGCATCCCAGGCGTCGGCAGGACTGGTCTGCGGGCCGACAAGCATCGGGCCCGACCCCGTTACCGCTCCAATCAGCGTCGCCGTGGAGACCTGCCGCGTCTGCACAACCTCTTCGCCGGCCAGGAATGCCCCGCTGCTCACGTTGCCGGCGACCTGATAGCTGCCGCCCGCGTTGAATTCGACAACTGCCCCGGCATAGAAATTTGACGCCGAGTTGAGTTGAATGCTGCTATACGGAGGCCCGCCACCGAGCGCCACAATCTGTGACTGCGTTCGCGAACTCGGCGTAATCTGCACCAGCAGCCCGTTACCCTGAGCTTGCACGCTGTTGCCCCACTGGCCCGGATTCGCCGCCTGCAACAGGAACTCCGATGAGTTCGGCGCAGGCTTGTACGGCGCATTGCCCAAAGCAACCGTTGTGTATTGCCAATCATAGTAGGAGACCGCCGGAGTGCCCGCAGGCAGAGGAGCAAACAGTGTCACCGTCTTTTGCGCGTCACTGTAACTCGTCACAGCCAACGCGCCGGAGGTCGAAGTTACTCCGTTCTTCACCTGGGTCAGCGTCACCATCACGCCGTTCTGAACTCCGCGCAGGCTCGCCAGTTGCAGCGTCAGCGTGCCAGGCACAGCCGAGCTGACTAGCCGCGTCGTCAGCGCCGGGCTGCCTGCGAAATTCTCCAGATTGCTCACCGCTGCTGTCTGCGGCGGTGAGGAAACGCTGGCTGCCCGTTTCACATAGAGCAGCTGCCCGCCGTTGTTAAAGAATCCGGCCACGGCGTGCGGCATCAGGTTGAACGTATCCTGCGACGTAACCGGAACACTGAAGCCCGGCATAAAGTAACCGCCAAAGATACGCTGATACTCCGAGAAGCTCGTCACCAGCAGTGGAGGCTTGCCATCCAGCGGCCCGCTCTGCGTAACGCCCACAAAGCCCGTCACGCTGGTGCTTACACCTTCGATCGGTTCCGGTCCCGTATCCTGCTCTTCGATGTAAACACCAGGTGAAAGATAGTTGCCCATGGCAAGTCCTTTCTCAACAGGGACGTTTCCTGTCTGTGTCGGAAATCAGTTAAGTCACAACCGTTACAGTCGAAAATCCACCAGATTGAGCGGTTGGTCGTACTCTACAAACCAGTCGACGTTGCCTTGCAAAGCTCCCTGTGTCGCCTGCAGAAAAAGTTCCTGCACACGCCCCATTCCATCGAGACCGTAATACCCATTGCCATCGCTCACTGCCCCCAGTTCATGAAACTCGGCCAATGCTCCACCACTCTCAACTGCGACGGTGCCGCCGAAAAGCTCCGAGGCCAGCAGTACCCCGTCGCCCGCATCTGCATCCCCGAAAAGAGTGCCTCCCGGGCCTGTGGGAGTCGCATCGACAAAGTCCACCGCCGTGCCAACTACCGGATAGCTGCGATTGAGCGCATGGCGCAGAAATACCTGCCCTGCGGCGCCGGCTGATCCAGGTCCAAGATGATCGACCACCCCATACTCCAGCAGTACACCGCCTGCGCTCGTCAACCGCACAAGAGAGCCGGCTGCAAGGCCTGTCCTGACTGAGAGATTCAACATCTTGTCTCCGCCGGTAACGCTCCCCGTCAGTCCTGCGCCGCCCACAATGCCAATCGTCACCGCTTGTGCCGTTGCGCCGCTTGCATGTGCGAAATAGAGCGGAGAGCGCAGCACAGACACGTGCACCGCAGGCGGTGTAGCTGGATCAACACTCGCGATCACAGCATCGCTGATCGGCAGCCGCGTCGTGCCGCTTACCACGCGCCCCTGAATACGCACCGGCAGACGTCGCATTGCCGAGGCAGGCGCCGCCACGGGAAAAACTGCATGCGTCGGAACGGTAACCGTCAGCGGCAGGTCACGAAACCCCGGCGCCGTAAGCACATAATCCACGTTGTAGCTGGTCGTGGAGAGTTGCGGAAACGACTGCCCCGGATAGCCTGTGATGGCATACAAACCATTCGCCAGCGCTTTGGTTGCCAGATCGGCGCGGACCAGCTCCACGACGAATCCTGGAGCATTCAACGCCCCAAAGATCTCATCCGTCGCCTCGCCCGTGATCACAGCCCAGTAACGAGTTGTTATCTCGTCTACAACTGTGAACACGCGGCCATTCTCGTCAACCTGATAACTTGCCGCCAAACGTCTCCTCCCTGCATATACCTTCGTCTTAATCGTTTTCCTCGTCACTGTCCTGCGCAGACCTAGCTCACCGCAGTCACCTGCGCATACTCCGCCTCCCTTTCGATCACCGGGCTCGACTTGACCGGCTCCAAATCCGAATCGATCTTGACGACCTGCACGAGGTAAGTCACCGAGAGCTGATAAGGCTCGCTCAACGCCTCCCACACCAGGCTCAACTCCTCAAGCGAGAGCGCCTCGAGATTCACACGCAGTTGCTCTGACGTTCCCTTAAGCACTCCTCGCATATTCGATCCACGCAAAATGGCATGGTCGTTCAACACCTGCAGCACACGCCCTAGCAGCGTATGCCGCGTCTCAGGATGAGCTGTGATTGGCGTCACCAGGTAAAACAGCGAAACAGGTAAAGGCGCGCGCGCAATCTGATTCGGGCTGATGCGCTCCAGCGGCTCATTGAGCATCTCAGCCATACGCGAAACCTTGTATAGCCACACCGATATCCCGGTATTGTGGCCGACGTCCTGCATCTCCTTAGGAGAAAGCAGGTAGATATCCACGCCGTTCAACTCAGCATCCGAACTCAACGTAATCTTCTGCTTCAGAATCTCTTTGAGCGTGCTGCTGACCGCGCTGATGACGGTGTAATCACTCATGCGGCCTCCCCGTTGAAATGGAGCCATAGCTGCTTTCGTATTGCGCCAGGGAATGGCTCAGCAGACGCAACAGCGTCTCTGCATACGCGGGGCATGTCACGATCCTGGTATGCATCACCACCCGCTTCTCTTCTTCATAAAACTGGCCGAACTGAAGGACGACCTCGAATGCGTTGTGCCCGATCTGAAAATGATTGGCATATCGTCCTTCTTGTTCTTCGCCGAAACTGTACGGAACATCGTCGTCCATCTGGCGCCTTCTACTGACGCAAGGAATGCATTCCGGCTGCCCATCACCGCGGACACCTTGTGGAAAACATGAAAAAGCAGCGAAAACACTGGAGATACTTGTACCGCCTGCAACCGGGACGTATGATAGGCGGGCACCGGGTGTCACACCGCCCTGTTACAGGGCAAACAACGATCGAAGCAAGGAGATCGACAATAATTTCAAATGGATAGTGCCACTCGTTCTGGAAGGAATCCGAACAGAAGGCTGTCACGACAACTGTCACAGATGTAACAGCCTGTCACACCCCTTTGAAAACGGCTGCAAAGGCGTTCATCAAATGAACAGCCATCCGAAGTCTGCATGCATGAATCTAGAAAAGATGCAGATGGGCTTTAATCTCTGCTGATTTTCGTCCGGCGCGAAGGCGGCAAATCAGAATTTTTCAGCGCACACTCCGGCATCCGCCGAGATATGGTGTTTCGCGATCTTGCGATATAAGGTCATGCGCGACCATTGCAACTTCCTTGCTGCTTCGCTCTTGTTCCACTTCGCCGAGAACAAAGCAGCAATCAGGGCAGCCCGCTCCTGCTGCGGCAGATCAACCTGGCCCGCAATCATTCCCCGCAGATGACGCGGTAGATCTTCGGCTCCAATCGTTGCCGGAAGATCCCTTAGAAACATGCATTCAATTATGTTCTTCAACTCACGAATGTTGCCCGGCCAGCCATAAGCCATCAGGCAATCTAGCGACGCTTCTGAGAATTCCGGCATGGGAGCACCTGCTTTCCCGCCAAAGTCCCGGCAATAATGGCGAAGTAAAGATGGAATATCCTCCCGCCTTTCCCGCAGCGGAGGAAGATGGATCCTCGCTACATTCAAGCGATAGTACAAGTCTTTGCGAAACGCGCCGCGGTCCGCCATTGATTCCAGGTCCTGATTTGTAGCGGAGACAAAGCGTACATCCAGTTGCATTCCACGGTTGGCCCCAACACGGCAGACTTCCCTCTTCTCCAGCACCCGCAGAATCTTGGCCTGTGAGCACAGGCTCAAGTCGCCGATCTCGTCCAGAAAAATTGTGCCGCCATCAGCCGAGGTCAACAGGCCATCACGATAAGCATCCGCCCCGGTAAACGCGCCCTTGGTGTGTCCAAAGAGCTCGCTCTCCAGCAGGCTCTCCGGGATCGCAGCGCAGTTAATGCACACGAAAGGCTTCCCGCTGCGTGTGCTGTTCTGGTGAACAAATTCCGCAGCGAGTTCCTTGCCTGTACCTGTTTCACCCGTAATGAGAACGGTGCTTGAAGACTTCGCGACCTGCGCCAGCTCGCGTCTCAGATTGCACATCACAGCGCTCGACCCGATAATCGGCCCGTCAGAATTGGGAGCCCGATTGGGTGTATTGCTTCGCAAGGGGGCGTTGGTCTTTCGCATATACCGCTCTCCTATGCCTGTCAAAACGAATCGTAGTTGTCGACAAATGCTGAGATCGACCCACAGATGGTGCTCGCCATGACCTGGAAATCGCATCGCCGCGAAACATTGGAATGCGAAACAAACGACGCGCCGCTTCGTCGAGGATTCTGGCGAACGGGCGATGCAGTACGATTTGCTCTTCCACTTCGTACAGTCGCAAGCGTAATTCCGCGTTCAGACGCCAGAATCTATAGGAGGCAACGATCGATGCTCGTGCAGGTATCCCGTAGAGCCTCGCAGACCGGTCATACATTGACCGGCGCAGAATTTATGGATTGTGTTGTCCAGAAATGAAACGTTTCAGACACCCTGAGGGAATTCTGGGCACCGAATGGGTATTGTGCAGGAGGATTCTAAGTGGGAGTGGCAAAAACTGTAAAGAACAAAAAGCTCATCTTTGCCGCCTTTCCATTGGCGGGAGGTCCTGAACGGCCCTGGTCAGGCTGCAAACACGCTAGAATGATTCCATTCTGGCCCCTCTCGAGGATGGCATGGTGCGGGCGGAGGGATTTGAACCCTCACGGCCTTGCGGCCTGCGGATTTTCATACCACTTCGGCTTTCGCCGCCCCGCCAACTGCGGGTTCGTGGTCTGGACTATACATTCACCATTCCCCATATGAGGTTAGGTGCTGCCCGTCTAGTCTCTACACCTTCTCGGAAAACACTTCCGAGCTTGGCTCTGGATTGCCATTTCAGGTTTCCCCGACTTTGAGCAGTTCTGCACCGTCGGTTTCCCGATGGGCGCTCTGCTGCGATACCTCTTGCCTCAACACGATCGGCAGTTGCGCACGATCGTTCGTCCTGGAATCCTGCGCTCCGCGGGAAACGGCGACATAGGCCATCCGTCTGTTGTTCCACCCTCCCGATGGATCAATGCATCGCTTCTCCACTAGAAGCTCCCTGACCTGGCCTGTTCTTGCTCAACAGGAACGCACATAGCACCATGCCCATCGCCATCCAAGAGAGCAGTCGATATATATCCTGATAGGCTTGTGCGGTTGCCATTTGATTCAACTGCTGGTAAATGGCAGCTCGTGCCATCGATCCCGCGACTGGATCGCCGGCACTGCTACCGAAGGCGTGTGTAAGTGCGTTAAGTTGGCTGACGTAGGCGGGATTTCCTGGCTGCATGTACTCCTGCAGGCGTGCCTGGTGGAACAGAGAACGATTCGTGACGATCGCCCCAGTGCTCGCAATGAAGATGCTGCCACCAACGTTCCTGACAAAATTGATAATTCCTGAGACCTGATTGCTCGCCTCTTTGGGAAGGCCTACATAGGCCGCAGTGGTAACGGCAATGAAGGCGAAAGGAATTGCTGCCATTTGCAGAATTCGGAGCCAAGCGGCAAAGCCGAACGTCATGGTGAGAGTGAAGTGAGAGGAAGTGTAATAGAACGCACCGGCAAAGCAAAGGAAACCGAGCGCAGCGAGGTTTCTGGCCGGAAATTTGCCCGTCGCCATTCCTCCCAGAGGCATTACGAACATTAAGATAAGTCCGCCTCCCGCAAGCGCCTGTCCCGCGAGGGTGGCCGTGTAACCCATCAGTTCTTGCAGGAACTGAGGTTCAAGTACCGTTGCGGCATTCAGCACACCGCCGACCAGGGCCATCAGGAAACAGCAAATGGCAAAGTTCCTGTACTTGAAAAGACGCAGGTTCATGATAGGATTCTTGGCCCGCCACTCCCACCAGATGAGACCGGACATACCAACGACGAATAGGATACAAAACACGCGAATCGAGGTGGAGGCAAACCAGTTGTACTCCTCGCCCTTGTCGAGCATGATCTGCATCCCGCCCATGGCGACTGTTAGCAGTCCCAAGCCGATGTAATCCAGTTTCTTAATGTTAGCGCGATCGGCATTTATCCACGGTGGATCCTGGACCAAGCGGTTAACCAGAAAAAAGGCGAGAATGCCAACCGGCACATTGATGTAGAAGATCCATCGCCACGAGTAGTTATCTGTGATCAAGCCGCCTATCGTTGGGCCGAGGGACGGCGCAAGCACCGCGACCAGACCGTAGAGCGAGAATGCCAGTCCACGCTTTTTAGGCTCGAAGGAATCCGCCATGATGGCCTGCGCCATTGGCTGTAGACCGCCACCCCCCACACCTTGCAGGACTCTAGCGATCAGAAGGATCGGCATCGACGGTGCGATCCCACAGAGGAAGCTTGCGATGGTGAAGATGGTGATGCAAAGCACAAAGAAGTTCTTGCGACCGATCACGCTCGACGCCCACGCGCCGACCGGCAGAATGATCGCGTTGGAGACAAGGTAACTGGTGAGAACCCAGGTGCCCTGGCTGGTGCTGGCGCCAAGGTCACCTGCGATGTGTGGAAGCGCCACATTTGCGATGGAGGTATCGAGAACCTCCATAAAAGCCGCCAACGCGACCGTTGCCGCGATCAGCCACGGGTTTGCCTTTGGTTTCCATTGCTCACTGTTACCAACTTCTATTGCCATGCCAGTCCTTTCTGTTGTTATCGATACTTGTGGATGACGATGCCGATGTCATCCCCTTGTTACGGCGGAACGATCGCACCCAGAAAGAGCATGACGATGTACATCAATACGATCAGAAGCGCGAACGACTCTACTTTGCACACGCGTCGGGTGTAGTGATGAAGGGTCGGGATTGGTCCTTCTTCAGCTGCAACTTCATTTCTTCGGTGGTTGCAAGAAGAGCCGCTCACTCTTGAACCTCGACGAGAGAATGAGCTTCCCACTGGCCGTTCACGCCGGAGGTGCAACCTGCTTCTTGGCGCACGCCGTCAGCAGCGGGAGACTTGCAGACGAAGGCGTAGACCGTACGACGTACGAACATCGGATCCTATAGTGCATGTTTGTTCGAAACTTCATCTCTGCGAGAACGTAATGCGTGAGTCGACTTATTGCTGAACTTATTGACCACGACTATGCCAAGCACCAGGAAGATCGCCAAGACAACGGACTGCGTGGTGATGAACGGCAGATCGAACCGACTCGGAATCGGCGGTTTGAAGAGCGATATTCGCTGAGAGACCTGCGTGATGGCGACAACGATGTTCAAATAGAGGACAAGAGTAATGCTCCATGCAAAGATCGACCGCCAGACACCCATAAGTTGAAATTTGCGCCATGCCAAAACCACTACTCCTGCTCCGTAGACAGAGAGCATGGAGGCTTCCTGCGTGAGTGTGAAATGTTCAAATGGAATGAGGAGGGCAGTGACCCCGGTGGCAAGCGAGCACTTTAGAAAGAGAACGGTCCATTTGTTGAGCAGTACTCCAGTGAGTAGGCCAAACAAGGCCATGGCCCCTGCGCCAATCGCAATGAGCTCAAGTCCGAAGCAGATGTATGTGAGGATACTGACGATCATGTTCGTATACCCATTTCGTCGTAAACTAGCCCGCTATTCACGTACCGAATATTCATCGGCCCGATTATGCTTTCCCCGGTAAGTACGCGTGCACCGGCTCTCTGAGTACGTTGAGACGTAGTTCCGGCCAATACGGGAACATCGATGAAATGGGTTGAATTCTGAGGTGTCGATGCAGCTGCCTGTGTATCTTTGTACCCATTGGTCCCGTGCAGCAATGGTCTGCTGAGTGAGTTCTGCTTCTTCGACCCTCGCACCTTCTGCCGTGCTGCTTCTCCAGTGGCAGTGCGATGTGAGACGACGCAGAGCCAGTTGCCACGCACACTTTGGTAGACATGAGTGAACACACCCTTTTGTTGTACGGTTTTGTCGTTCACGCGTAGTTGTTCCGTGTAGTTACCGGTGACGACTGCGATATTTGCGAGGACCCGTACTCTCACCACTCGTTGATCGAGAGCAATAGGCTCGGTGCCCTTTTGAAAGAGCATGGAGATCTGTTGATTCCTCGTAGTCACATCTCCGGTGGCAGAGATGTCCATCAGTTCTGGCGACAGCACAAGCTCCAGCACATACTGATCACGCTTATTGATCGCTTCGCTCCAGCGGTCCTCAACCTTCTGAAACCTTCGCTCGTCGGTTAGGGGAGAGGTTTGAGTTGCATGGGTCTCCTGTTGAGGGCAAAGCGGCATGGCAGAGAAAAGGAGGCAGAACATAACTAGGGTTTCCAAAATGAAAAGACATAACAGGAAGGGCTTCCCATTTTGGACGGACCGATTCATAACCACCTCCTAACTCACATCAATGCTTGAGGAAATCATTCATCGGCGCAGCGATCATCCGTTCGGAGTTTGCGACATGCTTTAGCGTTAGAACCTGTGTCTCCGCGATAATCTGCTGTGAAGTACCTAAGAGGGCGGCGCAATCCTGAATCGGATATCCCTCGAGAACCGACAGGACATATACAAACCTTTCAAAATCGTCCAGAGCGAGAACTCTCGCAAATGGGCCGTATTCCGATGCAATCTCTGCCAGCCTAGATTTGTCCGCCGAACGGAATACCGTTGATCTTGCGGCGCCGGAATGAGGCGAAATGATCTGAACTGCATTGCGGACTATCATGCGTTTGGCCCAGGGGCGTGCCCATGCTTTAAATACAAAGTCGCCGTCCACACACGCATCAAGTCCGGACACGAAGCATCGCTCCGCCTTTTCGTGATCGGCCGTTAGTAAGAAGGAGAGCAGGTGAAGACCATGGACATCTTCTGTGAACAGTTTGCGAAAGTCCTCACATGTGGCGCACTGGCTCGTCGCGTCTGCCGCTACCCTATATGTGTTTAACCAATTCACTGTTCGTTCCCTCCTTTCCCTGAGACGTGATTGCAGGGCTCGGCTTGTTTTCGTTCGCTGACTGGGGTTGCTACATAAGCGTCGGCGGTCTGCTGCGTGCTCACCCAACCTACTTTCGCGTCTCACTGCGCTTGCAAACAAGCCAGATTCGCCAGCTAACTTGAGGTAAAGCAAATCGGATGCCAAACATTTCCCTATTTCAGAAGTGGATACAAGCAATTGAAACGAAACGAGATATTAAGAGCATGAGGAGTCGCGACAGCATCCGGATGTCAAAGGCTTTGACGCCAACTTTGACAGTTGTCAGAGCTGTGTGAAATTCATCTTGGAGGGGATGCCAAATGAGTTCAACCTTGCGGTCCGGTACCTTAGCTCAAGAGTTTGCGCTTTCTCGATGCGCTTTACAGCGCGAAAGCGAGCGTCTGAGGCTGCTCCTGGACATGACAAACACGCTGGTCTCGAATCTGCTGACACGCGATCTTCTTCGCGCGATTTCGGCAAGTATCCGGCAATGCATGCATTGCGACTTTGTCTCGGTATGGCTTCCGGATGGGGAGCAGCGCCAATTGCGCTCTGTGACGATGGAATTTCCGGAGAGCAAGGGTTTTATAAAGGAGGATTTACTGCGACCGATCGAAGGATCTGTTTTGGGCAAGACTTTCGAGACAGGTAAACCGATTGTAGTAAGAACCGCAACTGAGCTGAGTGGGGCGGATCATGACCGTGCTTTTGCGGAGGGTATCGAATTTTGCTGCTGTCTGCCCTTGATTAGCCGCAATCGAACGCTGGGGGTTTTAGCTCTTGGGTGGCGGAATGAGAACGCATTCAGCTCAGAGGATATTGAATTCCTAATGCGCGCGGCCGGGCAAGTTGCGATGGCCATCGAAAGTGCCTTGGCCTATCGTGAAATCGCAGAACTGAAGGACAGACTCGCGCAGGAGAAGCTCTACCTTGAAGGAGAGATTCGTAGTGAGGCAGACTTTGAAGGAATCATTGGGCAGAGCTCGGCTCTCCGGCAGGT
>DATAZR010000073.1:0-5039 GCA_036271955.1 Acidobacteriaceae bacterium
TGCCGGAAGCCGCCAGTCTGTGCGAACATCACCGCAAACAGCATGAAGTTATACGCCGAATGCACCATCGTACTTGCCGCCAGCGATCGCGTCATCAGCCGCACCACGCAGAGGACCAGGCTCACGCAATAGAGCAGCAGCAGTGGCCCCCACGCATGTCCTAATTGCGGCGAATGCATCAACGCGAATGGCCCGCTCACCACCAGGGCAGCACAAGTCATCGCACCAATGCTCCACACGGGATTGCCTTCCGCATCGAGCGGTCGCGGCAACCGGCCACTCATCCGTTCGCTGAGCCAGTCCCACGCAGTAGCTACTGCCGGCAGTAGAAACCCGCGAAAGATCATCTCCTCAAAGAACGGAGCGATGGTTATGCCGAAGCATGCGAGCATCCACGCGTCGCGCGAAGTGCTGAATAGCTTGTCGATCGGCGCATGTTCCGGAAACGGCAAGACCCAGTTGCCCACGATCGCAAGCAGATTGCACAGCACCGCAGTTCCAAGCAGACGGAAGCGAAACCGCCATGCCGTAGGCCCATGCCAATGCAGCCCAGCCAGAAACGGTTTACCCCACACCATGCGAAAGAAGGGAACCGCTCCGGCGATGGCGATCAGGTAGATCGCCAGCTGTGTTCCGAGCGCCAGCGGCGTACTTTTCCCAGCCTCTTCAATGGTGCGCAGGCCAAACCATCGTTCGAGCCAGTGTAGATGCAATGCCAGCCCCAGCGAGCCTGTAGTTACCAGCAAGCCCATCAGCAGCAGAACCAGAAACAGCGCGGCATCGCCAAAGTTGGGAGTGCGAGGAAATCTCTGTGGCGGCACAAAAGAAGGAAGCAGATTGTCCGGGAGCGTCGCCTCAGCCGATCCGAAGCTAGTTAGCCCAAAGTTCGTCGACTCAAATCCAGGCGGCATCTCCGAGGCTGATTGCGGCAAAATCTCTAGAAACGGCGAAGCTCCAGCCACTATTTCAGGCTCAATGTCGCTTGCAACACCCACCACGACCTCTTGCTGGGCTGGCGTCGCTGCGTCGAGTTCCGCTGGAACGGCCGCATCACGTTCTTCGTGCAGAGCCCCGTCGCTCATTCCTGGTTTGCCTTCGTCTGCCGCTTGGTCTTCACGCCGGCAGCTTTCTTCGCCGCAGATTTCCCGTTGCTTTTCGATGCAGCCTTCTTCGCTTTCGCGTCAACAGTTTCAGTTACTGTATCCACTGGCAACGTCTCTGGCAATGCCTCCGCTGGAGCGCCGTGTTCCGCATAGTACCGCGCCAGGAACTCCCCGGTAAACGACCCTGCAACCGCCGCCACCTGCGCCGGCCTGCCTTCCGCAATCACTCGGCCACCATCCTCGCCGCCCTCGGGACCCATATCGATCAGCCAGTCCGCATTGCGAATCACATCCAGGTTGTGCTCGATAATCACCACCGAATTGCCCAGATCCGCCAGCCGGTGCAGCACCTCCAGCAGCTTGCGCACATCGTCAAAATGCAGTCCCGTCGTCGGCTCGTCCAGCAGATACAGCGTGCGCCCTGTCTGCCGCTTCGACAACTCCCGCGCCAGCTTCATCCGCTGCGCCTCGCCGCCCGAAAGCGTAGTCGCGCTCTGTCCCAGGTGAATGTACCCCAGCCCCACATCCACCAGCGTCTGCAGCTTCACCCGCAGCAGTGGCACATCGGCAAACACCGCCAGCGCATCCTCAATCGTCAGGTCCAGAATCCCCGCAATCGAATAGCCCTTGAACTTGACCGCCAGCGTCTCCTGGTTGTATCGCTTGCCGTTGCATACCTCGCACTGAACGTAGACATCGGGCAGAAAGTTCATCTCAATGCGCCGCTGCCCATCGCCCTCGCAGGCCTCGCACCGCCCACCCGCCACGTTAAAGCTGAATCGCCCGGGCTTGTATCCCCGCTCCCGCGACTCCGGCATCTGAGCAAACAGATCCCGAAGCGGCGAAAACAGCTGCGTATACGTCGCCGGATTCGACCGCGGGGTCCTTCCAATCGGCGACTGGTCGATGCGAATTACCTTATCGATCTGGTCCGCGCCCGTCAGCGTGTCGTGATTGCCGGGTTCTTCACGCGAACCATAAAGCGTCTGCGCCAGCGAGCGATACAGTATGTCATTCACCAGCGTGCTCTTGCCGCTGCCGCTCACACCCGTCACCACCGTCATCACGCCCAGCGGAACCTTCGCCGTCACATCCTGCAGATTGTGCTCGCGCGCGCCCTGGATCTCAATCCACTTGCCGGTCAGCGCACGTGGCCGCGGACGATGAAGAATACTTACCTCGCCCGACAAATACCGCCCCGTCAGCGAATCCGGCGCAGCCATGATCTCCGCTGGAGTGCCCTCGGCCACCACCGCGCCGCCCAGCCGTCCAGCTCCCGGCCCAAGATCGAGAACATAATCCGCCGCGCGAATCGTATCCTCATCGTGCTCTACCACCAGCACCGTGTTGCCTAGATCGCGCAGCCTGGTCAGCGCCTCGATCAGCCGCATGTTGTCGCGCTGATGCAAGCCAATCGAAGGCTCATCCAGCACATACAACACTCCCCGCAGCCTTGAACCGATCTGCGTCGCCAGCCGGATCCGCTGCCCCTCGCCGCCCGACAACGTCGCCGCATTCCGGTCCAGCGAGAGATAGCTCAGTCCGACGCCTGCCAGGAACTCCAGCCGCTCCACTACTTCTTTGCGAATCCGCTCCGCAATCAGTGCCTCGCGTTCTGTAAACTTCAGCTCTCTGGCCGCGTTCAGCGACTTGTTCAGGGATAAGCCCGTGAAATCGCTGATCGACAGGCCGCCTACCTTTACGGCGAGGGACTCCGGCCGCAGCCGTTTGCCTCTGCAGCTTGGGCACGTCGAAGCCGACATGAAGTTCATCATGTACTCGCGATAGCCGTCGCTCTTCGCGTCCTCCATGCCATCGCGCAAAAACGACAGAATGCCGTGAAACCCAGTCTTCGGAGCCTCTGTTCTCGGTGGCCCATAGACCAGAATGTGCTGCTGCTTGTTCGGCAGCTGCTCAAACGGGAGCTTGAGGTCGATCCCATACTTCGCCGCCGCAATGTGAATCAGCTTGATCAGGTACTGCGAAGCCGATCCCGGCCCCAGTCCGCCATCCAGCAGCGGCTTCGACCAGTCCGTAATCACCTTCGCCGGGTCGAAATCGTACAGCGACCCCAGCCCATGGCACTCCGGGCAGGCGCCAAAAGTTGAATTAAAGCTGAAGCTTCTCGGCTCCAGCTTCGGCACATCCAATCCACAATCCGGGCATGCCATCGACGACGAAAAAAGCTGCTCTTCCTTCTCTGAACTGGCGCTAGTCGAGGCAGCAATCAGCACCAGCCCATTCGCCATCTGCAGCGCCTTGGCGACGGAACCCTCCAGCCGCTTCTCCACGCCCGGCTTCAGGATGATCCTGTCGATCACCGCTTCAATGGTGTGATTTTTACGCCTGTCCAGCACCACCGTCTCAGCCAGGTCGCGCAACTCGCCATCGATCCGCGCACGAAACCCCTGCTGCTCCAGCTGATCCAGCAGCTCACGAAACTCACCCTTGCGCCCCCGCACCACCGGAGCCATGATCACGACTCTTTGCCCGTCACCCAATTGCTGGATGCGCTGAACGATCTGCTCCGCCGTCTGCCGCGAAATCGCCTGGCCGCAGTTCGGGCAATGCGGCGTTCCTACCGACGCATAGAGCAGCCGCAAATAGTCGTAAATCTCAGTGATCGTCCCTACCGTTGATCGCGGACTCCTGCTGGTAGTCTTCTGCTCAATCGAAATCGCCGGACTCAACCCCTCGATCGAGTCCACATCCGGCCGCTCGATCTGGTCCAAAAATTGCCGCGCATACGCCGACAGCGTCTCCACATAGCGCCGCTGCCCCTCGGCATAGATCGTGTCAAAGGCCAGCGAACTCTTTCCCGACCCTGAAAGCCCCGTCACCACCGTCAAAGTATTGCGCGGTATGCGGACGTTGATGTCGCGCAGATTGTGCTGCCGTGCGCCACGGACCGAAATGTGCGTAATCGTCATATTTTGAGCAGGGAAAGGAAGGCGGGCGAGGAATACTTCCTATGCCGTCGAAAACCAGTCGCAAGCGGCCAATCGAACTGTTTAACGGCCATCAGCCAACCGCAACCGGAATGAAATCATCAGACAGTCACAATGGGCGAAACCCTCTACAGGTATTCTAGTGGTCAACATCCGAGGGGTCAACGCGGCGGGATTCAATGAGAGAATCCTTACTCAGGGGTAGGATTTCTGCCCATGTCTCAATGTAACGCTTTAAGTGCTTGGTCAATTCCCCCAGTTGTGACGGAGAAGTATGCAGGACTTTTTCAATCTGGTAATGCTAGTCTGTGCCGCCCTAGCCTCCATGGGCCTCGGAGTCTGGGTAGCCTACGCAATATTCCAGGGCGGCTTCGCCCTCATGCGCTGGCACACCAGCCAGAACGCGCCAGCCCCCGTAAAGGCCAGTACAGAGGTGGCTAGCGTCTCGTAACCCGATAGTCCATTTGAGGCAAGAATAGATGCTATTGCTGCGATCCTAGCTTTTCTGACACGATGCAAAGACGCTATTTGGGTGATTCATACGATCTCGTAAAGCGTCATTGGGCTCAATGCCTTTTCTCAATTGGACCACTTTTCGCTCATCCAAAATTCGTTCCAGTTGAGATTCGTAAAGAATACGAATTGATGACGACAATCCCCGTCCTCGATCAAAGACCAGTAACGCCATTCGGACTTTTACTCGATCCTGATACCGGAATACCGCTTCCGACCTCACACGGCGCTAAGGTATCTCGAAGCTACGCTCCACTGAGCTTCGTAGTTGAAATTTATGATCAAAGCTGCCCGTTTATTTGATTTGCTTCGATCAGAGCTATCATCGTAAACACAATCTAAAGCGAGCAGATCAGCTAAAATCAAAGATTAATTATTTGAGGGATAAAGGGCTTCATTCCTTTTACTATGACTCCCACGCGCCGTTCCTGTTTGTATCAGACAGAGCGGATACTCTGAACGCGATTCGGGACAA
>DATAZR010000074.1:0-13410 GCA_036271955.1 Acidobacteriaceae bacterium
AGGGAAGGCGCATTTACGCCCCGGTTATGCCCACGGATATTTGGCCTTCACTGCTTCCAGATAGCGCTGCTGATAATCCACCAGCTGCATTGCCATGTGATCGGCAAATCGCTCCGTCGCCAGCCGCACCCGGCTTTCCTTTACCTGCCACACCAGCTCACCATCCTGCGCTTCCACGCTGAGCCACCAGCGCTCCGCCGGAATTGGCTCGCGATCGCCCCACATCTCTCCCGATCGCAGCGGCCTCCGCGACAATACGATCCGGTATTTCGGCGGCCCATCTCCGATCACCGTCCCGGCCTCAAACGTAAGGGCCACATCTTTCAACTTGAGAAAGTCCGGACAGGAAGCGGAATAAGGCGCCCACTCGAACACATCCGGCCCCAGCATCTTGCCCTCGGTAATTTTGTGTACGCGATCCTTGAGCCGCTGCCATTCCTTCTCCGCAGCCGTGCGAAACAAAGCCCTGTCTCCAGCTTCCATTGCTCGCGCGTCATTGCGCTGGCGCAGGAACTCATCGAAAGAAAGGGAACTGGGTTCGTTCATGGAGGAATCTCAGCCTCTACTCCGTCTGGTGGACGGCCTCTAAAACAATTGCAATTTTTCTCTATCCGGGTGCGAAAGAAATTGTAGCAATCCCATGCCGCCGGTGGGCACTACGGAGTGTTAAGAGATGGCCTTTCGTAACATTTCTCACGGCAACGCCGAAAACTTTGGAGCGGATACAGCCCAGAGACGTGGCAGCCGCCCGGCAAGATTCAACACAGCTGTCGTATATTCCAACTTTTCTCAGCGCAACCAACGGAGGCCTCAGCCTCCACAATTTTCTGCTGCAATCCGGATTCCCTGTTGACATTCTACCTATCAGTCGGCATCTTATATGTAGAAAGACAACAGGGCTCGAAAAAGGGGAGAGGCAATGGGAGATTCCAAGTCCGATGTTCTGCAAGGCACGCTCGACCTCATGGTGCTCAAGACCCTCGAAGCCATGGGCCCGCTGCACGGCTATGGCATTGCGAGGCGCATCGAGCAGGTCAGCGGCGACACGCTGAGCCTCAATCAGGGCACCATCTATCCTGCCCTGCTGCGCCTCGAACAACGCGGCTGGATCAAGTCCGAGTGGGGCACCTCGGAGACCAACCGCCGCGCCAAGTTCTACTCGCTCAGCCGCATCGGCAAAAAGCAAATCGAGATGGAAACCGAAAACTGGGAGCGCGTCGCCGCCACCATGGCCCGCTTCCTCGCCCCTTCGAATTAGGAGTCGTACCGAATATGGACCAGCTGCGCACACTCCTGAGCCGCATCGCCGCACTCTTTGGCCGTCAGCGTCTCGATGCCGATCTCGAAGAAGAACTGCGTACCCACATCGACCTCGCCACTGCCGAGAATATGACTCTCGGCATGAGCCGCCGACAGGCTCGCACCAAGGCGCTGCGCGAATTCGGCGGCATCACCCAGACCAGGGAAACCTATCGCGCCCACCGCGGTTTTCCCTTCCTCGAGCAGATCGGCCGCGACCTCCGTTTCGGCCTCCGCCAGCTCTCTCGCGCGCCGGGCTTCACGCTCACCGCTGTCCTGACGCTGGCCCTCGGCCTGGGCGCCAACACCGCCATCTTCTCGCTCATCAATGGATTGCTTCTGAGGCCTCTCCCGGTTCCACACGCAGAGCAGCTGGCCATCCTCATGAACAGCAATTCCGCATCCCAAACCAGCAATGAAATGTTCTCCGGGCCGATGTTCCGCGCCCTTGAAAAGCGCCACGAAGCATTTCAGGATGTCGCGGCCTACTGGTCCAACCGCTATCAGGTTCGCGGCAGCTTGGGCAGTATCGAGGTTGAAGGGGCGCTGGTCAGTGGACAGTACTTCCGTGCTCTGCAGACACCGGCTCTGATCGGCCGCTACCTTACTTCGCAGGATGACCAACCCGGAAACTCCAATGGCTCCAGCGTAGTTATCAGCTACGCCTTCTGGACTCAATGGTTCAACCGGTCGCCCAACGTCATCGGCTCAAAGCTCATCCTCTCCAGCACAGCCTTTACAGTCATAGGCGTCATGCCGCAATCGTTCATCGGCGCGGAGGCTAATTTCCGCCCCAGTGTGTATATCCCGTTGTCCTCTGAACCGATCGTGAATGCCCCGGTAAAAATGCTGACTTCCGAGGGCATCATGTGGCTCAGAATTCTTGGCCGCCGCAATCCCGGCGTTTCTCTCGAACAAGCCAACGCCGCTCTGCGCGCTGCGACCGATCCAATCCTGAACGAATCGCTCACCGACGCATCCGAGCTGAAGAACTTCCGCAAGATCCACTTTCAGTTAGCCGCTGAGCCCGGTTCGACAGGTTTAAGTTACCTGCGGTCGACCTTCCAGAAGCCGCTCCTGGTCGTCTTCAGCCTTTGCGCGGCTATGCTCCTGCTCGCCTGTTTGAACCTCGCCAGCCTGCTCATGGCGCGAGCCGCAGCCCGCGAACGCGAACTCGCCACACGCCTCGCCATCGGCGCATCCCGCCGTCGCCTCGTCCAGCAGCTGCTCATGGAGAGCCTGCTCATTGCGGTTCTCGGAACCACCGCCGGGCTCGCCGTAACTCCCATTGCCAGCCGCGCGCTGGTAGCGTTCCTGATCCACGGCAGCCATAACGTCTTCATCGATACTTCTCTTGATTTCCGAGTCTTTCTTTTCGCTGCGCTTGCAACCGTATTCGCCGCCATACTCATCGGCCTTATCCCGGCCTTGCGCGCCACCTCCGGCGATCTCACGCAGCAGATCAGCAATGGCTCGTATGCTCGCACCACGCACAGGCGGCGAGGGCTTTTGCCTCGCCTGCTCATGAGCTCTGAAGTCGCCCTTGCTCTCATCCTGGTCGTCGGCGCAGGTCTGCTCGCCACCAGTCTCACGCGCCTCTATCGAACCGGCCTTGGCTTCGATCCGAAAGGCGTCGTGCAATTCGAACTCAACATGCGCAAGCAGCCTGTCCAGGGTGAGGCGCTCCAGCGCTTGTATCAGGAGTTCGGCGATGCGCTTTCACGCCGGCCAGGAGTAAGCAGCGTCAGCTTTGCATCCGCTCCGCCTTTGTCCGGAGACATTGAAATCGACACCCTCGCCACGCCATTCAGCAATGGCGGCCAGGCCATCCACATCAACGTCATTGCGCCCAGATACTTCGCCACCATGCGCATTCCGTTGCTCAATGGCCGTGACTTCAACTGGCAGGATACACAGTCATCTGGTGTGAAGGTCATTCTCAATCAATCCGCGGCCAAGGCTCTTTTCCCCGGCCGTAACGCGATAGGGCAGCTCCTGCCTATGGAGACGTACGAAGCAAAATCAAAGCCATTTGAAGTGATTGCCGTTGTTGGAGATACCAGGTTCCGATCGGTCCGCCAACCCGCACCGCCAGTCGCTTATCTGGCCATGACTCAAAGCAAGAGCGAGCATCCCTACTACGCAGCGCTGATCCGCCTCAATGGACAAGACGCAAAGAATGGAATCCCACCGTCATTCGCAGTCGCAGCGCGGAATCTGGTGACGCGCATGGCTCCGGAAGCTCCTGCGCCAACCTTAGCCAGCCTGTCCACCCAGTTCGACAACTCCCTCACCACCGAACGCATGATGGCCATGCTTGCTGTCTTCTTCGCCATCAGCGCGCTGCTGGTCACCGGCATCGGTCTCTACGGAACATTGGCGTATGCCACCGCGCGCCGCACCAGCGAGATCGGCATCCGTATGGCGCTCGGCGCTCAGCGAATACAGGTCGTAGTACTCATCTTCCGCGAAAATGCATGGACTGCTGTCTGCGGCTGTGTCGCCGGATTGGTCGCGGCTCTCTTCGCCTCTCGCCTTCTGGCCAGTTTTCTCTACGGCACCTCGGTTCGCGATCCCTGGGTGCTGGCCGCATCCGTCACCGGACTTCTCGCCATCGCGAGCGCCGCCTCTTTGTTGCCAGCCGTAAGGGCAGCTCGAATCGAACCGATGCAAGCCCTCAAATCTGAATAAGGATCTGAATAGGAGCCCTTCATGGACCTAGTGCGAACCCTCACAAGCCGCCTCGCTTCTCTCTTCCGGCGCAGCAAGCTCGATGCCGATCTTGATGAAGAGCTGCGCAGCCATCTCACCTTGGCGATCGAAGAAAACATGCAGCACGGCATGTCCCGGAAAGAAGCCCAGAAGGCGGCCCTGCGCAGCTTTGGCGGCATCACCCAGACCCGCGAAGCGTACCGCACCCAGCGCGGCCTGCCTCTGCTCGATCAGCTCACGCGCGACGTGCGTTTCGGCTGCCGCCAGTTGCTGCGCTCACCCGGCTTCACCCTCACCGCGATCCTCACACTCGCGCTCGGCCTGGGCGCCAATACTGCCGTCTTTTCGCTCATCAGCGCTCTGCTGCTGCGGCCATTGCCGGTGCCTCACCCCGAGCAGCTCTCCGTGCTCAGCTACAACAGCGCTGCCAGATCCAACCCCAACTATGCCTTCAGCTTCCCGGTCTTCCGTACTATCGAGAAGCGCCACGACGTCTTCGCCACCTCAGCCGCCTTCAGCGAGCGGCCCATGCAGGTGCGCGGCGCATCGGGCAACGTCAACGTTCAGGGCGTCATGGTCAGCGGCCAGTACTTCGAGATGCTCCAAACGCCGCCGCTAATGGGCCGTTACCTCACTCCGCAGGACGATCAAAAAGGCGGCGCATCGTCGCAGTTCGGCGTAGTCATCAGCGAGAGCTTCTGGCGCTCCTGGTTCAACCGCGCGCCGGACGTAGTAGGCCGCAAGCTCATCATCGCCAACTCGCCCTTCATCGTCGTCGGAGTTATGCCGCGATCGTTCATCGGCGCTGACCCTGCAGAACGGCCACAGATCTACATTCCTCTCTGGGCCGAGCCTATCGTCGATGCACCCTACGACAGCATCACTTCTGGCTTCCATTCCTGGTGGATACGCATCCTCGGCCGCCGCAATCCCGGCGTCACCGTGCAGCAGGCCGACACCGTACTCCGCGCCGCAACCGACTCCATCAACGAAGAATCCGTCTCTGACGCCGGTTGGCTCAAGGACCAAAAGTCCCAACACATGCAGCTAGGCGTCGAATCCGCCTCGTCAGGCTTCTCCTATCTTCAGCATTTCCTCGCCAAACCACTTTTCGCCGTCTTCATCCTATGCACGGCCATGCTGTTGCTGACCTGCCTAAACCTCGCTAGTCTGCTCCTGGCTCGCTCTGCCGCACGCGAGCGCGAACTGGCCACACGCCTCGCCATGGGAGCCTCGCGCCGCCGGCTCGTCCAACAGCTTCTGGTCGAGAGCCTGCTGATCGCATTACTGGGCACAGTCGCCGGCCTGATCGCCGCGCCCATCGTCGGCCACACGCTGCTGGACGTGCTCATGGGCACCAACTCCAATGCCACCCTCGACATCGCGCTCGATCTGCGCATCCTGGGATTTGTCGCCCTGACGGCTATCGTCGTAACCCTGCTTATCGGCCTTGTTCCTGCACTGCGCGCTACATCCAAAAGTCTCAGTGAACAGATCAAAGGTGGCTCGCAGTCCGTCTCCTCCCAGCAGAGCAAGCGCCTCCTGCCGCGCATCCTCATGGGTCTTGAAGTCGCCCTCGCTCTCACGCTCGTGGTCGGCGCTGGATTGCTGGCTACCAGCCTCACGCGCCTGTATCGCACCGGCCTCGGCTTCGACCCTAAGGGCATCGTCAATTTCTCGCTGGACATGGGCAAACAATCTCTCGATGGCGAGCCGCTCACACGCTGGTATCAGTCCTACGCGGAAACCCTCTCGCACCAGCCCGGCGTAAAGAGCGTCAGCTACGCCAGCATGACCCCGATGGACGGCAGCGTCTGGACCAGCACCTACAACACTCCACTGAGCGGCGGCGAAAAAGAGATTCATATGGATACGATCGCTCCCGCCTTCTTCGAGACCATGCGTATCCCGCTGCTCGCAGGCCGCGATTTCCGCTGGAACGACACCGCAGCCTCAGGCCGCAAGATCATCCTCAACCAGGCCGCGGCCAATCTCCTCTTCCCCAATCGCAATCCCATCGGCGAACATGTCTTCGCCGATAAGCAGGTGCTCGCCGATAAAGGCGCCTATGAAGTCATCGGTGTTGTTGGCGACATCCATTATGAATCCATCCGCGACAAGGCTCCGGCCAGCGCCTACCTCTCCATCAGTGAGGACACCGGCCATAAGTCTTCCTACACCGCAATCGTTCGCACCACCGGTTCAGTCGCGCCGCTGGCGGCAGCCGCACGTTCGCTGGCCGCGCAGATGTCTCCCGACATTCCGCCGCCCATCATGATCCGCATGAGCGATCAACTCGACGACTCCATCGCCTCTGAGCGCATGATGGCCATGCTCGCCGTCTTCTTCGCTATCAGCGCCCTGCTGGTTACCGCGATCGGCCTCTACGGGACACTTGCTTACGCCACCACCCGCCGCACCAGCGAGATCGGCATTCGCATCGCCCTCGGCGCGCAACGCGGACAGGTCGTCGGCCTGGTCTTCCGCGAAAACGCATGGATCGCAGCCGCCGGAGCACTCGCCGGCCTGGGTGCAGCTTTGTTGGCCTCGCGCGCGCTGGCCAGCTTCCTCTACGGCATATCAGCTCATGACCCCGTGGTGCTCATCGGCTCGGCAGGCGCACTGCTGGCCGTCGCCAGCCTGGCTTCACTGCTGCCAGCGCTCCGCGCCTCCCGCATCGAGCCCATACAGGCGCTGCGAACCGAGTAAACGCTATGCCTCAACACAATTCCAATCCGCAAAGCCTCAAACACGGAACGCTCGATGCCGTCCGCACAGCACTAAGCCGCGGTGCGTCGCTCTTCCGCATCGGCAGGCTCGATGCCGACCTCGACGAAGAGTTGTGCAGTCACATCGACCTCGCGACCGAAGAAAACCTTCAGCGCGGCATGTCTCCGCAACAGGCCCGCTATGCTGCACTGCGTCACTTTGGTGGCTTCACCCAGACCCGGGAGCACTATCGCAACCAACGAGGTATCCCAATGCTCGAACAAATGAATCGCGACATCCATTTTGGCTTGCGCCAGCTGCGCAAATCTCCCGGCTTTGCCATCACCGCCATCCTCACTCTCGCTCTCGGCGTCGGAGCCAACACCGCTATCTTTACGCTCATCGACTCCATTCTGTTACGGCCTTTGCCCTTTGCGAATCAGGACCGGCTGGTCTCCTTCTCCACCGATTCGATATTCGCAACCGGTTCGTTTCCCAAGGGCTGGATACGCGCCCTGCAGCAGAACTCGCAATCCTTCCTGTCGCTTTCCGCCTACGGTCCCAATACCGAATCCAACGTCGCCGTCTCCGATAGCTCAGAACGCATCTTCGGCTCGCGCGTCATGGTCAATGTCTTCGATACCCTCGGTGTCTATCCAGAGGCTGGCCAGTTCTTTTCTGCTGAAAACGCGATCGCCGGACAGGATCAGGTCGTTGTCCTCAGCCACGGCTACTGGCGCGACCACTTTGCCGCAAGCCCGGATGCCGTCGGCCGCTCCATCCGCGTCGACGGCATCTCGCGTCGCATCGTCGGCGTCATGCCCGCCGGCATTCGTTTCCCCTACGCCGACACTGCCTTCGTCGTGCCCGTCGCTTTCAAAGGCGGCGATCCCAACGATCCGTGGGCGGATGCAGGCTACGATCTGCGCGGTCTCGGCCGCCTCAAAGATGGAGTAACACCCGCCGCCGCGCAAGCTGAACTGCATAAGCTGCATCCAGTCCTGCTGCAACTCTTCCCATGGCGCATGCCCGACATCTGGGCCGCCAACACCACCGTCATTCCCCTGCTTCAGGAAGTCGTCGGCGATACCCGCCCGCGCCTCATGCTGCTCTTCGCCGCCGTTGGCCTTGTCCTGCTCATCGCCTGCGCTAACGTCGCCAATCTCATGCTCGCCAAAGCCGCTTCCCGCGAGCGCGAGATGGCCATCCGCGGCGCACTCGGCGCATCCGGAAAGCGCATTGTCTCGCAGCTTCTTGTCGAGAGCATCCTTATCGGAATGTTCGCCGGCATCAGCGGCCTGGGCATCGCCTACGGCACGCTGCGCGGGCTGACTTTGCTTCTTCCCGCCGATACACCCCGCCTGGCCGACATCGGCCTCCATTGGCACGTCTTCCTTTTCGCCGGTGCAGCCTCCGTGCTCACGGGCGTCCTTTTTGGACTCGTGCCTGCACTCAAGATGGCCTCTCCGAATCTGCAGCAGACGCTGCGCTCCGGCAGCCTGAGTGTCATCGGCAAGGGCGCGAGCTTCCGCGTATCGATGGCTTTAGTTGTTGGCCAGATCGCGCTCTCGGTCATCGTCATCACTACTGCGGGATTGCTGCTGCACAGCCTCTACGGCCTCGCTCATGTCGACCCAGGATTCAACACCAGCCAGGTCATCACCGCCGAAGTCTCCCTCGACGCAACAGCCTGCCGCGAGCACGGGCATTGCCAGGGATTCTTCAATAACCTCGCCCGCCAGGCCCGCGGAATTCCCGGTGTCGGCTCTGCCGCCCTGGTCAGTTCTCTGCCCATGACCGGCTACGACCTCAGCTATGTTTATGACGCCGAAGGCCATCCGCGCGAAGCCCGCCAAGGTGCAATGCTCGCCGCCGGACGCACTGTTTCCACGGACTACTTCTCCGTCATCGGCCTGCATCTCGTCCGCGGCCGCCTGCTCAACGATGGCGACCAAGCCGGAACCTCCCGAGCCATCGTCATCAGCCAACACATGGCTCAGAACCTCTGGCCCGACCAGGACCCCATCGGCAAGCATCTCGAATCTGTAATGGACGAGCCCGCACCCGGCGCCTTTGATGCCAGCCGCGCCTCGATCGTCGTCGGCGTTGTCGGCAACACCCATCACGACCAGCTGCAAAACGATTTCAGCGACGAAGTCTATCTGCCCATGACCCTCAAAAACGAAGCGCCAGTCATGACCATCCTGCTGCGCTCTTCACTGCCCGCTTCACAACTCTCACCAGCACTGCGCAAAACCGTTGCAGCCCTCGATCCGGCAGCGCCCGTTACTCGCGTCCGCACGCTCAACGAAGTCGTCGCGTCCTCGGTCTCAGCCACTCGCGCACTGACGCTACTCCTGCTCGGCTTCGGTGCTCTCGCAGTAGGAGTCGGCGCAGTCGGCGTCTACAGCCTCATCGCCTACATCGTGAATTGGCGCACCCGCGAAATCGGCATCCGCCTCGCGCTGGGCGCGTCCCGCTGGGGGATTCTGAGCCTCGTCTTCCGCCAGAGCATCCTGCTCAGCCTCTCGGGCTCACTGGTCGGCCTGGGAGTAGCCGTAGCCGCAGCACGCCTCTTGCGCAGCTTCCTCTTCGAGGTAAACCCTCTCGACCCGCTAACATTCTGCGCGGTGCCTTTGCTGATGCTGGCAATCGCATTAGTCGCAGCGTGGGTGCCAGCACACCGAGCGGCATCCATCGATCCAATGCTGGCCCTGCGCGCCGACTAGCGAAGACAGATAATCTGGGTGCCCCAGGTCTCGGGTTTGAGACCTGGGCCAAATTCGTGCGCAGCACGAACCGCTCTATTTAATTCAATACGAATCTGGCGCCGGGTGCCCCATCCTTGACGCAGCTTTATCGCGTCAAGGATGGGACTCCAGATGTCTTTAGATAATTCGGCCACCTACCGAGCCATCGCCTCATACCCAGCAGCATTGGGACGATTCAGCAACACCACCAGCGACCAGATTCCCAGCGCCGTGCCCAACGGTGGATGAAAAAGCGAGAGGCATCCAGCGACAATCGCCACCCAGCGGCCCCAGGTTGCCTTCTGCATCAGTCCAACGCCGGCCGCTACCGCCAGCGCCACCCGCAGGAAGAGCGCGAATCGTGCAAACCTGAGAAAGAAGAACGGCATCCCCGGCCCATAGAAATAGTTGTGGCCAAAGCCATGTCCGAAGCCCGGCCCATTCCAGCCATGCCCACTCATCCAGGCGTGCGCAAAAACCAGCCCGAAGAACCCGGTCACCGCCACCAGCCCCGCGTAAATGAACCAGCCCACAGCCAGCGCGTTCACCCGCCGCTCCACGAGAGCCAGCGAGAACATACCTGGATAGCCAGCCCCATAAGGACCCGGCGGAGGCGCCATCGGCATTCCCATTCCACTCGCCAATCCACAGCGGGGACAATACCCCTGCCCCGCCACCAAAGCCTGACCACATCCGTTGCAATACATAAGCGCCTCCTACAGCCCCGGCAATTCAGGGCACCAGCACTTTGCCATATCGGATACGCATTCAATCCCGCAATTGTTCCGCATCCTCCTTTTCAGACTTCGAAGATACTCTTCGACTATTAGAACGATCTAACTCGGCTAACTCACTTTTCCATCCAGCCACGTTCCCAAAAACTGTTCACAACACACAAGTTACTATTCAAATCCTTGGTAACACCCTCTCCTCACTGTAAACTCCCGGTGCTACTATGCCGCCATGCGCCGAAAAGCCACGGTGAATGTTTGGGTGGCTGGCTTGGGTTGTGCGTCGATTGCCTTGTGTTCATTCTGCGGGTGTTCCTGGCGAGAGATCTTGCCGGGCAACTCACCCACACTACCGAATGACGTCGCAGTAAATCGCGCGCTGAAACTCTGTTCGCTCAGCGAAGGAGACCAGCCATACCATCTCATTCTCGACGTCACACCTCCCGCGAGGTCCTCGTCTTCCACGCGCATGTCTGACCTGCGCGCTCGCGATCTTCGTGCCCAGATCGAGATTTATTGGCTCAACCCGGTCACCTTCCGCACCGAAGTCCGCTCTCTCGGCTTCAGCCAGACCCGCATCGTCAATGGCGGCGTGATCGAAGAGCGCAATATAGGAGACTTCTATCCCCGCTGGATACAGAACTTTGTCGACGCGATCCTGGACCCGGTTCCCCACGCCGCACGCCTCAAGAAAATCCCCGGCGCTATCCCGATTGGGGTCGATGCGCACGCCTGCATCTCCAGCCCATCCAGGGACCAAGCCGACCAGAGCGCCATGGCGCAGATATGCTTTCAGGACGCCGAGCCGCGCATCGCCAGCGGCGTGGACTTCACCCGCTCGGTTTGGTTCGACGACTTCGCGCCCTTCGGCGGCCAGATGATCCCCCGTACTCTGGTCAACAATCTGCCAGCCAATCTCCTCATCCGCGGCCACATTTCGCTGCTCGAGCCGCTGCCCGTCTCCGACTACCCTCTCGTCAAGGCTCGCGAGTTCACCCCGCCCGCCCGCAAGATTCAAACCACTTTGGTCTCCGGATCAACTGCCCAGTCTCTGCTCGCTTCCGCTGCACCGGACTGGCATCAGCTCGGGGCCAGTACCAGCGACAGCCAATCCGGCGAGCCCGTGGCCATCTATATCCGCACCGATCGCACCGGTCGCGTTCGCGAAGCTTACCGGGACAGCAGCGACCAGTTCGGCCTCGAAGATGCCGCCGTCGCCCGCGCCCTCACACTTAGATTCAAGCCGCTCATCGTCGACGGCGCGCCCCGCCAGATGGAAGCGCCGCTCATCCTGCAGTCCCGAACCACGCTGGCCCAGAATCTCCCGCCCGATCCAGCCCGATAGACTGACGAAATTCGATCGGCGCGATCTTGTATCGCACCGTAGATCACCCCGCACAGCGATACCATAACCAAGTCATGTCTCTGCAAGAAGCTCTTTTAGACCCCATCCCCGCACCCGTCCAGCACCTCGACGCTGCAGCACTTGAGTGGCATCCGCTCCTGGCCCTCGTCGCCGGCTACGCCGTTTCCCGCGTCGGCCGCGAAGGCCTGCTCGCCCTTCATCCCTCCACCGATCAGGCATGGATAGAGCACCAGCACCAGCTCGTCGCCGAACTCCGCGCCCTGCTCAGCACCGGAGTCACGATCCCCCTCGGGGGCTTAGTCGACCCAACGCAATTAGCCGCAAAATCCCAGATCCCCGGCGCCGCCCTCGAAGCCGATGAGCTGCAATCCGTAGCCCGCCTGGCCAACGACATCGCCGCCTGGCAATCCCTGCTGCGCAATCCGCCGCCATCTCTGGCCACGAATATTCAGGGGCTTTTCGACCTGTCCTCAACTCTCACCCAAAATCTCAGCCCGCTCGCCGAATCCATCCAGCGCAAGCTCCTCCCCGATGGCACTCTTGCGGACGACGCCAGCCCCGAGCTCTCCCGCATCCGCAACGATCAGCAGCGCCAGCAGCGTGTCATCGAAGAGAGCCTGCGCGCCGCCCTGCGCCGCCTCTCCGCCAGCGACCAGACCCAGGACGACCTCATCACCATCCGCGGCGACCGCTTCGTCATCCCCGTCAAAGCCGAACAGAAACGCCGCGTCTCCGGCGTCGTCCACGGAGCCAGCTCATCCGGCCAGACAGTGTACGTCGAGCCCCTCGAAACCATCGAGCAGAACAATGAGCTCGTCCGCCTCCTCGAAGAAGAGCAAGCCGAAATCCATCGCATCTTCATCGCCCTCACCGCGCTCGTCGGCACCTACGCCGATGCGCTCGTCGCCGGCGCACGCGTCCTCGCCCTCGTCGATACGCTACAGGCGCGCGCCCGCTTCTCGGTCGACTACGACGGCATCCGCCCCATCTTTTCCACCGAATTGTTCCGACTCGAATCCGCACGCCATCCGCTGCTCGAAAAACGCCTGAAAACGTCGGGTGGCCTAATCGTCCCATTCACCCTGCAGCTCGAATCCGCCGCACGCCAGCTCATCATCAGCGGCCCCAACACCGGCGGCAAAACCGTCACCCTCAAGACCACCGCACTCTGCGCGCTCATGGCCCAGTCGGGAATCCCCGTCCCAGCCGCAGCCGCGACGCTGCCCGTCTTCGATGCCTTCCTCGCCGACATCGGCGACGCCCAATCCATCGAACAAGCGCTCTCCACCTTCTCCGCGCACATTGTCAACCTCGACCGCATCTCGCACCTCGCCGGCTCCAGCGCACTCGGCTTACAAGCGCTGATTTTGCTCGACGAGCTCGGCTCCGCCACCGATCCCGACGAAGGCAGCGCCCTCGCCGTAGCCGTGGCCGACTACTTCCTCAAAACACAGTCCTGGTCGCTCATCTCCACGCACCATACTTCGCTCAAGGTTTATGCGGCCAACACCGCCGGGGTGCTCAACGCCGCCGCAGGCGTAGACGAAATCACCCTCGTCCCTAACTACCAGCTCCGCCTCGGCGTCCCCGGAGCATCCGCCGGCATCCAGACCGCCCAGCGCCTCGGCCTCAACGCAGCCATCGTCGCCGCCGCCCGCCAGCGCATGGGCACGCAGCAAGCCGACATCGCCCGCTTTCTCGAAAACCTGCACCGCCAGCTCACCGACCTCGAAGCCGAGCGCAAGGCCGCCCGCGCCGAGCAATACGCCCTCAACCAGGAGCGCGCCCGTCTCGTCCGCGAAGGCGATGCAGAAACCAAAAAGCGTACCCGCGACCTCGAACA
>DATAZR010000075.1:0-36749 GCA_036271955.1 Acidobacteriaceae bacterium
AAACCTTGCCCGGCAGTTTGGCCGCATCACGGCGGAAGAAGCGCGCGCCATCGGCATTCAATGGAACTGGTTCCCAGTGGCGGACGTCAATTCCAATCCGGCGAATCCAATCATCAACACACGCTCCTTCGGAGAGGATCCGGCGCAAGTGGGCGCGATGGTTGCGGCATATATCGATGGCGCACGCGGGGCCGGAATGCTGACCACGGTGAAGCATTTTCCCGGCCATGGAGACACGGATACGGACACGCATCTCACCCTGGCGCGGGTGAAGGCGAGTGTTGATCGATTGAATCAAGTTGAGCTCGTACCCTTTCGTGCGGCTATCGCAGCGAACGTCGATTCGGTAATGCTGGCGCACATCACGGTGCCGTCGCTTGAGCCTGATCCGAACAAGCCCGCGAGCATTTCATCGAATGTGATCACCGGCTTGCTCAAGGAGCAGCTTGGCTTCAAGGGTTTGGTGATCACGGATGCGCTGGATATGGGTGGATTGATGCGCGTGTTTTCCGGCGATGCCGCTTCGATCTCCGCACAAGAGGCAGTGGAGGCGATCGAGGCGGGCAACGACATGGTGATCATTCCCGCAGATCTCGAAGGTGCCTATAACGGACTTTTGCAGGCCGTTCAGCGCGGGACAATTTCGCGGGAGCGCATCGATGCCAGCGTGCGGAAGATTCTGCGCATGAAGGCGTCGGTGGGGTTGAATCAGAAACGGTTTGTGGACCTGCCGGATATCGACAAGGCGATTGCGCGGCCGGATAATCTGGCAGCCGCTCAGCAGATGGCAGACAGAGCTGTGACGCTGGTTTCAGATGCGAACCATTTGGTGCCGCTGCGGAAACAAGCACCGGCTGCTTCAGAGGCATCGCCGGCGGCAAAGGCAGGCTCGGACATCGTTGCGATCGTCTTCACGGACAATGCTCGCTCAAGTGAAGGTGCGAAGGCATTTACACGCATGCTGCGGGAACGTGCGCCTGGAGCGCAGATCTTGTATGTGGATGAAACCAACGCGGCCTACATCGCCTCCGATACGATGGCCGCTGTTGCAGGAGCCAGGACGGTGATCGCAGTCGCAGAGGCGGTGCCGAGTGCTCGGCGCGTTACTGCCGGGCAGGCTGGTGGCTCAGTAGCTCTCGATCAGGGTGGGGCGCAGCTGCTTGCGAACATCGTGAAGAGCGCAGGCGATCGCACGATCGTCGCAGCCTTTGGCAACCCATACATCGGATCGCAGGTGCCGGGCATAGGCACCTACCTGTGCACTTTTTCAAACACTGCGACATCGGCTGCAAGCCTGGTCAAGGCGATCTTTGGTGAGATACCAATTCACGGCCGGCTGCCGGTTACGATACCGGACATGGCGCAGCGCGGAGCGGGACTGGATCGTTGAAGTCTGACTTCCGATCCGGACCGCGGACTAGGCTGCGCGACGCGGTTACTTCTCTATAGCCAGCTTGCCCAGCTTCTTCGATACATCTGTCGTAGAGGGAAGCTGCGACCTGTCCCAGCCTCCGCCGAGAGCTTCAATCAATTGAACGGAGGCGGTCATCTGCTGGGTATGCAGGCTGGTCAGAGACTGCTGGTCTGAGAGCAGCGTGTTTTGCGCGGTGACGACATCGACGTAAGGATCGATGCCCGTATCATAGCGCGACGTTTCGAGCTCCAGGAATTTCTTTGCCGAGTCGACAGCGGCCTGCTGCTGCTGCATCTGCTGGGAGAGAATGCGCACTTCGGAGAGGTAGTCCTCGACCTGCTGGAATGCAGCCAGGACGGTCTGGCGATAGCTGGCAACGTCCGCATTGTAGACAGCCACGTATTGATTGACAGTGGCGCGCCGCAGGCCGGCGTCAAAGATGGTTTCGCTGACCGATGGACCAACGGACCAGAAGCGGCTTGGCCAGTCAAGCAGATGGCTGATTGAAGAGCTTTCGAGACCGCCCTGGGCGCTCAGGGTCAGGTTGGGATAGAAGGCAGCAACCGCAACGCCGATCTGCGAGTTGGCCGAGGCCATGTTGCGCTCCGACGCGGCAATGTCGGGACGGCGTTCAAGCAACTGAGATGGAACTCCGATGGGGATGGGAGGCGGAGTAAGCGTCAGAGGCTTGACCGGCATGGAAAAGCCCGAGGCATTGGCGCCGATGAGCATGGCGATGGCATGCTCGTACTGGGCTCGCGCCACGCCGAGGTTGGTAAGTGCCGACTGCGCATTCTGCAACGTGTTTTGCGCCTCGACAACGGTGATCTGATCGGTGACGCCCGCGTCATAGCCGGACTTCGCGATGTCGTAGGCTTTTTGATCTGCTTTAACGGTCTCCTGATATAACGCCGCCAGCGCATCCTGTCCACGGATCTCGAAGTATATGACGGCCAGAGTAGCCTGCTCGGTGAGCCGCTCATTCTCAAGGTCAGCCGCGCTTAGCTGCGCGTTGAACTGTTGCTCGTGGATCAGGCTGCGCACTTTGCCCCACAGATCGGGTTCCCACGAAGCTGAAAGCGGAAGGGAAGTAATAGAAGACTGCTGGCCGCCAGTGATGTTGCCGTTGGCTGTGTTGCCGAGATTGCCGGAAGCGCGGGAGCGCGTGTAAGCCGGCGATGTTCCAAGTGTAGGGTAAAGCTGAGATCGGGCCTGCGCGATGAGCGTGCGCGCTTCCATGAAGTTCTCGAAGTACACTTTGATGTTCTGGTTGTCGATGTTGAGCTTATCTTCGAGGTCATTGAGTTCGGGCTGGTTATAGATCTCCCACCACTTGCCGCGCAGCATCGCGTCCTGTGGCTGCGCTGGCTGCCATGTGCCGCTGGCCTCAGATGATGAAGTCTGGGATGGGACAGGCGACTCCTTGTAGGTGGCCGGCGGCGGCTGTGTCGTGGCAGCGGGCGCGTGATAGACGGGGCCGACTTTGCATCCTGTGAGGATGAGGGCGGCCATGGCCGGGATGATTGCAGCTCTGAAACGCAGGCTCGTCATAACGTGGACTTCCGTGGTGATTCGAATCAATCTGCTGCGGAAGGCTCTGGCCCATCCGCGTGAAAGGTATCGCGTTCCTTGCCCATCATTCGCAGGCGAATGCGGTCGAACGTGAGGTAAACAACTGGCGTGGTGTAGAGCGTGAGCAGCTGGCTGAAGATCAGGCCGCCGACGATGGTAATGCCGAGAGGGCGGCGTAGTTCCGAACCGGTTCCTGTGCCAAAGGCAAGCGGGAGGGCTCCAAATAACGCTGCGGTGGTGGTCATCAGGATCGGCCGGAAGCGCAGCATGCAGGCCTCGAAGATTGCGTCTTCGGTGGACAGGCCGCGGTCGCGTTCCGCCTGCAGCGCGAAGTCGATCATCATGATCGCGTTCTTCTTCACGATTCCGATGAGCAGCACGATGCCGATGATGGAGATGATATTGAGGTCGACCTTGAACACCATCAGTGCAAGCATGGCTCCAACGCTGGCCGAGGGCAGCGTGGAGATGATAGTGAGTGGATGTACCAGGCTCTCATAGAGAATGCCCAGGACGATATAAACAGCCAGCAGCGCAGTGATTACCAGCAGCGGCTCAGTTCCCAGCGACTGCTGGTAGGCCTGCAATGTGCCGGCAAAGAAACCATGAATTGTTGTTGGCGTGCCAAGCTTCTGCTGCATCTGCTCGACGCGCAGCGTCGCATCGCTCATCGATACGCCCGGAGCCAGGTTGAATGAGACGGTGACCGAAGGAAAGAGGCCGGTATGATTGAGCGCCAGGGGAATGGTGGTCTCACTCCGGGAGCCCACGCTGAAGAGCGGGACATTGCCCACTGAGGTTGGGCTGCGTGTGCCTGCGGGATGGAAGTAAATGTTGTTCAAGCCTGAGGGATCCTGCCAGTATTTAGGCGCAACCTCAAGCACGACATAGTACTGATTGAGCTGCGTGTAGATGACCGAGACTTCGGACTGGCCAAAGGCGCTGTAAAGGCCCTGATCGAGGGACTGCGCGGTAAGACCGAGCTTGGCCGCGGTGAGGCGGTCGAAGGTAATGTATTCGTCGAGGCCGCCGTTTTGCTGATCTGTGTTTACATCCTGCAGGCCGGGCAATTTCTTCATCGCGGCGAGCAGGCGCGGCCCCCAGGTCCGGAGGTCGTCGAGATTGTCGGCCTGGATTGTGTACTGATACAAAGCGTTGCTCGATCGCCCGCCGATGCGCAGATCCTGCGCGGCTTGCAGGAATGCCGAGGCTCCGGGAAGCCGGTTCAATTTTGGCCGGAGCCGGTTGATGATCTCAGGCGCACCGATCTTGCGCTCGTTGAGCGGCTTGAGAGAGATGAAGATAAAGCCCGAGTTGGTCGCGCCGCCGCCGCCGGTAAATGCCACCACGTTTTGGACCGCGGGATCGCTCTTGATGACCATCGCGATCTCTTTAATGGACTGATTCATGGCCGGGAAGGAAGAGTCTTCGGGACCTCTGACTCCGCCGGCGAGGATGCCGGTGTCCTGCTGAGGGAAGAAGCCTTTTTGAATCTTGAGAACGATGACCACGTTGAGCACGATCACCAGGAAGAGAACGGTGAGCGTGAGCACGGCGTTGTCGAGCACCCAGTGTAGCGTGCGCCGGTACAGCGAAAGAATCCAGTCGAAAAACTGGTCTGTCAGGATGTAAAGGCGGCTGTGGTCCTCTTTCCTCTTATGCTTGAGCAGGTAGGCGCACATCATCGGAGTCGTGGTGAGCGAGATAATCATCGACACAAAGATTGCCGTAGAGAGAGTGACGGCAAATTCGCGGAAGAGCCGGCCGACGATGCCGCCCATGAGCAGGATGGGAATGAAGACGGCGATCAGCGAGACGCTGATGGAGAAGACGGTAAAGCCAATCTCCTTGGCGCCGCGCATGCTTGCGGCAAATGGCTCCATGCCATCTTCGAGATGGCGGGTGATGTTCTCCATGACCACGATGGCATCGTCGACAACGAAGCCGGTCGAGATCGTAAGAGCCATCAGAGAGAGGTTGTCTATGCTGTAGCCCAGCAGGTACATCACCGTAAAGGTCCCGATCAATGAGACGGGTACTGCGACGGCCGGAATCAGAGTGGCGCGGCCGTTGCGCAGGAAGATAAAAACCACGATGATGACCAGCGCAATGGAAATCATCAGTGTGCGTTCGACCTCGCTGACCGAGGCGCGGATGGTGACCGTACGATCCTGCACGATGGTGATGTCGATGCCCTGCGAGATCGATGCTTTGATACCGGGGAGCTGGGACTTGATTAAATCAACGGTATCGATGATGTTCGCCCCGGGCTGGCGGAAGACGATGATCATCACTGCGCGCTTGCCGTTGAGATAACCGCCGGCACGAACATTTTGTACCGAGTCGACTACGTCCGCGACATCGGCCAAGTGAATAGCGGCACCCTTGTTATAGCCGATGATGAGCGGTTTATAGTCTACGGCGTGGGATATCTGATCGTTGGCGACGATGTCGGCTGTGGTGTTGCCGTCTGAAATCTGTCCCTTTGCCAGGTCGGAGTTCTGAAGACTCAGCACCGACTGCACGTTGGACATAGCGAGGCCATAGCCGGCCAGTTTGGTGGGATTGACCTCAACGCGCACCGAGGGCAGCGCGCCGCCACCGACGTTAACCTGGCCCACGCCCTGAATCTGCGAAAGCTTCTGCTCGATGACCGTCGAAGCTTCATCGTACATCTTGTCCGGCCCATACTTATCCGATGTAAGACCGAGGATCATGATGGGCGAGTCGGCAGGATTGACCTTGCGGTAGGTAGGGTTGGATGGCAGGTTAGCAGGCAGGTAAGTGCGCGCCGCGTTGATGGCGGCCTCGACGTCGCGGGCAGCGCCATTGATATCGCGGCTCAGGTCGAACTGGATAGTGATCGATGTAGTCCCCAGGCTGCTTGAGGAGGTCATCTCGGTGACACCGGCGATGTGGCCAAACTGGCGCTCAAGAGGAGTCGCGACAGAGGAAGCCATGATCTCGGCGCTGCCTCCGGGAAGGCCCGCGCCCACCGAAATGGTGGGGAAATCGACTTGCGGAAGCGGAGAAACGGGAAGCACTCTGAACGCGATGGCGCCTGCGATTGCGATGGCAATCGTCAGCAGCGTGGTCGCTACCGGCCTTCGAATGAAAGGCGCGGAAATGTTCATGCCTGCTCCGCTGTTTGCGGTTCGCTGCCCGGATGCGCGGTCTTGCGCTTTGTCGAGAAGCGATGGCCGAGGTTATCGAAGAAGATGTAGATCACAGGTGTGGTGTAAAGAGTGAGCACCTGGCTAACCAGCAGTCCGCCAACCATGGCGATGCCCAGCGGCCTGCGCAATTCGGAGCCGATGCCGCTGCCAAAAGCCAGCGGAATGCCGCCCAGCAGCGCGGCCATCGTGGTCATCATGATGGGCCGGAAGCGCAACAGGCAGGCCTGATAGATAGCGTCAGTGGAGTTGAGGCCGTGATTGCGCTCCGCGTCCAGAGCGAAGTCGACCATCATAATGCCATTCTTTTTTACGATGCCGATAAGCAGGACGAGGCCGATGATGGCGACGATGCTGAGATCCTGATGAAAGAGGATCAGCGAAAGAAATGCGCCGACTCCAGCGGAGGGCAGTGTGGAGAGAATGGTGATGGGGTGAATAAAGCTCTCATAAAGAACGCCCAGCACGATATACACCGTGACCAGCGCGGCGAGAATTAGCAGCGGCATGTTGGAAAGCGAGTTGCGGAAGGAAGCGGCAGTGCCCTGGAAATCAGCCTGCAGGCTGGCCGGCATATGCATATCTTTCTGCACTTTTGTGATGGCGGTGATGGCTCCGCCGAGGGCCGCATTTGGCGCTAGATTGAAGGAGACAGTAATAGCCGGGAACTGGCCCTGGTGGGTGATGGAGAGCGGTTCTGTAGTGGTCTCGAAGTGAGAGAAGGCGCTGAAGGGGACGGCGCTGCTCGTAGCGGAACTGGTGGACCCAGCGGAGGTGGCTCCGCTATTGGAAGTGGATGTTGTGCCGCTCAATACGCTGACGGGCGGTGAGAGAGTGTTGGCCGAGGGTGTGTACTTGGCGGTTGCGGTAAGAGCATTGGAGCCGGCAGTCGTCGATCCGACCGAAGAGCTGGAAGACGCCGCTGCGCCGCTCGTACCCGAAGCAGAGTTGCTCTGCACGTAGAGGTGGTTGAGCATCTTTGGGTCTTGCTGGAAGTGCGGCTCGCTCTCGAGCACCACATGGTACTGGTTGAGCTGCGTGTACATGGTGTTGATCTGGCGCTGACCAAAGGCGTCGTAGAGCGTGTTGTCGATGGTGGTGGGCGCTACTCCCAGGCGCGATGCAGTGACGCGGTCGATGACCAGCGAGATGGCGAGGCCGCCTAACTGCTGATCGGTGGCGACATCTTCAATTTGCGGCAACTCTTTGAGGCGGTCGACGAATTTAGCAGTCCATTGATTGAGCTCGTTCTGATCGGCATCTTCTAGGGTGTACTGATATTGGGTGCGGCTGACGCGGTCATCGATAGTGATGTTCTGCACCGGCTGCATGAAGAGCTGGATATCCCGGACGTCGTGGAGTTTGCGCTGCAGCCTGCGGATGACATCTGAGGCGTTCAACTTGCGCTGGTCGAGCGGCTTCAGGTTGATCGAGATTCTGCCGCTGTTGAGCGTCGTATTGGTTCCATCGGCGCCGATGAAGGACGAGATGCTCTGCACCGCTGGATCGGCGAGGATAATTTTGGCGAGCTCCTGCTGTTTCTCTGCCATGCCCTTCGATCCGATGGTTTGAGGCGCTTGCGAGATGGCCTGAATGACACCCGTATCCTGCACCGGGAAAAAGCCTTTGGGAATGATGATGTACAGGTAGATCGTGAGCAGAAGCGTTGCGAGAGCGACCAGAAGCGTAAGTGTCTGGAACTCAAGAATCACTTTCAGCGTTCGCCCATAGAATGCGATCATGCCCTCGAAGACACGCTCGGAGGCCTTGTAGAAGCGGCCTTGCTGCTCATCCGGATTGTGCTTGAGGATGCGCGAGGCCATCATCGGCGTCAGGGTTAATGAAACAACCGCCGAGACCACGATGGTGACTGCGAGCGTTACGGCGAATTCGCGGAACAGGCGGCCAACAACGTCGCCCATGAAGAGCAGCGGGATCAGCACTGCGATAAGCGAGACGGTCAAAGAAACGATGGTGAAGCCGATCTGCTCGGCTCCGATGAGGGCTGCTTCCATCGGGGTCTTGCCCTCTTCGAGATAGCGCGAGATGTTCTCGACCATGACGATGGCGTCGTCGACGACGAAACCGGTCGAGATGGTGAGCGCCATGAGCGACAGATTGTCGAGGCTGTAGCCGAGGCCGTACATCGCAGCCAGCGTGCCAATGAGCGACAATGGCACGGCGACGCTGGGAATGATGGTGGCGTAGAGATTGCGCAGGAAGAGAAAGATGACCATCACCACCAGCGCAACGGTAAGCATCAACTCGAATTCGACATCCTGCACAGAGGCCTGGATCGGCGTCGTGAGGTCGGTGAGGATGGTGACATCGATTCCTCTCGGCAGGTTAGCCTCAAGCTGCGGCAACAGGCGCTTGATGCTTTCGACGACCTTGATGGTATTGGCCCCAGGCTGACGCTGAACGTTGAGGATGACCGCAGGCGTGAGGTTCATCCAGGCAGCCAGATTGCTGTTTTCGACACCGTCAACGACATGGGCCACGTCGGTGAGCATGACGGGCGCGCCGTTGCGATAGGCGACGACGATTTTGTTGTAGTCCTTGCTGGTGACCAGCTGGTCGTTGGCGTCGATCTGATAGTCCTGATGCGGGCCGTCGAAGTTGCCCTTGGCGGCATTGACGCTGGCTTGCGAGAGTGCGGTTCGTAGGTCTTCCAGATTCAAGCCATACGACGACAGGGCGGATGGATTGGCCTGGATGCGCACGGCGGGCTTCTGTCCGCCGCTGATGCTGACCAGGCCTACACCGGCGAGCTGAGATATCTTGGGCGCGAGCCGGGTATCTACAAGGTCTTCGACAGTCGACAACGGCATGGCGTTGGTGGTGATGGCCATGGTGATAACCGGCGCGTCGGCAGGATTGGTCTTGTTGTAAATCGGAGGCGCGGGGAGATTGGCCGGCAGAAAGCTCTGCGAAGCATTGATGGCGGATTGGACTTCTTCTTCAGCGACATCGATGTTGAGGTTGAGATTGAACTGAAGCACGACCACCGATGTTCCACCGGAACTGGTGGAGGTCATCTGGCTCAGGCCCTGCAACTCACCGAACTGGCGTTCCAGTGGCGCGGTCACCGTGGTTGCCATCACAAACGGACTGGCGCCAGGATAGAAGGTGAGGATCTGAATGGTCGGGTAATCGACCTCAGGCAAAGCGGAGACCGGCAACTGCGTATAGCTGACAATTCCGACGAGCAGAATTGCAGCCATAAGCAGGGAAGTCGCGACCGGGCGCAGAATAAACGGGCGTGAGGGACTCAAGGAGCGCTACTCCCCGTGGTGCTTGCCGGAAGAGGCTTACTGGAGATGGCGACCTTGGCGTCGTCCTGCAGCTTATCAAAACTACTGTCGGCCAGCACATCGCCGTCGTTGATACCGGTGACGGATGTCATGCCGCCGTCCGTAACTCCAGGCGTCACACTGCGCATGTGCGCAACGTTGCCTTCGAGCACGTAAACGAACGAGGCGCTGCCGTTGTGCTGAATGGCAGAGGTCGCAACCAATACTACGTTGTGCTCAGTATTGACGAGCAGGCGTGTGTTCACGAACTGGTTGGGATAGAGAGCGTTGTCTTTGTTGTTGAAGATCGAGCGCGCCTTCACCGTGCCGGTGGTTGTATCGATCTGGTTGTCGAGCGAGAGCAGGGTTCCCTGCGCAATCTTGTTCTGCCCACTGCGGTCAAAAGCAGTTACGCTGAGTGGCGCTCGCTGGCGAAGATGCGGCTGCACCTGGGGCAAATTGTCTTCGGGGATGGTGAAGATCACCGTGGTCGGCTGCAGCTGAGTGACGACAACCAGCGCAGTCGTGGCGTTGGATACGACAAGGTTGCCGGGATCCACCAGGCGCAGGCCGACACGGCCTGTGATAGGCGAAACGATATGGCAGAAGTCCACCTGGATCTGGTCGTACTGTACCTGACCCTGGTCGAGTTTCACCGTGCCCTGATCCTGCAGAACAATCTTTTCCTGATCGTCCAGGGTCTGCTTGGGGATCGCGTTCTTGGCCCAGGCATCGCGATAGCGCGCCAGGTCCATCTGCGCCTGCGCGAGAATGTTCTGATCCCGCTCCAGCGTGCCCTGCGCCTGCGCCAGCGTGGCGCGATACGGGCGGTCGTCAAGATCGACCAGCGGATCGCCCTTGCGGACGAGTTGACCCTCTCTGTAATGCACCTGGCTGATGACGCCCGTGACCTGCGCGGTCACCGACGTGGTGTAGAGCGGCGTTACCGTGCCGATGGCGTCAATATAGACGCCAATATCGCCTTTCTTGGCGGTGGCAGTGGTGACTGTAACGGTTCCACCGGCAGCTCCGCGGCGTCCGCCTGCCGGCGGAGGCGTGTCTTTGTGGCGCAGAATGACCACGAAAGCGACCGCAAAAATAAGCAGGATCGCAAGCCACACAATGATCCGAACAGCTTTACTCCGCTGTGGAGCACTAGATGGCGCAGGAAGTTGGTGTTCAGGTCCAATGGGTTGATTGTTCATTCGATCAGGCTTTGAGCGCTGCCCCCTTACCAGATTGTGGCTTTCGGACCCCGGTGAATACTCGTCCGCTCAGAGATGTTGACGCTTTTGCGGTCATTCAAAGTTGCAACTTCGGCAGGAATGACCCGAGACTGATCTTACAAGACGCCACGCAGGTCCATAAAGATGCCTCAACGTCTTTGAAATCAATTGAATTGTGAAAAA
This sequence comes from Acidobacteriaceae bacterium, assembly GCA_036271955.1. Classification (GTDB taxonomy): domain Bacteria; phylum Acidobacteriota; class Terriglobia; order Terriglobales; family Acidobacteriaceae; genus Acidicapsa. The sequence continues at coordinate 10,862 of DATAZR010000075.1, forward strand.
TCGAGCAGGTTGAATCAGAGCCGCGTGTAAATCTGAAACGGGGCCCAGAAGTAGGGTTTGCGGAATTTCGTCTGGGAATGCAGCAATCCAAGTTTGGCAGAGCGCAGGGCGGCCTCCGGAGTCTTGCCATCCTGCAGCCCCTGGTACATCGAATCCATCAGTTGCGGGCTGGATTCGTCGTTGGCTTCCCACAGAGCTCCAACGACATTGTGAGCGCCTGCGCGCAGAAAAGCCCACGATAAACCTACCAGCCCCTCACCGGCATAAGCCCGCGTGCCGCTGCCGTAGCAAGCGGAGATGGTGACCAGGCGCGCTTCGATCGGATGACGCATCACTTCTCGTGCGTAGAGCTTGAAGGAATCCTCCTGAGCCGTGGATTGCGATGGGGTGCGCGAGAGGATGATTGCCGAGTCGAGCGGGTCCATTCGGCTTGCAACTCCGTGTGAGACGAAATGGATATAGGAGAAGGTCTTTGGGTTGCTGGCCAGATACGCTTCGGGGGTGGCTTGTCCGCGGGCGAATATGAGTTGATCGCGTGCTGCAAAGTGCCGCTCAATCTGCTTCATCTCCACTGAGGCATAAGGCAGTTCGGGATAATCCTCGCTTGGGGAGACAGCATCGCCCAGCAGCAGCAGATTCCGATTCACAGAGTGCATGGGCTTGGCTGCTGCCAGCATGGAGAGAGAAGGCGCGGACAATAGAGTTGCGTCCTCGATCCAATAATGTGATCGTGATGCCGTATTGCTTGCAGGGCTTGCTCCCGGAAAGATCGCACCAGGAACGATCAAGGTTTCGAAGTTCAGCTTGCTGAGTGCCCCATCCGCAAGCACCATCACTGGAGCGCCGGGCCTAATCAGCTTCGACGCAGGGGCTACCAGCATCGTGTAGAGCGCCTGTCCGGTTGCATTGTTGGATTCCAGCGGATCTTCAGAGCCCAGGAGCGCCTTGCGATAGCGCTCGATGAGCGGATTGATTTGCTTCTGTGGCGGCAGGGGGAAAAGAGAGACTTTCTGTGGCGTGATCGCCCACAGATACGACTGCTTCTCGCCCAGCCAGTAGAAAAGCAGCGTCGCGCCTGCCTTGCGTGCTACGGCGCTGGGAGACATCGCCGCGAGATGCGAGGCTTGTTGACTGGTCGCCTGTCCCAGGCCCTGGGCCAAAGTCTGCGCCCGGCTCTGATCGGCAGTGATCAGGGCCTCGTCGTCTTTGTCTCGCGTTACAAGGAAATGAATGTAATCGTCGTAGATGCGTGTGGCGTTGGCGAGAAAGGGTAATTTGGAATCTTCGTTCTTCAACTGATCCCGCGCACCCTCAAAGGTCGAGAGCGAGGTTCGGTACATGTCCTCTGCCAGACGGGCGTTGCCTTGGCTTTCATACAGACGAGCCAACTCATGCTCCGCGCCAAATCGCATCGAAGTTTGGCTGGCTGGATCATGCTCAACATCTCGAAATAATCGCGCAGCTTGTGCGTCTTCATGGCGCGAGGCTGAAATCTCGCCTTGCGCGAGCTTCACATCCAACACATCCAGAGGGTTCTCGTTCGCATTGATGAGAGGGGTGACTTGTTTAATATATCCTGCCGCTTCTTCCAACTGCCCAGCTTCGACTGAAACGTGCGCCAGATCCTCGAGCGCATTGATAATGTCTTCCTTACTGTTGATCTCATTTGCGAGCTTAAAGGCCAGGCGGTGAGATTGGGCTGCCTGCGTCAGCCTGTCAGAATCTTGATAAACATGACCAGAATCCGTAAGCCACGCAATTGCGTCGTAGGTATCTCCTACCGATACTGCCCGTTTTTCTGCATCTTCAAGTAGCGTTAAGGCTCGTTCCGCATCGCCTAGTTTGTAGAATGCCCAGCCTAAGTTGCCTAATGTATTGATCAAAACGTCTTCTGCGTTTAGCTGAGCGGCGATCTGGCTTGCGTCACGTAACCGTTCCGTCGCTTCGCTAAACCGTTCTTCGGAGAGATAATTACCGCCCAAATTCATTAGAGCAACGGCTTCGTCCCAACGTTGTCCAAACTTCCGGGAAGATAGCAGGCTCTTTTCGAAGAACAGATCCGCTTCCTGGTATTTTCCTTCCTCGACTGCAACACCGCCACGCGCACGGAATAACCCTCCGCATGCTCTTGAATCAATGGAGGAACACAGATTTTCTGCATCGTCGAGCAATCGTTCTGCTTCTTGAATGTGATGTAAGTGAGCGTAAGCTAAACCCAGGATTGAAAGCCGCTCGATAGTCATCTCCGAATCTTCAGAAGAGACTTGCTGCTGCGAGAGAGCGCTGATCGCTTCCTGATTTCTTCCTCGCCAGGCGGCTGATTCAGCTTGCAATAAAGTGAATTTAGCCGACCATTTGGGGTCGGAGTTACGGAATCGCAGCGAAAGATTGGCCGCAGCACATTCGCTGTCAATCAATCGCCCGTGTAAGAACATCAAATAAATCTGGTCGTATAGAGCCTGTTTTGGAAGAGCGCGCCGACAGTTTAATAATGTCAGCGTCGCTAGCAGGAAAAGAACCCATGCTATGGTTTTGTGCGTCCCCCAGCGATTTGCGCGGCTACCTTTGCGACGCCTTGTCCGATGCAGCCCATCTCGATCTCGATCATGGTCAGTTCGAAGAGCGTTTTCTCCGGGACGCGTGTTTCTTCTTTGAAGTCGCCATGCTTCAGTTTCAACACCGCCAAATGGATCGTGCCGAAGTTTGGAACCTGAATCACATGCCCACAGCATTGCCCGGGGAAGGAGCCCTCGGCCTTGGTGACCAACGAGCATTCGACATTCTCCTCATCGCCGGTGCTGTTCTCGAAGCTCTCTGGATAGAGATTGTATCGCGCCAGCAATTCCGCGAGAGGATTTTCATGACCTGGCCGGGTTGCTCGAAGGGTCGCATGTTGTTGCGCGACGCGGTTCACAAAATCAGAGCTTTTGGTGTAGGGCGCGTCTCCCTCCGGCTTCTTGCCGCAAAGATTAAGGTCCCAATCCAGCTTGACCTCATGACCGGCGATACGAAGATTCTCAAAGCGCGTCCCCAAAAACGTAATCGATGGGACATAGCCGTCGAGCGGATACTCGGTTGAGACCTGTCCCACGATGCGGTCGGCAGTGACCACGTCGAGTATGTTAAGTCCCTCCACCACTGACGTCACCAGCGTGTTCCAACCGTGCCCTGGTTTCTTCTCGCGATTGCCTGCTACCTGGGTATTGGCAGATTCGTAAGAGAGGACTGATTCCACCTTGTACGGCTGTGCCTGTTGGGAAATGTAGCCGCCTTTTTCAGGAAGTGTGGCCGTGGCTTGCGGGTTGATCACCTGGACCAGTGGTAGGTCCAGGATGCCGCTGAGGGCGGTCGCCTCGGCGTGGTAGTAGTGGTCCCGTTTGACGGTCTCTGGCATAGCTGTCTCGCTTTTCTGCAGGGGGCGTTTCTCGCGTTCCCACGGATACTAATTGCGGAAGTGGATGTCGAAAGTGCGGCGCTCAATCTCGATGGACTGACCCGCGGAATCGGCTCCGGAGACAGCCAGCGCATAGGAACCCTGCCGCAGGCCGGCACCGGGGATTGTTACCCAGAGAGTGCCGTCTTCGCTGCTGACCGCGCTCGCTGCAACTTTCCGAGTCCACGCAAGTTTACCCTGCGGATCGTACAAGTCAACAGTATAAGAGGGGTACGAGTTCTGCAGCGGCACATCGATGGACAGGACCACATCCTGCTCGCGGCCGGCCTCAACTGCGGTATGGGTTGCGCCACGCGCTCCGGAGTGAAGCGCGAGCGAGGAAGCGAAGTGAGGCTCGGTGGAGGCTGCACGCATTGCTGGGAATGTGACCAGATTCTGATATCCGACGACGAGCAGCAGTGTCGCAAAGACCGGCGCCGCAAATACGGGCGAGGCAAACATGGGCCGCCACCATGAAAAAAGGCTTCGCTTCTTCATCGGCGAAACTGCTCGCAGCTCCGCTGGGGCCGAGGATGCGGCGCCCGGAGCTCCAGCTGCCTGCATGGTCAGACCAGGCAGCTGCAGTTTGGCTTCGTCGACAAAGGCAGCACCGGCGCGCATGTCAAAGGCGCACTCGGGACAGTCGAACATGTGCTCCTCAAAAGCGTCGCGCATCTCTGGAGGCAGCTCATTCAACAGGTACTTTTCCGCCAGCATCTGTTCTACCGCTTCGCTGTGATCCATGGTTTCCACTCCGCTACTCCATCAGGGTCTTTTGCCCTTCCTTCGATAGTGTGGCCCGTGCGCTAGCCGTTTCAAGACGATCAGGAATTCATTCCAAGAGGTGCTTTATTGCCCATGCGCTTTAGATATTCCACTTTGAACTCCTGCTTGGCGCGATGCAGCAATACACGCAGGTATTCGCGCTCCACGCCAAACTCGCGGCAGACATCATCGCGGTCCCGCTCGTCGAGAAAGACCGCCTTGAGCAGAAGCCGGTCGCGTGGCGCAAGGCCCACCAGGATCTCCCTTACCTTAATCTTCATCTCTTTTTGCGAAGCCAGGTCGAGCGCGTCGGCGCCGACGGCTGGCAGCTCCGGCTGACCCTCTTCATCAAGCGACTGGCTGCGCGAGGAGGCGCGATAGTGCTCGAACAGTACATTGTTGCAGACGGTGTTGACGAAGGCCCCGAGCCGCTCCGGCTGGCGCAGCGTACCAGGATTGCGCAGGGCTTTGAGCACGCGCGCAAAGGTCTCCTGGCGCACGTCCTCGACTGCCTGCGGCGATTGCAATCGAGAGCGGAGCTTCAGTTGCAGAAGCGTGGTGAAGTAGCCGACAAAATGGTCCTGTGTCGGCCGATCTCCCGCGCAAAGACTGTCGATGTATGAGGCATCGAAGGAACAAAATTCCAAGACTGGCTCCGCGTACCTTTCACGGCGCAAGTATAGCATCGCCGTATCCGCTGTCGAAGCCTGCAATTCGCGGTGTTCCCTCTCATGCAATGAGGCGCGCGAGCGCTGCCGCAACCCTGTCCGTGCGCCGGAGTGCGCCTTGAGCGGCAGATCGCGATAGACTAGCGGGTTCAGCGGGTTCATTGGGTCAACCTGAAGAGCCGCGTCTTCCAGAGGGATACCGCATCGTGAGCGTCGGCATGGCGCTCCGGCCGTAACCGCCGCAGAGAACTGAGTCCTTGCATTGCCATCGCTTTGAAGTCGTTCGCGGGGAGGCAGGAGGCGGTACACACGGGAGCGTGGACCGGGATCGTTGCCTTGGTATTCAAGCTGACTTGCTGTTGACCGCAGCCCATGTTGCATCTCCAGACTTTGAGGTTGGAGCCCTGCCGTTTTCCGGCAAACCCCAAGCAGCCTATATGCCGGACGGGGCTTATGGGTATTAGTGACGTGCGAAGGGTTTTCGTTTCGCGGCAAGAACAATAATTTTGGCGCTACTGCCCATTTTGAGATTCGTTCGCGTACCGAGCATGGCAAGAGAAGTGGTTGAAGCCGCGGAATTTCCCCAGCCAAAGCCGAATGGCAAAGATATACTGTGCGTTAACCGGATCAACCTGCCCGATCTGCACGACCTGTCCGGTCGCAAGCCCATAAATCTACTTCCGTCCTGGAGATCCAATGATCCGTTCCCGGTTACTCGCCGTTGCCTTGTTGCCTACGCTTATTTCTCCTCCACCTGTCGCTTTGGCCCAGCAGAACAGCGCGTCCGGGAGCAAATCTTCGGCTCAACTGGATGGGTATTCCCGCGCGGCCTCCGATGCGGAGCACACCTGGGAAGAGAAATTCCGTGCCATGCCCGTGCCCGACAACATCCGCGAAAACATGCGGCGGCTTTCCGCGCGGCCGCACCACGTCGGATCGCCATACGACAAGGACAACGCCGAGTGGATGCTGGCAAAGTTCAAGGAATGGGGCTTCGACGCGCAAATCGAAAATTTCTACGTGCTCTTTCCCACGCCCAAGGAGCGGCTGGTACAACTGCAGGATGAGAGTGGCGCGGTTAAGTTCACAGCGTCCCTCAAAGAGCCCGTCGTTCCCGAAGATCCAACCTCAAACCAGACGGCCGAGCAGCTCCCGACCTACAACGCCTACTCCGGCGATGGCGATGTAACCGGCCCGCTGGTCTACGTGAACTACGGCACGCGCGACGACTATGAAGAGCTGGATCGCCTGGGAGTGTCAGTCAAAGGCGCGATCGTCATTGCACGCTACGGCGGAGCATGGCGCGGCATCAAGCCCAAAGTTGCCGCCGAGCACGGTGCCCTCGGCTGCATCATTTACTCCGATCCGGCTAACGACGGCTACGGCGTCGCCGAATCCTTCCCCAAAGGCGCGGGCCGGCCCAAAGACGGTGTCCAGCGCGGCGGTGTGAACGATACAGCTTTTCCCGGCGATCCGCTTACTCCGGGCGTCGGCGCAACCAAGGACGCCAAGCGGCTGGATCGCAAAGATACGCCCATCATCACCAAGATTCCCGTGCTGCCTATCTCCTATGCCGACGCGACTCCGCTTCTGCAGGCCATCGGTGGCCGCGTGGCTCCGGCAACCTGGCGCGGAGGGCTGCCGATCACCTACCACATCGGTCAGGGCGAGGGGACGTCAGAAACTCCGAGTGTGGCCAAGGTGCATCTGAAGATGTTCTCGAACTGGGACATCAAGCCCCTCTATGACGTGATCGCCAAGATACCCGGCAGCACCGAGCCGGATGAGTGGGTCATTCGCGGCAATCATCACGATGCCTGGGTCAATGGCGCGGACGATCCCGTCTCCGGCGCTTCAGCGGAACTCGAAGAAGCGCGTTCGCTCGGCGAGCTCGTCAAGCAGGGATGGAAGCCGCGCCGGACCATCGTCTATTGCGTCTGGGATGGCGAGGAGCCAGGGCTGCTGGGCTCGACAGAGTGGGTTGAGACACACGTCGACGAGCTCAAGCAGAAGGCCGTCATGTACCTCAACACCGATTCCAATGGTCGCGGCTTTCTTTTTCTCGAGGGCTCGCATGGTCTTGAGCACTTCATCAACGGCGTCGCAGCGGATGTCAAAGACCCCGAGAAGGGAATCTCGGTCCTCGAACGTACGCGCAAGGTTGAGATTGCGCGCGGTCGCGGCACCGACCGCAGCGAAGCCCGTTCGCGCACCGATCTCCACCTCGGCGCGCTCGGCGATGGTTCGGACTACGTTTCTTTCCTCGATTTCGCCGGCATTCCCTCGCTCGATCTTGGCTTCGGCGGCGAAGACCGAGGCAGCGAATACCACTCCATTTACGACGATTTCTACTGGTACACACATTTTGCCGACACCAACTTTGTCTATGGCCGAGCCATGGCCCAGGTGTCTGGCTCAGCCATGATGCGCATGGCCGATGCTGAACTGCTGCCCTACAACTTCGCCAACACCGCCGAGACAGTTTCCACCTACGTGGATGAGGTCAAGAAACTGTTGAAGACCGAGCAGGACGAGACCACCGAGAAGAACAAGGAGCTCGACGAAGGCGTCTTCGATGCCACCAACGACCCGAAGAATCCCATCGCCGCTCCCAAGCGCGAGACGATGCCGCCGTTCCTGAACTTCGCCCCATTGGAAAATGGCTCTACTGAGTTGACTGCCAGCGCGCGTGAGTATCAGAAGGCATTCAAAGCTGCCGAAGCCAACGGTGGTGACGATCTGGATGCTGCCACGATCGATCAAGTGAACCATCTATTGATGCAGACGGAGCGCGCTTATTTCAACCCTGCCGGCCTGCCGGACCGCAGCTATTTCAAGCACCAGCTCTACGCGCCCGGAGCTTACACAGGCTACGGTGTGAAGACTTTGCCTGCCGTCCGCGAAGCTATCGAGCAGCGCAAGTGGTCGGTGGCCGGGGAGTCTACGGTTAGCGTCGGCAAAGTACTCGAAACCGAAAGCAAAGCCATCGATGCGGCGACGGAGAAGCTGAAGGCGTTGCTTCCGACCTCGACCGCATCTGGTGGCAAATAACCCCCTCAGTGCTGCTAGTATCGCCGGATTCTGACCGGGTGTATCCTCTACTCAGTCAGTAGATATCCACAAGGAAGCGCTATGGAACAACTGGATCGCATCACCCAGCAGCCGGACGTCATGGGAGGCAAACCATGCATCCGTGGTCTGCGCGTTACGGTTGGAATGATCGTTGGCCAGATTGGTGCAGGGCAGAGCGTCGATGAAATCCTGGCAGATTATCCGTATCTGGAGAGGCCGGATATCTTTCAGTCGCTTCGCTATGCGGCATGGCGCGCAGAAGAGCGAGAAGTCACGCTAGCAGCAAAATGAAGCTTCTCGTCGACATGAACTTGTCGCCCCGGTGGATTGCGCACTGACCTCTGCAGGCTTGGAGGCAGTTCACTGGTCAGCAGTCGGCAGATACGACGCTCCCGATCCGGAAATCATGGCCTATTCACGAATCCACGATTATGTTGTTCTGACCCATGATCTGGATTTCAGTGCGATCCTCGCTGCTACACAAGGCGAAAAACCAAGCGTCGTACAGATAAGAGGAGATAACGTGAGCGTAGAGGCCATCGGCAGTTCGGTGATCGCAGCGCTACATCAAATGGCGCCTGAACTTGAAAACGGAGCCCTGCTTACGGTTGATATAAACCGCACGCGACTGCGAGTCTTACCACTGCGCAGAAACTCATAGCAAATCAGACGAAGCCGCCATTGGCCCAGCATCCAGCGGAATCAAATCAGAAATGGATTCCGCCACTTCTCTTCACCGATAGTCGTCATGGGGCCATGCCCCGGCAGCACGTTAGTCTCTTCCGGCAGCACCAGCAGGCGGTTGTGAATCGACTGGATAATCTGGTGTGAGTCGCCGCCAGGAAGGTCCGTGCGCCCGATGCTGCCGGCAAAGAGTGTGTCTCCAGCCGCCAGCAGGTCGAACTGCCGGAAGTAGAGACAAACGCTGCCCTGAGTGTGGCCCGGCGTATGAATCACCTGCGCAGGACAGCTCGCCAAACCTACCGTGAGGCCATCCGCAAGGCTGGCGTCGGGCGATTCCGTCTCCGGAGTTTCGATACCCAGCCAGCCGGCTTGTTCGTCCATCATCTTCAACAGCGGCAGGTCATTTTCATTCAGCAGAATGGGCGCGCCGGTGAGACGCTTCAGCGTCAGCGCGCCGCCAATGTGATCGATATGTGCATGGGTGATTAGAATCTGTGTGAGCTTGAGGCCCAACTCCGCCAGGCGGCGGTGAATCCGGGCGATTTCTTCGCCTGGATCGATGACGATCGCCTCGCGGCTTCTCAGATCGCCCATCAGGGTACAGTTGCAACTCAGTGGCCCGACGGGAAAGCTCTCGATCAAGAAGGGTTGAGAAGTGGCAGATTCAGAGGACATGAGGAAATTGTAGGGCAGAAAGAGCAGGCACGTTCGGCGGTTGATTCCAGCAAACTGCGCTGCGCCAAACACGCGCAATTGCGGGCTTCCGTAGGAAGCTATGTTCCGGAAGGATCTGCTATTTGCCGGTCTTGGCTGGGGCCGAAGCCGGCGCCGTGGCCTTGATGCCTGAAAGCACAGACGAACTCGATCCGGAAGAGCGCAGGTACAGAATTGTCAGCGAAAGGGAAGTGACCATAAAGAGAGCCGCAGCCCATCCGGTCATCTTGGTGAGCAGGTTCGCTGCTGCGCGAGGTCCGAAAGCCGTCTGGGAGCCCTGACCGCCGAAGGTGCCAGCGAGGTCGGCGCTCTTACCCTGCTGCAGCAGGACGACGCCGATGAGGAACAAGCAAACCACTACGTGAATTACCAGTACTGCGCCAAGCAAAAAGTTCATTCGTTACTGCTTTCCTGGGCCTCGTTAGCCGGGCTGCGTATGAAAAGCCACGCCATGGATACCCGCAACGGGAAGATGTTTGGTGCGGAGGAGGGGACTTGAACCCCTATGCCTTGCGGCGCAAGCACCTCAAGCTTGTGCGTCTGCCAATTTCGCCACCTCCGCGTGAGGCAACCTATGAAGTATAGCAAATGGCGAGAGTTGACGGAAGGCGCAGCAATCCGTTGGCCCCAGCGCCTACCAGCGTCATGATTGCCGTTCCGGAGCGGCTATAAATGCAAACTCAAACCTTCGCCGCAGGGTAAATCCCAGCGCTTCGTAAACTCGAATCGCGCTTAGGTTGTCCGAGTACACATGCAGCATCGGCGTCTCGCCGCGATTGAGAATGGAGTTCGCCACCGCTGCCACCAAAGCCTGCGCATAGCCGCGCCCGCGGAAATCGGGATGGGTGCAGACCCCGCTGACTTCCCTAAATTTCCCCAGCGCAAGGCGTTCCCCGGCCATGGCAGCCAGTCGGCCGCCTTCGTGAATGCCAATAAAATCCCCCAGCTCAATCGTTCGCCGGCGAAAGGGACCGGGATTGGTCAGACTCGTGAGTTCGAGCATTTCAGGCACATCGGCTGATCCAAGTGGCTCGATTGGCAGATTTTGGTCGTAAGTGATCGTCTCGTCTTGGAAGACCATCTGGTCCCCTGACTTGTGCAGTAGGATCTCCCATCCGGCAGGCGGTGCAGGTGGCAATCCCAGAAAGAGCGCAACAGCTTCACCGGGAGCCAGCAGCTTGCCCAGAGCTTCGTAAGCTGCGGCGTTCTCATCTTTCATGCCAGCCAGCGGCCCAATCTCCGGATCAAATCGCCGCGCCAACTCGCCGCCCTGGGCGAACCTCGCGTGACGAGTCAAAAGGGAGTTCCAAATGGGGTTGTCGAGAACGTTCAGATCTCTTGCTGTGCTCATTAGCTATCCGATGAACCAGAGGCGGCATGAGATTGAAAATTGCCGCCTTCGGCACGCGGAATTTCGCCTGGATCAGCTGCAGGCAATGCCTTTGCGCTCCTTGCCGTCGATTGGGTTAAGTCGGATAGAAGGATAGTTTTGATCAAATTGACAAACAACTTTGAATGCTGTGGTTACTTTTGCGCAGTTTCTTCGAAAAAGTAAATGTTACTAATGTGTCAGTTTTTTGGAACTCAAGTAACCAAAGAAAGGAAAAAGATCACATGCGCATTCAGACCGCTACACATTCGCCCATGCCAAATCCGACCTATGAGGCGGAACAAGCCGTGCTTGCCCATTTACCCATGGTGCATTCCCTGGCCAGGAGAATGCAGGGAAGACTGCCTCCAAATGTTGATATCGAAGACTTGTTTTCAGCAGGATCGGTTGGGCTGGTGGAAGCCCTTGCCAAGTTCAATCCCGCCAAGGAGATTCGATTTTCGGGTTTTGCCCAATTCCGAATTCGGGGGGCGATCCTCGATAGTCTGCGTGTCCTCGATTGGGCTCCTCGAGCAATACGGCGTAAGGGGCGAGCAATGCAGAAAGCGATTCGCACCCTGGCCGCCCGAGACATCCACGCTCCCTCCGAAGAGGAAATTGCTGACGAGTTGAAAATCAGCCTTGCTGATTACCAGCAATTGAAAAGCGAGCTGCGTAGCCTGGAGATCGGTGCACTCTATCGGCTGCGGGAGGGTGATTCCGGCGAAGAAGAGATGGTTTATGCCCCGGCGCGTCCGGAGGATGATCCCCTTGTTCGTTGTATGGGTGAAGAAGTCAAACACCGGATAGCTGGCGCAATTCATCATCTTTGCGACCTGGAGCGGAAGGTTACGACTCTCTGGTACTACAAGGGGATGAATGTGTCCGAAATTGGAGTCGCGTTAGGAATGCCAGGAAATGTCGTCTCGCGAATTCGTGCCTCAGCCATAGGACATCTGCGTTCAGCACTCTCCGATCTCGCTCCTCACAACGGACCTGCTCCTCTTTGTATTTCAGCAGCCCGATCGAAAAAGTCGAAGGTGACAGTGTCATCCACTACGGCGGCGTGAGGTAGACACTTTTGAAAATGCAGCTTACGCCTTCAATGGAATACACGCCGAAACAGCATCTTCAGCCAGGAAGTAGGTGCCCTATCGTTGATGTGGCAATTCGACGAGCCGCTCCATCCACTGTGCCAGCGCCTGTTGATCGGGTGTTCCTGCCGCGTGGGTATCGTGGATGCAGCGGCGGTCGATCTCAGGCCGGTTCTGGCTCAGCTTGAATTTTCCTTCAATCTTCGCAATCGAAATTCGAAAGCCCACAATGCCGCTGGTCATTGAGATTCGATACCCGATCGGCAGGTCATTCCACTGTGCGGCGTATGCAGGCTCGTTCACCGCGATCAGGTTTTTCAACAGCGCGTCTTTCCGCGCATGAGCCGCGGCCGGATCATCTTTTTCATCTTCCACAATCTCAAGCGTGCCCGTCGCGTGGATGGCAATGTAATTCCACGTCGGCACGGACTTGCGCTCGGCATACAGCTCAGGCGAAACATAGCTGTGCGGCCCGGAGAAAACCACCAGCGTCTCGCGCCCGGCGAGTGCCTTCCAATGCGGATTGGCAAGCGCAAAATGGCCTTCCAGCAAGCCATGCTCACCCTCATCATGGACGACCAGCGGCAGATGCGTAGCCACCGGCGCTCCATTGGCGTCAGGTCCGAAAAGAATGGCGAAAGACCACGCGCGCATCGCCTCAAGCAGAATCGCGCGGTCTGTGACCTGGTTGAACTTTGGCGTATACATGGCTGACTTCAGAATACGCGCCGGACCGAGCTGCAACGCTAGCCGCCGAAGCCAGGCAGGCCATGTCCAGGCAGGCCGTGAGTAGAAGCGATCTCGTAGTGAGTCACCTTCTCATCCCATCGCGAGAGGTGCTTGCGCCGGTTTTCCGGAACCACCGCATTTTCGTACTCTTCGCCGGCCACAGCGCGAATGTGATCGAGCGAATCGGCGAATATCACAGTGACAAACTCGATCTCATTCCCCAGCGGCCGCCGCAGAAGATAGCTGCCGCGATACCCGGGAATCTTGCCGATCCCCGGCAACAGTTCAGGCTTGAGCATGGCTTCGTAAGCGTCGGCATGCTCGGGGAGTGTGTATCCGTGCCAGATGCGCGCGATCATTCCGCCCTCCTGGTTGCGAATCTCTACTGCAGGCTTCATTCCCATTTTCCCGCACCCCGCCAGCTTACAGTATGCGTTCAAACCGGAAGCCGGCCTCGCTCAGTGCATGGCTGATCGCAGTAATATGCGTGGCTCCGCGCGTCTCCAGCGTGACATCGATCACCGTCTCCGCCAGGCTCACGCCATAGTACGAGCGGTTGTGAATGGTTTCGACGATATTGGCGCGCTCCCGGGCCAGAATTTCCGTCAAATGCAGCAGCGCACCCGGCCGGTCGAGCAGATAAACGCGAATACGAAGCTGGCGGCCGTCCTTCACCAAGCCGCGCTCGATAATCTTGGCCAGCAGCGTGACATCGATATTGCCGCCACAGACCAACACCGCGGTGCGCCGATGCCGCAGGTTCGTCTTAGCCTGCAGCAGCGCCGCCAGTGCAGCCGCTCCGGCTCCCTCGGCCAGTGTCTTCTCCTGCTCCAGCAGCATCAGGATCGCGCTCGCGATCTCCTCATCGTCCACCGTGACAATCTCGTCCACATAGCGCGAAACCAGCGGCAGCGTCACATCTCCAGCGCGTCGCACCGCAATGCCGTCAGCAATCGTGGCCTGCGGAGCCAGCGTGATCGGAGTTCCAGCTTCGCGAGCCCGCAGCATCGAAGGCAGCTTTTCCGGCTCGACGCCGACCACGCGAATCTTCGGATTGCGCTCCTTGAGTGCGCAGGCGATGCCGGCAATCAATCCACCGCCGCCGATGGGCACCACTACCGCTTCAAGATCGGAGATCTGCTCCAGCAACTCCAGCCCGATCGTGCCCTGTCCTGAGATCACGACCGGATCGTCGAAGGGATGGATGAAGGTCAGTCCTTGCTGCTCGCATCGCGCCAACGCCTCTTCGCAAGCCTCGTCGTAGTTGGCCCCATGCAGAATCACCTCCGCCCCAAAGCCGCGCGTCGAAACCACCTTCACCAGCGGAGTAGCCTGCGGCATCACGATCTGCGAGCGGATGCCCAGCTTGGTCGCATGAAACGCCACGCCCTGCGCATGATTTCCAGCCGATGCTGCAATCACGCCTCGTTTGCGCTCCTCGTCGGTAAGTGTGAGCAACTTGTTCAGCGCGCCCCGCTCTTTGAAGGAACCGGTGCGCTGCAGGTTTTCAAGCTTGAGAAAAACCGGCAAACCGACGCGCTCGCTCAAATGGTGCGAGAGCTGACATGGCGATAGATGAATAGCGTCGCCGATGCGTTCGCGAGCTTCTTCGATAGTGGCTAATGTTACGGGTTCCAAGGGGAGTCTCCTGAATCTTTCTTTCTCTTAACTACTGGGCCAAACGTAAGAAAACCACCAGCCGCATCTGCGGGAGGTGGTCTGTGTGCTGCTTACCGAATCTTCTTCGGAGAGTCTGTCAGGCGTCGCATCCCGCGAGCACGCCCAAACCTGAATTGGGGCGGCTAATTCGAATCGCGGAAATGAAAATGCTCTGCATAGCGTTGGACAAAGTAGATCAGACCTGCATCTCGGCGGTCAAGCGCGGCAGCCCTGCTACCAGGCAATCTTCGCCGGAAAGAACTCCGCGAAGAGCTCGTCGTAGTAGGGCTTCAGCTCTTTCAGATTGGGCTTGGCATGGCCCTTCGAATAGAGATCGTACTTGTTGAACTCATTGACCCAACGGAACATCTCCCGATCCTGATCGTTCATCAGGTGCGCATAAGCTCCATGCTTGTGCGCCGGATAGAACGAGTGATAGCGCAGCATGTAGAGAGATTCCATCGGCAGATAGTTCTTCATCACTTCGTAAATGTAGCCGTCATGCCCGAACGACATATGCACCTTGTCCAGCCCACAGCCGGGCTCATAGATGCCGTTCTCGGTCGAATAAACAGGATGATGCAGGTCCGGATTCTTTGCAAAATATTCCGGGAAAACAATGTCCTTCGAAAAGGCGCATCCCAGCGGAAAGGTATCGCCCACCACGCCCCACTGCGGCTCGCCCCAGAGACACAGCACCTTGCCGAGATCATGCACAAAGCCGGTCAGCACAAACCATCGCGGATGGCCATCGGCGCGAATCGCTTCGGAGGTCTGCAGCAGATGCTCGATCTGCGTCAGGTCGGTGTCGGGGTCGCTGTCATCGACCAGCGTATTCAGAAACTCCGCCGCTTCCCAGATAGTCTTTTCGCCCTTGTCGAGGCCAAAGTACTGCTTTTCCTTCTGCAGTACGTAGTCCATCGTCATGTTTTCGTGGTTCAGGCGGTAAAACTCCGCCACGCCCGGATTGGCTTCCTTGTCGTACTGGCGAAACTCTTCTTCGCTCTTGCCCTCCTGATAGCGGCCCTTCAAAAACTCATCCCACTCTTCCATGTCAGAGCTCAAGGGCGAATTGCTGGGCGGAGTGAGAAGAGTGCTCATTGGGCGGTCTCCAGTGGCGTCAGGATTAGGCACAGCGCGAAGCCTCGCACACATACCGTATGGCGCAAGAATATCGGCGCACTATAGGCCTGTCAATCGCAGTGTGCCCGACGCAGACACCCATGTGACCAATTTGAAACATTACGGTTAAAAGACATCAGCCAGCTTGCGAAACGACTCCACTTCGAGCAGCGTTTGCCCCTCGGGCGCAGCGTCGATCTCCGCATGCTCCAGCACCCACGTGTCTTTATGAATGATGAATACCGCGTTAAGCCCCGCCTTCAGCGCTGGATTGATATCCGACTTCGGACTGTTGCCGATCATCCAGGTGGAGTGCGGTGGGCATGCATGCCGTGCAACAACGTCCGCGTAGGCCGCAGGATTCTTCTCGGCGACAATCTCCACTGCGGAGAAATGCTGTGCCAGCCCTGAACGAGCCAGCTTATCCGCCTGTTCAGCCTGGCTGCCCTTTGTCATCAGGATCAGCCGATGCCGCGAAGCCAATTCCGGCAGCAGCTCCGCCACTCCGGGTAGCAGCTCAATCTCGTGTTCCGAGATGCTGTGCCCAAAGCTTCGAATATGGCTCTTCTGATCCTCGCTCGCGGACGCCGCAGACAACGCCTCAAAGCAAGCAATCAGCGACTGCGTAAAGCTGGTCAGCCCGTAACCGTGAGACAGAATCGTCTCCCGCTCAGCCTGATTCAACGCCTGCCTTACCTGCTCTGGCGTGTGCGGCAGATGATCGAGATAGCTGATGTAAGCGGCAATCGCACGCTCGAAGTAGATGTTGTTTTCCCAGAGCGTGTCGTCGGCATCAATCAGCAGCGTCTGGCCTAGCGGATATGGATTCGGCATATCTCCATGATAACCAGCCCGCCTGCCTCAATTCTCACTTGTGGAGTTTACAGTCGATCGCTTAGCGCGAGTCGCGCAGCCCAGCTTTGCACTCGTTCCGCAAACGCCTGCCCAGCCTGGTCTCCATCTTCCAGTGCTGCCAGTTGCACTGCGAAGTTGCCCAGCGTTGAACCCTCCGCCTCACCGATTACCACAGGCAGTCCAGTGCTTTCTTCGGTGAGCTTCCGCAGCAGAGCATTGCGGCTGCCTCCACCAAGAATCGTGATGCGCTCAAAGCTGCTTCCACACAGCGATTCCAGGTTGCGCAACACCTCCGCATAACGCCGTGCCAGGCTGGCGAAGATCACACGCGCGAAGATAGCCTCATTACCCGCGACATCCGCAATAGCAGGGAAGTCTTTGCAGCTCAATTCAGCGTTGATCCGCGCGGGCATTTCACCGGCCAGCAGCAGCTCCGGCGCATCCACATCGATGAACCCTGGAATGGATTCAATTTCAGAAGCCCCTGCGATCAGGGTTGGTATATCAATCACGCGCCCTTCACCGCACCAGTGATCGAGACACTGCTTCACAAGCCACATTCCATTCACGTTCGTGTGAAAACAATATCCACCCGCAGCCGCACCCTGATTGGTAAATCCAGCCCGCCGCGCCTTGTTGGAATGGATCGGCTTCTCGACCACCGTCCCAACCAGCGACCATGTTCCCGAGACGATATACGCCGTGCGCTCCATTCCACCGGCGATGGCCGCAATCGCCGAGGCAGTGTCATGACAGGCAGGCGCGATCAACTCCGTGTCGGAAAATGCAGGAAGGGAAGCCAGCTCTCCGCGAAGTTTGCCCAGTCTGCTTCCCGTGTGCACAATCTCCGGCGCAGCCTCCAGCGCCAAACCCAGCCGCTCAAAGAGGTCACGCGACCAGTCGCCTGTCTCCAGATCGACAAGCCCGGTATGAGTCGCATTCGTGTACTCTGTCACTCGCCGCCCGCCCAGCCAATGCAGTACGTACTCCGGCAGCAGCATCCACGGCATGCGCGTATCGTGCCCCGCGCGTGCATCAGCCACAAGCTGATACACAGTATTGATCCGCAAAGGCTGCGCTCCTGTTTGCGCAAAAAAAGCATCGGGAGAGACCAGCGCATCGGCAGCAATCTTGGCAGCAAGCGTCCGCTCGTCGCGATAACAGAAGGGCGCAGCGACAGGCTTGCCGTTCGCACCAAGGCGGACGTAGTCCACCGCCCATCCATCCACCGCAATGGAACGAATGCCCTCAGGTGCAGCTGCGGCCGCCTTGCGCAGTCCTTCTTCCACGCCTGTAAGAATCCGCTCCAGCGGCCAGTAGAGATGTTTGCCATCTTGAAGGGGCCCATTCGCGATCCGGTGCACCATCGTGATTTCAGGCTCATCGCCGAGCCAGCGAAGCAGCGAAATACGGCAACTCTCCGCACCGAGATCGATAGCGACCAGCGCTCGACTATCGCGGATTTCTCTCACCGCAGGAAGGCCTCAGGCAAGCCTCCATCCACAGGAATCAGATGGCCAGAGGTGCAGCGCGATCGCTCTCCAGCGAGGAAGAGAATAGCCTCCGCGCAATCGACTGGGTCGATGGGCTGATGCGTCAGCGTTCGCTTGGCATAGAAGCCAGCAAGCAGTGTGCGCAGCTCTTCATCTGAAAGCGACTCATCAAATGGAATGCTGTACTTGGTCAGCGAAGCTCGCACTCTGTCCCGCGGGAACATCGTCGAGCCTTTAACAACCGTTGCTGGGCTGATGCCATTGACGCGCACCTTCGGAGCAAGCCCAATCGCAAGCTCACGCACCAGGTGGCTTAACGCCGCCTTGCTCACATCATAGGCCTCGCTCCCGCGTTTGGAGACGACAGCATTGGCCGAACTCGTCAGTACCACCGAAGCATCGAGATCCTGGTCGCGGAATAACTTCGCAGCCTCATCGGCAAGCAGGTAGTTGGCCGTGACGTTGACTTCCAGCGTGGTGGTCCACATCGCGTCAGAGACAATCCCGTCCGGCGAAGAAGCAAACAGCGCAGCTGTGTTGATCAAAATGTCCACGCCGCCAAAAGCTTCGACCGCCACATGCAGCGATTTGCGAATCGTCTCGCGGTCGCGAATGTCGACCGCAGTCCATGTCGCAAATTCAGCCGGTGCGATCTTCTTCAACTCACCGCAGACCCGTTCTGCGCCAGCCACATCGCGATCAGCAACCACGACATGAGCGCCGCGCTCCGCAGCCAGCCGCGCTACTTCACGCCCGATGCCGCTGCCTCCGCCGACTACCAGCACGATCTTGCGGCTCAGCTCTTTCTCCGCAGGCTGGCGGCGAATCTTTGCCTCTTCCAGCGCCCAGTATTCAATGCGAAAAGCCTCGGAAGGCGGTAGCGCAACGTAGTTCGAACAGATTGCGAACTCTTTCGCCGCTGCAGCAGGCCCGGCCTGCGGAATCGCATCGCCCGAACGAATCTCCGCCTCGCCATGACCCAGCGCGCTCGCGCCTTCCATCACATGAATCGCATTGGTGTAAAACTCGCCGACAATGCGCGCTTCAGTCTTATTCTTTCCAAAGCTGAACATGCCCAGCCCCGGCACCAGCACCACGCTCGGGCTGGGATCGCGCAGGGCGGGCGACTCCGGTGTAGCGTGCTTGTCGTAGTAGGCCTTGTAATCCGCGCGATATGTCTTCAGCGACTCTACGATGTTCGCCTTGAGTGCATCCACATCTGCGCTAGCATCCCAGGGCACAAACATCGGTCGTATCTTAGTGCGGATGAAGTGATCTGGGCAGCTTGTGCCGAGATAGGCCAACTGCTCCGCTCGTACTGAATTCACGAATTCGAGCACATCCTCAGCATCCGAATAGCTTGCAATCGAACGCCGCTGCGAGCCCAGCCGCCCACGCAGAAAGGGCACGACGGCAGTTGCGATGGCTCGCCGATCGTTTCGCGAAGATTGCGTCTGCCCGCCAAAGGTTTGCTCTCCTACCTTCTCCGCATGACGCGCGATGAATTGCCCCAGCTGATCGATCATCGTGATGGTATTCAGATACGACTCACGGTGCGTCTCACCCCACGTAAACAGCCCATGTCCGCCAAGCACGATGCCGTCGCAGTCTGGGTTATTCGCAACCACGCGCTTCATCATCATGGCCAGTTCAAATCCTGGCCTCTGCCACGGAAGCCAAACTAGCTTATGGCCAAACTCGCGATTGAACTCCTCCATCTTGTCGATGCCGTTAGCCGCCGCCGCAAGCGCAATCGCCCAGTCCGGATGCAGATGGTCCACATGCTTGAACGGCAAAAATCCATGCAGAGGCGTATCGATCGAAGCGGCAACAGGATTGGCGCGGAAAGCCGCCAGCGGATAGAGCTCGACAATCTCGTCTTCAAACTCCACGCCGCGATAGCTTCGCTCCAGCGCCAGCAGCTTTTCCTGGTAGAGCGTTGCGAAACCAGCGCGCTTCATCGATCCCAGGTCGCCGCCGCTGCCCTTGACCCAGAGAACCTCGACCGGTTCGCCGGTAAGCGGATCGGTCTCGATCTCCTTGGAGCTCGTGTTCCCACCGGCAAAATTGGTGATTCGCAGATCGGAGCCGAGCAGGTTCGAGCGGTAGCGCAAAAGCTCGGGCCCATCGAGCGTGCTGGCAATCGATTCGTCCCAGCGATCTTCCAGATACCTTAGTGTGGAAACAACAGCGGTGGAGGTCATATCGTACTTCCTTGTGAGAATTCATCGTCTGTCGGAGGGCGGTGCTCAGACGCTTCTCCATGATAGCGGGTCGAAAACAATAGAGGAAATATTTCACATCAGAATTTAACCATCCGCATAGAAGCCACCTACTTCACTCGATCGTCTGCCTTCGGGCTCTGCGGAGTTACAACTCGATGCTTGACATAGTTATAAGGCGGCACCGAGTTACCGCGAACAAGAGTAATACCTAATTGAATCAGCCGTGGTCCATAGCTTAGCACCTCGTGGGAAATCGAGCCGATAATGGCGCTCTTGCCAGTTTCCATCTCCTCGATCACCTCCGGAATGCAGTCCTGGCCGGCGATGGCAAAGTCTCCCTCACGCCCGGCAGTTCGTGCTGCATCGAGCACACCCAAGGCACTTGAATCGGTAGCCGTAGCCACCAGGAAACGCTCTCCGCGCTTATGTTTGCGGAGGAACTCAACAATTGCTAGATTGCTCGGCTGTCGCATCCCACGGCCCTCAAGCCGCAGAAAGCGTTCCGCAGGAATCTGCGTCATGCGCGTGCGAATTGCCTCGAAGGCTCCCGCTATCCGGCTCTGGACAAACCCGCCTGCCTCCGCCATACCTACGCCAATTACCCAATCCACCTTATCTTTCCACTTACGCGACGCATGCTGTGCGAGCAGTACCCCCGCCTCATATCCAACCTCGAAGTTATCCACTCCAAAGTAAGTGGAATTGGGGTGCGGAACGTCGATTGCAATCGACGGAATGTCGGCATTTTTCAAGATGTAAGCAACGTGCGGCGCAATGTGCTCCTCGGCCTGAAATTCCAGGACCAGATCCACCCGCTGTCGTACGAACTCTTCCGCATTTTGAACCGCTATATCCGCGTCGAAATGGTTATCGAGCACCACTAGTTCCACGCCGGAACTTGCCGCCGCCGCCGTCACGCTTGCCGCTACCTGTTGGCTGAATGGCAGCTCAGCGCTCTGCACCGCCAGGCCGAAACGCAGCCGCCGCGGCCGCGAAACCAGTCGATACTCGCCGCTCTCTCCATGGGCAACGTACCCGCGATGCACCAGCGTCTTGAGGATGCGGTACACGCTTGTCTTTGAAATCTGCGTCTGCTGGTAAACATCCTCCAGCGTCACCGGAGCGTTCTGCGCTTCCAATACCTCAAGCACATCAAGCGCCTTGGAGAGAATCGGAATCAGGTAAAGCCGTTTGATCTTGCCGCGTGCCAATTCAAAGCTCCTTTGTTACTCCCAGATATGGTAGCTATCCCCGCCTATCTTCGCAGAAAAGCCCTGAGCCGTGCTCAAGAGCACATGGCCCGCGTTGACAAGGGTTCCGGCCCTCCCCTACGATTCGCTGGTATTTCATTAAGCACAAAAGTTGTCTACGTAAGAGGAGCCCGCAGAAGTTGACGCCAAATCCGATCCTGGGAGTTTTCCTTCACTGGCTGGGCGGTCTGGCGTCTGCCAGTTTTTATGTTCCCTACCGCAAAGTTCAAGGCTGGTCGTGGGAAACCTATTGGCTGGTCGGCGGCGTTGTCAGCTGGATCGTCGCGCCCTGGGTTATGGCTTCTCTCTTTAGCCGGGACTTGCTGACCGTGCTGCACCAGACTCCTTCCGATGTCCTCGGCTGGTGCTTTCTCTTCGGATTGTTGTGGGGATTCGGCGGGTTGACCTTCGGCCTGACCATGCGCTATCTGGGCCTTTCCCTCGGCATGGCAGTCGCGCTCGGCTATACCGCTGTCTTCGGCACGTTGGTGCCGCCGCTGTTCGCAGGGATGCCGGACGCCTTTGCACAGGGCGACGGCCTGGGCGGTAAGCTTGGCGCTTGCTGGTCGGCAATCGTTGCGAACGGACATAGTCTGCTCTCGCAGAAATCCGGCGTAGTCATCGTCATCGGCGTAGCTGTCTGCGTGCTGGGAATCGTGGTTGCCGGAGCCGCCGGTATCTCTAAAGAGAAGGAGCTTTCCGTCGAGCAGCAGAAGGCAGATATTCCCGAGTTTAATCTCCGGTTAGGCCTTGCGGTAGCAACTTTCTGCGGCATCATGAGCGCGTGTTTTGCTTTTGGCCTGGCTGCCGGAGAGCCGATCAAAGCACTAGCCCTGGCACACGGCACATCCGTCATGTATCAGGGCTTTCCCGTACTGATTGTGGTGCTGAGCGGCGGCTTCGTGACCAACTGTGTCTGGTGCCTGATCCTTGGCGCCCGCAACAAGTCGTTTGCCGAATACACCCGTATTCCCGCGGGCCGTGAACCGGGCGCTTCCATGAGCAGGAATTACCTACTCTCCGCAATTGCCGGCTTCACCTGGTATCTGCAGTTCTTCTTCTACTCGATGGGCGAGACCCAGATGGGTAAGGAGTATGGCTTCTCCAGTTGGACTCTGCACATGGCCAGCATCATCATCTTCAGCACACTTTGGGGAATCGCTCTGCACGAGTGGCGCGGAGTAGGCCGTCGCACCAAAGCCCTCGTGTTTCTTACACTGCTGGTGCTTGTCTCTTCAACCGCCATAGTGGGTTATGGAAATCTGCTGAGCACGCGATAGCGTGATTGGATCTCGGAATATGGGTACTCTTCGCGCGCGTCATCTTATTGGAATCAACATCCTTGACTGAGTTCAATAGATAATGTATCTCTTGACAGAATATTTTGTCTCCGGCAGGTCGATTGATTTTGTCACCGCCTGATCTCGTTTGACTTAAGAATCCCGTCTGCCCTTCAGAGAGGAAACAGAAACATGGCCTTGGGAAACACATCCGATGGGATGCAACAGGCGTTTCAGGTCTTGGATGACTTCAAGATCGAGATCCCATCCTGGGGCTTCGCTAACACCGGCACACGCTTCGGCAAATTCGTCCAGGAAGCCGCCGCCTCCACCATCGAAGAGAAGTTCAGCGATGCCGCCGAGGTTCACCGCCTAACCGGCAGCACTCCAACCGTCGCCCTGCATGTGTTGTGGGATCTGCCCAACGGCCTGGCCGACATCGAGAAGGTTCAATCCCTCGAGCAGCAGCATGGCGTGCGCTCCGGCTCCATCAATCCCAACCTCTTTCAGAGCCAGGAATACAAGTTCGGCTCCCTCTGCAACCCGTCATCAGAGATTCGTAGCAAAGCGCTGGCCCACCTTCTCGACTCCATCGAGATTGCCGCTCAATTGAATTCCCGCGATATCTCTCTCTGGCTCGCCGACGGCTCCAATTACCCTGGCACTCAAAGCATGCGCCACCGCATCGGCTGGCTTGAAGCAGCCTTAAAGCATGCTCACTCGACGCTGCATCCCGGCCAGCGATTGCTCGTCGAGTACAAGCCCTTCGAGCCGGCTTTCTACCATACCGACATCGCCGATTGGGGCATGGCCGTGCATCTCTCGCAGGCTGCCGGCCCGCAGGCGCGAGTTCTCGTCGACACAGGTCATCACTACCCAGGGCAGAACATTGAACAGATCGTCGCGTGGCTCATCCACACCAACATGCTCGGCGGATTTCACTTCAACGACCGCCGATACGCCGATGACGATCTCACCATCGGCTCTATCGATCCGTATCAGGTCTTTCGCATCTTCCATGAATTACACGCAGCCGCCACCGACGGAGTAGCATTGGACGTCGCGTTCATGATCGACCAAAGCCACAACCTCAAGGGCAAGATGGAAGCCATGGTGCAGACCGTTGCGAGCGCGCAGGAGCTATGGCTCAAGGCCGCTCTCGTCGATCGCGAACAACTCGCACACTTGCAGGAAAAGTGCGATCTTGTTGCTGCTGAAGAGCTCTTCCGAAGTGCCTTCTGGCAGGATGTTCGGCCGCTGCTATCCGAGTGGCGGTCGGCGCGCAATTTGCCCGTCGATCCAATCTGTGCGCTTCGCCAGAGCGGCTATGTCCAGCGAATCACCGAACAACGCCGCGGAAAACAATCCACGGGCAGCAGCTACGCCTGAAACAATGTCACAGCATCGGGCAACATTAGAAAGCGTCGAATCGAGGAAAGTATGTCAGCCGGTCGCATCTCTTCATGGACTTCGTTCTTTTGCATTGCCTTGTGCCTCTCCATCTTGCCTCCTTCAAGCCACGCAGCTGCTAAAGCCGGCAGCTCTCAAGACGCTCCCGTTGGCCTGCAAACCGACAACCTCATCAACCCGCTCGGCCTCGACAATCCGACACCGCAGTTCGCATGGCAGTTGAGCGATACCCGCCGTGGCGCGCATCAGACCGCCTATCGCATCCAGGTCGCCACCACTCTCGAACTGCTCGCATCTGGCAAGCCCGACGCTTGGGACAGCGGCCGCATCGAGTCCAATCAATCGATCGGCATCCCCTACGCCGGATCGGCCGTCAAGCCATCCACGCGCTACTACTGGCAGGTCGAAGCATGGGACCAGACCGGCCATGCCTATTCGCTGAGCCAGCCGGCCTGGTGGGAAACCGGCCTGCTCGATTCCGAAACCTGGCGCAGCAATGCACAAGCCAAATGGATCGGTTACCAGAATTGGGAAGAAGCCGCTGTACGTTCCGCGAGAGGTCAATGGATCACGACCTCCGATGGCGCCGAACTCGCAGCAGCGAAAGCAACCGCGCAGCGCATCGACTATCTATTGCCCCTCACGCTCGATAAGCCTGCGAAGAAAGCGATCCTCTTTGTAACCGGTCAGGACGTGGCCTCGGCATGGATCAACGGTAAGCAAGTGGCGACAGGCGCTCCATTGCCGCCATGGAAGCAGTTGCCCTGGAAGAAGTACGTGCAGATCGATGTCACAGGCAGTCTGCATCCTGGCGCAAACACGCTGGCTATCGAAATCACGCACTATGTCGAGAATCCCAATGGCATGGCGGGCAATGATACGCCGCCCATGAGCGCCACGCTCGTCGCACAACTCGAAGACGGCTCGACAGTCAGCTTCGCCAGTAATACAAGCTCGAACTGGAAGGCATCCGTCCATCCCGCCGATGGCTGGATGAATAGTGCCAGCGAAGATGCGTCCTGGAAGCCCGTCATCGCATACGCTCCCGACCCAAACGCCGAGCCATTGAGCAACCCCTGGCCTGCCCAAACCGTCAAAGCCCTTCGCAACGAGTTCGCCGTGCAGAAGCCGGTCGCCTCTGCACGCCTCTACGCCACTGCGCTCGGAGCCTATGAAATCTTCCTCAACGGCAATCGCGCCGGCGACGACGTCCTCGCCCCCGGCTGGACCGACTTTCGCCTAAGCCTCAAATATCAGACCTACGACGTCACGGCCCAGCTCACCCAGGGCAATAACACCATCGCCGCTCTTATCGCTCCCGGCTGGTACTCGACGCCTCTTGAGTGGTTCCAACAGCCTAACCTATACGGCCACACGCCGCCATCGCTCAACGCCCGCTTGCGCATTCAATACACCGACGGCTCCATCGACTGGATCGTGACCGACTCCTCCTGGAAAGCCTCGCAGTCTTCCATCCTCAAAGCAGAAATCTACGACGGAGAAACCGAGGATGCCCGCCTCGATCAAGCAGGCTGGGATACTGCTGGTTTCAACGACGGAGACTGGTCCCCCGTGGAGATCAGACAGCCCGAGCTTGCCGGCATCCATATCGACGCCCAGGACTTCCAGCCCATCCGCGTCGAACGCACCCTTCCGGCCAAGGTCATTACCGAGCCCAAACCCGGTGTCTACATCGTCGACTTCGGCCAGGAGTTCTCCGGCGTCGAACGCCTCCACCTCGACGGCCCAGAAGGCGCCGTCGTCCAGGTCCGCACCGGCGAAGTTCTCAACGCCGACGGAACCCTCTACACCGAAAATCTGCGCACCGCTCTATCCACCGATCACTTCATCCTCGCGGGGCAGGGAAGCGAAGAGTTTCAGCCCAAGTTCACCTTCCACGGCTTCCGTTATATCGAGCTCACCGGCCTCAAAACCAAGCCGTCTCTCGATCGAATCCAGGGCGTGGTCTTCCACACTTCCGCGCCCTTTACTGCTGAACTCAAGACCGGCAGCGCCATGCTCAATCAGCTCTGGAGCAACATTCTCTGGGGCCAGCGCTCCAACTT
>DATAZR010000076.1:0-3015 GCA_036271955.1 Acidobacteriaceae bacterium
TCAGCAAGCCGCACATTCTTTGCGTCATCGCTTCCGCGCAGCATCGCCAGCCGCTCCACAACTCTCGGCGCAGAGAACCGCCGGCGTTGATTCCTTCCCTCCAGCGCCGCCTCGAACTCCGGATCGAAAGTGGCAATCCCGCGAATCCTCCTCAGCAGCAGCCGGTCCCTGCTCCAGAAGCCCGTAAAGACACGAACATACTCTTCGAGCATCGCCTCGGCATCCGTGCCCGACATGACGGAGCGCATCACCTCGCCCATCCGGTCCATCCCGCCGCTCAGGGCCAGCTCGTCGAACAGCGCCGCCAGCACACCCGCCTTGGTCTTGAAGAGGTTATGCACCGTTTGCCGCGAAACCCCGCTCTCCCGCGCCAGCGTCTCCATCGTCAGTCCGGGATAACCCTCCGACTCCAGCAGCCTCCGCGCCGCCGCCAGGATGTTCGCGCGCCGCTGATCCGACAACTCCTGCCGCTTGCCCAGCGCATAGGGCCGCTTGCATCCACCCTCGTTTTCGTTCTTCACAGCGCTTATCTTAATCGTCAATCAAGTCGCCATAAATTTAATTTGACAATAAGTAAAGTTAATTTAAAAATGATTCTCGTAAGCCAATTCGCTCAGGAATTGCCATGGCCGGTTCCCCGACAATTCGACCCTTAGAAACTCGATCCCTACAAACTCGATCCCAGGATCGGCCAGCACAGTCCCGCTCCCCGCTCGGCCTTCGAATCGGCTTCTGGATCTGCATCGTCATCGCCGTAGCCGTCGTCATCCGCCGCGTTCTTGCGATAGCCAGCCCATCAAACTCCGCGCCGCCCGCTGTAGCTGCTCTCGACGCAGTCTTCGCCTCGCACGCCGTACTCACTCTGGCTCACATCCTGCCTGCGTTAGCTTTCGTCCTGATCGTCCCGTTCTACTTCTTCGGCAGCGCACGCATCGCGTCCTGGGCCGAGCGTGTTATCTTCCCGCTCGGAGCGTGGGTCGGCCTCTCCGCCTACGCCATGAGCTTTTACTCTGTCGGCGGCTGGACCGAGCGCTCTGCCGTTCTCTTCTTCAACACCCTGTTTCTCTTCTCGCTCCTGCGCGCCTGGCTCTACCAGCGCAAATCCGAGCCATATCAGACTCACCGCTGGCTGCTGCGAGCCATCGTCGTCCTACTCGGCATCGCCACCACCCGCCCGGTCATGGGAGTCTTCTTCGCCACCGCCTCCAAAACCCATCTCACCCCAAACCAATTCTTCGGCATCGCCTTCTGGATCGGCTTCTCCATCAACTGGATCGTCGTCGAACTCTGGCTCAGCCTAACCCGCGTAAGCGCCACACCACGTGCTGTTTAAGCCCAATCTCCAACCGGGTTAGTGACATTTAATTAGCGAAACAGTTTTCATGCGAGCGTTCAGCTCCCGTTATTCCCTTGATTCCTTTGGGATTTGAACGGCTATTCGCACCACTTTCACGGCATATTTACCCATTCCGGGGCATACTGTTCGCAAGAACCACCAGAAGGCGAGCGAACAGGAGGTCCCTAATGCCCACTTCTACGATCTCGTACCTGTGGCGCGATCCAGGCGCGGCGAAACCCTTCCAGACCGGCGTGTCCCTGCACAGCCACACCAACCAGTCGCAGGAAACCCTCGACTTCGTGGCTGAATGGGGTTCACAGTACAAGCTGATCAAGCCTCTGCTTGAGCGTCTCGAACGCCGTTCGCACGCCGAACACAGCATTCCCATCGACTGGGCGCGCAGCTATTGGACCCCGCCGCTGACCCCCAAGCTTGCCTTCGAGCTCGAAGGCCGCCAGATCGAAAAGCTCGGCCTCGCCCCGCTGGTCTCCGTCTCCGACCACGACAACATCCAGGCCCCGCTCCTTCTGCGCTCCGTGCCCTCGGCGCGCCACATTCCCATTTCGGTCGAGTGGACTGCCCCCTACGCCGGCGAACAGAACTCGCGCCAGTACTTCCATCTCGGCATCCACAACCTGCCCAGCGCCCGCGCCAGTGAGTGGATGGCAACCCTGGCCGAGTTCACCAAAAAGCCGAGCGACGCCCGGCTGACCGAGCTGCTCATCGCGCTCAACCAGGAACCCAACGTCCTGGTCATCTTCAACCATCCGCTGTGGGATCTCTACCGCATCGGCCAGGAAAAGCACGAGTTCCTGGTCAACGAATTCCTGCAGAAGAACGGCGCGCACTTCCACGCCCTCGAACTCAACGGCCTCCGTGACTGGGAAGAAAATCGCGACGTCCGCCGCCTCGCCGAGCGCTGGAACATGCTGCTCATCTCCGGCGGCGATCGTCACGGCGTCGAGCCCAACGCCAACGTCAACCTCACCAACGCCACCAGCTTCAACGAGTTCGTCCACGAGATTCGCAAGGAGCGCCGCAGCTCGGTCCTCTTCATGCCGCAATACGCCGAACCGTGGAAGCACCGCATCCTGCTCTCCACCATGGACGCGATTCGCGACTATCCCGAGTTTCCGCAAGGCTCGCGCACCTGGGACGAGCGCGTCTACCACCCCGACGCCAACGGCATCATTCGTCCCCTGAGCGAGATCTGGCCGACCGGCCACGCGCCGAGAGTCCTCTCCGTCGCGCTATCCATGGTGCGTATGATGGGGAAAGCGCCTTTCTCCAGCAGCCTGCGCTACGCCTGGAGCGACTCAAGCCAGAGCCGCTTTGAGCTGGGCGATCAGGAAGCGTACTGACAACTCACACCCGTCTTCGTCTGAATAGAAAATGGAATCGAAGCAATTACGCGTAGCTTATTTTCCCGACTCCTTCCACGAGGTCAACGGGGTAGCCCACACCAGCCGCCACTTTGAGGCCTTTGCCCGCCGCCGCAACCTGCCTTTCCTGTGCATTCGCGCCGGTGACCGCGGCCAGGCATTCATAGAAGAGGGCAACGTCTGGACCCTCGAACTGCCGCGCGGCATCTTCTCCTTTGCGCTTGAAAAAGATCTCCGCTTCGACCCGGCATTCCCTCGTCACATCCCCATCATCGGCGAGGTGCTCGATCGCTT
>DATAZR010000077.1:0-5014 GCA_036271955.1 Acidobacteriaceae bacterium
TTATTTCTTCACGCGCTTGTAGAAGGGCGTAGGCATCTGCTTGGCACGTACCTTGTTGCTACGCACCTGCACGAAGACATCTTCCTTGCTTTCGGCTACTGCTGTGGGTACGTAAGCGTAGGCGATGTTGGTCTTTAAGAATGGCGCTGGCGAGCCGCTGGTGATGGTGCCGATCTGCTCGCCGGCTTCATTGAGCACGCAGTAGCCGTCTCGAGCGATGCCACGGTCAATCATTTCCAAACCCACAAGCCTGCGCGTTGGGCCGCCGCCTTCCTTGATTGCCATAAGCGCTTCACGTCCGAGGAAGTCGGAGTCTTTTTCGAGCTTGAGCCAGCGGTCGAGACCGGATTCGAAGACGTTGGTCTGGTCGGTGATTTCATGCTCGTAGAGCGGCATTCCTGCTTCGAGGCGCAAGGTGTTGCGCGCGCCCAGGCCGCAGGGAAGGATGCCGAATTCCGCGCCTGCTTCGAGAATCGCATTCCAGACTTTTTCGGTGGTCGCGACATCGGAGGGGATGTAGATTTCGAAGCCGTCTTCGCCGCTGTAGCCGGTGCGGGCGATGAGCGTGTTGTGAACTCCGGCGACCAGGCCGAAGGTGAACCAGTAGTTCTTGATGGCGGAGAGATCGACTTTGGTCAGCTTTTGCAGCGTCTCCAACGCACGCGGTCCCTGGATGGCGAGCTGTGAGTAATAGCTCGAATAATCGCTGATGTGGATGCCGGCCATGGCGCCGACCTGCTTGCGAATCCAGGCGTAGTCCTTGTCTTTGGTGCCGGCGTTGACGACGAGAAGATAGTCGTTGTCGCCCAGCTTATGAACGAGAATGTCGTCGACGAAAGTGCCCTCGGGCGTGAGCAGAGCGGAGTACTGCGCCTGTCCATCCTTGAGGCGCGAGGCGTCGTTCATGGTGATGCGCTGCACGGCGGCGAGGGAGTTCGGCCCGCGGAACTGGATTTCGCCCATGTGGCTCACGTCGAAGAGTCCGACCGCGGTGCGCACGGCCAGATGTTCGGCGATGAGGCCGGAGTATTCGACTGGCATATCCCAGCCGCCGAAGTCGACCATCTTGGCCTTGAGGGCGCGATGGGTAGCGTTGAGGGCGGTCTGCTTAAGGGCGGGAACGGTGGCGGGGGTGCTGGACATGAAGGAACCTCTTG
Organism: Acidobacteriaceae bacterium; assembly: GCA_036271955.1. Taxonomy (GTDB): domain Bacteria; phylum Acidobacteriota; class Terriglobia; order Terriglobales; family Acidobacteriaceae; genus Acidicapsa. Next base: position 1,158 of record DATAZR010000077.1, read on the forward strand.
GTCATTGAAAAGGAACTAGATTGGCGTTTGGCCGAAACCTGAGTTCCTGTACCTTAATTGAAGATAGGGATTGCCGGAGCGCCCGGTCAAACTTAGTTTTCATATCCTGAGCGGTCAGCACTCTGCGCGGGGCTGCAAAAGATGGCCTAAATCGGCAGGAGACACCCCCATGGGCAACAGAATTCGCGGCACTATCGCAATCCTGGTCGGAGCCTTTGGCCTTTTCCGCAGCTACCAGCTCTTTCATCGCGGGATGCCGGGATGGACGCCGTGGCTTATGCTCGCTGCTGGGGTGGTCCTGATTCTGCTGGGCGCTTTGCGGCTAAGGCCGGAACGCGGCGACGCCGGGGATGAGCTGTTGCGGTAAGACAAAATCGATACACGGGACACTTTGATGGCGGCTCTTTACAACGCAATTCAAGGACGCAGCCTGGAGCGGCTGGCGGCGCTGAGCGACGGCATCTTTGCCGTGGCGATGACGCTGCTGGTGCTGGATATTCACATTCCTCCTGCGGAGGGGATTCACTCGGAGGCTGAACTGCTGCACGCGCTTGCGGCGATGGCTCCGCAGTGGATGGCGTACCTGATGAGCTTTCTGACGCTGGGTATCTTCTGGGCCGGGCAGCAGACGCAGCTCAACCACATGCGCGAGGGTTGTCGCGACCTGACGTGGATTCATCTGGCCTTTCTGTTCTGCATCACACTGATGCCGCTGACCACGCGGCTGCTTGCGGAGTTCATTACTTACCGCACTGCGCTGGTGCTTTACTGGCTCAACATCCTGCTGCCCGGAGCGATGCTCTACTGGAGCTGGACGTACGTGACACATCACGGGCTGATCAAGGACGAAACTTCAGCGGAGGTTCACGGAGCGATCTGCCGCAGGGTCCTGATCGCGCAGAGCCTGTACGCGTTTGGCGCGCTGCTCTGCATAGTGAGCAACTACCTCAGCATCGGGTTCATTGTGCTGGTGCAGTTGAATTATGCGATTGCGCCGCGGTTCGGCAAGCGGCTGGGCTAGCCAAGGGCGGAGGCGTTCGCCGGAACTACGCTTCTACCCTCTTAAGTAAGCAGGCAAGTGTCCATGGACCGAATTGGGGCTGCGCAGCAACTTGTCTGAAAAAGTTGTGTCTTTTCCGATGGAAATGCTCGTCCAATAGTAAGAACAGAAAAGGACGGCTCGTACCTGACAGTTCGGTACTGACGGCTCAGTACACGGAGGGAATGATGACTACTTCATCCAGTCCTATGGCGATGATTCTTTTGGATCGCTTTCATTTTGGCCATCCTGGCCGGGGCGGCGCGGGCTACGTCCTGCTGCTGATCGGTATTGCCTTTGCGGGCCTGCTGGTGTGGGCCATCCAGCGCAGCGGACGAACCACGAACTAGTCTCCGCGGCGTCATCTCATTCAATTTTCCGATTGCGCATGTAAGTACTTCTCAGACCGTAACGGTCTCGCGATATTCGCCGAAGACGCTACGCAGTGTGTCGGCGATTTCGCCTACGGTAGCCAGCGCTTCCACGGCATTCACGATATAGGGCATCAGGTTTGCGCCCGATCTTGCCGCGTCCTGCAGCTGATTTAGAGATTGCTTCCATTGCGTTTGATCGCGGCGGGTGCGCAGTTCGCGCAGGCGCTCGACCTGGCGGCGTTCAAGCTCTGGATTGAGCCGCTGTAAGGGCATTTCGGCTTCGCTGTCGTTGTTGAACTTGTTCACGCCCACGACCACCGCTTCGCCGGAGTCGACCTTGCGCTGCCATGAGTAGGCGGCCTGCTGAATCTGCTGCTGCACCCAGCCGGACTCGACGGCGCGCAGTGTGCCACCGAGCTGGGCAATTCTCGTGAAAAGAGTTTCTGCTTCCGCTTCGAGCTTATCGGTCAACGCTTCGACGTAATACGAACCGCCTAACGGGTCGGCGACCTGCGGCACTCCACTCTCATGGGCGATGATCTGCTGCGTGCGCAGTGCGATGCGCGCGGCCTGCTCGGTGGGCAGAGCGAGGGCTTCGTCGTAGCCGTTGGTGTGCAGGCTTTGCGTGCCGCCGAGGACCGCGGCGAGCGCTTCGAGCGTGGTGCGGACGATGTTGTTCTCGGGCTGTTGCGCTGTGAGCGTGGAGCCGGCGGTCTGGGTATGAAAGCGCAGCATCCACGAGCGCGGATTAGCGGCCTGATACTGCTCGCGCATCCAGCGGGCCCAGATGCGCCTGGCGGCGCGGAACTTGGCTACCTCTTCAAAGAGATTGGAGTGGGCGTTGAAGAAGAAGCTTAGTCGAGGGGCAAAGCTGTCGATGCTGAGGCCTGCGGTCAGCGCGGCGTCGACGTAAGCGCGGCCATTGGCGAGGGTAAAGGCGAGCTCCTGCGCGGCGGTGCAGCCAGCCTCGCGCATGTGATAGCCGGAGATGGAGATGGTGTTCCATTCGGGCAGCTGCTCCCCAGCCCAGGCGATGAGGTCGGTGGTCAGGCGAATCGCTGGGACGACCGGATAGATGTACGTTCCGCGGGCGATATATTCCTTCAGAATGTCGTTCTGCACGGTGCCGGAGAGCTTGCGGATGTCGGCTCCGCTGCGTCGGGCGGCCGTCATGTACATGGCCAGCAGCGTGCTCGCCGTGGCGTTGATGGTCATCGAAGTGGAGACCTGATCGAGCCGGATGCCGGCGAAGAGCCGCTCCATGTCTTCGAGGGAGCTGATGGCGACGCCCACGCGGCCTACTTCGCCCAGCGCCAGCGGCGAGTCGGAGTCATAGCCGGTCTGGGTGGGCAGATCGAAGGCTACGCTAAGGCCGCTGGTGCCCTGCGCCAGCAGATAGTGATAGCGCTTATTCGACTCCTCGGCATCGCCCATGCCGGCGTACTGGCGCATGGTCCAGAGCCGCCCGCGATACATCGTCGGCTGGATGCCGCGGGTATACGGATACTCGCCGGGCAGCTTGCCGCTGAGGTGTTCTTGGTCAACGTCCGTGGTCGTATACACGGGTTTTGGATCGTCGGAATTCATAAGGCAAGAGGCGCGTATTCAGCGAATTCCGAGTTTACCAGTTGCTTCGGAAGAAGTGCCTGTCCGAAAGAAACCGATGGGAGTAAACTGACGAGCATGGCGACCCTGACCAAATCCGAAATTGCAGCCCTCTCTGTGGACGAGCGACTCGCGCTCATCGACGACCTTTGGGAGAGCATTGAGGAGCCTCTGACCGCCGAGCCACCAGAATGGCATCGAGAGGAACTGAAGCGCATTCTTGAAGAGGAAGAGCGGAATCCGCAGCCGGGGGTTCCCTGGGAGCAACTACGCGCGGAGTTGACCCAGAAATGGCTTCGCTGACAGTCGAGTTCAAGGCTGCCGCAAATGCCCACGTTGGCGCTGCCTGCGTTTTTTACACCGAAAGAGAAGACGATAGGCTTGCTGCGAGGTTTCTGCTGGCGGTTGACCGCGCCATTCAGCATATTGTCGACTTTCCCTTGAGTTGTCCGGAATTTGCCTATGGGACGCGCAGAAAGCTCCTGGACGGGTTTCCATATTGGTTGTACTATCGGCCATCCAAAGACCGAATCGACGTGCTGGCAGTACTCCATGCGAAACGAAATCCCAGGCTCCATCGGGAGCGCAGCCAATAGGTTGATTTTTAGCTCCAGAGCGATGGATTCGTTTATATGCTTTATCGCCGCTGGGCGCGCCAGAAGGCGCTCACGCTCAGGTAGGCGAAGACGATGGTGAGTCCGGCGGCGATCAGGAAGCGGCTGTGCTGTGGGCCGGCCAGGTAGCTGAGGCGGGTGCGCCACATGTCGGTAGCGAAATAGAGGCCGAAGAGACCGAAGAAAAAGCCGGTGATTTCGAGCCAGAGGATGCCGCCGACTCGG
>DATAZR010000078.1:0-2325 GCA_036271955.1 Acidobacteriaceae bacterium
GGCCATCATCCGCAGGCGCTGGCGGTCGACAGCAAACGGCATCGCATTTTCGTGGCAAACACGCACAGCAACAATGCGACCGTGATCGACGCTACAACCAATCGTGCGCTTGGAACCGTTCCCGCCGGGGCAAACCCATACGCAGTTGCGGTCGATTCCGACAGCGGCGATGCTTACGTCGCCAACTATGGTTCGCACCCGGTCACGAAGCTGGATCTGTCGACGCTTCGCTGAGGAGCTGCGAAGCTTACAGTTGCATCCGCAGACGCGCCCTGGTGAGGACTCTCGCAATCAGCAGGATCCCGATCGTAAAGCAGACAGCGCGGAGGATGCCTGGCCAGCCCGCGTCCCAGTGCCCGAGCAGATATTCATAACCCGTCAGCCCGGCGAGGAAGTAGTAGATATCGGGGACAAGATAGGTTAGCAGCGTGTTGGAGCCGGCAGGACGCACCAGCCATGCCCAGCCGGTTAATTTGCGCACATCGCATATCCAATACAGCGCGGAGAACAGAGCGCAGCTGGCTGCGATGGTCCACAGCGCCCATGTGGGCGTCGCGCGAATCTTCGAGATACCCAGCGGCGCAAGCAGCCAGCCCGCGATAAAGCAGACAATCGCCATCAGCAGGGCCAACTGGATCTTCTGCCACGGAGTCTTCCAGCGATGCTCGCCGAGAAAGATAAGCGACGTCACGACGCCAGCCATGACAAGGCTGGGCATCGCACCATTGCTGAAGGGCCAGATGTACATTGAAACGCGTTCAAACGGCAGCCATTTGAGGACGCAGGCAGCGTTGAAGGCGACCAGCAGAACGAACCAGGCGATGGGTGCCCAGCGCCAGCGGCGCGTGGGGATGTAAAGCAGGCAGACGGCAAAGTACGTGAGGCCGATGAGGCCGAGAATCTCCGGGTAGGAGAACTTGATCCATGCTTCGCCATGCGGAGTCGAGCGGCGAAAGATGGCGAACATCGCGATGATGAGCGCGGCGCCGCTACTTCGCAGGAGCAATACGGTTCTGCTGCTGAGGCCGCTGTACACATTCCACAGCAGGATGCCGCCGAGGATTCCGAGGAGCGCCCACGCATTCGGGCTGATGTGCATGCGCGCTGCGTCGCCGCGTTCGGCGTTCGCCAGAATCAGGCCGAGCACGAGCAACGCGATGGAACGCATCACCACGTGCATCCAGAGTGATGCGACCGATGCATTGCGCTTCAGGCGTTGCCTCACCGCAATGGGCAACGCCATGCCGACGATGAAGAGGAACGCTGGAAAGACCATGTCAACGTAGGTCATGGCATCCACTTTGGCCGGCATGTGATAGGTCCATTTGGAAAGGCCATGGACGCTGTCCAGATCGTTGACGAAGATCATGACCGCCATGGTGATGCCGCGGAAGATGTCGATGGAAACGACGCGGGTAGAAGTGCTCTGGCCTGCAATTCCGACAGAAGGTGCGGAAACGGTAGTGTTCATCGGCTGCTCCCTGCATTGGCACCGTTGCCGTAGAAGCTGGTGTTGATGGTATTCAGAAGGGCTCCTGTCGGATCGCCGTTGTACTCCCAGAACATGACTCCGGCCAGCCCTTTGCGGCGTATGTAGGCGCACTTCAACGCGAGGGATTCGGTGTCCTCATAGGAGACGAACTCGCGCTTCTGTTCGCTGTAGAGATAAGGGACCGATGCGGCGGCATCCCAGTAGCGGGTGAATCCCTGATTCAGCATGTTGGTCACGATGTTTCCGTAGTTCGCGAATGCATTGGGTACCTGCACTCCTGGCTGGAAGAGTCCATGGTCAGTGGGTGGGACATTGCCCCAGACGTGTCCATAGAAGGGTACGCCGAGCACGATCTTGCGCGGCGGCACACCGGCGCGTTCGAAGTCCTTGACAGACTGGTCGGCGGAAGCCCGCCTTGGATCTGCGGGATCGGCGTAGAGCGGCGCATGGTTCCCCGTGCTCTTGTCGCTGTCCGGCTCGTAATAGTCATAGGCCATCAGGTTTACGGTATCGAGATAGCGCTGCACCCGGCCAAGTTCGGTATGCGCGATGAAATCGGTAGAAGAGCCCGCGGCAACCGAAAGTAGCAGCGGCCGGCCAAGCTTGCGCTGCTCAACGTTGAACCGCGCCCGGAGTTCCTGAATGACCAGGGTGTAGTTGCGCTTGTCCTCCGGACGGAAGCGATTGTTGTCGCCAATCATCCCCGGATACTCCCAGTCGATGTCGAGGCCATCGAGCTTGTATCGGTCTACGAATTCGACCACGCTGTCGATAAATCGGCGGCGACTCACCCTGGTGAGCACGGTGTCGGAGAAGTTTCCCGACCACGTCCA
>DATAZR010000079.1:0-23180 GCA_036271955.1 Acidobacteriaceae bacterium
CCTCTGGAAGAAGTGCGCAATGCTCGAGAAAAATCCCGGCTTGGATTTATGCCGGTGTCCCTTGGGGGCTTTCACAACCACTGGAGCCTCCTCCTCTGCCGCATTCGCCACCGGATTCGCGCCACTGTAGCCAAGCTGCGCCGTCGCCTCGGCATTCACAGTTCCCGGCGGACCCACATTGGAGGGAGGCGTCGCAAGCGGAGACAGGCCCGCGCTCTCCGCAACAGGAAAATCGTTCCCCGTCTTGGAAGGTGCCTGCTCCGGACACCCGCACGATTCTTTCTCGTTGTCGACGACCTCGTGCAGGCTGCCATGCTGGAACATCACCCGCTGATTGGGCTGCACACGATACGCCCCGCCATCAAAAACGCTGCTCACCGTCACATAGGGCGCGTTGTTGCCCTGGTTGTCCACACAGGTATCGCCCTTGGGCCCCAGCCGCACCTGCACTTGCGACGTACCTGGCCCACTGATCAGAATGCGAAAATCCGGCGTCAGAATTACGTCCGAATTGCGCCCCGTCATGTAGTGGGATTCGATCGCTCCGCGCCCCAGCGCCATCATCAGGCCGCCGTTTTCGTCCTGCCCTGTTGGCGAGGCTGGGTCGGTGCTGGCAGGCGTAACTTTGGCGGTATCCAGAGTCGAATCGCTGGTCAGATCAAGTTTGGTCGTCGCGCATAATCTCAGATCGCCCCGGTGCGGCAGCGTGATCGTCACCGCATGATCCACCGCGGTCACCGAGCCGCCTGCGCCGAGCGTGGCTTTGCCGCCGGAAAGATTCAGCGCTCCGGTCAGCTCCACGCCCTCTACGGGCACAATCGCGATCGGCTTGCCTTGCGCCAGCGCAGTAGTCGCATATCCGCCCGCGACACAGCCCAGGCTCGCAATAGCTATGCATCGCGGCAATCCCCCCGGAACTTGTCGCGTCTTCATTGGCCGCGCCTTCGCTCGCATCGCTCGACTACATCTCCATGAAATTTCGGATCATCTGCCGGCCGCCCTCGGTCAGCACGCTCTCCGGATGGAACTGCACACCTTCAACCGGCAGCGAACGATGGCGCAGCCCCATGATGATCGATTCATCGCTGCCTTCGCCAGACCGCGCCGTGATCTCCAGCTCCTTCGGCAATCCCTCTTCAGCGACGATCAGCGAATGATATCGCGTGCAGGTCAACGGCGTCGGCAACCCCGCAAAGACGCCTTTGCCATCATGCTCCACCGGACTCGTCTTGCCGTGCATCAGATGCGCCGCGCGCACTACCTGCCCGCCAAAAGCCGCTCCAATCGCCTGGTGCCCGAGACACACTCCCAGAATCGGAGCCTTGCCTGCCATCCGCTGAATCAGCGGCACCAGAATGCCCGCATCCTGCGGCGTACACGGCCCTGGAGAAAGCAGAATCCGCTCCGGCTTCAACGCCTCAACCTCATCCACCGTGAGCTCGTCATTGCGGCGCACTTCTATCTCCGCGCCAAGTTCGCCGAGATACTGAACGAGGTTGTAAGTAAACGAATCGTAGTTGTCGAGAACAAAAACCATACTACTTCGAGTGTACGCTGTGGCCGGGCCCCAATAGATCGTCGCCTGACTAGAGCATTGCCTAGCTTTGACGCAAATCCCGCTCATGCGTCACTCGATGCGCATCTTCTGAATCACTTGACGGTAACCGTCACCGTCCCCGTCGAAGAGATCGAGCCCGAAGTCGCAGTAACGGTGAAGACGTACGCTCCCGCCGTGGTTCCCGGAATAGTCGTCGTCTGATGGCTGCTGCCGCCGCACGCTGAGAGCGCCGCCGCGAAGCTGACAAGAAGCACAAGAAGCAGCATCGTGTTCCGCCGCAGTTGCGACAGCTTCCACTTGCGCGCAGGAATGCCCACGAAGAAGACACACGCCAGCACCGCTCCGCCGGAACCGAGCCACCGCAGCCGGTCTGGCGAGCCACTGCCATCGTTGCGAGATGTAGTAGGCGCGGTTGTGGTTACCGTAAGCGTTGCCGTCACTGCACTGTTGCCGGTAACCGTCACCATGCTGTTCGCCCCAAAACTTGCCGCCGGAGGATCGGTGGCATTGGGCGGAGACGACGTGAGTTGTACCGCTAAATCCACAGTGCCGGTAAAGCCAGCCTGCGGAGTAATGGTGACCGGGACAGTATCGCCCGTCGATGCCCCGGCAGTGATCGTCAGAGAAGGCACAGTTACGGCAAAGGTCGGCGCGGCAACCGTCACGATTACTGCTGCAGACATAACCGCGCTGTAGTTGCTGTCGCCCACAAACAAAGCAGTAATGGAGTCGCTCCCGACGGGCAGGCCGGGGGCGGCAACTATCAGCGTGGCAACTCCACTGCTGTTGGGCGCAACGCTGCCTAGAGCTGTGCTCCCATTGTTGAAGGTAATATTTCCCGCAGGCGGAGCGCCGTTCACTTTCAGATTCGCCGTAAAGGTGATCGCGCTGCCATAGGATACGGATGTCGCAGGCGTCGTCAAAGTAAGCGCCGGAGTCTGCTGAGCCACAGTAACGATGAGCGGAGCCGAGGTCGTCGCCGCGAAGTCGGTGTTACCTGCAAAAGAAGCAGTGATGGAGTCGCTTCCGACGGGCAGCCCAGGAGCGGCCACCGTCAACGTGGCGATCCCGCTCGTGTTCAACGCTGAGCTTCCAAGCGTCGCGCTGCCGTTCATGAACGTGATGCTGCTTCCGGACGGAGCCGTTCCAGTGACGTGCATGGTGGCAGTCAGGGTGATCGCGCTTCCGTAAGTGGTTGTTGTCGCAGATGCCGTCACGGCGAGTGAAGAGGTCTGCGCCGTCACGTTCAAGGAAATTGCCGAAGCGCTCGCTGCTGCGTTGTAAGTGTCGCCCGAATAACTGGCTGTTATCGGATAAGTCCCTGGCATCAGGCTATTCAGCGTGAACGTTGCTTTCCCGCTGCTCACCATGGATGAGCCGGCGCTCACCCCATTGTTAAAGAATGTCACCGTTCCCGTAGGCGCATTTCCGCCGGAGGTCAGTGTCGCAGTTATGACCGCCGCACTCCCGTACATCACAGATGGCGCCGAAAGTACGATCGCCGGTGTGGCCTTCCCGCTGGCCAGAGCAGCTGTTGCCGAAACACTGGCGACATGCGTCGCATCGCCGGGGTAGCTCGCCTCCACCTGGTGCGTGCCGGTACCTGCCGGCGAAACAGCGACAGCATCTGCCACCGCGGTTACTGTCGTCTGAAAACCCACAATTGAGCTCGCCACCGGGCCACCAATGGCAATATCCGGTATGCCGTCGCCGTTGAAATCTCCAGTGACAAATCCCGTTCCCGCTTCGCTGGGAAGAAGTAGTTGTTGTTGCGCATAATTGATATGGCCCGGTGCAGGAGAAAAAAAGTCGAAGGGATCGGGTATGTTGTCGTCCCCCCGAACCACTAACTCCGTACTACCATCTCCTTGCAGATCCAGAGCGGCTTGCGCAACCGGCGGCCCATAAAATTCGGGATCGACATTCTGCACTGTAAACGTACCGCTGCCATTGCTTAGGACCGCATACGAGCCACCCGCTGCCCCGCCCCCCCCGCAGCCTACAACAAGAAAGGACGCAGCAAGATCCACAAGACCGTCGCCGTTGATATCGTAGGCGGCGATCGACATCGCTCCCGGCAAATCGTTGAAAAGCGGGTCGTAGCAGTTGCTGCCAGGATTAGTTGGATAATTCTGTGTCAGGTTCACGTAAGCAGGTGTAAAGTTTCCGGCGCCGTCTCCCAACAAGTAAGTAATAAAGAAAACTGAATCCCCGCCGGGATTACCAACCAGATTCGCAGCAACGGCCAGGTCAGTATTTCCATCGCCATCGAAGTCTCCCGTGGCCATTGCGCTGGCGCCTGAGAAAACAAATCCCTGCGTATAGACGGCAATCGTAGTGTTGTATCCCGCGGTGAACGTGCCGTCTCCGTTGCCGAGGTAAAAGTATGCGTTTTGGGCATCGGCCAGGGCCAGATCCAGATTGCCATCATTGTTAAAATCGCCAACCGCCATCGCTGCCGCGCTCACAGAGATCGCCGCACCTGTGGTAACAGCAGTAAAGTTGCCCGTCCCGTCTCCCAAAAATATCTGCACTGCGCCATTCGCGCTAATCGCAACATCGAGCTTCCCGTCCGAATTGAAATCCCCCACAGCCGCCTGAGAAGCCTGTCCAGGAATCGTCGCCTTGGTCGTGAAGCTGCCGTCGCCGTTACCCAGCTGCGAAACCACGCTGCCATCGGAAAGCACGGAGATCAGATCGGGCCTGCCATCGCCGTTGAAGTCGCCAGACGCCAGTGGAGTCGCATTTTTGAAGTCGGTGGTCGCAGGCACAATCAGGAAACCGCCCTGGGTAACCGCACTCGCCAGAGTCACCGAGCCGACACTGGCATTGCCATTGGTGACATCGATAAAGTTGAGCAATCCCGACGGAGCCGTTGTGCCATTTCCTACCACTGTTCCCGTCAGCGTATAGTTCCCCGCCGTTCCCGTGGATGCGATCGTTGCCGTCGTCGGAATTGTCTGCGTTGCCGCTGCGCTCACCGTGACCGTAGACGCCGCAGAAGCACTGCCTTGAACGGCAGTCGTCCCGGCAAAAATCGCTTTGTAGCTATGGCTGCCAACAGCTGGCTGGATGCTGATGGAAGCCGTGCCTGCCGCGGTCAGCTGCGCCGTACCGACCAGCGCCCCTCCAGTGCAGGAAAGCTGCGTACTGTAGCAGAAATTAACCACTCCCTGAGTTACAGGAAGCGTATTTGCGATTGTAGTTGCCGTGAGCACAATGGCTGCCGGTGAAGTCACAGTTGTTACCGCACTGCCCGCCGAAGTTATGCCCAGGCTTGTAGAACTTGTAGCCGGGGGAGCAGCCCATGCCGGCATAGCCATAACAACAAGAAGAACCATAGACAAAGAGAATGCCGCACCGTTCTTTACGTGGCCTGAAGTAAGACCCAACTTTGCGAAAACAAAATCAGCTTGCATGGGAATTCTCCCGTCCCGAAGAGAGTAGCTCAGTTTCGAATTTTGAACGAGAAAAATTCCACACGTAAATTGTGCGCCTTATCTGTGTACAACTTAGCGCTTCATGTGTCTCCTATCGAACACTCTGCGCAACTTTGCGGGTCTGGCTGCCGTCGTTATAGCTGCAGGACAACCACACCCAGCATTTCAACCCGAACCATCAGGAGTGCTCATGAAACGAATTTGCTACATTGCAGCCTTTTCAGTTCTGACGACCGCCCTCGCTGGCCCCGCCGTCTTTGCTCAGGACCATCACGACAACCATAAATACGTTCATCATCAAGAGTGGAAAAAAGGCGCCCACATGAAGCACGAAGACTGGGCCCGTGGCGAAAGGGTCGACTATCGCCACTACCATCTCCACGAACCGCCTCGCGGCTATGAATGGCGCGAAGTCGACGGCAACTTCGTACTCGCCGCTGTCGCCACTGGCGTCATCAGCGACATCATCGCCGAATCCGCAGCTCACTAAACTCAAACCCAGCGCAATGGGAAAGGGCTGAAAGCATCGCTGCTTTCAGCCCTTTCCCATTGCACGCCAGCCGGCTCTTATTCGGCCTCCACGTTCCTCAGGCACTGCTCCAACACTTCGATCATCCCATCGATAGCCGTCGCCGAAACGCCCTTCCAGAACCTCGCCTCGATGCCGCTCACAACTTTGTCTGCTCGCCGCAGCATCTCGTCCCCCTCGGGCGTCAACGCGGCTGTAACGATCCGTTCATTTACGCTGTCTTTCCCGCGCACGATCCATCCGCCCTCTTCAGCTTTCTGAATCAGCTCCTGCGCCGTCTGCGGAGTTACCTCACAAATTCGGGCTACCTGCGCCCCTGAGCTGCCAGGCGCATTGCGGATCGCCCACAACAGCTTGATTTGCGCGCCCGTTACGCCGTACGGCTTGAGTTCTTCATCCATCGCCGCGCGAAAATGCGTCAGCATGCGCTTCATCAGCTTTGCCAATTGCCGCTGGCTATCGTGAATTTCTATTGCGCTGCGCTTTACCATAATTGCCTCATATATCAGTCTCCTGATATTATATCAGGAGACTGATATATGGCATCTCAAGCTCAATCCTTTGCTTCCTGGAAGCCGACGCATAATCCCTGGGCTGTCGCCATGACGGTGACCCTGGCCACGTTCATGGAAGTGCTCGATACCTCCATCGCCAACGTAGCCCTGCCCCACATCGCAGGCTCGCTCGGCGCCAGCCAGGACGAAGCAACCTGGGTGCTTACCAGCTACCTCGTCGCCAGCGCCGTCATCCTTCCCATCTCGGGATGGCTCTCCAATCGCTTCGGCCGCAAGCGTTTCTACATGACCTGCGTGGCCATGTTCACCCTCTGCTCGCTCTTCTGCGGCATCGCGCCTTCACTGCCGATTCTTATCCTTGCGCGCGTGCTGCAGGGCCTCGGCGGCGGCGGCCTCGCGCCCAGCGAACAGGCCATTCTCGCCGACACTTTCCCCATCGAAAAGCGCGGCCAGGCCTTCGCCGTCTACGGCATGGCCGTGGTCTTCGCGCCGGCCATCGGCCCCACGCTCGGCGGCTGGATCACCGACAACTTCAACTGGCACTGGATCTTCTTCATCAACCTGCCCGTCGGCCTGCTCTCGCTCTGGCTATCGAATCGCATGGTCGAAGACCCGCCGCATCTCATCGCCCGCAAGGAAGCTTCGAAGCATCTCAAGGTCGACTTCATGGGCCTGGGCCTCGTCGCGCTCGGCGTCGGCCTGCTCGAATTCACCCTCGACAAAGGCCAGGAGAAGGACTGGTTCAGCGATCTCGGCATTCGCACCTCATTCATCGCCGCCATTGTCCTGCTCATCTGGTTCGTCTGGTGGGAGTGGCGCCATCCCGATCCCATCGTGGACATCAAGCTGCTCGACAACCGCAACTTCGGCACCGCCGTCTTTCTCCAACTTGTCCTCGGCGTAGTGCTTTTCGGTTCCACCGTGCTCATCCCGCAGTATCTGCAAACGCTGCTCGGCTACACCGCCGAACGCGCCGGCATGGTGCTCTCGCCCGCCGGGTTCGTGCTCATGATCATGATGATCGTCGCTGGTAAAAGCCTGGGCAAAGTCGACCCTCGAGCCATGGCCGCATTCGGCTATTTCTGCACCGCGATCGGCGTCTACAACCTAACCCGCCTCGATCTGAACACCGCCTTCGGCACTGCAACCCTATGGCGCATTCTGCAGATGATGGCTCTGCCCTTCATCTTCATCCCCATCAGCACACTCAACTATGTCGGTGTGCCGCCGGAGAAGACCAACCAGATCTCCAGCCTCTCCAACTTCGCCCGCAACATCGGCGGCAGCGCAGGCACCGCGCTGCTCACCACTTTCATCGCGCGTACTTCGCAGACTCACCAGCAGGCCCTCGGCGCCAACGCGGTCTCAGGCACCCTAGCCTTCCGTACCTACACCAATAGCATCCAGCAGATCCTGGTCACCGGAGGCATGTCCGTCACTCAGGCCATGCAGGCGGCCATCGGCAGAGCCTACTTCCAGATGCAACTCCAGGCCACCATGCTCAGCTACAAGAATGCCTTCGTCGTGCTCTCGTCGCTGCTCTTCATCCTCGTGCCGCTACCCTTCCTGATGCGCCTGCCCAAGAAGCGCGAAAAGCCTTCCCCCGAAGCCGCGGCCCACTAAGCCGTATCCATAGCTCTCTCTCTGGTTTTCGCCACATCTATAGGCTGTCATCCTGAACGAAGCCTCTCGCAGCCTCATCGCGAGAGGCGAAGTCGAAGGATCTGCGTTTGCTCGCTACAAGACTACCGCGCCTATTCGTGCGAAGCACGAACCCGGAGGGAGCAGGGGCCTTCAGGCCCCTGAATAGCTTATTTATGAAAGGGGCTTTAGCCCCGGGCTCTTCTTATCCAGATCACTTAGCCTTGATCAACTCATCCAGCAAATCCGGCTTCGCCTCGTCCCGCTTCAGATGCGGATACCGCTCGCCTCCGTGATAGTTCACTGGAAACGTGTGGTAGTAGTCGTCGATCACTACCATCAGCGAAATCGGCTTCGAACCATCCTTCGCCGCCTTGACAGCATCCTCCAGCAAATCATGCGTATACACGCGGCCATTCACGCCGACGACCTTCATCCCTGAAGTGATCCCGGCATCAAACGCAGGCGAGCCGACCATTGAATCATTGACTGCCCCATCGTCGCCCAACTGCAGCCCGATTGAATACGCATCGCCAGAGTTTCCGCGCCGTCCCGGCAGCTTGATCGCCTCGGTATCGTAGACCAGCTTCCATCCGCCGTTCTCAATGCCGCCCGTCGGAGCCTCCGGCGCAGTCGAATCCAGCCTCTTGTGAAAGAATGCGGCCCAGTCATACGGCGCGACACCATTGAGCGTTTGCATCAGCTGGTCAAAGTCATACGTCACCACCTGGGGTCCATTGTTTGGATGATCCGAGCCGCCATGGAACGCGTGGCAAAAATCGTCAATCGACTTCTGCCCTTTCGTCGTGTCATGGATGATCGTCGCCACCTCCAGCCAGATCAGGTCGCCTTCATCGTAGTAGTCACCGCCGCGCCGCCAGTTCATCCATCCCCGGCCGCCATACCCCTCCGGTATGCCCGTAGCCGTATCCTGCAGCGGACGCCACGTTCGGCCCTGCCTTCCCGGTCCCAGCGAAGCCGCAATGCTCGCCAGATACTCGCGATACTGCTCGGAAGTCCACAACCCGCTCCTCGCCGCCAGCATCGGCCCCAGATAATCCGTCAGCCCCTCGTACCCCCACAACAGATCGTCCTGCATCGGCTTATCGAAGTTCGGAGTAGCCAGATCCGCCGGCCGGCGAAACTTCCCATTCCACGAGTGAACAAACTCATGCGGCAGCAGCCCGCCCACGCTAAACGCAGCACCCGGAGAAATCAGCACCCGCTCCGGCAGCCGGCTGTCATTCGACTCATGATGCTCCAGGCCAAAGTGCGCCACATGATCGCTCAGCGTCAGCAGAAAGTGATAGTCGCGATAATGCCGCGCCCCAAACAGCTTGCCCGACTCGGCAACCACATTCGTCAGCCCCTTCTGAACCTCTGGGCTGATCGCCAGCGCAGCCTCGCTATCGGCTACCAGATCGAGCTCATGATGAACCGTTTCGCCCGGCGGCGTCAGATCGATCACGCGGTAATACTCGCCCGCAATGACTGGTCCATCGACCAGCAGTTCCAGCGAGATCGGCTTGAACTTTACTTCGTTCCCAGAAGCGCTCTCCACCGGCAGCGAAGTCCCATACTTCCATCCTGGAGGCAGCTTCAGCTTCGCCTCATATATCAGCTTGTCCGAGGCCGTCCCCTCCGGATACAGCACCGCTTCATTCCACTCAAAGGCGATCAGCTTATCCGTAGCCGAAGCGCCCGCCGACTCGATGTAGTCGTACTTCGCATGCAGATGCGTCGCCCCTGCTGGCACATCCACATGGAAGGCAAACATATCCAGTTGGTCCCGCTTCCAGGGAACCTCTTTCCCATCGGCTTCGAAATGCAGTCCCGTAAGATTGCCAATCGGCCCATCCGGCCCATGCTCGCCCGGAATCCACTTCGGGTAGCAGAGCGTAAGCGGCCCCGGCTTCACCGGCAGCACCAGATCGGCATGCAGCAGCTTTTGCGGCGTCTTGGCCATATCCACCGTCAACGAAATCGCCTCGCCCGCCTGGGCAAACGCCGCAGTCGCACTCAACACGCCAGCCAACACACCCAGCAACGCAACTCGTGAAGTGCGCATTCCGAATCACCTCATTAAGAATAGGAACAAATCATTGCAACAAATCATACACATCTAAAATCCAGCCGTCCGGAATAGCTGGCCATAAGGCACAGCGACTACCGTTGACACTCTCCGCACAGCAGCCATCGGCAGCGGAGTTAGTTTGAATCCATAATCTCCGTGGGTAGTTTCATTGGTTGAATTTTTGTTGGCCTTTTGGGCTGTCCGATTCCCCGTCGCGTCGAATTTCGAGCGAACGCATCATTTCCGTGTCGCGCTCATCGCTCTTGTCCTTGACATCTTCAAACCGTTTTGCCTGTTGTTCCCGGCGCGGGTCGTTGGTCCGTGCGTACAACAGCAATAAGCCGTAGTTGCCGCCATAGTTGTCGGGATCGAGATGTATGGCGCGCTCGAGATACTCCGAAGCCTCTGAGTTGTTCCCTTGTGTCACCGCGATCTGCCCCAGTTCCGCCAAAACGCTCGCCTGGTTCGGAAGCAATCGCAGCGACTCCTTGAGCTCGCTGGTTGCTTCGCTGACGCGACCCTCCCGGCGCGCGATTCGTCCCAGGTAATAGTGCGCTTCCGCCGCCGTCGCAGGATGTGGAACGGCTTGCTTGAGCCACACCACGGCGGTGCCGTAATCCTTCGCGCGAAACGCAGCATCGCCCAGCGCCAGCAATCCGTTTGGATCCTGCGGCCGGAGTGCATGGTACTTCTGCAGATACGGCATGGCCTGCGCCGGGTCTTCGGAAAACGACACGACGAGCCCCATTCCAAGGTTGTAATCGGGATTGTCTGGATCAAGTCCGAGGGCGGCCCCAATTGCTTTTCGCGCCTCGGCATAAAGCCCCATACGCAAGCAGATGACACCAAACTCGTACGGAAGCGTCGCATCTTTCGGCCGCAAGTCTCGCGCATGCGCCAGGTATCCTAAAGCTCTCTGGTTATCGCCAGCAGCCTTAGCCACGCGGGTTAGATCGATCAGAATCCCGGCGGAAGTGTTGTCACCAGCGAAGGCTTTTTCAAGTGTCGCTCTCGCCTGGTCGAGTTTCCCATCCGCTTCCTGCGCCAACCCCAGCGTCCTCAAACCTGCCGGCGAAAGCGGGTGCCGCTCCGCAGCCGCAGACAAAAGCGTTACGATCAAAGCCGCGCGGTGTGCCGAGCGCAATGCGAACACGCACGGATCAGCGTCCTCTTCGCTCAGGTCCGGGTCAGATGCCAGCATGTGCGCGGTTTTGTCTGTGGCCTCGCGATGGCCGAGTTCGGCATGGTCTTCGCAGGCGATAGCCTTTGCGCCAATCGCGCCCTGCGCCCGCAGACTCAGCCGCTCAAGCTCTGCAAGTGAGCGCGCATAGCTCTTTTCCCATGCCAGGATCGTCGCGATCTGATAATGCGCCTCGTCATTCGCAGGCTCTATCCGCACCACCTTCTCGCTCATGCTGAGAGCCTCGGCGCGGGCTGCCGCATCGTGGGCGGCAGTTTCCATGTCCAGGCGGCTTAGGTTCAGATATGCGCCGACGAGCCGTGGATCATGATGTACGGCTACCGAAAACGCCTGTCGCGCGGCACTGACATGCCCCTGCTGAACCTCGACTACGCCCAGCAGATTTTCGAGGCCGCCATTGTCCGGATACTGCTTTGCCGCCTGCGTAATCGCTGAGCGTGCTCCATCAAGATTGCCCGAATCGATCTGTTGCTGAATAGCCAGCACGCTCTGCCGGTATGCATCCCCGCTCTGCTGCGCAGAGACAGCGGACCACGCAAAGCCGGCGACCGCCAACAGGAGCACCCAGCGCCGCGCACTACGCCATGCGCCATGCCTGGCTGTCGACATAAAGCTATCCACTATACTGATCTCCATGACCACTCGGCGTGCATTGTTGCTGACACCGCTGTTGGCTCTTGCATTCGTTGAGCCTGCATCGCCATCCGGTGGTTCCATGCAAGCAGCCGAGGATGGGGCGCCGCATCTTTCCGCCGCCGCCTCGCTGGGGCTGCCCGCTCCACGCGTCGCGGAACTTCAGCAAGCTATCGACGCGCACAACTATCCTACAGCGGAGGAAATTCTGCTGGCCGAGATTAACCGCGATCCCCGCTCGGCTTCTGCCGGCCGCATGCTCGCTTTCGCCGGTACGGTTTATTTTCTCAACCACGACTATCTGAACGCTGCGATTGCGTGGAAAAAATCTGACGCGATTGCCCCACTCGCCCCCAGCCTTCATTTCTCCCTGGCGATGACCTACATTCGCATGGCTCATTCGGACTGGGCGCGTCCGGAGATCGAGTCGTTGGCACAGCATTATCCCCGCAATCCTCTGTTTCCCTACTGGCTTGGCCGCGTCGACTACGACGCGCACCAATACGATGCAGCAATCGGCCACTTTCAGGAAGCGATCAAGCTGGACCCTGCCATGGCCCGCGCCTACGACAACCTTGGCCTCTGCTACTACTATGAGAATCAAAATGCGCAGGCCATCGAGAGCTATAACAAAGCCATCGAACTTGATCGCGGCTCGCAACATCCTTCTGCGTGGCCTTATTTGAATCTCGCTATCACGCAGCAGTTCCTTGGTCAGCCTGCAAACGCCCAGGCTAACCTGCAGGAAGCGCTTCGTCTCGATCCGTCATTTGCTCAGGCGCATTTTCAGCTTGGCACTGTTCTTGAAGATCTCGACCAGCTGAACAATGCCGTTGTCGAGCTTCGCGAAGCTGCCCGCTTGAATCCGGCGTACCCGGAGCCGCATCTGGTCCTCGCCCGTATCTATCACAGGCTCGGTCAACAACAGGCAGCACAGGACGAAGCGGAAGCTTACAAGCGGCTTCACCCTCCGGCTGCCACGCCATAGTTTCCCGTAATCTTTCAGCGCGGCTGGGAAGGCCACAACATTTCACACATCCGCTGAACGAACTTACGCGTCATCAGGCTTCTGCCTGATGACGCGTAAGTGAGACGCACAGTTGGAACAATCGCCTAGAATTCGAACCGGCCGGCGAACTGAATTGAACGCGGCGCCGAAGCGTCGCCATTCCAGGTTCCGAACGCCGGGTTGGCTACGTCCGTAACAAACGCGCCTCCAGGACCGTTCCCTTGCGAGATTAGTGCGTGCTGGTTGAAGGCGTTGAAGAAATTTGCCGAGAACTTGAAGTTCAGCCTCTCGGTAATATGCGTGTTCTTTGTAAAGGACACATCCAGGTCTTCATAAGACGGTCCGTAGACTGTAGAAACACCCTTGCCGTACCCGGTGTATCCGAAGGCTGTAAAAGCGCTGCCGCTCTCGAGCGCCGCGGGATTGAGGTAGGTGGATGAGTGGGCCGGATTGAAACCGTTTCGTCCATGCGGCTGCACCGGCTGTCCTGGGATAATGCCCGGCACGCAGCCTTCACGGAAAGAACCCGCGATGGTCGACGTAGTGCAGGTCGAGGAGGAGAACGAGAACGGTGTGCCGAACTCGTACCGGTAGATCGGGCTGATCTGCCACCCGCTTACCAACTTGTTCATCGGTCCACCTCCATTCAGGAACGGCTTGCCAGTCCCGAATGGCAGATCGTATACCACGGCGGTCGATTCGGTGATCGGAACGTTATCCGGAGCGATCGACCGCGCACGCCCAGGGTCGTACGGCGAGAACGCCGAAGTGTTGCCGGCGCCGCCAGAATTTCCTTGGGTTGAAAAGGTCCCATTGCTGTACAGCTTCGCGGTAGTAATTGAAGCCAGCAGATACAAACCATTCGTGATGTGCCGCTCGATCTTGCCCTGGAAGGAGTGGTAGATGGAGTTTGCGTGCCCCTCGTTATCGCCTGGCAGCGTGCCGCAATATTGCGGATACGGCAGC
Organism: Acidobacteriaceae bacterium; assembly: GCA_036271955.1. Lineage (GTDB taxonomy): Bacteria > Acidobacteriota > Terriglobia > Terriglobales > Acidobacteriaceae > Acidicapsa. The sequence goes on from DATAZR010000079.1 coordinate 13,567, forward strand.
AGCGCCTGCTGAATCGTCGGCGCGCAACTCGTCATTTGGCCTGCCCAACCAACGTAGGGCTGCATGATTCCATCCCGGGTAAAAGTAGCCGGACCATCGGGATCGTTGTAACTTACGTTGAGGTCGCTGCCAAGTCCGAAGACTGCCGGGTTACCGGGGTTGAGCACGTTGAGCGGGCTGAGGGCGGACGGCAGATGCGTCCCCTTCGTGCCTACGTAGGAAAGGGAGGCATAGAAGTTGTGGGGCAACTGCTGCTCGACCGTCAGGTTCCACTGGGACGAGTACGGCCTTTTGTTTCCGTCCAGGGGACGGTAGATCGATGGAGAGTTGCCGTTGTCGAAGCCGGAGTTGATGTTGCTTGCCGTCGACCCGGTTTGCGCCGCGGAGATGCCGCTCGTAAGGTACAGAGCGGGCACTTTGAAGGAGCCACTGGGCGTTTCGCTCAGGTTGAGGTACTTGTTGAACCCATCCTGGCTCATGCCGCCACCCCAGCCCGGATAGAACGCCTGACCGAAGTAAATGCCGTAACCCGCGCGCACGACGGTCTTGTCGCTGATCGCATAAGAAAAGCCGACGCGCGGAGCCAGGTTGTTATGCTGCGCAACTTCCGGGAAATCAGAGCCGTAGCTCGCCGCGCCGAACTTGTTACCGGCAAAGGCCAGACGGCCTGCGAGCGGCGTCCCGCTTGTCGTCACCGCGTCAGGATTCAAGCCAACCGGATCGAAGAACGAGAGATTGTCAAACTTTTCCCGGAATGGCTGGATGTAGTCCCAACGCAGACTGTAATCCAGCGTAAGCCGGGGGTTGATGCGCCATGCGTCTCCAAGGTGCGCGGCATAGCCGTACTGCCGTGGATACTCCGCATGCACGTTGTAATACGTCGTCGAGGCGCCGCCGACTGCGCCCAAATAGAAGCTGGCCATCGGATCGCCAGGACAGCCATTCACATTCGGGCAGACAGAGTTATTGGTGGTGCCGGTTGTGTCCGCGTTGAAGGTGAACGTGCCGCCTTCATTGGTTCCTTCGTGAATGCTGGTTCCGGCCAGACGCCATTCGAAGCCGGCCTTCAGCGTATGCCGGCCGATCACGCGGGTTATTACGTCGTTAAGCGCATAGGTGCCGCGCGTGGTTTTCGTCCCTGCCGAAGTAGGCGGATTCGAATTGCCCAGCTGGGAGTAAAAGCTCCCAAAGGCCATCTCCGGGAGAAAATCGGGATTGGCCACGCCAGGCACCTTGGGAAGATCGGCTTTACCGTTCAGCGCATAGTAGCCTTCGTTGCGGTTGAGATAGCCGAGAGTGAGATGATTCGTCATCACATCGGAGAAGTTGTGTTCCCAGTTCAGGCGTTGAATGGGTGCATTCTCCGGGTTAGCAGGGCTCGCGGTCGAAAGCGCGATGGGGAGGTCGGTCTGCGCATTCACGCCGCTGTACTGCCACCAGTAGGTGTAGTACAGGTGATCCCTGCTGCCCAGATTGAAATCCGCGCGCCAGAAGTACACGTTCTCGCTGCTCGTCAACGAGCCCTGCCCAGCTTTAGGAATGTAGTAGTTGTTGATTTCTCCACCGGTCGTCGGGGTCGGCATCGCAGCAATCCACGCTGTGGCCACCGGATCTTCATACGCGGGATTGATTTGATTCGTCGTGCCGTTGTAGGCAATAGGGGTTCCGGCGTCAGGGCCGTACTTGGCAGGATCGTTCGGGTAATACAGCTGTGATCCCCACGCACTAAAGTTGCCGTTGCGAGCGGCCGCGGAGGCAATTGACAGCGTCGCCGAGTTGGCGGCGCCGTGGTCCTGAAAGCCTTCCCAGTTGAAGTAGAAATATCCCTTCGCCCAGGAGTTGGCGCCGTGAAGCTTCGGCAGCCAGATGGGACCGCCGACATACGCGCCAAAATCGTTCTCTTTATCCGGTGGTTTGCTGCCCCCGTAAGGCGTCGCGTTCAAGTCGTCGTTGCGGATATATTCGTAGCCTCCGCCATGGAACTTCTCTCCGCCGCTCTTGGTCTGAATAATGATCTGGCCGGAAGTCGTATTGCCATATTGCGCGTCGTAGTTGGCGGTCAGGATATGCACTTCGCTGGTGATGTCGGGCGACATGCCGAAGTCGGTCTCAAGGGCCACCATGCCGCTCTGGTTCATGAAACCTTCCATCGCGGTCGCGCCGTCCACCACAGCCTCATCGCCGGAAACCAGGCCGCCGTTAATGCGCGTGTTATAAACATTGCCGCCGCCGCCCGTCGTTACGCCAGGCAGGAGGATCGCAACCGTTGCCGAGGAACGCGGCGCACCCGAAACCGTCAGAGGGAAATCCTGCAAGGTTTCCGGAGCGATACCGCCCTCCAGGGTCGGATTGTCATAGTTGATCAGCGAAGCATCGCCGTTCACCGTAATGGTATCGGCGGCACTGCCGAGGGGCAGGTGCACGTCGACGCGCGCCGACTGGTTGAGGGCGAGCTCGATGCCCTTTTGATTGGAAGACTTGAACCCATTCGCCGATACCGAAAGGTCGTACTTGCTTGGGGTGAGGTTGTGAAAGGAAAATTCACCTGAGCTGTCGGAGACGAACTTGGATTGGAAACCGGTCGCCTCGTTGGTCAGAGTTAAGCTCGCGCCTGGAATAGCTGCACCAGTTGGATCAGAAACTGTACCGCTGAGAGACGCATTGGTATCCTGCGCGTAACTCACACCTGCTGCGGTAAAGAGAAAGAATCCAAGAAGTGCCAGCATCAGGCCGCGAGGGAAGAGCTGTCGCGTAATCTGCATAATGCCTCCTGAGAAATGTGTTTACATTTGAAAAGTAGTGCTATCCATTGATAGCGCCCCCACTGGCACAACCCTGGCGGTAATCCACTCAGGTCCGCGGGAGAACCACGGCTCTTTTTTATCTGGCAAAAGCCCGGAAAGCATTGTTTAACACGCCACCACGGGGTGGAGATGGTTTGAAAATGTTTCCTTTTGAGCCTGTCAAACACTGCTCAGACTCGACTGCGTGGCAATAGGGCGGAGACGCTCATCCATTGAATGAGATTCGCCGGCCTAGTCACCCCGCTGGATTTTCTGTCCTCCCGGCATAAATCATTACGCCTATATCTATGCCTTTTTGTAGAGTGACTTCCTGTGAAAACCCTTTTTGAAAGCGCTTTCATTTCCAAACGTGCGAGCCACCTTCGTCAAAATCCTACGAAGCTTAGTGCAACTCGATTTCAGCTGTCAATGTATTTTTCTCGGTGGCGGGGAATTCGTTTGAGGACCAATCTTTGTATCTACAATTGAGCAATACCGTCTTCCGTATGCGGGGCTTCGAGCGGCCTACGATAAATCGCTTTTGCTTTAGCCTTGGCTTTTGACTCGCTTGCTTGCGAGTCACCGCGATCCGGTCCGCGACTGCTTGAGAGGTATCTGCACTGCCACTAGAGCAACGGGGCCCCCATCGGTCGCGACCCAACCTTACCGACCGGCCGCTCACGCCAGCAATTTGGATGAATCAAAATACCACCGTCACTTCGCGCTCTCGACGATCGTCAGCACCTGATCGGCTTTCACCTGAGTCAGTACCTGCTTCATCCCCGTAGGCCAGGCCAACTCGATCTTATCGATCGTTGCAGCCTTGCCCAGTCCAAAGTGAACGCGCTTATCGCTCGAAGACCCATACCCGACCGCAGTTGTGGCCTGGTTGTACTGGACGCCTTCGGCAGTCGTAATCTTGATTTTCGTTCCCAGTCCATCGCGATTGTCCCGCGTCCCCACCAGCTTGATCAGAATCCAATGGTTTGCATTCGCCGTGCGGTTCATCAGAATCTGCGGCCGTTCATGAATCGCGCTAACCACGGCGTCAATCTTTCCGTCGTTATTAAGGTCGCCGAAGGCCGCGCCGCGATGCGCTCGCGGTTCAAGGAACGCCGCGCCAGCCATGGCGCTCACATCGTCAAAAGTAAAGTTTCCATTGTTGCGTAGCAGCCCATTCGGCTGCGATGCCGGTCGGTGCAGCACCTCCTGCTCATTATCCAGAATGGCCCCGCCAGCAACAAACAGATCCTTCCATCCGTCATTATCGAAGTCGAATGCGCCCGTGCTCCATGCCGTCATACGGCGGCTGAAGGCCGTGACCCCGGAGGTGTCAGTCACCTCATTGAACTGCCCTCTTTCGTTTTTGTACAACGGAAAGGTGTTGCCGTACATCGCCGTGTGAAAGATGTCCGGCAGGCCGTCATTGTTCAGATCGCGAAAGTCCGCGCCCATCCCCGCCACGACTGAGCCGCTCGCCGTATAGGCCGCGCCCGCTTCCAACGCCACATCCTTGAAGGACCCGTCACCGTTGTTGTGGAGCAGGAAATTCGGAAATGTATCATTCGACACGAACACGTCTGTAAACCCATCGTTGTCGTAATCGGCAAACGCCAGTCCCATCCCCTTGCCCACGTACTGTGCGATGTGCGATTCCTTCGACACGTCGGTGAACGTGCCATCCCCATTGTTGCGATAGAGAATGTTCGGCGTGCCCTTAAAATTTCCGGGTGCGCAATAGGTGCGCGCATCGCCTATCGAACACAGCTTCGCCGTGGCGAGGCTGTAATCGAGATAATCGATCACTAACAGATCCAGACGCCCGTCATTGTTGTAGTCGAACCAGCCTGCCGCCACCGCCCATGGCTTGCGATAGCCCGGCAGGGTGCCCGCTACACCGGCCTTCTGCGTTGCATCGGTAAACGTCCCATCGCCGTTGTTGTGGAGCAGTTGATTGCTATTCACTCCCGCCACATACAGATCCACAAATCCATCGTTGTCGTAGTCACCCGTAGCCACGCCGATCGAGTAGCCTGCACCCTGTACGCCCGCCTGCATCGTAACGTCGGTAAACGTTCCATCGCCATTATTGCGATAGAGCCGGTTCCAATAGCTTGGGCCACTCTTTTCCAGCGAAGGAATCGCCGCTCCATTCGTAAGGAATATGTCCAGCAGCCCGTCATTGTTGTAGTCGAACACCGCCACGCCCCCCAGCATGGTTTCAATCGAATAGCGTTGTGGACTAACGCTGTTCTCCAGCTGAAACTTGATGCCCGACTTTTCAACGAGGTCCTCAAATCGGATCCGGTCTTTCGGCACTGCGCTATGGGCATCGCTTTTTCGAGCGGCATCTGCTGAGTTCTGGCGAACGAGATGGTCGGCAGGATAAGACAAGATGGAAGTGCCTGCGATCATACATGTTGCGAGCATTGCAAGCTGGCGTGCTCTGCGCCATACTGACGCCACACCAAGGTTGCCAACCAACCGGCTAATCTTCCTCCGCATCTGCAGGTAGCGCACATGTTGGCCGAGCTTCTTAAAAAGTTGATTCAGCATCAGGGTATCGAGACAGCCGTTTCGTCAGCGATAAGCGCCGCACAACCTGTCGCATTGCAGCTCAGCCTATCAGACTGCAGGCGTAACAGACGCAACGGCTCCTCTCATCTTGACTCCCTCAACTCGTTGGATGCCAATTGCCTGCTCCGAACCCAACCAGCCGTTATCCGCAGCTTCGAACGTTTTGAGTACAGGCTCCGTCTATCGGCTAACCCTCCTCGAGGTGTCCATGCACCGAACTCTTGCTGACCTGAAGCTGGTTTTTCGTCAATTACGCAAGTCTCCCGGATTCACCGCAACCGCCATCCTGATGCTGGCCTTCGGTATCGGCGCTACTACCGCCATCTTCTCCATCGTGAATGGCGTGCTTCTGCAGCCGCTGCCTTTTCCCGACGCCGGCCGCCTGGTGACCATGGGTGACTTTGTAAACGGGTTCGACGCCGGCGACGACTTCCCCGGCGTAGTAGCAGCACCCGAGGTAGCGACTTACCAGCACAGCACGCGCTCCTTTGAGGGCCTGGGTGCTTACACCTACGTGACCTACACGCTTTCAGGAGTTGGCCAACCCACCCAGATTGAGGCCGGACGCATGACTCCCTCGGTTTTCTCCGTGCTGGGCGTATCTCCTATGCTGGGCCGCTTCTTCACCCCAGAGGAAGACCGTCAAAAGGCCCATGTGCTGGTGCTGAGCTACAGCGCCTGGAAAATCCGGTTCAACAGCAATCCCAATGTGATTGGAACCACCATCGATCTTGACCGGGAGCCCTATACCGTCATTGGAGTGATGCCCAGAAGCTTCCAGTTTCCACTCTGGACCGGTGCGACCCGGCGCTGCGAACTCTGGGTTCCCATGAGCTTCACTGCGCAGGAGCTTTCGCCCGACGGCGAGGGAAGCTGGGGCCTGCTGATGATCGGGCGGCTCAAGCCCGGTGTCACGGCAGCGCAGGCTCAGAACGATGCGGGGCAGGTTGCCACGCAGATTATGCGCGACTTTCCGCCCGACTTATCGAACATCCGCATCCGGCCCGTGGTCAACCCGCTGCACGCCATCACGGTCAACTATGCTCGCCCGCTGGTGCGCATGCTTTTTCTCGCCGTGGCCGTCGTGCTGCTGATTGCCTGCGTCAACCTGGCGGGCCTGCTGCTGGTGCGCGCCATTCAGCGGCAGCGCGAAACGGCTGTGCGGCTGGCGCTGGGAGCGCCGGCCAGGACGCTGCTGCGGCAGACGATCGCCGAGAGCCTGGTGGTGAGCATGGCGGGAGGGCTGATCGGCATTGGGCTGGCAGCGCTCGCCATCTACGGAGGACATAACCTGCTGCCGGAAGATGTGCCGCTGACCGGTCAGATTACGCTCAACTGGACAGTGGCCGGCTTCGGGTTTCTGCTGGCGCTGCTGACGGGCGGGCTGTGCGGGCTGGCTCCGGGCTTCGCGGCCCTGCGCACCAACGTGAACACCGCGCTCAAAGAAGGCGGCCGCAGCGGCTCAGCCAGCGGCTCCCACGCGCGCTTGCGTTCAACGCTGGTGGTAGCCGAGATCGCGATTGCGCTGGTCCTGTTGTGTGCTTCAGGGCTGCTGCTACGCAGCTACATGAAATTGAGCAATGTCGATCTCGGATTCCAGCCCGCCCACGTAATCACCGCCGCTTATGCCCTGCCGCCGAAAGAGTACCCGACCCAGGTGCGGGTCGATGCTTTCATCAACCAGGTGCTTCTCCGCCTGCGCCAGTTCCCCGGCGTGCAAGCCGTGAGCCTGACCAATATGCTTCCCACCAGAGGCGGAGGCAACGCATCCTTTGTCGCGGAGGGCTACCTCAATCCGAGCCAGATCCCCGGCAGCCCCGGCAATACAGCGGCCGCATCTTCGCAGGTGATCGGCGACTACTTCAAGGCCATGGGCATTCCGCTGATCCGGGGCCGCTATTTTACCGATTCCGATCAAGCCAATAGTCCACTCGCGGTCATCGTCAACCACGAATTCGCCTCGCACTATTGGCCCAATCAGAATCCCGTCGGGAAGCGCATGCGAATCGGCACACCGAAATCTACGGCTCCCTGGATGACGGTGGTGGGCGAAGTGGCCGACGTCAAGCTTGCCCGGATCGACGTCGACGCGCACGAACAGTTCTACACGCCGCTTGCGCAGGCTGGCTCCTATGCCTCGCCCACCGATCTGAACGGCGGCGGTGGCTACATCGTCGTGCGCTCCGCACTGACCACAGAGCAGATGGAAAACGCGCTGCTCGCCACCGTCCACACCCTCGACTCACAGCTGCCGCTAACCAGGGTGCTGACGATGCAAGAGGTCGTGTCGCAAAGACAGGCCCCGGGTCGCTTCAACGCGATCATGGTTTCCTGCTTCGCTCTCGCCGCGGTTCTGCTTGCCGTGCTTGGCATTTACAGCGTGATTGCCTTTTCTGTCGCCTCGCGGGTGCAGGAGATGGCGATTCGCATGGCCCTCGGTTCGCAGCGCTCGGCAATCGTGCGCCTCGTTCTTATCTCGGGTGTCAAACTTGCTGCTGTAGGCAGCGTTCTCGGTCTTGCCGGAGCAGCCGCAGCCTCGAACATCCTGCGATCCTTCCTCTTCCAGGTCAGCCCCTTCGACCCCGCGGTAATGGCGCTCACAGCAATTGCCGTGCTCGTCCTCGCAGTCGCAGCTTCAGCCCTCCCGGCTCTCAGCGCTGCCTCGGTCGATCCCATGCAGGCCTTGCGCGGAGAATAGCCTTTGGGTTCATAACTCAAAGGGGCAAAGATATATTGACTCACCATCGCAGCGAGCAATCCAGCCACGCCGGGGAACGAACGGGAAACTACGCTCAGTGATCATGTGATTTGTCTGAAGTGATTTATGATTTTGTCATCCCCAGGTTCAAATGAGAGATTCGGATGACGCGCCTTTTCAAGCGATGGCTGACTCTGGCAATGTGTTGCGGCGCGTGCGCGCTGGCGGGATGTGGGAGCAACGGCTCGGTTTCCGGTGGGACTTCCGCCCCAATCACCACTCCTCCGATCAGCCCTGCTCCGATCCCGACCACTGCCACGGCTAAATTTGCCTATACCGGCAATGAGGGTGCAAGCCTTTCTGGCTACTCGGTCAACAACTCGACCGGGGCGTTAACCTCGCTGAACGGCTTTCCCTTCAACATCGGCGTCAACCCTACTGTCGTCGCCGTGGACCCTCAAAACCGTTTTTTGTTTGCAGGCGACATTGCTGAGGACAAGCTGCATGTCTTCACCATCAACAACTCGACCGGCGCTCTGAGCGAGATCGGCACTTCGCCGTATGCGACGGTACGCGAGCCGATAGCCATTGCAGTCGATCCCTCCGGCACGCACGTGTACGTGGTTGGCGAGTTTAACGGCTCGGTAGGAGGCTTCAGCGTGAGCGCGACGGGCGCGCTTAGTCCCATAGCCGGTTCGCCCTTCGCCAATTCAGACTCGCAAGACTTAGGCAAGAGCACTGTAATCAATGCTGCCGGCACGTTCGTTTACGTGCAGGGATTGGCCAATATTTATGTCTATAGTGTGAATGCAAGTTCCGGCGCCCTAACTCTGGTACAGACTATCGCCGGACCATCGTTTGGTTTCAGCATCGCGCTCGATCCTCATGGCACATATCTCTACGCTATAGGCGGCACAAACTCGATTCTGTCCTACAGCATCAGCGCCTCTACCGGCCTGCTGTCGCCGTCGGTTGAGTCTCCCATGGCTGAACAGAATGGCGCCTATACCATTTCGATTTCACCTACGGGCCTCTTCGCTTACACAATCGAAAACAACAACGATCTGGTTTCTTATGCCCTGAACAACGGCAAATTCACGCCCGTCGGAAGTGTGTATGCGCAGGTCTATGGTCAGCAAATCGGCATTGATCCTTCCGGGAGCTTTGTGTATGTGCCCCAGAGTTGCGACAACTGTCCGAGTGGCGTGTACAACGTGGTCTACGAGTTCTCAATCGGCCACACTGGCGCACTGACAAAAATCCCCGGATCGCCAGTAGCGGCTGGGACGACACCGTTTGGCATTGCCTTCACTACGCAGTAATTGACTGCCCAAAGGCCATAATTTTCACCGTTCAGGCTGGGATTCAAACTGCCCACCGTCCGGACATCGCGGTGTCCTTGCGTCATCGACGCTAAGCTACAATAGAACGAGGGCCAAACCCCGCCAATTCAGCAATTCAGTCACACTGTTAGGAGTTTTTCTTATGGCGATTCCCGCCACACAAATGCGTCCCGGCATGATCATCAAGCACAACGATCAGCTGCACCTGGTCTT
>DATAZR010000080.1:0-6411 GCA_036271955.1 Acidobacteriaceae bacterium
TCCGACAGGCTGAGCGCTGGCGCTGCGGTGCCTCCGATTCCGCAATCCCAGGTCTCAAAGTCGAGACCTGGGCCACCCTCATCGACTCTGGCGGAAATGGAAACAAGAATAAGCAGATCCTTCGCTGCGCTCAGGATGACAAATCCAAGTGCTTCTAACTTTTGATTTTTCGAGGAGAGTTCTCATGAAGACGTATCAGGGAAGTGAGATCCGCAACGTAGCTGTAGTGGGGCATGCGCGCAGTGGCAAGACAACCTTGATTGCCGCGCTGCTGCATGCCGCGAAGATGACTGCAACCCGAGGCCGCGTGGCCGATGGCACGGCCGTGACCGCGTATGACGAAGAGGAAGTCGCGCGCGGGACGACGATGCAGAATGCCGTGGCCTTTGCCGAGTGGCAGGGGGTGAAGATCAATCTCGTGGATACGCCGGGATTTCACATGTTTTCGCATGAGGCGCGTTCGGCGATGCTGCCGGTGGAGGCGGCGCTGGTGCTGGTGAATGCGCAATCTGGCGTGGAGGCGGTGACGGAGCGGGTTTGGAAGTATGCCGAGGAGGCGAATCTGCCGCGGATCGTGGTGCTGAATCAGATGGATTCTCCGCGAGCGGGCGGCGGACAGGGGCTGTCGGCGCTGATGGAGGATCTGCATGATCGCTGGGGGCGGACGTGTGTTCCGGTGCAGCTGCCGATTACCGGGCCGGAGGGCTTTCATGGGGTGGTCGACCTGATCACCATGCAGGCTTTCTTTTACGAGACGAATGGGAATGGCTCGGGGAGGATCGGCGAGGTTCCGGGGCATATGCTGGCGGCGGCTCGGGCGGCGCATGAGGCGCTGGTGGAGCTGGTGGCCGAGGGCAAGGATGAGCTGATGGAGGAGTTTTTTGCCGAGGGGACGATTCCCGAGCAGCACCTGATTACGGCGCTGCATGAGGCGATTCGCGAGGACCGGATTTTCCCGGTGCTGTTCTCAAGCGGCGAGGCCAATGTGGCGACGGATCACCTGCTGGATTTTCTGAAGGTGTATGCGCCGATGGCTTCAGAGCGGACGGCGATGGCGGTGATGGGGTCGGGCGCGGCGCAGGCTCCAGTGATGGAGGCGGTGAGTGCGACGGCTTTTAGCGCTTCGGCTGAAGGGGGCAATGGGGCTGCTAATGGTACGGGGCATGGCGACGAGGGCAATGGCTACGGAACGGGGCTGGGGAATGGGCGCGGGATCGACAAGATCGATACGGGGATCATTCTGCGGCCTGTGACGGATAGCGAGCCGGTCGCGCTGTTTGTTTACAAGACGATGAGCGATCCATTTACAGGAAGGATCAGCTTTTTCAAAGTGGTGAGCGGGGTGGTGAAGACGGATGCGTGCGTAGAGAACTACACGCGCAAGGGGCAGGAGAAGCTTAGCCATTTGAGTGTGATGCAGGGGCGCAAGGCGGTCGAGGTTACGGAGCTTCATGCGGGCGATCTGGGTGCTGTGGCCAAGCTGCGCGAGACTTTTACCGGCGACACGCTGGGACAGAAAGGCGCGGAGATTCGCATTGAGCCGGAGGCGAAGCCGGAGCCGAGTATGACCTACGCTATCGAACCGAAGACGCGCGCGGACGAAGACAAGCTGGCGGCGGCGCTGCACAAGGTGATGGAGGAGGACCAGCTGGTGCGGTTCTTCCGCGATGCGGAGACGCATGAATTTCTGGTGGCGGGATCGGGGCAGCAGCATATTGAAGCGATTGTTTCGAAGCTGAAGCGGCGGTATCACACAGAGGTGACGCTGAAGGCTCCCAAGGTGCCGTACCGGGAGACGATTCGCGGCAAGGCGGAGGCGCAGGGGCGGCACAAGAAGCAGTCGGGTGGGCACGGGCAGTATGGCGACTGCAAGATTCGTCTGGAGCCGCTGCCGCGTGGTGCTGGATTCGAGTTCGGCAACGAGATTTTTGGCGGGTCGATTCCCCGGCAGTATGTTCCGGCGGTCGAGAAGGGCATTATGGAAACCGCGCTGCGTGGGTATCTGGCGGGATATCCGGTGGTGGATTTCAAGGCGACGGTGTATGACGGCAGTTACCACGACGTTGACTCGAATGAGCTGTCGTTCAAGGTCGCAGGTCGGAAGGCTTTTCGTGCGGCCATGGAGGGGGCTAAGCCGTGCCTGCTGGAGCCGGTGATGAAAGTGGAGATCGAGGCTCCGGAAGAGTTTGCCGGGGCGCTGATGGGCGACCTGAATGGGCGCCGCGGCAAGGTGCAGGGGATGGACTCGCGGGGCAAGGCGACGGTGATTGCGGCAGAGGTTCCGATGGCGGAGATGCTCACCTACGGGACGACGCTGACTTCGCTGACCCAGGGGCGTGGGAGCTTTCACATGGAGCTGAAGCACTACGATGTAGTGCCGCAGCTGGTGGCGGACAAGATATTGGCTACGGCGAAGAAGCCGGTCGAGGCGGAAGAAGATTGATGCGGCTTTTTAGTTGTGCGGTCGAGCCAAGCAGCAGATTCCCTGCGGGAATGACAGCAAGAAAGGCAAGTGCAACAGCAGATCCTTCGCTGTGCTCAGGATGACAACAAGAAGGCAAGGGCTGCCAGCAGATTCCCCGCGGGAATGACAGCAAGAGAGGCAAAAGCAACGGCAGGTGCCGTCAGGCCAGCGGTGCGCCGGCGCGCTTTTCCAGGATCATGAGCGGGGCTGAGTCCGGTGTAACGTTGGCGCGGGGATCGACGAGGAAGGTCTGCTCGAGCGCGAACTGTCCAGCGAGGACGGCGTGGGGGACGGTTTCGGTATAGACCATCCAACTGGAACCAGGCGGGAAGTTGACGTGCTCCTTGGGGCAGGTCTGCTGGAAATCCGCGTCCTCTTTCATGGCGTTGTGCAGCCGCATCATGAAGTCGTCATACGGAGTGCGTTTGAGGCCAGGCAGAAGACCGCCGAGGCCGGTAGCTTTCGCGAGCTGCCTGCCCGTTCGCTTGAGTGCATTGTCGGGCGTGGGAAGAGGAATCTGGCCCGGGGTGAAGCGGTCGAGCCAGTTCGCGAAAGGCTGGGTGACCATCCAGTCGCGGGTGCGGCTAGGGTCGGGGTGGATGTTGTGGAAGAAGCGGAGGATTCGCGCTCCGCGCGTGGGCCGGGTAGGGAAGGCGTCGGTGTGCAGCAGGTCGTTGCGGTGACGCGTGGAGAGGTCGCGGCTCTGCTCTTCGAAGGGCCGGTAGCTGGCGTAATCGAGCTGCCAGCGGCGGGCGTAAGGCGCGAGAAATGTGGAGAGAAACTCGGCGACGCTTGAAGAATAGCGGCGCATGATCTGGTGCATCTGGGCGCGTTCCGTGACGCTCGATGCGGATTCGTCGATGCCGGTGAGCAGATCGCGGGCGGGTTTGTAGGCGATGTTTTTGTGCTGGCCGGAGCCAGTCTGCTTTTGCCGAAGCAGCACGGCTAAATCTTCAGCGGGAATGGGAACCGGGGTCTGGGGAAAGTAGAGTATTGCACCCGATTCCAGCAGCGAACACCACTCCCGTAGCTGAGCCTCGCCGGTCTGCTTTCTGCCGCCGGAGAGGCTCTGGCTGAGGAGATCCGCGGAAATCGGGTGCACGGGCATTGAGCCAGTTTAGACGATCAAACGGTAGACGCCTACTTTCCGTGGGAGTCGCGGGCCGCCTTGACGTAGTCGTGCGAGGCGTCGATGTGGGTTGCCTGGGTGACCAGCAGTTGGCGGATGGGCAGGGTGAGCTCTTTTTCGAGAGCCTCGTCGTAAGCTTTCACTGCTTCGTCTTCGGCTTCTTCGGCGGTTTCGAGCAGGGTGTGATCGCCGCCGCCGAGTTTGTGCTTCAGCGTGGCCCAGACGCGCAATGCAGTGCCGTTGGCAGTGCCGCTTTCTTTGATGTCGTGAATGCCCTCCTGATGCAGGATGGTTTCGAGGTCGCCGCGGAACTGGGCGCGCTTGAGGGATTCAGCGAGGAAATAGCTCTTGAGGGTTGGGTCTTTGAGCTCATCGCCAATCTTCTGAAAGCCTTCCTGGCCGTCGATCAGGCTTTGGATGACGGAGCGGAGGGTGTCTTCGACTTCCTGGAGCGTTTTGGATGCAGTCGTCATTTGGGAAATCCTTCCGACCGGGCGAATCCCGGTCTTTACTAGGCCACAAGGGGCTGGGAGAGGTGAGGGCATTGTCCGGCGGCTGCCATTGCGATTCTCCTTCACCGCCGGCAAGGCAAGGGAAATCGCGAAAACCTCGCGCCAATGCCCCACGACTAGAACGAGCTCGCCAGGGGACGAGCGTTACGTTCCTAGCTATAGAAGCGGATTCTGGGCGGGCTGTTGCTTTGGGCCGGTTTTGCACTGTGCGGCGGGATGCGACTGCATTCGAAGTCTTCCGATCCCTGAAATGAAATCGAGATAGCGGTAAACTATTGATAAGTCTTAGTAAATCCGTCCTGGCGAGCGTTCGGAGAGTTTGAAAATGGCTGAATTGCTGAAGATAGCACTCCAAAAATTGACCGAACGAGAAGGGATCAGTTTCGACCAGCTTCTTGTGGACGCGGCTTCCGAAAAAATCGCGGCGATGGAGACGGAAAAGTTCTTTCGGACGCACCGCGAGAGCGCGAATAAAACGGAATTCCTACGTATTCTTAACCGGCAGGGTGGCGAGCCGCCGCGCCCTGAAGGCAGCCTGGAATAAGGCCGCTCAACGATAGCCACATTCCCGAATATTGGGCTATAGTTTAGGGACTGACCGGATCCCACGTTTGGAGAGCCTGATGAATATGCCAGTCGCTGTACGAGACCGTTGCGCTGTACGATCTCGCCGGTAACGATTCCTCTGGGCTGACCATCTTTGCTGCCGCCGATGCGCGGCTCGCTCGAGGTTGACTCCACTCCGGGTTATTGCGCTGCACAATTTCACTTTTGATTGCAGGGTGATCCCTTTGCTTACGCCTCCGTGTGGATGGCGCCGTGGAGATTTTGCATGTCTGAATTGAAAACTACTGTTCTCGAGCCGGCTGAGGGCGGCAAGCAATCGCTCTGGTCTTCGATTGGCGAGGCTTTGCGGGGCTCGCACCGGGACTTTACTACCGGCGATCTGAATCGCTCGATTCTGCTGCTGGCCATCCCCATGGTGCTGGAGATGGTGCTGGAATCACTCTTCGCGGTGGTCGACGTTTTCTGGGTGGGGCGGCTGGGCGCGGATGCTGTGGCAACTGTGGGCATCACCGAAACACTGCTGGCGCTGGTCTTCGCGATTGGCCTGGGAGTGGCGCTCTCGACGACGGCGATGGTGGCGCGGCGCATCGGGGAGAAAGACCCGGAGGATGCTGCGATTTCGGCGGTGCAGGCGATTGTGCTGGGCCTGGTGATTTCGCTGGTGCTTGGGGTTTCGGCGGGCATCGCTGCTCCGCACCTGCTGGGGTTGATGGGCGCTTCGCCGGCCATCGTTGCGGTGGGGTCGGGCTATGCGCGGGTTGCGTTGGGCGGCTGCGGGGCGATCATCATGCTCTTCCTGAACAACGCGATTTTTCGCGGGGCTGGGGATGCTTCGATTGCCATGCGGCTGCTGTGGGTTTCGAACATCCTGAACCTGGCGCTCGATCCCTGCCTGATCTTCGGGCTGGGGCCGTTTCCGCATATGGGAGTTACAGGCGCGGCGACAGCGACGCTGATCGGGCGCAGCATCGGGGTGATGGTGCAGTTCTGGCTGCTGCTCAAGGGGACGGACCGCATTCACATCCTGAGGCGGCATCTGCGGCTGAACTTTGCGGTGCTGTGGCGGCTGCTGCGGGTTTCGCTGTCGGGCATTTTGCAGTTTGCCATCTCGAATGCGAGCTGGATCGGGCTGGTGCGCATTGTTTCCCTCTTTGGAGGGGCGGCGGTGGCGGGCTATACCGTCGCCATTCGCATTGTGATTTTCTTCATTCTGCCGGCGTGGGGATTGAGTAACGCGGCTGCGACGCTGGTCGGGCAGAATCTGGGAGCGGGCAGGTCGGATCGCGCGGAACAGGCGGTCTGGCGGACGGGGTTCTACAACCTCATCTTTCTGGGCAGCCTGGGGCTGTTTTTCATCGTCTTCGCCACACCGGTGGTGCGGCTGTTTGTGCAGGATCCGGCTGTGGTTCCGATTGCGGCGCTGGCTTTGCGTATCTTTGCCTGCGGCAATATGGCCTTCGCCTATGTGATGGTGATTTTGCAGGCTTTCAACGGCGCGGGCGACACGCTGACGCCGACGATTGTGAATTTCTTCGGGTTCTGGGTGTTGGAGATTCCGCTGGCGTGGTGGCTGGCGGTGCCGATGCACCTGGGAGCCGAGGGAGCCTTTCTGGCGTTTGTGATTGCGCAGTTTGCGATTGCGGGGGCGAGCGTGGTGCTGTTCCGGCAGGGGCGCTGGAAGCGGATTCGAATCTAGCAAAGTCTGTGAAGTCGAATTTCGAGAGCGGGATGCGAGCCGT
>DATAZR010000081.1:0-2984 GCA_036271955.1 Acidobacteriaceae bacterium
GTCAACTCACTCTGCTCCGCGATGATGGCCTACATGGTCGCCGGCAGCGAAAAACATCTGCTGGCCGCCCGCAACGCCTTCGCCATGCTGCACGCGCAGAGCTATGCCACCGGCGGCTGGGGTCCGGACGAGACGCTCCGCGCCCCCGGCAGCGACGATATCTACGCCAGCCTGACCAACACCCATCACACCTTTGAAACTCCGTGCGGCTCGTATGCACACTTCAAGCTGACCCGCTATCTGCTTCGCGCCACCCGCGATGCCCGTTATGGCGACAGCATGGAGCGCGTCATGTACAACACCATCCTCGGCGCGAAGCCGCTTCAGGAGAATGGCGAGACCTTCTACTACGCCGACTACAACTTCAACGCGCAGCGCGTGTACAAGCAATTCCGCTGGCCCTGCTGCTCCGGCACCCTCCCCCAGGTCGCCGCCGACTACCGTATCAACATGTACTTCCGCGCGCCGCAGGCCGTCTACGTCAACCTCTATGTCCCATCGACCCTGCGCTGGACCGAGAACGGAGCGGCGCTCTCGCTGACGCAGGAGGGCCTGTATCCCTATGAGGATCACGTCGCCTTCACCATGACAACCTCTCAACCCACCGAGCTGACTCTGAACTTCCGCATTCCGGCCTGGGCGGAGGGTGGATCGATCTACGTCAACGGCGCGCGCCAGAAAGGGCTCGCCATCCCCGGGCGCTTCGCCGCGATCCACCGCGAATGGAAGACTGGCGACCGCGTGGAGCTGGAACTTCCCTTGCAGATGCGCCTCGAAGCCATCGATGCGCGGCACGCCGACACGGTCGCGCTGGTGCGGGGGCCGCTCGTATTGATGGCCGTGAAGCAGCAGCAGGAGGCTCCGGTACCGATGGTGCCGCGGGAGCGACTGCTGGCGGCAAAGCGCATCGGCGAACGGCAGTGGCAGGTAGCCTCAACCAGCGGACCCGTCACCCTGATGCCATTTACCTCCCTCGGCAGCCTGCCCTACACCACCTACGTGAAAACCGCTTAAGCGCGGAAAAAAGAAAACTTTAGGGTGCTTGTCGAATTCCCGTCCGGCCGTTCGACGACATAGTGAAGGCAGGGGGCAGCGCCCCCTGGGAGGTTTCCTTGTCCGCGTGCCGTAGCACGCAGGAAAATTGGGCCGGCGGTGATTAAATTTCGTTCTCATGTCGATTCGGCCGCGCCCCGTTCGATGTATCAGCAGAGAGTCAGTACAAAAGCGAGCGACAGCGATCCAACTGCGCTCCCAATTTGAGTTCAAGCCACCCAACCATCGCTCAACCCAAAGGAGATTTCGCAATGCGATTCATGGTCATCGTCAAAGCAACCCCAGAGACAGACAAAGAAGGCTTTCTCCCCGATCCGCAGGACCTGCTCGAGATGGGCAAGTTCAACGAAGAGCTCATGAAGGCTGGCGTCGTGCTTGCCATGGATGGCCTCCATCCCAGCTCCAAAGGCGTACGCGTCAAATTCTCCGGCGGGTCTCATACCGTTGTCGACGGCCCCTTCACCGAGGCCAAGGAGCTCATCGCCGGCTTCTGGATCTGGAAGCTCCGCAACATCGAAGAGGCCGTCGAATGGCTCAAGCGCAGCCCCTTCCGCCCCGGCAGCGAAGTAGAAATCCGCCAGATCTTTGAGATGGAAGACTTCGCCCCCGTCCTGTCCGAAGAGCAGATCCAGCACAAAGTAGCGAAACGAGCTGAGCTGCCAAATCAGACCGCCAACAAATAGCCGCACTTGCATCCATGGATCGAAAGCTGGTGTCGACGAGATCCGTCCCACCTAGCTAAACCCGAAAGCAAGCCACCCAACCATCGCTCAACCCAAAGGAGATTTCGCAATGCGATTCATGGTCATCGTCAAAGCAACCCCGGAGACAGAAAAACAAGGCGCCCTCCCCGATCCGCAGGGCCTGATCGAGATGGGCAAGTACCTTGAAGAGCTCACAAAGGCTGGCGTCCTGCTCGCCTGCGATGGCCTCCATCCCAGCTCCAAAGGCGCACGCGTCAAATTCACGGGCGGGCCTCTTACCGTTGTCGACGGCCCCTTCACCGAGGCCAAAGAGCTCATCGCCGGCTTCTCGATCTTGCAGGTCAGGTCCCTGGAAGAGGCCATCGAGTGGGTCAAGCGTTCCCCCAACTGCAACCCGGGCGTCGACTCCGAAGTCGAAATTCGCCAGATCTTTGAGATGGAAGACTTCGCCCCCGTCCTGACAGAAGAGCAGATCCAGCACAAAGTGGCGAAACGGGCGGAGCTGCCAAATCAGACCGCCAACAGATAGCCGCCCTTGCATCCGCCGGTCCTCCCCGAAAACTGCTCAGGAAAAAAGGAGAATTCATGCCGCAATATTTAGTTGCTAACTACCTCCCCGACGACTTCGACCCGTCCACCGTAACCGAAGCAATGATCGAAGAGATTCACGCGGTCAACCGTGAAATGATTGCTGCCGGCGTAAGGAAGTTCGCCTGCGGCATTTCCCCGGCCGCCAGCGCGAAGACGCTGCGGGGGCAGCCCGATGGCAAGGTGCGCGTCACCGACGGACCGTACACCGAGACCACGGAGCACATGGGCGGATTTTGGATACTGGAATGCGCCGATATGGAGGAGGCACTCGCGTGGGCGCGGAAGGGCTCCATCTTCCGCGATGCAGTGGGCGAGGTGCGCGAGCTTCTTTTCTTCCCGGACCCGAAGGGAGCAGCGGCGCAGCAGTGACAACGCTGCCGTCGATGCCGGCCTGACGGGCCGGCGCCGGGGTGGCGTCAGGGTGCCGCGAGCTGCCTCCGCGCGGTTCGGCAGCCTGCCCTGCATCACCTATGTGAACGTGGTCCGAAGCTCTAAAGCGACGTCCGGGCAGCCGCCTCATCCGGATACAGGGATGCGTATTTCGTAATGCCCACCATCGTGAAGACCTTCTGAAAGTGCGGCGTCAGGCCGAATGCCGCGATCTTCTGGCCGCTCTTGTTGGCTTCCATCAGCATC
>DATAZR010000082.1:0-2954 GCA_036271955.1 Acidobacteriaceae bacterium
TACGTATCGACCCCAGCTACGGCGCCGCGAAGGCCGGTCTTGGCGCCTCATGGCTCTACGCCTACGAGAACGACCACAAGCCGGTCGATATCGAGCAGGCGCGCGCGGCCTGCAGCGATGCCGTCGCGCTAGGAAACGCAGGGGCCGAGGGCCATATCTGCCTCGGCCGCTTGTCGCAGGAGACCGGCAAGCCGGCCAAGGCCGTGACCGAATTTCAGAAGGCCCTGCAACTGGAGCCGGCGAATGACGTAGCTTCCATTGGTCTCGCAAAAGCCTACGAAAAGCTCAATCAACCCGATAAAGCCGAAGCCGTCTACAAGCAGGCCATCGCACTCCGGCCAAATTTCTGGCGCAGCTACGAAGCGTTAGGGGGCTTTTATTTCAACACGGCAGACTATGCCAAGGCAGAACAGATGTTCCGCACTGCCACGGAGAAAGATCCGCAGAGCTTCCGTGCCTACAGCAATCTAGCTGCCGCTCTCTCAGCGCAGGCGAAGGACACCGAGGCAGTCGACGCGCTCACGAAATCGCTCGCTCTGCATCCAACGGCAGATGCCTATGGAAACCTTGGTGTCGCACTGTTTCGGCTCCGTCGATTCGATGAGGCCGCAGAGGAGTTCCGGCGATCGACTCGGTTTGACCCCAATGCTTACGACAAGTGGGCCTCGCTAGGCGATGCGGAGTATTATGGCGGCCATCGAGCTCAGGCCATGAACGATTATAAAAAGGGCATCGATCTCGCGACAGTACAGCTCAAGATATCCCCGGGTGACGCCAGCATCCTGGGCGATCTGGCCGGCATGTACTCGATGCTTGGCGATGCGCCGCAAGCCATCGATCTTATGAACAGCGCGCTCGCCATCAACCATACTGACAATGGACTGATGTTCGATGCGGCACTTCTGTACAACCAGTTGCATCAGACGGGGCCCGCACTCGAGTGGCTGGACAAGGCATTGCAGGCAGGGTATTCCCCTTCCATCGTCGCTAAGGCGGCGGCGCTGGTTAACCTGCACTCCAATCCGCGATACCAGCAGCTTATGCAATCGGCGCAGCATCAACCTTAGTGATTGGGGGATGACGATGGAAGATGAGATCAAAATTGACGTCGAGGTAGGCGGGCCAGTGATTCAAGGACAGCCCTTCAAATGGCAGAACCACGGCGCGGGCAAGATCAAGGCATCCGGCCTTCTCAATGTCTGTGACAAAGACTCGTATGACGTGGATCCGGCGTCGGGTGGCAAAGCTGGCGAAAAGGGTGCCGCTGTGCTGTCCACCGCGGCCCTTGGCCCCCATGAGTACCAGACGGGTGCAGGTGGTACTAATCCGAAGCTGACGGTCAACACTTCGATGCCTGGATCGAAGTCCAGATAACAACAGCTTCAAGAGCATCCATAAAGCACATCCCGGCAAATAACCGGGATGGGCTTTTTGCAGTTCGTGTCTAAGCCGTACCGACTTTCAGTACTGGGTTTGTATCCGGCGTGACCGCGCCACCGCCGAACATGGAAGCAATCGCAGAAAACAAAGCAACAAGATCCACTGGCTATCTCCTTTCCAAAAGAATGGAAACAAGTGCCAGAGAACAGTACGTATTGCCCCCCCCGCGTCAACCTGTGAAAATCCTCACCGTCCCGGTTTGAGACCGAGTTTGGAACATGCCTCGGGGGTGCCCATCCTACGCTTGGCGTAGGGTGGGTAAGTGAAGACGCGCAAAGCGCCTCCGAATGTGTTTCCAATTACCAAATCGAAACCTAGTCCAACACAATCCGCAAAAAACTGCCATTTCACCCCACCCGATTCGCTACACTGGAAATAGAGAGAAACAAGAAACGCCCGCGCTCATCCCGCGGGCATTTTCATTTCTGTATCCAAACGTGTGTGTCATCCCGACCGGAGCACCGGCGGAGTGGAGGGATCTGCTTCTTCTTCTCGCCGATTGAGAGGCACTAAGTCCTTTGGCAGGACGAATTTAACCGTAACGCTTTTGGAAAGACGAATTTAGCCCTCGGGAGGCGGTCTAAGCCACTGCCCATCAACAACTTAAGCAGGTAACCTCCCGGACGGGAGGGGGAGGGGTGGCGGCAACGTGACCACGCTGTATGCCGTCGTCCCTGTGGAGTAGTTAGGAAGCACGCGCAACAGGAACGGAGATCACCGTCACCGAGAAAGTCAGCACCACCAGCACACACCAGAAAGCATCCGCGCCCGCCAGGTGCAGCACCTGCATCCAAACCGGCGCGCGCAGCAGCACATCGAGCCCGCCCAGCAGAAACTGAAACGCCAGCAATCCCGCCAGCCATAACCCAAGCTTGCGACGCTCCTCATCCCGCGCAACAAAGACCGCGCGCCACAGCAGCCACAGGATGAACGCCCCCGCCACCACCGCGCTCGCCGGATGCAGAATCCGCAGCCGTATCAACCATTGCGACGAGGAAGAAAAATCCGCTGCAAACGCGGCCTTGAGCGATGTCGAAGGGAAAAGCGTGTCGCCCAGCGCCGCCAGCGATCCCGTAATCCCAATCACCATCGCCGCCAGCAATCCAATCATCGCCGGCACTCGATGCTCAAACCGAACCGCACCGCGCACCATCGCCGTCGAGCGCCCCAGAAAATGCGCCGTCAGCGCCAGCGCGCCCAGCAGCAGCAGCGTATTCGAAAGGTGCAGCGCCAGCATCGGCGGCCGCAGCGGCGACGTGCTCATCGCCGTCAACCCCAGCTTCACCAGCAACGCGCCCAGCAGCCCCTCGGTCAGCGTCAGCACCAGTCCCGCAACCGCAAAACTCCGCGCCAGATGCCGTTGCACCGTCGCGCGAAAGACCCACACCAGCAGCAGGATGATCAGCGGCAGCTCCGAAGGCCCGCTCATCATGCGGTGCGTGTACTCGATCACCGTCGCCAGCCGCGGATGGACCGGAATCACCTGACCGTTGCACAGCGGCCAGTGATCGCCG
>DATAZR010000083.1:0-122906 GCA_036271955.1 Acidobacteriaceae bacterium
GAACTACCGACTCGCCTGCGCTGTTTCTCGGGGCGTGGCTCATTACAGCCATCATGACGATGATCGGGGCGCTCAGCTACGGCGAGTTGGCCGCGATGATGCCCAAGGCTGGCGGCCAATACATCTACCTCCGCGAGTCCCTCGGCCCGCTCTACGGTTTTCTCTATGGCTGGACGCTCTTCCTGGTCATCCAGACCGGCACCATCGCCGCTATTGCCGTCGGCTTTGGCAAATTTCTTGGCGTCTTCTTTCCATCCATCTCAAGCACCCACTGGCTCTGGCACATCGCGCATGTTCCTCCCGTCCAGCTGGGGCCGATGGTCCTCGGCAACATGGAGATTGGAGTCAGCACCGCCAATCTGGTCGGCATCGCAGTTGTTTTCCTGCTTGCCTTCGTCAATCTCTTCGGAGTGCGCCTCGGCTCGCTCATCCAGAATGTCTTCACCACTGCCAAGGGTCTGTCGCTGGCTGCCCTCATCGTTGTTGGGTTTACCGTAGGCCGCAACGCGACTGCCTGGAATGCCAACTTCGCTGATGGAGCTTTCTGGCGCAACGCTGGCTGGTCAACTCTTCATGCCGTTCAGGTCGGCGCAGGTGGCCCGACCGTCCTGGTCAATCTGGTCATCATTCTCGCCGTTGTACAGGTTGGCTCGCTCTTTTCCGCCGATGCTTGGAACAACATCACCTTCACTGCGGGTGAGGTCAAAAATCCCCGCCGCAATATTCCGCTCTCGCTTGTCCTGGGCACCGGCTTCGTCCTGATTTCATTTCTGCTCGCGTCGGTGGCTTACCTGCTGGTGCTTCCACTGCACGGCGATCCACACGGAGCCACGGTGCTCGCACGAGGCATTCAATATGCCTCGGAAGATCGCGTTGGAACGGCTGCTCTCCAACAAATCTTCGGGAGCGCCGGAGCTTCGCTGATGGCTGGGGCCATCCTCATCTCCACTTTCGGCTGCGCCAACGGCCTCACTATCGCCGGAGCTCGCGTGTACTACGCCATGAGCCGCGATGGCCTCTTCTTCAAAGCTGTCGGCAAGCTGCATCCCAAGTACAAAACACCGGTCGCCGGCCTGATCGTTCAGGCGGCCTGGGCGGCGCTCCTGTGTATCTCCGGGTCCTACGGCCAACTGCTCGACTACATCATCTTCGCTGTTCTCGTGTTCTACGTGCTCACCATTCTCGGGCTCTTTGTCCTGCGATTTAAGAAGCCCGACGAACCTCGCCCTTACAAAGCCCTCGGCTATCCCGTCCTGCCTGCGTTGTATATCGTCATGGCGGTCTGGATATGTGTCGTATTATTGCGATACAAGCCACAGTACACTTGGCCCGGACTGATCATTGTGCTGCTCGGCATTCCGGTTTACCTATTCTGGTCGCGACGTTCCGCCGGAGCTGTTCACTTGTAAAACAACCGTTGAGGAGGAGTGCCCGCATTCATGTCCAGACTGCTTCGCATTAAACCGCTGTCCATGCTCTCGGAAGAGGCGACTGAAGAGGGCGAACACTCCCTCAAACGCTCTCTGAGCGCGCTGAACCTGGTGACTCTCGGCATTGGCGCTGTAATTGGCGCTGGTATCTTCACGCTGACGGGTACAGCTGCTGCACTTCATGCGGGGCCTGCGGTGTCACTGAGCTTTGTGCTTGCCGGTTTCACCTGCGTGTTTGCAGGACTTTGCTATGCGGAATTTTCTTCGATCATTCCGATCGCTGGTTCGGCTTATACCTACGGTTACGCGACGCTGGGTGAACTGGTAGCGTGGATCATCGGCTGGGATCTCTGTCTGGAGTATGCCTTTGGAGCTTCGACGGTCGCGTCGGGGTGGGCTGCTTATTTCAACAGCCTGCTGCAGCAATTTCATATCTATATTCCGCCACAGCTAACGGCCACGACCGGGACACCGCTGGTTTTTTATCACGAGCAGTGGATCCAGGTGATGTCGTTGCCGCCTGGGGTGAGCGATGCTGGGCTGCAACATGCGACTGGCCTGGTGAACCTGATTGCGGTGGCCATTGTGATGTTGATCACGACGATTCTGGTGATCGGCATTAAGGAGTCGGCCAACTTTAACTCGGCTGTGGTCATCATCAAGGTGGGGATCGTTTTTGTCTTTTTGATTGTCGGCGGCTGGTATCTCTTCAAGCATCCGGCTGTTGCCCACGCGAACTGGACACCGTTTGTGCCACCTTCTGACGGTCATGGGAACTTTGGCTGGGGCGGAATTCCGACGGCTGCGGCGTCGATTTTCTTCGCGTACATCGGGTTCGATGCAGTCTCAACGGCTGCTCAGGAAGCCAAGAATCCCAAGCGGGATATGCCTATCGGAATTCTTGGATCGCTGGTGGTTTGCACGATTCTCTACATTCTGGTCTCGTTGGTGATGACCGGCCTAGTCAGCTACAAAACCCTGAATGTCTCAGCGCCTGTGGCGCTGGCGATTGACGCAACTGGTGTAGGCTGGGGATCGTTGCTGGTGAAGGTCGGCGCGGTATTTGGCCTGGCGACGGTGATGCTGGTAATGCTCCTTGGCCAGACGCGGGTTTTCTACTCGATGTCGAAAGATGGACTGTTGCCAAAGTGGGCATCTGCCATTCATCCCAAGTTCCGCACACCGTGGATTACTACAATAGTGTTCGGTGCGTTCGCTGCGATCATGCCTGCGTTCTTCAACATTGATGTGCTGTCGGAGCTGGTGAACATCGGCACCCTGCTGGCTTTTACCATCGTGTGCGCGGGCGTATGGATTCTGCGAGTGCGGCATCCGAACCTGGCTCGTCCTTTCAAGACTCCGCTGGTACCACTGGTGCCGATTCTGGGTATTATCTCGGCCGTGTACCTAATGACTCAGCTGCTGCTGTTCACCTGGGAAGTGATGATCGGCTGGCTGATCATCGGCTTGCTCATTTACTTCGGCTATTCGCTCAAGCACAGCAAGGTGCAGGCGTTACCTGCGGCCACTGAAAGCGACTGAGCTGGTTTTCCATCTCAAAACTAAACGGCCTCCCAATTGGGAGGCCGTTTAGTTCACGCATACTTTGGTTGAAACAATGCCTATGCAGTGGTCTTGGCGCAAAGCTCATCGAATGCCCGCGCAAGCTCGCCGGCGATCTGCGGAGCGGTGCTGGACTCGATGATGTAGCGCTGCATCAGGTACACCAGCTTGCCGTCGCGCAGGATGCCGATGGCCGGCGAAGTTGGCGGCAGACCCTCGAAGTACGAGCGAGCGCGCTCGGTAGCTTCGCGGTCCTGACCGGCAAAAACGGTGATGCTCTGGTCGGGCAGCGTTGCGTTGCTCAGAGCCATGCGAACACCGGGGCGCATCTTGCCTGCTGCGCAACCGCAGATCGAGTTGACGACGAGCATGGTGGTGCCCGGTTTGGCGAGCGCCGCGTCCACTTCCTCAGCGGTGCGGGCTTCCTGAATGCCTGCGCGGGTCAGTTCTTCGCGCATAGGGATAACCATAATCTCTGGATACATCGATGCCTCCGGGCAAAACTACTGTTGACTTAATTGTAACGGATTTCTCGTTGGACGACTCTGCCGGCGGCTCCAAAGCGTCGCTAGGTGTTCTGCGGATCGATGGTTTTGAATCCATATGTTTCATAGCGGTACGTCAGCTTGCCGTCGTGCAGGCTCACTACTGTGAAACCCTCCGGAATGCCGAGCCGCGTCCCATGCCACCAGTTGCCGCAGACGGCTCCACTAGTGATGTAGGGAATGCCGCGGAAAGTCACCACCTCATTGACGTGGGTGTGGCCTTGGAAAACAGCCAGAACGTTGTGCTTCTCCAGAATGGGCAGCACTTCGTAAGCGTTTGCCACCACCAGTTGCGGATGCGCTGAGGGCGGAGTTACTCCCGATCCGCCGGCAGTGGGCGGCGCGTAGGACGAGAAGCCTGTGACCAGCGGAACATGCCCGGTTACGATCACCGGCGCTCCCGGAGCGAGCTTGCCCAGGTCTTCAGTCAACCACGCAAGCTGCGGCGCATCGACGCGCGCCTCCCATGAGCGGTCCTCGGTCGGCTGGATCGTATCCAGCACGATGAAGTGGTAGCCCTTATGGTCAAAGGAGTAGTAGGTCGGCCCCAGGCGCTCGGTGAACATCTGCTTCCCAAATCCAGGGCTGCCAGCCTGGACACCGCTCTTGGCAAAGAGTCCAAAGTGATCGTGGTTGCCGATGGTGTGGTGCACCTTGAGTCCCAGTGCCTGCTCCGTTTGCGCGTAGAGATCGAAGAGGCTGTCGGCTCGCTTGCGGTCGACGGCCAATGCATCGAACACGTGATCTCCGCCCTGGATAGCGAATTCCGCATGCATCCCGGCTGCCTTGCGAAAGGCCTGCCCGCAGCCATCGGCCGCTGCCAGTTCCGGCTCCAGATGTGTGTCGGTGAGAAAGATGTAGTCGAACGAGCCAGGGGCTTCTGCCTTGGCATCTGCCATCAGCGGCGATGCGCCGGTAGCGAAGGCGCCTGCTGCCATTGCGGAGAGAGAAAGAAATCGTCTGCGATCCATAGTGAGGGAGCGGGTCTGCATGCGGGCATGGTAGCACGCATGCGGTTACGGTTTCGCCCGCAAAAAACTGCAGTGTTCCTCAATGCGAATGCCTATCCCACACTGATACCCAGTCATGTAGGCTGACGAAGATGATCTTTCAGGAACAGGTTCCTCTCGCACCCTACACCACGCTCGGCATCGGCGGTCCGGCGCGATGGTTTGTCGAAGCGGCAAGCGAGGCGGAAATAGTCGATGCGGTGAGCTGGGCAAGCGAGCATTCGCTGCCGCTGTTCGTGCTGGGAGGCGGAAGCAATCTGCTGGTTTCCGATGCGGGCTTTGGCGGATTGGTACTGCGTGTGGCTGTCAAAGGTGAAACGTTTAATGAGGACGCGGGCGGCCGGGTTTATCGCGTAGCCGCCGGTGAAGACTGGGATGGCTTCGTCGAGCGGGCAGTCCAGGCTAATTGTTCGGGGATCGAATGCCTCGCGGGCATTCCCGGAACGGTGGGCGGCACGCCGGTTCAGAACGTCGGCGCCTATGGGCAGGAAGTCTCAGAGACAATCGAGCAGGTCCGGGTGCTGGATCTCGAAACGCTGAGTTTTCGCGAAATGTGCGCGGCGGAGTGTGGCTTCGCGTATCGGATAAGCGTATTCAATTCAACTGCAAAGGGGCGCTTTCTGGTGGTCCGGGTCGACTATCGGTTGAAGCCGGGCGGCAAGCCCAATCTGCGCTATGCCGATCTGCAGAAGGCGTATCCAGCAGGGTCCGAGCCCACTCTGGCTAAGGTCGCGCAGACAGTGCGCCGGATTCGGCAATCGAAAGGCATGCTGCTGGTGGACGGCGATGAGGATTGCCGAAGTGCAGGCAGCTTCTTCAAGAATCCGATCATCTCGGCGGATCATTTCTTAGAACTCGCCGCGAAGCTCGGAGCCGAGCCGCCGCACTATCCAGCAGGCGACGGGCAAGTGAAATTACCCGCAGCGTGGCTGATCGAAAAGTCCGGCTTTACCAAGGGATTCGCACTCGGGCGCGTTGGGATTTCTTCGCTGCATACGCTGGCGCTGGTCAATCGCGGCGGCGCTACGGCTTCGGAAATACTTGCTTTGCGAGACGTGATCGTCAAGGGAGTCGAGGCAAAGTTTGGGATCGCGTTGCAAATGGAGCCGGTGCTGCTAGGCTTCTGATGTTTGCCGGCTTCTATTTCAGACGCCTTTGAGGCGAGCCAGCAGACGATTGCGTTCGGCGGCTAAAACTTCATTTGCCGGTCCGAGCGCTGTCAGTTTCCCCTCCGACAGCATTGCCACTTCCGCTTCAGTAGCCAGGGCGTCGGCCGCATCGTGCGTGACTAGTATGGTCTGGATCTTCTGTTCGCTAAGCCATGCCTGCAATCGCATCAGAAGCTGATCGCGCGCACCCGCATCGAGAGCTGAGAGAGGCTCGTCGAGAAGCAGTAGCCGGGGCATCGGTGCCATCGCCCGCGCGAGAGAAACGCGCTGGGCTTCGCCTCCGGAGAGTGAGTGCGGAGAGCGGTCGATGAGATGTCCAGCTCCGACAAGATCGAGCATCGCCGACACGCGTTCCTGCTGGGCGCTACGAGTCAGAGAGATCAATCCATAAGCAATATTCGTGCTCACCGAAAGATGCGGAAATAGCGCAGGCCGCTGGGCGACGAAGCCGATGGATCGCTTGCCGGGGCGAAGATGCAGGCCGATCTCGGTGTCCGCTAGATAGCGGCCATCCAGCGCGATGCGACCGGAGTCGGGCAGGTCTAGCCCGGCGATCAGACGCAGCAGCGTGCTCTTGCCCGCGCCGGAAGGACCGAAGACAACCGTCCACGGCGTGGCAAGGCTGCACTCCATCTCAAGCTGGAAGCTGCCGCGTCGCACCTTGAGCTGGAACTCAATCATTGGCCGCTCCTCGCCTATCGCCGTCGGGACCCGCCACAAGATTTCTGGGCCTGGCATAGACCAGCACCAGTGCAAGCACACAGAAAACCAGCAGCACCGCCGCGGTGCGATTGGCTGCGGTATAGTCGAAGTTCTCCACCTGGTTGAATAGCACCAGTGAGAGCGTGCGCGTAGAACCGGGGATGTCTCCGCCCAACATCAGGACCACGCCAAATTCACCCATCGTATGCAGAAAACTAAGGATGGCGGCGGCCAGCAAGGAACGGCCCGCAAGTGGCACAAGTATGGTGCGCACCAGCCGGAAAGGACCGGCTCCAAGCAGCCTCGCGGCATCGATCAGCGACGAGTCGACGGAGGCAAAGCCGGCAATGATCGGCTGCACAGCGAAGGGAAAGCTGTAGATCACCGATCCGGCAACCAGCCCGGCAAAGGAGAAGGCCAAAGGATGGCCGAGTAGTGAAGCGATAGCGCGGCCGAGGCCGGTGCGAGGGCCGAGGAGCACCAGCAGATAAAACCCCAGCACAGTTGGAGGCAGCACCAGCGGCAGCCCGGTGATCGCCTCAGCCAAAGCACGCAAGCGCGAGCGTCCAAGCGCCAGCCATGCTGCCAAAGGCACTGCAATGCAGAGCAGAATCGCCGTAGTGATCGCCGAGAGTTTGAGCGTGAGCGCGAACGCCTGCCAGTCCATGAGCTACTTCACAGGCGTCAGGCCGCCCTTGGCGAGCTCTTGCTGAATCGCAGGCGAGAGAAGGAAGTCGAGAAATTTACGGGCATTTTCTCGCTGCGTACTCTTGCCGATGATCACCGCGCCCTGCTCGATCGACGGATAGAGGCTGGTGGGAATCACGAAATAGTTGCCCGCTGACGACAGCTTCTCGGTCTTTGCGGAAGTCAGCGAAATTAGCCCGGCATCGGCATTGCCGGTCTCGG
Organism: Acidobacteriaceae bacterium; assembly: GCA_036271955.1. Lineage (GTDB taxonomy): Bacteria > Acidobacteriota > Terriglobia > Terriglobales > Acidobacteriaceae > Acidicapsa. Next base: position 7,329 of record DATAZR010000083.1, read on the forward strand.
CGAACTGCGCAGTCTGCGAGATGTTTTCCGCCGTCACAAATTTCGATTTGAGCGCATCAGCCAGTTTGAGGCTGGTAAGCGCAGCGATCGCGGCGCGGCCATAGGGCGCGCGCTCGGGGTTGGCAATGGCCAGCCGCTGCAGCGATGGATCGCGCAAAGTATCGAGGCTTGGATGGGGCCAGTGCCCATCTTTGCGCGTCCACAGAACCAGCGTGCCGTGCGCGTAAGGAACCGCTGCGGAAGCTGGATTGATGCCGCCGGTATCGGCGACGCCGGCATCAAGCAGCCGCTTTGGGAAACCCATGTCGGCGGAAAGAAAAAGATCGAACGGCGCGCCGTTCTGGATCAGCGTGGTGAGCGCGGCGGATGCCTGAAAGGTTGCCTTGGCTTCGATGCCTTTAGCCTTTTGAAACTGATCGAGAATCGGCGGCAGCACCGGCTGCAGATCGGCGGCAGCCGCGATGCGCAGAGGCTGCTGCTGGGCCTGGCTCGGCAAAGCAGGAGAAGCCAGCAATACCACGCAGCAAGCAAGCAGCGGAAGCCACAGGTGGTTTCGTTTTCCTACGTTTCCCAATTGCGATTTTCTCCAGTTACGGTCTTGCAACGTTACACCTTCAGCTGGCGTTAACCCGCGCCGCGGGTGCTTGCTGGTAGGCTAACACTTGAGATGAACGACAATCTGCATCAGTTACGTTGTTTCGGCTGCGGTGTGCGCATTCGCGGAGACCAGGCCGGTTCGATCTTTCGCTGTAAAGATTGCGGTGATCTCTTCGAAGTGGAGTATCCGGGTTGGGGCCAGATGGGCGGAACCGACCGGCCCAATGCCGGCGCGCTCAAGTGGCTGTGGCGTGAGCGGCGCGCCTCCTCCGAGCTGCTGGATCGCTCCGGCGTATGGCGCTTTCGCGAGCTGCTGCCCATCCTCGACAGCTTTGGCAATGCGGTAACACTGCAGGAAGGGAACACGCCGCTCTACCACTTGCCGCGTGCAGCCAAAGCGTTGGGTGTAGATCAGATTTACGCCAAGCATCAGGGCATGAATCCTACCGGCTCGTTCAAGGATACGGGCATGACCTCGGCCTTGAGCGTGGCCAAAGAGCGCGGCTACGAATGGGTCGCTTGCGCTTCGACCGGCAATACTTCCGCGGCCATGGCGGCCTATGCGGCGCGTGCCGGCATGAAGAGCCTGGTGCTGATTCCGCAGGGCAAGATCGCCTGGGGCAAGCTGGCGCAGTCGATGGATTACGGCGCTGTCACCTGCCAGCTCAATACCGACTTCGATGGCTGCGTCAAGGTACTATCGACCATCGTGCAGCAGGCTCCGATCTACTTGCTGAACTCGGTCAATCCTTACCGTCTCGAAGGCCAGAAGACGCCTGCGCTCGAGATCGCGGAATACTTCGACTGGAGCGTCCCAGAGCACATCATCGTGCCCGGTGGCAACCTCGCCAACAGCTCCGCGCTGGGCAAAGGCCTGCGCGAGATGAAGGCATTGGGGCTGATCTCGCGCCTGCCGAAGATTTCCGTAATTCAGGCCGAGGAAGCAAACCCGCTGGTGCGAAGCTTCCTAGCCAATAACGGAACTTCCATCGAGCCGGTGAAGGCAACGACGCGCGCGACGGCGATTCGGATCGGCAATCCTGCATCGTGGCGGAAGGCCTCGCGGGTCATTCATGAAACCGGCGGCTGGTGCCTGGATGTGAGCGAAGCCGAAATCGCCGTTGCTAAAGCGGAGCTAGGCCGCGAAGGCATCGGCAGCGAGCCGGCCTCTGCGGTGACGCTCGCCGGGCTCAAGAAGCTGGTCGCGCAGGGCAAAGTTGCTCCCTCCGACACCGTGGTCCTCCTGCTTACCGGCCACACGCTCAAGGATTCCGACTACACCATCGACTTTCATCGCGGAACCCTGCTCAGGCCGGAAGAAGCCGAGCCGTTGCTCCCTGAAATCGCTGCCTTGCGCCGCGATGCCGTCGAAGTCGATGCCACGCCGGAGGCGGTACTGAAAACGCTCAAGGAAATTCAGGACAGGCAGGTCTGACGTTGAGCTCGTTTCGCATCCGGTTGCCTGCAACTTCCGCAAATCTGGGAGCAGCCTTCGACACCGCAGCCGTCGCGCTCTCATTCCATCTGATCGTGGAAGCGGAGGAAGCTGGTGAATTTTCAATCGAGGCTACCGGCCGCAACGCCGATTTGTGTTCACGTCTCGAAGGCAATCTCATTCTCGACACCTACCGCAGCCTGCTCAGCCGGGAAGGCCGAGTCGCCGTCCCTCTGGCGATTCGCATGGAGAACCAGATCCCGCTGGGCATGGGGTGCGGGTCGTCGGCTGCCGGGCGGCTGGCGGCGATTGCTCTGGCCAACCATTTCGGCGAGCTGCGTTGGACAGACGAACAGATTCTCGCCGAGGCCTGCGCGCAGGAAGGACACCCGGATAATGCCGCTGCCTGCTGGCTGGGCGGACTCGTCGTCGCCGCCTGCGAAGGCGTCCACGTCCATGCGGCGCGAGTTGAGCCTCCGGCGCAATGGCGGGCGATGGTCGTCATGCCCGGCGATCCGCTGGCTACCAGCAAAGCTCGCGCAGTGCTGCCCGCGGAATACTCGCGGGCAGACGCGGTAGCCAATGTGCAGGCAGCTTCGCTGCTGGGATTGGCATTTGCCCAGGGGCGCGGCGATCTTTTGCGGCCCGCCATGCAGGATCGCCTCCATCAGCCGTACCGAGCCGAAATCTGCCCGCTTCTGCCGCGCCTGCTGCCTCTGGCCGGCAGTCATGGAATCCTGGGCGCGGCGCTGAGCGGAGCGGGTCCGGCGGTCCTGCTCATCCTCGCAGGGGAGGACGCCGAAAAGGCCGCCCGCGAAGCTGTTTCCCAGGCCCTTGGCGGGCCGGAGAATGTAGAAATTCTAAGCGCAGCTTTTGCCTCGCGAGGCGGATCGCAGGAGATTCGTAAGTAGCACGGGAATATGAGGATTCGGGTCCATTTCCACCTTGGCAGATGCGCGTTTTGAAGGGTATCAAGTAATGCGATTTTCTTACCGCCGATACCCGTTTTTTGATTACTTCCTCTATTACCTAAGATTTCTTGCTTTTGAACTGCAGAAAACCTAGATTCACCCTGTGGGCAGTTCTGGGGGAGGGCTGCTCTAGCGCCCGTGATTCCTTGATGGGAATCCGGGCGCTTTTCCTTTGCGCGCTTTCCGCCTGTGCGCATCTCCTGTGTACCCTTTTGGTGCCCTCTGGCTGTCACCTGGCTGGTTTCGGGCCTCGCCGGGCGCCATCTGCGACTTTCAGCGATCATTTGCATCTTATGAAGTGGCAAGTGCGGTTAGACTGACCTTGGTAGCTAGTGAGATTGTCAGCACCGCGAGGAGACAAATGGCCGGAAACGCAATAGTAGAAGTCAGTGACGCAACCTTCGATCAGGATGTGCTGCAATCGGAACAGCCAGTGCTGGTCGATTTCTGGGCAGTCTGGTGTGGCCCGTGTAAAGCGATTGCGCCGATCGTCGACGATCTGGCCACGGCTTACGCCGGCAAGCTGAAGGTCGCCAAGGTGGATGTAGACAAGAATGGCGCTACGCCCTCGCGCTATGGAATTCGCGGAATTCCTGCGCTACTGCTCTTCAAGGGCGGCAAAGTCGTTGACCAGATTGTCGGCTATGTGCCCCGCGAAGTGATCGAAGAAAAGGTCAACCGCGTACTGGCTCTATCCCCCGTTGCCGTCAACTAAAGTATTGAAAATGCAGCCGGAAGTCGATTCCGGCTGCATTTTTCTGTCTGCGAAGAGCTTCCATCAGCGATAGCGGCGCAGCACTCCGAGTACGCGTCCTTGGATCGCGACCTGTGCCGCTGGCACGAAGATCGGGTCCATCTCGATGTTGGCCGGCTGCAGGCGCACTTGGCTTCCTTCCTGGTAGAAACGCTTCAGTGTCGTCTCCGAGCCGCGCACCAACGCCACGACGATCTCGCCCTGTCGAGCGGTCCGGGTTCTCTCTACCAGCACAAAGTCGCCGCTGATAATGTGTTCATCGCGCATTGAGTCTCCGCGCACTTCGAGCGCGAAGACGTCTTTATTTCCCACCACATCGTGCAGCGAGATACTTTCGCTATTCTCTACGGCCTCGACCGGCAGGCCAGCGGCGATTCTGCCCATCAACGGCAGCCGCTCACTGGTGCGCGTCCGTGTGCCCGCCGGCAGCACATCAATGGAACGGCTGCGGTTATGCACCCGGTCCAGCAACCCCTTCTTTTCGAGATTGGTGATGTGTTTGTGGACCGTGGCCAGAGACTTCAGCTCCAGCCCCCGGGCGATCTCTTCAAAGGAAGGCGAGTAGCCGTTCCGGGTGACGAACGACTCCAGGAAATCGAGAACCTCTTTTTGCCTGCGTGTAACTGCCATGCGCGCATTCTAGCGAATGAAAAGCGAAATAGCCAGCATTATTTTCGCCGGGTGTTCCCTACGACACTTTCCGGCTGAACCCACGAAAAATGGGACGATTCCCATTGGCGTCCGCTCAGAAGTGTCCGGTAAGAAAGCGTTTTTGGGAACGCGCTTGAATTTCTCCCAATCTCGGAAGTCCCTAAAGATTCCTCATGGATTTCTATTGAGACTCCCGCCTCCCACGCTGCAACGTAATCGAGTGAGCCGCGTGCACTGCACGCCAGTCCGGCTCCGCCACGATCAACGGGAGCGTTTGCATGAGGATCCTGATTGCCGAAGACGACCGCGCTCTGGTCCTGTTTCTTACCCGAGGGATGGAGACCGACGGTCATCGCGTCCGCAGCGCCTGCGATGGGGCCGAGGCCCTGGAGGCTTTTCGCAGCGAGATGCCCGACCTGACCATTCTCGATCTCAACCTTCCGGTTCTGGACGGCGAGCAGGTGCTGACCGAGATGCGCGCTCTTGACCCCCAGCTTCCGGTCCTGATCCTCACCGGCCGGCAGGAGGTAGAAACCCGCATCCGCTGCCTCGACCTGGGAGCCGACGATCTGATGGTCAAGCCGTTCAGCCTCCACGAACTTCGGGCCCGGTGCCGCGCCCTGCTGCGGCGCAAGCGCGAGGCCCGTCTGACGCTGCGCGCCGGTGACTTGGAAGTCGACCGGCTGGACCACACCGCGCGCCGCGCCGGCGAGGCGATTGCACTGACCAACAAGGAGTTTGCGTTGCTCGAGCACCTGATGCTGAATCGCGGGCAGTGCATCTCCCGCGTAGACCTGCTCGACGCGGTATGGAACATGGAGCCGGCCCAGACCACCAATATCGTCGATGTTTACGTCAACTACCTGCGCCGCAAGCTCAAAGACCCTCCCCCAGGTGTCCTTCTGCGTACGGTCCGCGGCCAGGGCTACCTGATTCCCGCCGAGTCGGAGATGCACCTCGCGGCTCCGGTCCTGATCTCCAGCCACCCCTCAGCCTCATCCCACCCAGCGTCTCAAATGGCTCCAGAGTCCAGTTGAACCTCCGCCGGCTACGCACTCTACGCCAGGGAGTGACCCACGAACCCTGAATCACGATCCACGATTCACCGCAGGCCAGCCATCGCAGCATATTTTGAGAGGAGAAGTCTTCATGTCGCATCTTCCCATTGCCTTTGCCACGCCCGCCCCGGTGCCGGGCGTACAACTGAACAGTTCCCGCACCCGGTCCAGGATCGTCCTGATCGCCAGCTCCGACGCCAGCCTTCGCGAGCGGCTGCGGCAGTCGTTGACCGGCCTGCGCTGGCAGGTGCTGGAAGCCCCGGGAGGCGCAGAAGCCTGGGTAGCTTCGCAGGCTGTTTCCCAGCTGGAAGCATTGCTGATCGATCCCTGGCTCCCGGATCTGGAAGTGGCCGAGTTTTTACGGGACTTTCACCAGGAACATCCTCAGGTCGACCTGATGATGACCGATGGCGCGGCTGTCGAAGACAGCGTTCGCAGCGCCTACCATCAGGAACTGCTCTATGCGTTGCGCCGCAGCCAGGATAGTGACACCGCAGCCTGGCAGATGGCTCCGCAACTTGAACCGGCATCCGATCCAGCCCGCCTCTCGGCGGTCGGCGCCACACAGATACTGAACGCCCCAGACCACGCCGCAAACCGAGCCACAGACCGGCTCAAGATGCCGGCTTTGCCTGCTTCGGCCTCAGCAGGCGAACTGCACATCACCTCGGGAAGCCGTCTCTCGACCAGCCAGGAGAATCGGTTTGAGCCTGGATCGGGGTCATCGGGCATGCCTCCACGGCGCGACGTAGCCGCAGTGGAACGGATTCCCGAGCTGGTCGGCTCCAGTCCAGTGATGCTTGAGGTCAGCCGCCGCATCCGCCTGGTGGCGGCCAAGTCCACGCCGGTGCTGATCGAGGGGCCCACAGGATCGGGCAAGGAACTGGTGGCGGAGGCCTTGCACCGGCTCTCTACTCGCAGCCGTAAGCCTTTTGTTGCCATTAATTGCGCCGCAATACCAGAAGCTTTACTTGAAGCCGAACTTTTCGGACACACCCGCGGCGCATTCACCGGTGCGGTGCAGGGCCGGACAGGAAGAATCGAGTCGGCCGATGGGGGAACCCTGTTTCTGGATGAGATCGGCGAGATGCCGCTGTCCCTCCAATCCAAGCTGCTGCGATTCTTTGAGAGCGGCGAACTGCAGCGCATTGGCGACAACGAGATCGTCAAGGTGGATGTCCGGCTCGTCGCGGCCACTCACCAGCCGCTGGCCGAGCACGCCCAGAAGGGGCTCTTCCGCGCCGACCTCTATTACCGTCTGGCGGTCTTTCTGATTCGCACCCCGGCGCTGATCGAGCACCTGGAGGATCTGCCTCAGCTGGTCAGTCATTTCCTGGAGCGGATGGGGCGCAAATCACCGGTCAAGCGCATCGATTCGGCGGCCATGAGCCGGCTTTCCGTTCACGGGTGGCAGGGCAACATCCGGGAGTTGGAGCATGTGTTGGAGCGCGCCGCGATCCTCGCCGGAGAAGAGCCGGTAATTTCCGCGCAGGAGATCGACTTTGGCCTCTCGCCCGTCAACTGAGGCGGCCAGCTCAGCCGGTCAACTGACCCGAAACAGCCGGCGCGCCCTGACCCCAAAGCCGGAAGCTTCCTCCAGCCTGTACGTGTGGAAAAGGGGATTAAAGTTCTCAAGGCTCGCCCGCTCGCTTCTGGCCCCGTGCATGCAGCATGCTCTGTGCGGCACGGGCTTCGATAAGAAGAAGGAACCGTAGCAGTAAGACGAACGCCCAATAAAGGAGAGGAACGCGATGGAAATCGTCACCAACCTGGGCAACGAGATTGCGCGCTACCTGGACCTCGGCACCCGGCAGATCCAGCTGACAGCCGCCAACATGGCCAACAACGCCGGCACCGATCTGGTGGGAGATAACGGCGGTGCCGGCGACATCTTCAATGCACCCACGCAAGTGGCCGGCAGCGCTACGGCTTTGCAGGTCGTTCTCACCGACCCCGACAAGATCGCCGCCGCCAGCCTCGGCCTCGGCACCGGCGATGGAGGCAATGCCACTGCCGCCGCGAGCCTCGCCACCCAGGGAATCGTCAACGGGCTCACCCCTTCCAACTTCTACTCCAACCTGGTCAGTACGCTGGGAGCCTCGGTCTCCGAAACCACCACCCAGAACACCGCTCTGGCCGCTTCGGTTTCCCAGCTACAGGGCCAGGTAAACTCTCTCTCCGGCGTCAGCCTCGATGATGAGGCCAGCAACCTGGAAGAGTTTCAGCGCTCCTATCAGGCTGCCTCTCAGGTCTTCACCATCCTGAACAGTGTCTTTGCTTCCGCACTCAATCTGGGCGTAGAAACCGCTGTGGCGTGACTGCCGAAACGCAAGCCGAAGAAATCCGCGAGGGCCCAAAAACCCGGAGGAGAAAGACATGCGAGTCGATCCGTTTTATGTCGTCAATCTGAGCAGTTCGCTCGACCAGACACAATCGAATCAGGAGCAGCTGACGGCGGAGCTTTCCAGCGGCCTCAGAGTCAACACCATCGGTGAAGACCCCGTCGCGGCGGCGCAGAACGTCCAGCTTCTCAACAGCATCCAGCGCGACGACTCCTTTACCCAAACCACCAGCCTCACCCAGGGTCTGCTGCAGGTCACCGACTCTGCGCTCGGCTCTGTCGTCACCCAGTTGAATCAGGCCGTCAGCCTCGCCACCCAGGCCAACAACGGCACCCTCAATTCCAGCGACCTCAAGGCCATCTCCAACGAGCTCGCCGGGGTGCGCGACGAGGTTCTTTCTCTGGCCAACACCAACTATCAGGGCCAGTACGTCTTCGGCGGCAGCCAGACCGGGACCACTCCTTTCACGCTGAATAACACAACCACGCCCGCAACCGTGACTTATAACGGCGACAGCGACATCAATACCCTCCAGTCGCCCACCGGCCAGTCCATCCAGCTCAACCTGCCGGGCGATCAGGTCTTCACTTCCGCAACCGCCAATGTGCTGGGCGTGCTCAACAGCCTGGTAGCCGACTATGCCAATGGCAATGCCGGAAGCGGCGTTGCCGATACCGCTGCCCTGAACCAGGCGCTCAACTATGTCAGCCAGCAGCGGGTCACTATCGATAACTCCATCACCCGCCTCAATAACGCTTCCGGCGCGGCCAGCAATGAGGCCACGCAGCTCACAGCTGTGCAGACCAATCTGGTGCAGGCCGACATTCCCTCCATCTCTACCCAGCTCTCCCTCAGCCAGTCCCAGCAGGACGCGCTGATCAACGTGATTGCCGCCCTCGGCCAGGGCAGCCTCTTCGACAAGCTTCAGGCCTGAATCTCCGACCTCAAGCAGCCGCGCCGCCCACTCCGGCAGCCAGGTAGCCGCGCCTTTGGATGCCTCTCAGACTCTATACTTCTGATAGAGGCATCTCTTGTGTTTGCGCCCCTCCGTTTTCTCTGGAATGCAACTCGTGGCCACCGGCTCGCTCCCTGGCGCAGCGAATATCTCAAATGGCGCATCGAGACCTACTCCGGCAAGAAGGCCGAGACCCTCCGCGGCCGCGACGTTCTTTCCTTCGTTTGGCAGTCCCGATGGGAGTTGCTCGATTTTCTGGCCTGGACTAGCCGCCTGGAGCGCGACCTTCAGCGCAAATAGCTCCTGCTCAAGTCGATCAAGTTCAAGTCCTGACAGGCTTAGCCGGACCTTAGCCGATCTCTTGTAACCGTTTCCGTCTCCCCTCCATCTATAAAATTTCAGGCGATAAAATTTCAGCAACGGAACAACGTAACAAGCGGACGCCCCGCAACACGAGCGAGCATACAGCCAGGTGACCAGCGAGATCAGTGCGACAGGCAGGGAAGCTCCAGGCAGGGAAGCGACGTCGGCCGCCATAGCCCGCATACTTGCCGGCGAGGTGCAGCTATTCCACGAACTGATCCGCCCGGTCGAGCGTGCGGTATTCGTCATGCTCTACAGTCTGCTGCGCAACGAAACGGATGCCGAAGATGTGGCCCAGGAAACCTTCATCAAGATTTACCGCAACCTGCAGAGTTTTCGCGGCGACGCCAAATTCAGCACCTGGGCGCTCTCCATCGCACGCAACGAAGGCCTCGCCTGGCTGCGCAAACGCGCCTCGCGTCCCGAGGAGCCATTGGAGCCGGTGGTCGATGACTCCAGCGGCGACTTCACCCCGGCCCTGCTCACCGACTGGCGTGAGATTCCGCCTGAGGCGCTGGAGCGGAAGGAGTTGCAGGAGTACTTATGTCGAGCCATTCTCGACCTGCCGCCCATCTATAGAGATGTTGTCCAGCTCCGCGACATCGACGAGCTCGATGTGCAGGAGACGGCAAACATGCTGGGAATCACCCCCGGCTCGGTCAAAGTGAGGTTGCACCGGGCAAGAACGATGTTGCAGAAGCTGCTGGTGCCGAAGCTCAAATCATTTGCTCCGGCGTCGAAACGTGGATGGTTCGGGAGGCGCGCATGAAAATTGATTGCAAGCACGTCTGGCAGCACATCTCGTCGTACATCGACGGCGATGTGGATGCCGCGCTGCGCGCCGAGATCGACCGCCACCTGGAGCACTGCGAGATCTGCTCCGCAGTGCTCGACTCCACCCGCAACATCGTCGTTCTCCTGGCCGACGACCGGGTCTTCGAGATTCCCGCCGGCTACAGCGAGCGCCTCCATCGCCGTCTGGATGCCGTCCTCGCCGCGGATACCGGCGGCGATTGATATTCAGCTCATACGCTGTCTTTTGAAGTGCCACGAAAAACAAATCCACTCGCCGAATCCATACGTACTTTACGCAATGGAGCCGTCAAGCATAGACTCCTGTTGCTCGTAGCAGCGATGAGTTTCGCCCTGGGAACCGGTGGACTGGTCACAACAAATGGGGATAACTGGCTGACCAGGGCATTTTCTTGTTGCACACTGTAACCTTTCCCTCGTAGCGTGACTCCTACGGGGCGAATGATCTTCCCTGCAGAAGCATCCCGGCTTAAGGGAGCCTCTGTCCGGCAGCAAACCGCGGAGTGACTCCGCCAACCGATAAAGCGAGGAAATTCACAATGAAGACTTCAGTCAACGCACTCCTGCTCAGCGCCGCACTCACCGGTCTGGTTGGCGGCACGATGGCCGCGGCGCAGCCGGCGGCGAACGGCTCCCAGAACAACGTCAAGGCTGTTCAGTCTGGCGTTCGCATGGTCGCGCAGAGCACCGACAAGCACTCCTGTAAAGGCAAGAACGATTGCAAGGGCAAGGGCGGCTGCAAGGCCGGCGACAACGGCTGCAAGGGCAAGAACAGCTGCAAGGGCAAGGGCGGATGCGCCACCGACGGCTCCAAGCCACCCAAGACTGTCTAACTCACTTCGCATCTTTGCGATATACCGTTGTAGCGGGGACAGGTCAGTCGTCTGTCCCCGTTATAGCGTCTGACAAGATACAAGAACTTATCTCGTTTTTTTACTTACCCGGGAGTTATCCATGGCCGCAAACCGGTTCAATGCATTTCAGAATCACGGTGTCGGCATCGGTTTGCGTATTCCTCATTACGATCACATCTTCGCTCACCAGCCGGCTGTCGACTGGTTCGAAATCATTTCCGAAAATTACATGATCGATGGCGGCCGTCCGCTGCACATGCTCGACCGCATCATGGAGCGCTACAAGGTCGTCCAGCATGGCGTTTCCATGTACTTCGGCTCAGCTCAGGCCCCGGATCGCGAGCACCTGCGCCGCTTGAAGAACCTCGTCCAGCGCACGAAAACTCCATGGCTCTCCGACCACCTCTGCTGGGGCTCGATCGACGGAACCTATTCGCACGACCTGCTGCCTCTGCCCTACACCTGGGAAGCCGTCGAGAAGACCGCCGCCCGCATCCGCGAGGTCCAGGACTTCGTCGAGACCCCCGTAGCCGTCGAGAACGTCAGCAGCTATGCCGAGTTTGTCTCCTCCGAAATGACCGAGTGGGAGTTCCTCAATGAGGTCGCCGAGCGCGCCGACTGCGGCATCCTGCTCGATGTGAATAACATCTACGTCTCCTCGGTCAACCACGACTTCGCGCCCATGGATTACGTCAACGCCATCCCCGCCGAGCGCGTCGCCCAGATCCACATCGCCGGCCACACGCGCTACGAAAAATACATCCTCGACACCCACGACCATCCGGTCATCGATCCTGTCTGGCAACTCTACGCCCGCGCCATTGAACGCTGTGGACCCACTCCTACGCTGCTCGAGTGGGACGACCGCATCCCGTCCTTCGAAGAAGTCTGGGCAGAGGCTCGCAAGGCCGAGAAATACCTCATCCCCGCCGAGTCTGCCATTCCCGCCTATCCTGTGGAAGAAGAAAAGCTCCTCGCAGGAGCCGCCCGATGACCGCGTCCGCAACCGCTTCCATGAGCCTCGAAGAACTCCAGCGCACCATGGGCGCTGCCGTCATGCAGCCGCTCACCGTGAACGAAGAGATGCAGCCCAGCGACACCACCGGCCGCTGGCATGGTCGTGAGATGGCCGAGGTCGCCGGCGAATTCATCGCCCCCAACAGCCGCCTCACCGCCTTCGAGCGCCTCGAGATCTACAACCGCCAGTACTGGTTTCGCCTGCAGTCCGCCTTCCATGAGGATTTCCCCGCGCTCCGTTCCGTGGTCGGAGCCGGGCCGTTTGAATCCCTCATGAACGCCTATCTCGCCGCCCACCCCAGCCGCTCCTTCACGCTCAGAAATCTCGGCTCGAAGCTCCTCGGCTGGCTCGCGGAAAATCGTCAATACGCTGGCCGCAGGCAGCCCCTGGCTCTCGATGTAGTCCGTGTCGAGTGGGCCTGCATCGAGGCCTTTGACAACGCCGAGTATCCGCCGCTGAGCGTCGAAGAAGTAGCCGCTGTCGGCGCTACGTCTCGACTAGCGCTGCAGCCTCACGTCCGGCTGCTGGCTCTCGCCTATCCCGCCGACGATCTCGTTCTCGACATGCATCAGCACGAGAAGCGCCAGTCCAGCGAAGCCGGAACCCGTCCCGATGTCATCGATGCCATCGAAGAAGAGCCCTACCAGCCGCTCCGCCTGCGCAAGCGCGCCACCTGGCTGGCCATCCATCGTGCCGAGTTTTCCCTCTATTACAAGCGCCTCACCGAGCCCGAATACCGCACCCTCAACGCCATCCGCGGCGGTCTCACGCTTCCCGAGGCTCTTGAAGCCGGTTTCGCCGGCTCCCGGCTCACTGTCCAGGCCCAGCTCAGTCTCGTGCGTCAATGGTTCGCCAACTGGGCCGAGCTCGGCTGGATATGCAGGTCTGAGTAAGATCTGCAATTCCCAGTAATATCAGCAAATCTGAGTAACTTCTGTAACCCCCGCCCCGAGCCGATACTCATATCAAGGTCTGAAAGAAAGAAGAGAAGTCATGTCCGTGATCCAACGCGCCTGCGGTGTTCACACCTCGATTGCCCGCCTGCTCAACTACCTGCAAAGCCCGCTCCTGCTGGCGATCCGCCTCTACTGGGGCTGGCAGCTCGCCCAATCCGGTTGGGGCAAGCTGCATAATCTCGATCGTGTCACCCAGTTCTTCCTCTCACTCAATCTGCCCGCTCCGCACATCACCGCGACCTTCGTCTCTTCGCTTGAGCTCGTCGGAGGCATCTGCCTCGCCCTCGGCCTGGGCAGCCGCCTTGTGCCCCTCGTGCTTTTCGTCAACATGACGGTGGCCTACATAACCGCGGAACCGGAAGCCTTCAAGTCGATCCTCAGCGACCCCGATAAATTTACCGGCGCCGCCGCCTATACGTTCTGGCTCGCAACGCTCGTCATTCTCATCTTCGGACCCGGCTATCTGGCTCTCGACAACTTCATCGGCCGCCGTCTCGGTTATGAAAATCCGCCATCGAAAATCGCATAACCCGACATGAAGCAATCGCCTCGGCTATGATGTCCACATCCGCATCAGTCCTATAACTCAAAGCGGCTGTGAGCTTCGTGCGAATCCTCTATCTCCTGACTTCCCTGGGCATCGGCGGAGCCGAAAAGCAGGTCATCGGCCTCGCCGAGCGCATGTCCGCGCGCGGCCACACGGTTGCCGTTCTCTCCTTGAAACATGCAGAAGAAGAGTGGCCAGCCAAGCTCCCAGTCCTGCGCCTGAACATCCGCAAAACGCCGCTCGGAATCTGGCGCGGCCTGCGCTTCGCCGTCCAGTTCGCCGTCATGTTCCGCCCCGACCTGCTGCATAGCCACACCTATCCAGCGAACATCTTCGCGCGTCTGCTCAAGCGCATGTTGCCCAGGCCCGCGCCGCGCCTCATCAACACCATCCACAACGTCTACGAAGGCGGCAGCCGCCGCATGCTCCTCTATCGCCTTACTGGCTTTCTCGTCGATCAGGTGACCGCCGTCAGCCAGGCCGCAGCAGATCGATTCGTTAAACTCCGCGCCGTCTCCGCCGCGAAAATGCGCGTGCTCACCAACGGAATCGACACCGGTGCCTTCGCGCCCGATCGCAGCCGTCGCAGGCAGATGCGTGCGCAGATGGAAGCGGGCAAGAGTTTCATCTGGATCGCCATCGGCCGTCTCGCGCCGGCCAAGGATTACCCCACCATCCTCGAGTCCTTTGCCCAGCTGCGCCCCACCCATCCCACCGCGCAGCTCTGGATCGCAGGCGAAGGCGACGTCTCGCAGTTGCATTCCGTGAACAACCCTTCGGATTCCAACTCCAACGTGCATCCCCTCGGTCTGCGGCGCGACATCGCCGATCTTCTCGATGCCGCCGACGGCTATGTTCTTTCCTCGGCATGGGAAGGCATGCCCCTCGCCTTGGGCGAAGCCATGGCCATGGAAAAGCCCGTAGTCGCAACCGATGTTGGAGGCATTCGCCAGCTCGTCGGAGAGCGAGGCTCTATCGTCGCCCCCAAAGACAGCGCCGCGCTTGCCGCTGCCATGCTTAACGTTATGAGCCTTACGGAATTCGAGCGCAAGGCCATCGGCAAAGCCGCTCGCGAACGCATCCTCCAGCACTTCTCCATCGATGCCAAAGCCCTCGAGTGGGAGCAGCTATACGAGCAGGTCGGCAGCGGTAGTAAGCCCGCATGAAACGCTCCGGAAGCGGTCCTGCGATGCGCCTGCTGTCAGGCATCCGGGCGCCCTTGCTCGTTGCCACCCTGCTGCGCCTCGGCCTCATCTTCGTTGCCTTCGCGCGCACCGGCACACGCATCATGACCCAGGGCGACACCGCAAGCTACCTCGCCCCCGGCCGCAGCCTCATCCTCCACGGAGCCTTTGCCACCGCCGGCCTTCCCGAGATCGACCGCACCCCCGGCTATCCCATCTTTGCCGAACTTACCGGCATGCTTTTCGACAATGTGCTGCTCACAGCCTCGGCGCAAGTCCTCGTCTCACTGCTCTCCCTGCTTATGATCGGGAAAATCGCAGATCGCATCTTCCCCAATCGCAACGCCGGTATCTATGCCGCATGGCTCTACGCCATCGAACCCCTGTCGATTGTCTATACGTCCCGCATCATGCCCGAGACGCTCTTCGTCCTGCTCCTGCTGCTGGTCATCGACAGAGTCCTCGTCTTCCTGGCATCGCATCGCCTCTCCGCTGTGGCCGCCGCCGGCCTCGCCCTTGCAGCCGCGACCTTCGTTCGCCCTGTGAGCCTCTATCTCGTCTTTCCGCTTGCTCTCGGCGTGGCCATCGCAACCCGCCGCATGCCCGCGTTGTGGTGGAAAGCCCCTGCAACCCTGCTACTCGCCACTCTTCCATGGCTCGCCGCCTGGCAGTGGCGCAACGCGGCTGAAACCGGCTACAACGGCTTCTCCAGCATCGTCGAAAAGAACCTCTACTTCTTCCAATCCGCGGAGGTCGCCGCCGAGCTGCAGCATACCTCGCTTGAAAGCGTGCAGCGCAAGCTCGGCTATCCCGACGATGCGGATTACCTCGCCGCGCATCCCGAGCAAAGCTCATGGCCTCGGACTCAGAAGCTGGCGTACATGCGCCAGCATGCCAGCGCCATACTGCGCGATCATCCCGGCCTGTATCTGAAGACGCATTTCAAAGGCGTCGGAATCGTAGCCTTTACTCCCTGCGCAACCGAACTGCTGCAATTGCTTGCCGCCTATCCATCCGCCGATACCATGCCTCGCCGCATCCTCAATCAGGGCATCCTCGCTTCGATTCAGCAGGTTTTTCTCACCCATCCAGCCGTGTCTCTCACCATGGTGTTGCTTGAAGTCTTCCTCTTCATCCTGTACGCATTCGCTATACGCGGCTTCTTCGCCGCTGCCCGCAATCCAATGACGCTGATGCTGGCCGGCATTGCCCTCTATTTCCTTCTAATCTCAGGCGGAGCGCAAGCCGTAGGCCGTTACCGCATCCCAGTTATGCCTGAGTTATGCATCCTCGCCGCCGGAGGACTTACGATGCCCCGCAAAAAACAACAGCGGAGCCATGGTAGCTCCGCTGTCGAAAGTCCCCGTTAAATTTAAGGTCAGAACGCGAACGTCGCCTGGAATCGGATAATTCGTGAGCCCGCTCCCTGTGAGAAGGGTCCTCCCTGCAGGCTTCTCGATTTGCCGAATTCACTGGTTCCAACCACTCCCGTCGGCGTTCCGTAGTTGATGTCGTTGAACAAGTTCGAGAAGTTTGCGCTGAACGTCAGGTTGTACTTGCGGCCCGAGTTCGTTGGCGAAAACATGCCGCCCGGTCCACCGCGTCCCCCGCCGCCGCCGCCAAATCCGCCCGGGCCAAATCCGCCTCCAGGTCCGCCGCCGCCGCGGCCGCCTCTTGGCGGTCCGCCGCCGCCCGGAGGTCCGCCACCGTTATTCGCGTTCGGATCAACCTTGTTGAGCTTCGGCCCTACTCCGAAGGTGCGGCTAATGCGCAGGTTGAGTGCTACCTCCGCCGGCCCGTGTCCAGCATTCTTCTCAATCAGCTTTTCCCCGGCCAGTGGAGTGGCATTGGTATCCAGGCACCCATACGATGTCTGGAAGAACCCAGCCGCTCCCGATGCGCACTCTGAAGCATTGGCGATATATGGCCGGTCGTTGAAGAATGTATCGCCGTTGTTATCCGCAGGATCGGTAATGTCAAACGGCTTGCCCGATTGCGCAATCATGAAAGGGTTAAAGCGAAGCCCCCATGGTCCCATATAGTTGCCTACCAGAATCCCCATATTCTTGGAGACAAAGGCAGCGCGTCCATAGTCCTGGCTCAGGTTGAAGGAGTTGGACGCCGTGTTGCCGCCCGCTCCATCGGTGTGTGCAAAGCTCAGCGTGTAGAAACCGAAGACACTGAAGTTCGGGCTGATGCGCGCATTCGAGTTGACGATCAGTTGATCCTGCTTGTAAATACCTTCTGGCAGAAACTGGTACACGTTGCCGCGTGTCGAGTCGTACTCCGGGCTGTAAGGCGCATTCTCGTTGATTTGAACCAACTGATGCGCGCCTTGCGAGTGCAGATAGGTCACCGTCGCCGTCTGCGTCTTGGTGATCTGCCGCTCCAGGCTCGCGCCGATCTGCTGCGTGTAAGGGGAGCGGTAGCCGGGCGCCACTTGATAGATCGTGCGCGCATCCGTTGTCCCGGTGCCGCACGCGTCTGCGTCAAAAGTCGTATAGCTCGACGTGAAGCAATCGGCGCTCACCCCTCCCGAGGCATCGTTAAGCGTAAATTGATCCTGCAGGATGGAGCGGTTGATGGTCAGGAAATCCCCGATGCCCAGTCGGTCGTAAAAGATGCCGTATCCGGCGCGTACAACCGTCTTGGCCTGTTTGCCTTTCTTGCCGTCCAGCGCGTATGCCAAAGCAAATCGCGGAGCCCAGTCGCTGTGGTCGTATACATGGTTCTGCGACTCCCAGCGAAGGCCTGCGGAAAGCGTAAGCCGAGGGTTGAACCGCCAGTCATCCTGGATGAATGCCGCTCCGTCGAAGACATTCCCGACCGCGCCCTGGGTGCCGGTAGCATAAGTCAGCTGATTCGGCGCCGCCGTCGGGTTTGGCGTTCCGGCGATCGCGGCCTTCACCGCAGTCGAATAGGTCGCATCATCGGCAAAGGTAAAGCTGCCATTGAATCCCGCATCGGAAGAGTTCGCATCCCGCGTATCCCGCAGCCTCGTGCCGAACTTCACCGCGTGCTTGCCCAGCGACATCGTCGTGATGTTCTGGAACTCCCATCGATCCGAGTGGTCGTGCGAGCTCTGCTGAGGGCTGCCGCCAGCCGTGAAGTTGCCCTCCTGCACCTGGATCGTTGGCGAAGTGCTGACAGGCGTCTGGCTCGATTTTGTGCGGTTATATTGGAACCGCGTTTCGTTCACGATCTTGTCGCTGATGACTTCCGTATCGCTGATCTGTATGTTGTTATCGTTTGTCGTCGTGCTGAAAGAGAGAGTCGGCAGCTCTGTCGAAGTAATATCGCCAGATTGAGAGTCGTGGTAATACTGATACCGCACCGTCAGAGTATTCTTTGCGCCAATCTGGAAGTCGAAGCGCGGCGAAACATTGGTCCTCGAGTGCGGATTGGCGATTGAGCCGTTGATGTCGCCGGGGCAATTGCCCAGGTAGTCGCAAGGCGCATCGTACACATTTACATCGTTGATGCTGCGATGCTCTGCGGAGATAAAGAACGAAGTGTTCTTGTTCAGCGACCCGTTCAGCGTGCCGTTGTACTGGTAGCTGTAGTACGGAGGAATGTTTGCCGTAAACGGATTGCCGGTGTTGAAGGCGCTGTCATTGCCCAGTGCCATGATCTGCCCATGCAGTTTATCCGTTCCCGGCTTGGTCAGAATCTCGATTCGTCCAAATCCCAGCCGGTCGTACTCCGCCGAGTAAGGATTCTGGTTCACGCGAATCTCGCGAATCGAAGACTTCGGCGGCAGCTGTCCGCCGGTGAAGCCATCGATGTAGATTTGCCCTCCGTTCGGCCCCGCAGACGGCCCGGCCAGCGCCGAAAGCTCATTCGACAGCTCATCCGGATCGTCCGAAAGCGCTTCGAGGTCCTTGTCCTTGATCACCATGCTGTTCGAGTTGTTGTCCGCCTCCACGCTGACCGTCGGAGTGTCCTCCGTCACCGTCACCGTCTGCTGCGCGGCCTCGATAGCCATCGTGATGTCCACCCGCTTCGCCTGCCCCGCGTTCATCACGATGCCCTGCGTAACAAACGGAGCGAAATTCTGAAACGTCGCCGTCACCGAATAGGTTCCTGCCGGCTGGTGCGTCTCATAGTTGCCGGCTGCATCCGCGGTCGCCGTGGCGACGGATTGTCCATTGCCGTTGCTGATCGTGATCAGCGCGCCCGGTATCAGCGCGCCCGTCGGGTCGGCAATCTTGCCGTGAATCGTCGTCTGCCCCGCAGCTGCCGGCGCTGGCGGTGAACTCTGCGCCAGGCCGCTCGTGGCCAGCGCCGCCAGGGCAATCGCGAGAGAAAGTATTTGTGTCAGTTTTGAGTACACGAATCCCCCATATCCTATGAATCCAAAAGTAGGTTGTTCTTACTGGGCTGCTTCAGCGCTGCCCGAGCTCATGTTCCAGTTCGAGAGCAGCATATTTTGAGTTGACGCCGGAGCCTGCAACAGCGGTTCGACGCCTGCCAGCAACGTGACGGCAGTGACTTCCGAGGTTCCCTGCGTCGATACCAGCATCACCGCATCGCCCTTTTGCAGATCTGAGAGATGAATCGCCGGAGCGCGGCTCAACATCTGCTGCAGGTCGCCGCGCCTTCCACCACCGGCGCCATAGGCTCCGCGAGATCCCTGGCCGCCTGCATTTCCCGCCTGCTGTCCATTTGCTTGTCCGCCTGCCGGCCTAGATCCCTGACCCGATCCCTGTCCCGCACCCTGACCCGAGCCCTGTCCAGCTCCCGAAGCCTCGCCGCCCGGCTTCGTCAACGCCGACAGCATCTTGGCCATGTTCTCCGGCAGCTTGCGCATCTGCGCCGTGTCGCTGACATGCACCGTCACGTTCTGCTTTGTGATCAGGTCCTTGAGCGTGATCGTCTTCGCATCAGCGTTGATCGAGCTGATCACACCCGAAATGTTGCGAAAGCTTCCCGACACCACATCCACTGCCGCAACATCGGTCCCATCCGCATTCTTCGTGCCCCGCGCGCGCAACTGGTCGCCGACTTGAATCGTCTCCATCGGAGCCGCCTTGGCCTGGTCGAAATCCACCGAATTTGCTGCGTAGCGCTTCAGCACAGTCGTCGGAGTCGTATGCAGCGTGATCGTCTTCTCCGACGCGCCCGCTCCCGAAGTGATCTCGATGATTCCCGTTCCCGCATTCACGCTCTTGACCAGCCCGCCAACGCCATTGCGCTGCCAGTCTTCCCGATCCTGCTGTTGTTTCTGCGCCAGGTCCGCCTGCGGAATCGCAATGATCGAAATCGCCGTCACCGGATCGGTCGTTGGTTCAGGCGCAAGCCTCACCAGCACCCGGTCGCCCACTGCCAGATCGCTGAACTGGATCGTCGCCGCGTTGCTCAGGTTCTTTTCGCCGGGAGCGATCCGCTGGATCTTGATCCCCTCCGGCACCGTCACCTTGCGCTCCACTCCGGCATCCGTCTTCGCCGTCAGGACGCCTGCGCCAACCGCCGTCACCGTCCCCACAAAGCGGTTCGCCGCCGCCGGAGCCTGGGCTGCCGCTGACGGCAATAACGCTGAATTCGTGAATACGGATACATTCAGCAGCAGGAATGCGTATCCGAGATACTTCTTGATTTGCATCGACTTCGAGTGCATAGCTTCTCCCAAAAAATAGGCAACCGTTCATAGCCAGGAGTCATAAGCCAGGAGCAAATGCCCAGGGTCAGATCAGCAAGCCAGGTCAGCAGCAGTGAGGAACCAGATTCAATTCGGTTGAATTCGGGGCAAGTCAGCAACTCAGCAGTTGCTCCCAAACCAAACCTGACAGGAGCAAAGCCTGACAGAAACCTTACATTGCTCACTGCCCATGTAGACGGAGAGGCGAAAGAGAAAGTTTACCGCGGCCTTTGTAACGAATTGTAGCCACAATTGTAACGAAACATTACATTTGCACGCGCATAGCACACACAAACTTAAAGCTTCCTGAAGGGCTGAGTATAATTTCGCTCAGTCTGCGGTTATGCACCACAATCGTATCCTTGTACCAGAGATTGAAGGCCGGTAAGTCGCGAGCCAGTATCTGCTGCGCCTGCGCATAGTCAGCCTTTCGCTTCGCCTGGTCCGTAGATTTCGACGCATCGTCCAACAGCGCATCCAGCTCCGGGTTGTGATACCGCCCGCGATTCATGCCCTTGGGCGGAATCCGCGCCGTGCTGAAGGCATAGCCGAAAATGTCCGGCTGCTCATTGCCCCCAATCCAGCGCAACGCATACATCTGAAACGATCCCCGCGTCAGGTCCTGAAGATAGGTCGCCGACTCGTAGCTGCGAATCTCCAGCGCAATGCCCACCTGCGCCAGCTCCTGTTGCAGCGTCGCCGCCAGCTGCCGCGTGCCTTCGTCCGTGCTGGTCTTCATCGTCAAATGCAGCCGCACACCGTCCCTGCCCGGCTTGTATCCCGCAGCATCCAGCAACTCATCCGCCCGCTTCGGATCGTAATCATAACGGTCCACGTCGCCCGTCCACGCCCAATGTGTCTGCGGCAGCAGGCTCACAGTAGGCCGCGCACGCCCATCCTGCAGCGTCTTGAGAATCAAAGGAAGGTCGATCGCGCAGGCAATCGCCTGCCGCACCCGCGCATCGCGCAATATCGGATCGATGGTGTTAAAGGCAAGATACTGCACCTGCGTTCCGCCCACGCTTTCGACTTCCAGATGCTTCTCCTTCGCCAGCACTGGCAGCATATCGGGAGCCAGCGAGTTGCTCTCCAGATCCGCCGATCCCTTGCGCAACTCCAGCGCCCGCGTCGTCGGATCGGGAACCACCGCAAAACGCACTCGCCCTACATTGCCCGCTTCCGGCTGCCAGCTCAGCGGATTCCGCTCCACCACCACTTCCTTATCAATCTCCTGGCTCACAAACCGGAACGGCCCCGAGCCCACCGGATGCTGCCAGAAATCCCGTCCGCTGCCATACGGCACAATCCCCATCGCTCCCGAAGAAAGATTGGTCAGCAGAAAATTATCGGGATACTTCAGGTGCAGCACCACCGTCCCCGCATCGGGAGCCTCCACACTCGCCACCGCCGCATAGCTCGCCGCCTTCGGACTAATGATCGTGCCATTATGCATCGACTCCAGCGTCCACTTCACATCCCGCGAAGTCAGCGGCCGCCCATCGCTGAAGCGAACCCCCGCATGAAGATGAAAGACGATCGTCAGCGGATCGGGCTCGTCCCATCGCTCCGCCAGCCCCGGCCCCACCCGAAAGCTCGCATCCCGCACCACCAGCCCATCGAACAACAGCTCATCAATGTGCTCCGACTGCGCATCCGTCCCAATCCGCGGATCAAGACTGGTAGGACTGCTCTCAATCAAAAACACCACAGTCCCCTTATCCCCCCGAGGACTATGACAACCCGTGATTCCACATAAGCAAAGCGCACAAATTGCGATGAAAGAAATGGCTGCAGCATATCTCCGGAGCAAAAGCAACGCGGGTGCCCCATGTCTCGCTTCTGAGACATGGGCCTCATTCGCGCGGAGCGCGAACCGCCTCTTATACATAAGAAACCTGACCAAGAACCACCGGCCTCAAAGCCCCCGTAGCCGAAGGAACATTCCCCGGCCTCCGATGCCATGTCTCCCACGCCAGCAAAGCAAAAGCCGCAGCCTCCTTGGCCTCCGCCGGCATCCCAAATCCATCGATCGCGGCAACCCGGCAATCATGCTGCTTCAGCCGCTCGCCCAACCACCGCATCAAAGTCAGATTCCGCGCTCCGCCACCCGAAACGATATAGTCCACCGGCGCGCCACCCATCCCCGCAAACCGCAAATAGCTCTCCGCAATCGACTCAGAAGTCAGCGCCGTAGCCGTCGCCACCGCATCCTCCTTCCGCCTGCTCACCTTGCGGCAATCCGCCAAAAACGCCGCCGCAAACTCCCGCCCAAACTGCTCCCGTCCCGCAGTCTTCGGCGGAGCCTTCTGAAAGAATCGATGCCGCAAAGCCTTCTTCAGCACTGGCTGTAGCACCGTCCCCGAAGCAGCAACAGCCCCGTCGGCGTCAAAAGGCTTCCGGTAAAGCTCCAGCATCAAAGCATCGATCACCATATTGCCCGGCCCGGAATCGAAAGCCACCACCCGATCCGCCGCCGCGCCCGCCGGAATCGCAGTCAGATTGGCAATCCCGCCAATATTCTGCAAAACCCGCCCGCGCTTCGCATGTCGAAACAGCACAAAATCCAAAAGCGGCACCAGCGGCGCACCCTGCCCTCCAGCCACCATATCCGCCGGCCGAAAATTCGAAACCACCGGCACGCCCAGCTTTCCGGCCAAAATCGAAGCCTCACCCGCCTGCCAGGTACAGGCAAACTTCTCCCCGGCATAAGCCTGCGCAGCGGCCTGGTGATAAAGCGTCTGCCCATGGCACCCAATCAGCTCCAGCTTCATAGGATTTCGCTCCAGCGTCACCCGAACCGCCTCGGCATATTCCAGCCCCAGCCGCCAATTCAGCCGAGCCAGCTCCGCCGTCGAAGTCGTCCTCGCATTCATCGCCCCGAGCACAGTCTTGCGCAAAGCCGCCGGATAGGGAAACGCTTCATGCGCGAGCAGACGCAAAGCCGGCGAGCCATCTCTTCCCAGCCGGATGCGCATCAGGGCCACGTCGATCCCGTCCGCCGAAGTCCCGCTCATCACGCCTGCGACAATCATTCCCGATTTTCCTTCATTAATAGATCAGGATCACGCAAACATTTGATCCTTGCGATAGCAAGAACAACAAACGATCCCCGCAGACAGTTGCACGTTGCTTCCGGTCCTCGCGGGTTGCCCTCGATCAGACCACCATCTGGGCCGCCTCGATCTCAGCCTTAAACCGGACAACTTGTTCGCGTAAAGCCGCCATCTGCCTCTCCAAAAGAGCCCGCGAAACCGGCCTGCTGAACTGCTTCCGCCGCAGCCTGCCGCTCTCTAAAGCTCTCGCTATCAGCAATTTGCGGAAGACCTCCGACCGCTCCGCCTCATGGATCAACGCCTCATACCCCCGCAAAATCAGCTCCGGGCTATGGCAAATCTCCATTAGATGCAGCCCAGCGCGGACAGCAATGACGGCAGCCTCTTCCATTGAAAACGCTTTAAGTATTCCCCCCATCTCCATGTCATCACTGAAGATAAGTCCTTTATAGACAATGCGCTTTTTGAGAATTGTCGTGATCCAGTAAGCCGAAGCCGTTGCTGGTTTATCCCCGCCGCGCGTCTCAGGATAGGCCGCATGATTCACCATCACCATCGGCAGCTCGCCTGCAAGCTGCTGATAGGGAACGAGATCCTCGCCCCACAACTCGCCCCAGCTGCGCGCAATAGCCGGCGTCTCCAGGTGCGAATCCAGCATCCCGCCACCCAACCCCGGGAAATGCTTGCCGCAGCCAACCACTCCATGCGCCGCCAGTCCAGCGAGGAAAGCTCTTGCATAATCAACAACTTCCAATGGATTAGCTGAAGTCGTCCGAGTGCCCATCACCGCAGCCGAAGCGGGCAAAGCCAGGTCCAGCACCGGAGCCAGTGTCGTGTTGAATCCAAAAGCTGAAGCTTCCTTGGCGATCAACTCCCCATGCCGCCGCATCTGCTTGATATTGCGATTCTTAGCTACAGATTGCGCCGAAGGCATGGGAGCCACGGCATCGCGCAGCCGGTCCACCGTCCCACCTTCTATATCCACGCAACGCAGGCTCGCAGGATTGCAGTAACTTATTGATTCTGCAAGCAATGCGCGCGTCTGCTTGGCAGACTCAATGTTGCGCCGAAAGAGAATGATGCCCGATGGCCGCACCAGCTTGAGCAAAGCCCGCTCCAGCCCAGTCAGCTCCAGCCCGGAAAGCCCAACAACCAGCAGACTCCCAGCCGCATGGCGAATCGATCCCGTCGACTTTACAGTCGCGCTCATTTCGAACTCCGCCCGGCTGCAGGAGCAGCCGTCTCGCCAAGTTCCGACTTCAGTTCCTCCAGTAAGTTCAATGCCTGCAATGGAGTAAGCGAATTGATGTCCGTCTCTGCAATGCGATCGACGATGCGCTGCGACAGCGGAGTGAAGATGGTCATCTGTATCGGTTCAGCTGTCTCCACCTGAACGGAGCGCCGCTCCTGCTTCTCGTGCTGGCGCAGAATATGCCGCGCCCGCTCCAGCACCGCCTTCGGCAAACCGGCCAGTTTGGCGACTTCAATGCCATAGCTCTTCGAAGCCGCTCCCGGCTCAATCGAATGCAGAAAGACAATGCCCGACGAAGACTCCTTGACCGCCACGCGCAGGTTGAGCACGCGCGGAAGCTTTTCCGCCAGCATCGTAAGTTCATGATAATGCGTGGCAAAGAGCGTGCGCGCGCCGATCTCCGCATGCAGAAACTCGACCGTGGCCCAGGCCAGCGAAAGTCCGTCGAAGGTAGCCGTTCCGCGCCCCATCTCATCGAGCAGGACCAGGGATTTGTCCGTCGCAGTGTTGAGAATGGTCGCTGTCTCGGTCATTTCTACCATGAAGGTGGAGCGGCCGCGGGCAACATTGTCGCTGGCTCCGATGCGTGTGTAGATGCGGTCGACGAGGCCATAACGCATCTTCGCCGCGGGCACGTAGCAACCCATCTGCGCCATGAGCACCAGCATCGCCGCCTGGCGCAGATACGTGCTCTTGCCGCCCATGTTGGGGCCGGTGATCAGCAGCAGGCTCGGCTCGGAGTTCGCCGCGTCTGAAGAGCCAGCTTCGTTGCCATGAAGATACAAACTGTTAGGGATGAAGCGGCTGGTGTTGCTTTCGGTCATCCAGTTTTCTATGACTGGATGGCGAGCCGCAACCGCTTCGAGCACCGGCTCATTCACCAGATCAGGCCGCGTGTAGCCGCGAACGGAAGCCAGATGCGCAAAGCCCGAGAGCAGGTCAGCCTCGGCAACCACGGATGATGTCCGGCGAATGCGGCCAGCAGCCTCCAGCACGCTGCGGCGCAACTCGGCGAAAAGCTGCTTCTCGATCTCGATGGCGCGGTCATGCGCGGTGAGCACCTTGACCTCGTACTCCTTCAACTCCGGAGTCGTGAAGCGCTCGGCATTGACCAGCGTCTGCTTGCGCTCGTAGTCGGCGGGGGCGTTGGCGAGATTCGATTTGCTGATCTCGATGTAGTAGCCGAAGACAGAGTTATAGCGGACCTTGAGCGAAGTAATGCCGGTGCGGGCACGCTCGCGCTCTTCGATGGCGGCAATCGACTGGCGTCCGCTGCTGCTGATGGTGCGCAGATCGTCGAGCTCTGCAGAGACTCCATGAGCGATCACTCCACCATCGGCAAGAGTCAGAGGCGGCTCGGCAGCGAGGGTCTTTTCGACGAGAGTCGCGATGTCGATAAGCTTGTCGAGACGGGCGGTAAGCCCACTCCATAGCGGCGTGGTCATCGCGGTCATGGCGCGATGCAAGGTAGGCAGTTTGGCTAGGCTCACGGCGAGTGCAGCAACGTCGCGCGGACCGGCGCTGTCGAGCGAGAGCCGCGCCAATAAACGTTCCAGGTCGAGGATTCCGTTGAAGGCCTTGCGCAGCTCTTCGCGGCGTACGAGATCGCCATGCGCTTCGGCTACGGCTTCATAGCGCGCGTTGATCGCGGCAGCATCATAAAGCGGCCGCAAAATCGTCGCGCGCAGCATACGTTTGCCCATCGGTGTCTGACTGCAATCCAGCGTGTGAAAGAGCGTGGAGCGCGAATCCTGACCAGAGATCAACGGCTCTACAAGCTCAAGATTGCGCACGGTGACCGGGTCGAGTTGCAGCTCATTGGAGCGTTCGACAAAGCGCAGAGAATCGAGATGCAGCGCGTCGAGCTTTTGCGTAGATTGGACATAGTGCAGCACCACTCCAGCGGCGATGGCCGCGCAGGGATGGCCCGCCAGGCCGAAGCCTTCGAGCGAACGCACGCCCAGCTTGCGCTCGACCAGCGGAACGGCATAGTCGCGGGTCCAGACCCAGTCGTCGATGCGCGTGCGCGCGGCTACGCGGTCGCCACTTCGATCAATCTCGCTTCCGAAGCCATCCGGCGCAGAAACGGGCAGCAGAAGCTCGCTAGGCTGGGCCTTCAGCAGTTCGTCGAGTGCCTGCTGATGTGCGGCTGGGCCGGTGAATTCTGCCGTGCGGAAATCGCCGGTGGAAAGATCGAGCAAAGCGATTGCTGAGGTTCCGCCGTCCTCATGGAACGCGGCGAGGAAGTTGTTCTGCGCCTGATCCAGATTGTTGTCGAACGCGGTGCCGGGCGTGAGCACGCGCGTGACCTCGCGGCGAACGATCTTCTTGGTGAGCTTGGGGTCTTCCATCTGCTCGCAGATGGCAATGCGGAAGCCCTTGCGCAGCAGCCGCTGCAGGTAGCCCTCGGCCGCGTGATACGGCACGCCGCACATGGGAATGGCGCGTTCGCGGTCGCGTGCGGTGAGGGTGATCTGCAGTTCGCGGGCCGCTGTGATGGCGTCGTCGTAGAAGAGCTCGTAGAAGTCGCCCATGCGGAAGAAGAGTAGCGTGCCGGGATGCTCGTTCTTGGCTACCGTCCACTGGCGCATGAAGGGCGTCAGGTTCTCTTCGGGCGCGGGTTTCTGCGCTGGCTTTGGGGAGTCGGCTGTGCTCGCGGCTGGGATGAGGGATTCGGTGCTGGGTTCGAGGTTGGCCACAGGTCCAGTTCAGATTATCGTGATTGGCGGGTAGTCGTGTAGGACCGCAAGATGCCACCACAGATATACTTAGAGATTAGGCATCCGTTTGGGAGTGGCATGTATCTGGTCTGGCTGAGGGTGGCGGCGGTGTTGTATGCGGTGGCGAGTCTGACTGCGCTGCCGGCTGTGCTCTATGCCTTTCCGCGCTGGCGCAAGCTCTGCCTGCCGGCTGCCGGGCTCGCGTTCCTCTTTCACATCGTTTCTGCGACGGAGATGCTGGGCCTGGCGCATCATTGGGTTCCGGTGAGCTATGGGGAGATCGAGTCGATCCTCGGCTTGCTGATTGCTGGGATTTTTTTGGCCATCGCGGGCATCTACGGCACGGTTTCCTTTGGAGTCTTTGCGCTGCCGGCTTCGTTTCTGCTGGTCTTCGTGCCCGCGCTGGGAGCCAATCGCTACACTTTTCCCTCGGAGGGAGTGCGCACCGGCTGGCTGGTAGTGCATATCGTCTTTCTGCTGACGGCGTATGCTTCGCTGGCCTTCAGCATGGTCGCGAGCTTTCTCTACCTGGTGCAGGAGCGGCGCCTGAAAAGCCATCTGGTGCTGGCCGGTGCGGGCGGCAAGTCGTCGTGGCGTATCGGCGAGTTTCTGCCTCCACTGGATACGCTGGAGCGCATCGCTCATGCCACGCTGCTCTTCGGGTTTCCGTGCATGACGCTGGGGCTGCTGGTGGGCTCGCTGCTGGCGCAGGAAAGCGTTGGCCCGGCGTACTTTTTCGACCCTAAAGTGTTGCTCTCGTTTGCCATGTGGGTGCTCTACGTGGTGCTGCTTTACATCCGGCGCAGCGCTGGATTGCGCGGGCGCAGGGCGGCTTATCTTTCGAGCGGCGTATTTGTGGTGATCCTTCTGGTGTGGGCCGCGAATCAATTCAGTCAGGTACACAGGTTTCCCGCGCCATGAGTCTGATACTGCTGGG
Source organism: Acidobacteriaceae bacterium (assembly GCA_036271955.1). Lineage (GTDB taxonomy): Bacteria > Acidobacteriota > Terriglobia > Terriglobales > Acidobacteriaceae > Acidicapsa. The sequence goes on from DATAZR010000083.1 coordinate 35,427, forward strand.
CATCAACCACAAAACGGCTCCGATTGCGCTGCGCGAGCAGGCTGCGATTCCGCGCGAGCGGCTGCGCGAGGCGCTGCAGGCCGCGACGGAGATTGCAGGCGTGCGGGAGGCAATGATTCTCTCGACCTGCAACCGGGTAGAGGTGCTGGCTGCGCTGGAGCATGCGAACGCGAATGTTGAGGGATTGTTCTACCAGCACCTGGGCGTGGATGCGCTGGCGCTGCGTCCGCACTTGTATGAGTACAGGGATCGTGAGGCGGTGCGGCATCTGTTTCGCGTAGCGGCGAGCCTGGACTCAATGGTGGTGGGAGAGCCGCAAATTCTCGGCCAGGTGAAGGATGCGTATGCCGCGGCGCGCGAGGCAGGCACGGTGGCTTCTGGACTGGAGCCGCTGTTGCAGAGCGCGTTTGCCGCTGCAAAGAAGGTGAGGACGGAGACGGAGATTGGCAGCTCTTCGGTTTCGATCGCCTCGGTGGCAGTGGACCTGGCGCAGAGGATCTTTGGATCGCTTTCAGGGAAGACGGTGTTCCTTGTGGGCGCGGGAAAGATGAGCGAATTAGCCGCGCTGCACCTGGTGCAGCATGGAGCGGGGCGGATCTTGGTGACGAACCGTACTCCGGAGCGGGCGGCGCAGATGGCGCAGCGGTTTGCCGGGGCGCGGACGGGCGCTCCGGAAGTGGTGGCCTGGGAAGGTATGAAGGCTGCGGCGAGCCAGGCGGATATTGTGATTACCTCGACCGGAGCGACTGCGCCGATCTTCCGCAAAGAGGATGGGCAGGCGCTGCTGCACAAGCGGAAGAACAGGCCCATGTTCTTCATCGATATTGCCGTGCCGCGGGATGTCGATCCGGAGATGAACCGGCTTGAGGGAATTTTTCTCTACGACATTGACGATCTGCAGTCGGTGGCTGCGTCGCATCTTGCTGAACGGACGCGTGAGGCTGCGGATGCCGAGGCGGTGATCGCGGCGGAGGTCGAGCGCTACCATCTCAAGCGCAGGACGGTGAATGTTGCTCCGGCGATTGTGGGCTTGCAGCAGCGTGCCGAAGAGTTGCGGCTGGCGGAGATGCGGCGTGTGCAATCGCGATTGGGCGGGCTGACAGCCGAGCAGCTGGCAGCGGTCGATGCGTTGAGCCGTGGGCTGATGAACAAGTTTCTGCATCCGCCGATGCAGGCGCTGAAGCAGGCTGCGAAGGATGGCGACCAGGCAAAGATCGATGCGATTCGAGAGACGTATTCGCTGGATGCCGAGAGTGAAATGGCGGAGATGGTTGAGCGAGTTGTACAGGAATCGCCTGAGTCTTCGGAGCGGGTGGAAGTTGGAATAGCAGAGAAGGCACGCAGATGAACCAAACAGGCATGATCCGCATCGGTTCGCGGGGCTCGCAGCTGGCGCTTTGGCAGGCGGAGCATGTGGCTGGATTGCTGCGTGAGCGCGGGCACGAGGTCGAGATCGAGGTCATCAAGACTACCGGCGACCGGATGCAGGAAGTGACGTTCGCCGAGGTCGGTTCCAAAGGGATGTTCACACTGGAGATCGAAGAGGCTCTGGCTGCGGGCCGCGTCGATCTGGCCGTGCATAGTTTGAAAGATCTTCCGACCGAGCTGCCTGCGGATTTTGTGCTGGGCGCAACGCCTGCGCGGGTCGATGCTCGCGATGTTTTGGTTTCGAAGGATTTTGCTAGTCTTCAGGCGTTACCTGAGGGAGCGCGTGTTGGGACGAGCAGTTTGCGGCGGCGGGCGCAGTTGCGGCACTTGAGGCCGGATCTCGAATTTACCGAGTTTCGCGGTAACGTCGATACGCGGTTGCGCAAACTCGGCGAGGGAAAGGCAGAAGCGATTGTGCTAGCTGCGGCTGGCCTAGATCGCCTCGACAAGACCGAGTGGATTCGGGAGCGGATTGATGTTGAGGCGGTTTGTCCGGCGGCTGGGCAGGGTGCTCTGGGGATTGAGATTCGTGCCAGCGACCCGCGGATGAGCGAGGTGGTCGCGTTTCTGGATGATCCAGCGACGCGTTTTGCGGTGACTGCCGAACGCATCGCGTTGGCCGCGTTGGGTGGTGGATGCCAGGTGCCGATTGGCGTGCATTGCTGGCCGGGTTCGAGCGGCGGATTTGAGATTTTGGGTGTGGTTGCCGATCCGGATGGAAGCAAGATATTGCGCAGTTCCGCTTCCGGTGACGATGCAGATGAACTGGGCCGTGCGGTGGCAGTGGACCTCTTGCAACAGGGAGCAAGCGAACTGTTTGAAGGAATCGGGACACATTGAATGAAGTTATTTCGAATGACGCAACGGTAGACAATGCTTTGCCGCTGGCTGGGCGGCGGATTCTGGTTACCAGGGCTGTGCAGCAGGCGGGCAAGCTGAGCGATGGATTGAAGGCGCTGGGAGCTGAGCCGGTTGAAGTGCCGGTGCTGGAGATTCGGCCTCCGGACTCGCTTGAGCCGCTGGATAGAGCGATTGGCAAGCTGAAGTCCTTCGACTGGCTGATTCTGACCAGTGCGAATACTGTTCAGACGCTTGCGGCACGATGTTCACTGCTGAATGTGGACGTGTCCGAGTTGGAATTGCTCAAGGTTGCCGCGGTTGGCAGCGCTACGGCTGAAGCGGCGCGGAAGGCGCATTTTCGCGTGACTATAGTGCCGGAGCATTATCACTCGGAAGGGCTGGCGGCAGCGCTGGGCAGCGTGGTTACCGGCAAGCGGGTGCTGCTGGCACGGGCCAAGGTGGCGCGCGATGTGGTTCCTGATGCGCTCACTGCGGTTGGCGCTCTGATGACGGTGGTCGATGCGTACCAGACAGCATTGCCGGATGGCGCGCAGGAGGCGCTGGTCGAGGCACTGAAGGTTGGCGTGGATGCGACGACGTTTACCAGCTCATCGAGTGTGCGAAATCTTGCCGAGGTGGCACGGGAGGCAGGCATTGCGTTTCCTTTTGCCGGAGTTGCCGCGATTTCGATTGGGCCGGTGACTTCGGCCACGCTGCGCGAGCAGGGCTGGGACCCTGCGGGTGAGGCTGCGGTTTCTGATCTTCCGAGTTTGATTGAAGCTGTCGTGAAGTCGCTTTCGAAGTAATTTCGCGAGAGGTGAAGAAGCGGCAAGATACCCGGGGGTGGGGGTATTTATTTTGTTGTTAACAGACCTGAAAATCGCGAATCGTAACTCGGCCCAGTCCGGAATCTCTACGCTTCTATTCTGCGCTTTTGAAGGATAATTCAACGCAACTATTCGAATTGTTGGAAGTTGTTTTTATTGAGTGGTTTAGAAGCCATCTTGAGGGAGATGAGCTTGACAGAATTTGGGAACCCAAATTCCTTCTCTGCGAAGAGTCAAGCTCGCGATTCTCAGGCTATGCGCTGTAGTGGGCTATGACTCGCACTACTTTTCCGGTTGCTGATAGCTCCATAAATTCGGCGGTGTGGGTTCCTTTTTGATTGGTGTAGTAGAGTACTACGCTGTTCAGGCCCGCCAACACGTCTTCGAGATGAAAATGAAGCTCGGGATAGGCATCGAGTCCGCGTTGGAAGTAGGCGCGCAGATTTGCCTTTCCGGTTACGTTGCCATTGCCTAAAAGCTGGGCGGCGGCGGGCGAGGTTAGCTCGACTGCATCGTCATAGTGGCTCATGATCTGGTCGAGATCATGAGCGTTCCAGGCTGCGGCCCAATGGTTGGCCAGGTTCCAGGCTTCGTCTTTGGTCACTGCGGATTCTCCGGTTTGAGTTTGACAGGATTTGGAGGAAAAGGGTTGGTGCTCCGCACGAATCTGGCCCAGATATCAGAATCGAGACTCGGGGTACACGGCGCGAAGGAAAGACATCCTTACTTTTGGGGATTCTCAGGACGGACGTCCGCCGGGGTCTGCTTGCTGCTTCTGGCGTAGGCCAAAGCCCAGCCGATAAGAACGAATTGAAGAGGAATCCGGGCCCAGAGAATCCAGAGGGGCACGGTTGGAAAACGCTCGGGGTGACTGAGCATGAAGATGTGTACGTCGAAAAATACGAGCAACATCAGCGCGATACCGATAGCCGAAAATCTTCGCGTTGCGGGGATGAGGAGACCGAAGCCGCCGGCGATTTCGGCTACTCCGCTTAGCTGCACCAGGAGGGCTGGGTTCGCGTAGTGGTCGGGCATGATTTGGAGATAGAAGGATTGACGCCAGAAGTGGTTGATGCCGCTGGCCAGGTAGAGGAGGGATTGTGCGACGAGAGAGAGGCGGGCGAGGCGCATGGAACTTGATGGTACATTGGCTGGGCGTTTTGAGATAAGTTATTCGGCGTTACTATCGCCGCTTGCATGATGTCCATCGAGAGGGGCGGCCATGAACGGGTAGTGCAGATTTGTGAGGGTCTATCCACCTAGTTCATAGTCTTGACTTAAGTCTAAGACGAAGGGCAGCGGGTCAGGGTTCGTGCTGCGCACGAATATGGCCCACATCTCAAATGCGAGATGTGGGGCACCCGATGTGATTAGCGGGTCCAGAAGCCTTGGTGGACTTGGGCGGCTTCTTCTTCGAGGAATGGGCCCTGGACTATGGTGGGGCGCTGGCCTCGGGCGAAGACTTCGCGGCAGGGCAGGTCGAGGGTTGGATTTTCTTTGTGGCTGCCGGTGAGTTGATAGAGGCCTTTTTCGGAGAGGGCGTAGACGACGCGGCCAATGCCGGTCCAGTAGATGGCTCCGGAGCACATGGCGCAGGGTTCGGTACTGGTGTAGAGGGTGCATAGGGCCAGCTGTGCGGGGGCGAATTGGCGGCCGATTTTGGAGCAGGCGAGGCGCTCGGCGTGCTGGGTGGGGTCGCCTTTGGGCGGGACGGCATTATTGCGGGCGGTTACGAGGACCTGTCCGTTGGCGTCGACGATGAGGGCGCCGAAGGGGTGGGCGCCGTGCTCGCGGGCGGCGCGGGCGAGGTCGATGGCCTGGCGGAGGAAGGTCAGGTCTTGATCGGAGATGGAGTCGTTAGTCATAGTGTTTCGTCTTCGGGCTTTTTAACAGCAGATTCCCTGCGGGAATGACAGACAGAAAAGCAAAAGAAGAAGCAGATCCTTCGCTTCCCACCCCAACGACGAAGACCTGTCGTTGGGGACCCCGTTCGCTCAGGATGACAAATCTGTTTTAGGAAAATTCGGGATGTGTTAGGAATGCCAGGTTTTGTCGGGGGCGTGGCATAGGGTTTCCAGGGGGCAGGCGGCGCATTTGGGTTTGCGGGCTTCGCAGATCTGGCGGCCGTGGTGGATGATTTCGTGGGAGTACTGGATCCAGCGGTCGTGGGGGATGACTTTCATCAGGTCCTGCTCGACGGCTTGCGGGGTTTCGCCGCGGGTGAGGCCGAGGCGGCGGGAGAGACGGAAGACGTGGGTGTCGACGACGATGCCTTCAGCTTTGCCATAGGCTACGCCGAGAACGACGCTGGAGGTCTTGCGGGCTGCTCCGGGGACGGTGAGGAGTTCGGCCATGGTTTGCGGAACTTTGCCGCCGAACTGCAGGCTGATGACGCGGCCTGCGCCTTGAATAGACTTGGCCTTGTTGTGGTAGAAGCCGGTGGTGCGGATGAGCTCTTCGATGGCTTCGATGGGGGCTTTGGCCATGGCTTCTGGAGTGGGGTAAGTGGCGAAGAGTTTGGGGGTGACCATGTTGACGCGGGCGTCAGTGCATTGGGCGGAGAGGATGGTCGCTACGAGCAGCTGCCAGGGTGAGGAGTGGACGAGGGCGCACTCGGCTCCGGGGTAGGTTTCGTGGAGGATTTTGAGGATTTCGGCGACGCGGGAGGGTTTGATTTCGAGCTTGGCTACGCCGTGGCCGGAGGTGGGTTCGGATGGCTTTATGGTGCGGTTGGCTGGGGTGGGTTTGGTGGCTTTCTTTACCGCTTTTTTGGCGGGGGATTTTTTGGCTGTGGCTTTCTTCGCTGCGGATTTTTTTGAGGGTTGTTTCGCGGGTCGGGATAGCATAGAGATGATTGTGGCATGACACCGTATCTCCGTGCATGGCCGGGGTTGAATGGGTCGGGCTTTCAGCCCTTGTCTTCGTGGGAATGATCCGATACCCAGGCCGTTGGCCTGGGCTGGGATGACGCGCGCCGTTGGCGCTCTTATGTGTTCGCGAGTCGGCATTTGTGATCCCACCCTTTCCGCACACGACGCGGAAAGGATGGGGCACCCACAATGTGCGCCTGCCTTGGAAGTCTTCAGGAAAGTGTTTACCTCAGGGGCTGAAGCCCTGTACTCAATGTGGTGCGTTGCGGCACGGCTGAAGCCGTGCCCTGTTACAAAGCAGAAACGAGAAGCAGATCCTTCACTTCGTTCAGGATGACAATCTGTAAGAGGTGTTACAGGGTGCCGGAGAGCCAGTTGGGGAGTTTTTCGAAGGGGAGGCGGACGCCTACGTAGAAGCTGCCGAAGAGGGCGTATTTGGCGCTGACTTCGTCGAAGCGCATCTCGTAGATGAGCTTTTTGAAGACGACGGGATCGTTGGAGAAGAGGTCGACGCCCCATTCCCAGTCATCTAGTCCGATGGAACCGGAGATGATCTGGCGGACGTGGTCGGCGTAGCGGCGGCCGATCTTGCCGTGGTCGTTCATCATGCGCTGGCGTTCAGCCATGGGCTCGGTGTACCAGTTGACGGCTTCGGCGCGCTTGCGGTCCATGGGATAGAAGCAGGCATAGGTGAAGTCGGGAATAGGCGGGCGCAGGCGCGAGGACATGGCGATGGTCTGGCGGTCGATGGTTTCCTGAATGGCGGCGTTCCACTCGGGGGAGTGGGGCTCGATGTCGCCGGCGGCGAGGGCACTGTAGGTTTTGGCGGTGGATTCGTAGAGGCCGAGCTCGATGACGGAGAGGTAGGAGTAGGTCTGTTCGAGGAAGTCGTAGAGCTCGGTCTGGGCGAGTTGGAGCTCGACCTGATTGAGGGCCTGGACGGAGTCTCGCATGTGGATGAACATGAGATCGCCTTTGTGGCCGAGTTGGGAGTAGAGGGCAGAGTGGGCGCTGTCGCCGATTTCTTTGAGCTTGTGGATGGCGGCGGAGGCGATGCGCTCCTGTTCGGAGGGGGATTTGGCGCGCCAGGCCTTCCAGTTGAAGCGGAAGATCTGGTGAAGCATGTTGGAGCCTTCGAGGGTGATGGGGACTGCAGGTGTTTCGGGCATGGGTTCCTCTGGTTCTTAGGATACTGCGGGAGAGGCAGGGATTAGGGAACAGGGAATAGGGTTCGTGCTGCGCACGAATATGGCCCATGTCTCAAAGTCGAGACATGGGGCACCCAGATTGGTGACGGGTGGGCAGTTATACTTGTGGTCTGTGACAGAACACATTCTTGGCAGCATTGTGCAGTTCATTATCTGGACGATCTCTTCCACTGGGTATGCCGGTGTGGCCCTGCTGATGGGGATTGAGTCGGCCTGCATTCCGCTTCCTTCGGAGATCATTCTGCCGTTTGCTGGATACCTGGTTTCGACCGGGCGGTTTGGCGGCGGCGACACTACTATGGGTTTGATCTGGGTGGCTACGGCGGGTGCGATTGGCTGCAACCTGGGTTCAGTGGTTGCGTACTGGATTGGGGCGTGGGGCGGGCGGCCGCTGGTGCTTCGGTATGGCAAGTTTGTACTGATGGGCGCGCACGATCTGGATCGGATGCAGGCGTTCTTTGAGAAGTATGGTTCAATCACGGTGCTGGTCGGGCGTCTTCTACCGATTGTGCGAACTTTCATTGCGTTTCCCGCGGGCATTGCACGGATGCCGCAGTTACGGTTTCACGTTTATACCTTTGTAGGATCGTGGCCTTGGTGCTTTGTGCTGGCGTATCTTGGGAAGCGATTGGGAGACAAATGGGAAAGCGATCCGCGGATGCATGAGTGGTTTCATCGGCTGCATATGGGGATGGAGTTGGTGATTCTGGCGGCGATTGTTTGGTTTGTGTGGACGCATTGGAAGAAGCGCGGCCAGTTGAATGAGGCTTGAGCGTGTAGAAAGGTGAAAGGCAAAAGCAGATCCTTCGCTGCGCTCGGATGACAAGTCTATTTTTCAGGATGACAATCAGTTTTCGATGACAATCATTCTTCGATGGCGATCATTTTTGAATGCGGTGTGATCGAGGAAACACAAGAGAGGGAAGGCGTTCGAAGTTTATGTCAGTACATGAGGAAGGCGGCTTGAAAGCTGCTGAGATTAAGCCTGCGAAGGGCAAGCTGGGAGTAATGGTGGTTGGCATGGGAGCAGTGGCCACCACTTTGATTGCGGGTGTTGAGGCGGTTCGCAAGGGGTTGGCGAAGCCGATCGGTTCGCTTACGCAGATGGGGACGATCCGGCTGGGCAAGCGGACGGATGGAAAGTCGCCGCTGATCAAGGACTTTGCTCCGCTGGCGAGCCTCGACGACATCGTCTTTACGGGCTGGGATATTTTCGAGGACAACGTCTACGAAGCGGCGGCTCATGCCAAGGTGCTGGATCATGATCACCTGGGGCAGATCAAGCCTTTTCTTGAGGCGATCAAGCCGATGCCAGCGGTCTTCGATCAGCATTATGTGAAGCGGCTGAACGGCACGCGTGTCAAGACTGGCAAGCACAAGTGCGATCTGGCTATGCAGCTGATTGCCGATATTCAGGCTTTCAAGAAGACGGTCGATCGCGTGGTTGTGCTTTGGGCCGGGTCGACGGAAATCTTCCTGGAGCCGACGGCGGTGCATCAGTCGATTGCGGCGTTTGAGAAGGGGATGGTGGATAACGATCCTTCGATTGCGCCTTCGCAGTTGTATGCTTATGCGGCGCTGAAGGAAGGAGTTCCGTTTGCCAATGGGGCGCCGAATCTGACGGTCGATCTGCCGGTGATGGTGGAGCTGTCGAAGATGTATGGCGCGCCGATTACGGGCAAGGATTTCAAGACCGGGCAGACCTTTCTTAAGACGGTTTTGGCTCCTGCTTTCAAGGCGCGCATGCTAGGTGTGGCAGGCTGGTACTCGACGAACATTCTGGGCAACCGGGATGGGGAGGTGCTGGACGATCCGGAGTCGTTCAAGACGAAGGAAGAGTCGAAGCTGGGCGTGCTGGATTATATTTTGCAGCCGGAGTTATACCCCGACTTATACAAGGACCTGTATCACAAGGTGAGGATCAACTACTATCCGCCGCGGGGGGATAACAAGGAAGGCTGGGATAACATCGATATCTTCGGCTGGCTGGGTTATCCGATGCAGATCAAGGTGGATTTCCTTTGCCGGGATTCGATTCTGGCGGCTCCGATTGCGCTGGACCTGGTGCTGTTTCTGGACCTGGCTGCGCGCACGCCGCAGTTGTCGCATATCGGCATTCAGGAGTGGCTGAGTTTCTACTGGAAGAGCCCGCAGACTGCGCCGGGGCTTTATCCGGAGCATGATCTGTTTATTCAGTCGATGAAGCTGAAGAACACGCTGCGGCACATCATGGGCGAGGACCTGATCACGCACCTCGGCCTCGAATACTACGACTGAACTGGCCGTTCAGGCGGACGGCTCCCGTTGGTCGCCAAAGGCAAAAGCAAGTGCGAAGCCTCATCCGTTATGGGTGGGGCTTTTTGCTTTGTCTAGCGGATGTCGAGTTCGTTTCGTGCGAGGTCAATGATTACTTGGCGGTGCGGCTGCCAGGTCTCCCATACGGATGCACACCAGTCGTGGATGGCTTTGTCTCGTGGCTCGCCGGGCGGGGTGGCGAGGGCATCGGCTACGGTGATGGCTGCTGCTGCATTTGGCGGTGGGATGGTGGGCCAGCGTTTGCGCCGGCTGGCGAGGCGCATGTGCATCTTTTGCACCTGGCGGCCGGTGAAGCCTTTTTCAAGATAGAGGTAGAGGCCGATGAGGGCGAAGACTGTACGGATGGGTTTGGTTTGATCGTCGACATGCTGTGCGGCATAGGCGTCGACGATCTCCTGATGCAGAAATGCAGGGTCGCTGAGGTTGAGCGTGTAATACGACAGCTCGTCGTATAGCTCCTGATCTGTGGGCATTAAGCGGCTGCGGCCTGGGCGAGGCGGCGGACGGTGAGGACGGTGATGTCGTCTTCCTGGCCGAACTCTTTGGCGGCGTCGGCGATGAAGAATGCGGATTGATTGCTGAGGTTGCGGATGCGGTCGAAACCGAAGAGTTCCCCGTTGTTCTTGCGGGCTTCAGAGACGCCGTCGGACATCATGAGCAGGCGGTCGCCGGGGTGCAGGTAGAGGCGAATCTCTTCGTACTCGACGCCAGCGACGACGCCGAGAGGCAGGCCGCCGGGAAGGTCGACTTCCTGGCTGTTGAGGTAGGGCGGCGGATGGCCGGCGCTGGCGATGGTAACTTCTCCATCGGGCGAGAAGAGGGCGACTTCGCAGGTGGTGAAGCTGGAACTGCCGACGAGAACCTGGTTGAGGCTGGCGAGTAGCTCGCTGGGCTGAGTCTGTGGCGAGCGGCGCAGCGCGCCCATGAGCATGGAGACGTTCATCGCCGCCTGGAGTCCGTGGCCGGCGACATCGCCGATGACGATGAGCAGGCCGCCGTTAGCGGTGGGCTCGATGTGGAAGAAGTCGCCGCCGACTTCAGTGGCCGGGGTGTAGACGGTGTCGACTTCGAAGCCGGGGGTGCGGGGGGACTCGCGGGGAATCATCAGCTCCTGGACGCTACGGGCGGCGGCTAGTTCGCTGGAGGCGCGTTCGCGCTCGCGGTGGATGCGGAGGAAGCGGACGAAGATGATGAGAATGATGACGAAGATGCCGGCGAAGTCGGCAATGTCGGAGAAGTGAATGGGGACTGGACCGGCCTCGAAGGTGAGGGGCGATTGGACGGGCGTACCGAAGATGCTGGAGGAGCCGGCAGTGGAGGCCAGCTCCAAAAGGCCGACGATGCTCAGCAACAGCGGCAGCAGCAGCAGGGCGGCTTCATAGTTGCGCTTGATAGCGGCAATGGTAAGCGTGAGGCCAACGAAGATGAGCCACGCCAGCCACCACAGGGTGGAAAAGACAATGGAGACGACCAGAGCGATGGCGATGCCGGTGTTGTGGTCGCGAACCAGCAGCAGAAGCGGTCCCAGAGTCAGGAGCATGGGGGATGACCAGCGCATGGCGCGGATGTACCAGCGTTTGCGCAGAGAGAGAAAGGCGATGAGGAATTCAAAGTAGAGATATGCGGAGATGAGCAGAAGCTGAAAGACGCAGGCTGCCAACCAGAGTTGGTCCAATTGCCCCATGCTGCCAACCATGCTGACCCAGGCAAGCGGAGCGATCATGAACTGCTGCAGGCCCAGCCAGAGATATTCCGGATGGTCCTGCTGGGTATAGAAGAGCACGAGCAGAAAAAGCGCCAGCAGGACTTTGAGCCCTGCGTTGACGAGCGCGGGAATGCGCTCGAAGATCATGGCGTTGGTCCAGAGATCGAGATGCGCGACCAGATCCTGGCGCTCGCCGAGGAAGAAGGTTCGATGGGCGAAAAAGCTGGTGTAGGCGTCCGTGCCGAAGGCCGAGTAGGGGACGCGGGCGGCCAGGACAAAGGAGTCGGCGGAGTCGGGAATGTTCAGGGAATAGATGCGGGAGATCTGCTGATATGTCTCGGGGGTTTCGCCGATACGGCCCTCGGGATTGACAGGCTTGCCGTCGACGTAGAGATCCATGCCGACGGTTCCGTTATAGCTGATCTGGGTGCTTCGGGAGATGGGAACGCGGACCAGCAGCGCAAGTGGGCCATGATGAGCCGGCACCTGGATGTGGATGCGGAACCAGGCAAAGGGGCGGCCGTGGGGATGATGGGGATGGCCGGCGCCGCCGGGACCGTGATCGGGTCCTTTGTCGTCGTTGGCCGCGGAGTCGTCGACCTCGGCCATGATTTCGCGGGCGTCGCGGGTGGGCCACTGTGAGTCGTCGAAGTCTGGTTTTGCGGGGTCGGCGCCGGGAGCGATGCCGAGGCGCCAGTTATGGTCCAGTTTTACGGGAGAGCCCATGCCGGTAGCGTCGAAGACGACGGGCGTACCAGGGTCTGGCACCTTTCCCGTGGGCGGCCGGATATTGGGCCGTGGAAAGGGCAGGCCAAGCGGGGGACCGTGAGGATGGTCCGGTTCCGGGTGTTGATCCTGCGAGTTGGCGGGGCCTTGAGATTTGCTCGGAGCTTGTGACTTGCTTGAGGATGCGCCGGTCGATGACGAGGCCGGGGTTTGTGCGCTAAGCGAAAAGGGGTCAGGCGCGAGCAGGAGAAGACCGGAAATCAGCAGCGCAAAGAGGATAGTGCGCCGGAGCAAGCGCGCCGCCCACGACAGTCTGGGCAGGGAAGCGCCACCGGGAGCACTATCGGGAAGGAGTATCTTTTGACTGGACCGAGATTCCGGAACGTGCATTGTGCCTTTCACAGTTGCCCTTCACTTTATCGTAGAGGAGGCCCGGCGCCCAAAGCTAAAGCGAGGACGGCAGAGGAATCGGGCGCGATAAAACCGGTTGAACTTTGATTGTTACAAGGTTGCAGACTGTGCGATACGGGCTTTGTATGACAGAGGATTTTGATTTTCCTCAGTTTCATTGGGGTCTGGGTTTTGGGATCGGATTCCATCAACGAGGAATCGATGTGGGCGGGATCAAATATCTGATCGCATGCACTCACAAAAAAGCGCATACTGGCGTCTAACGAGGTGGAACTGCATCCAGAGACAGGATAGGTGCGGCTGCCGGGAGGCTTCGGTGATGAATTTTCGAATTCCAGTGCGCCCAGCGGGTCTGCTGGCCGGGTTGATGGTGGCGCTGCCTTTGGCGCTCACACCGGCGGTTCAGGGCCAGTCTAGTTCCACCCCTGCAAGCACGAATCCGGCTAGCGCTCCTGCATCATCAACTGCCGACACAGCGAAGCCCGCTGCGCAGCAGCCGGCTTCCAGCCCGGACGCCAATACAACCAGTCCGGCGGCTGCGGATGAAGGTGGTTCGGGCAAGAACACGGCGGATAAGAGCTCAACTGATCCGAACGCTACGCTATCCGCGGACAAGACGGCGGAGAGCAAGGGCTGCGCGGACGATCCTGATACGGGAAAGAATCCATGCGGGGCGCCGAAGGGATCGAAGCAAAGCAAGGATGCCAAGACAGCAGCCGCCAGCCCTACTCCCGTGCTGGTGGAGCCGGGCAGCAAGCTGGAGAAGGTTAAGCCGGGCAGCATCGAGGATGTGAGCGCGGTAGGGAACCGGGACATCGGCAAGCGCGGAATGGGGAACTGGTATTCGACGGACTCCGAGATTCGCATGGGGCGGCAGTATGCAGCGGAGATCGAGAAGAGCACCAAATTCATTACCGATCCGGTGGTGACGGAGTATGTGAACCGGATTGGGCAGAATATCGTGAAGAACTCGGACTGCAAGGTGCCGTTCACGATCAAGGTGATCGACACCGATGAGATCAACGCAATGGCGCTGCCGGGCGGATTCTTCTACGTGAACTCGGGGCTGATTCTGAATGCGGACGAAGAGGCGGAGTTGGCAGGCGTGATGGCGCATGAGACGGCTCATGTGTGCGCGCACCATGCGGCCAGGCAGATGACGCGGGCCAACTATGCGCAGCTGGGCACGATTCCGCTGATCTTTATCGGCGGCTGGACGGGATATGGCATTTACGAGGCGGCCTCGATTGCTGTGCCAGTGACATTCCTGCACTTCTCACGGGAGTTCGAGGCGGAGGCGGATTACCTGGGCGTGCAGTACATGTATCGCGCCGGGTATGACCCGCAGGCGTACATCAGCTTTTTTGAGAAGGTGCAGGCGCTGGAGAAGCGCAAGCCCGGACTGGTGGCCAAGGCGTTCTCAGACCATCCGCAGACGCCGGATCGGATTGAGCATTCGCAGGAAGAGATTGCGCATATTCTGCCCGCCAAAGATGAGTACACGGTCACGACGTCGGAGTTTGACGACATCAAGGCGCGGCTGGCGCGGATCGAAAACAAGCGCAGGCTGAACGACAACAAGGACGGCAAAAAGCCATCATTGCGCAAGGCAAGCTCGTCGAAGGATGACTCGACGGCGCAGTCGAACGATCCGAATGCCAACCCGACGGATCAGCCGACGCTGCATCGCAGAGAAGACAGCAACTAAACCCTTAACGCTATTGGGTTAGTTTCACGAAACCAAAGCCCGAGCGAACATGGGACGGGCCTTCAGCCCTTAGTGCGAGATTTGCGATTGTTACCCAGGCCGTTGGCCTGGGCTGGTATGAAGGCGCGCCGTGGGCGCTAACAGCCGTTTTTGCAGCGGGCCATGATGGCGTCGTGGAGACGCTGGCGGACTGAGTTGGGGAGTTCGTAGACCTCGTGGGAGCGATAAATCTCGATGGTCTTGCGGGTGGTGCTGAGCGTGACCTCACAGTGGTCGCATCCCGCGAGATGCTCCTGAAGCAGGGAACGGGTCTGCACCGAGACATTATCGTCGATCAGTTCGTCGAGCAGTGCAAGAAACTCTGTGCAGGTCACTTCTCACCAGCCTTCTTCTTACGGAAGTAGCGGCTCAGGCGTTCGCGCAATTGAAGACGCGCTCGCAATAACCGCGATTTTACTGCCGGAACGCTCAAACCAAGCGTTTCAGCAGTTTCCTCCGTGGAAAGTCCATCTACGTCACGCAAAACAAAGACGACGCGGAACCCGTGAGGCAATCCCTGAATCGTCTTGCGCAGAATTTCGGCCAACTCAGACTGGCTGTAGTTCTGCTCTGGATTGGGACTCCAGTCGGCGAGGTCACGCGGGACGCTGCCTTCTTCGGTCTCAATATCGTCATCGATCGACACCATCTTCCCGGTCCGGCGCTTGCGCAGGCGCATGAGGGATTCGTTCACCGCGATGCGGACCAGCCAGGTGTAAAACTTGCTGTTGCCCTGGAACTGATCCAGCTTCTCGTAAGCCTTGAGAAACGCGTCCTGCACTACGTCCTGCGCGTCTTCGCGGTTTTGCGTGATGTGCTGCGCAATGCGAAAGATCTGCCGGTCGTACTTGTTGACGAGCGTTTCGAAGGCGTGAACGTCCCCGGTGCGAGCACTGGCGACCAGTGCAAGATCGGGATGCTGCTCGTTCTCTCCTATTTGGATGGTGGCCATGCCGGTTAGTTGCGAAAAATCCGCTGCCTTTCCTGGGGCGAGCCGCCTGCCCGCGTTCGAAAGTCTAGTGTACCGGACGAGATAGCCCTAACCCAAGTGGTGATGTGTAGATAGATACGTCGAGATACCTGCAATTTGAGGTCGCGGAATCGAATGACTCTTAGCAGAGTTCCAATTCCCATTCCTGTCCGATCAACTGCTTGCCAAAACTCGAATGGGGTTCTTCTTTGACAAGTTGAAAGCCTGCGCGCTGGTAGATGCGATGCGCAGCGGTGAGAATGCTTTGCGTCCAGAGCGTGACTTTGCTGTATCCGGCGGATTTGGCGAAGCGGACGCACTCTTTGACGAGAGCGTCTCCAAGGCCCAGGCCGCGGGCGGCAGGATCGACGTAGAGAAGACGAAGTTTGGCCGTAGAGGGCTCATTGGGGTGCTTGACGAGGAAGATGTGGCCTACGCTGCGGCCGTCGATTTCGGCGATCCAGCAGCGCTCGCAGGCGAGATTGAAGCCGGCGAGGAATTCGCTGACGATTTTGGCGACAAGGGCCTCGAAGCGCTCGTCCCAGCCGAACTGCTGGGCGTAGCCGAGCGCTTCACTTTGGACGACCCAGCCCATGTCGCCGACGCGATGGGGGCGCAGGAGGAAATGGCTGCGATCGGAAGGACTGAGGATGTTTTCGATGGACTTCATGCAGGCGATGAGTTCGGCGCGGGCGGATGCCGGCAGGCTATCGAGGATAGCGTCAGCCTGCTCTTCAGATCTGGCGTTGAGTTTTTGAAAAGCTAATTTACCTTTTGCGGTGAGGGAGAGATCTATCGAGCGGGCGTCCTGTTGTGAGGCTTTGCGTTTAAGCAGGCCGGATTGTTCGAGCTTGCCGAGAAGACGGCTGAGGTAGCCGGGATCGAGGCTGAGGGACTCTGCAATCTCGGTGGCTTTGGGCGGGTTCCGGTTGGCGAGTTCGTAGAGCACGCGAGCCTCGGCCAGGCTGTAGGGAGTGTTCAGCAGGCCTTCGTTCAGGGTTCCGATGAAGCGGGTGTACATGCGATTGAAGGCGCGGAAAGCAGCTGTTTCTGAGGGGCTTGTATCCGAAGGCGTGGCGAGGGGAGTCATGTTGCTATTGTCAAGAAGTATGGTTGACAAAAGCAACTATAAAAGTTGATAGAGATGAGTTCATTTTGATGAAAAAGGGGGAAGGGGATCGCTGATTCCGCTTCCGGTGACGTGAGTGGTACATACGCTGCGCGCGACCGCGCACAAAATTGCGAATCCGCTTAAAGTGGAAGTATGCGTCAAGGTTTTACGGATGCTCGAACGCGGCAGACGATGCCGGATTCGCGGTGCGGCGATGGGGGCACGATTGTCCGGCGTGTTGGGAAAGCGCTTCGCTTCGGCGTAGGTTTCGCGCTGCTGGGAATCCTGAGTGTTGCGATCTATGCACCGCCAGCGCTGGAAGCTGCAACGGCGAAGAAGAAAGCGCCAGCTGTCCACCATCCCGCGGCGAAGCGGAGCACGGCAAAGAGTACGGGGAAATCCCGGCCCAGGCGCAAACGCAACCGGAGCACCAAGGGCAGGGCGGCGCGTACCGCGAAGTTGAAGCAGGCCTTTGTGGTTTCAACGGAGCTGAGGCCGATGGCGCAGCAGCTGGCAGCGACTCGCACGCCTGCGGCGTTTGCGGGAGTTGCTGCTTATGCTCATAAGCACACTGGCGAGGCTGCGGCTACTGCGTATCTTGCTTTAGGTCATGCGTACCTGTTGGACAATCATTTCAATGAGGCAGCAACGAATCTGCGTCAGGCGCGGGCGGCTGGCGATGCTCTGGTGGACTACGCGGAGTATCTGGAAGCCAAGGCTGAGCATGACAGCGGAAACAATGCGGCGGCGGAGGAGTTGCTGAAGGGTTTTGAGGAGCGTAATCCGGACAGTATCTTTGTGGACCAGGTTCCGGAGCTTGAGGCGCAGGTGTTGCTGGGAATGAACGACCTGGCCGGAGCGAAGCGGGCGCTAACTTCGGATCCCGATGCGGCGGGCCGCGCCGGATACCAGCTTGCGCTGGGAGAGGTGGACCAGGCGCAGGGGCAGGTTCCTGAGGCTGGGGCAATCTACAAGCATGTGCTGCTGGCGTGGCCGCTGAGCTTTGAGGCGCAGCAGGCGAGGACTCGCTTGACGCAGCTGGGATTGGAGTCGACGCTGACTCCGGCAGAGGTGCGCAGCCTGGCCGACGCCTATTACAAGGCTGGCCATTATGAAGAGGCTTCGGAGCAGTATCATGCGCTGGCCCGGCAGAGCGGCGGCGATGCGGCGATGCGCAATGGGTTTGCAGTGGCGGCAGCGGCGTGCGATTTGAAGCTGAAGAAGCTCACACGCGAACAGGCGGAAGCGCTGGCGGCAACGAAGGATGAGAACGGCGCGCGGCGGCTCTACCTGTTAATGGAACTGGCGCGCAACCGCGACGACGTGACGGCGCAGGCAGCGTATGTCGACCAGCTTCGCACGGGTTTTTCGCATAGCCAATGGCTGGCGGAGGCGCTGTATTCGAGCGGCAACATGTACCTGCTGCGTAAGGATTATCCTCACGCGGTGCAATATTACGCGGAGATGGCGGAGCATTTCCCGCAGGGAACGAATGCGGCGGCCGCTCACTGGCGTGCGGGATGGTGGTCGTACCGGCAGGGTTTGTATGACCAAGCCTCAAAGATATTCGAAGATCAAATTCGCGAGTATCCAGGAGCCAAGGAGACAGTCAGTGCGCTCTACTGGCGGGCCAAGTTGTATGAACAGCAGGATCATGAGCCGGGGATGGCGGCGGCGCATTACCGCACGCTGATCAAGACTTATTCGCATTACTTTTATGCGCAGATGGCTCGTGAACGGCTGGTAGCGCTGGGCGATGCGGCCCCTGTGACAGTCCCGGCGCTGGAGAAGTATGTGCCGGAGACGATTCCTAAACTGGACGCTACGTTTCCAGAAAGCGACCCGCACCTGGTGAAGGCGCATCTGCTGGTGAATGCCGGACTAAGCGAGTATGTGCCGCAGGAGATTGCGGCCGCGCCGGGAAGCTCGTCGTGGAGCGGGATTGCCGAGGCGAAAATCTATACCTCATACGGCGAGACATTTCGCGCGATGCGGGTGCTGAAACGTGCTCTGCCATTTGCTTCGTCCGCGCCGATCAAATCGATTCCTCTGGCGTACTGGCGCATTCTTTTTCCGGAGCCGTATTGGGATACGATCCGTGCGGAGTCGGCGAAGAACGGGCTTGATCCTTATCTTGTGGCTTCGCTGATCCGGCAGGAGTCGGAGTTCAATCCTTCGGCGATTTCGCATGCCAACGCTTATGGGCTGATGCAACTTCTGCCTTCGGTTGGGAGGCAGATGGCGCGCGAAGAGGGGCTGGGCTCGATCGAGACGCGGCAACTGCTTGATCCGCTACTGAATATTCGCCTGGGCACGCGCTATCTGCGGCAGACGATGGAGAAGTATGGCAGGGTTCCCGAGTATGCTCTGGCGGCCTACAACGCGGGCGAGAATCGCGTAGGGGACTGGCAGGCGGCGGGTCCGTATCATGGCATCGACGAGTTTGTGGAGTCGATTCCATTTACGGAGACACGCGAGTATGTGCAGGCGATTCTGCGCAACCAGGACATCTACCGCGGGATCGATCAGTATGCGCACAGCATGCAGGCAACGACGACGCAGCGCGCCGATGCCGATGCGCCAGTGCAGGTGATCGCGGCCAAAGCTGCAGTTCCTCACACAACGCTGGAGCGATAGCGTTGAGCTTGTGGGAAGAATCAGTATTCGGGAAGGAACCCGTGTCGATACCTCTGCGATTCCGTTATTGGGATTGACGAAACGAATCGGACGCGAAAGACTGAGCGCAACAGACAGAATGCGACAAAAGCAGATCGAACAGGTTTAGAACTTCGCTCCACTTTACGGCTTGCTGCGGACCACCTTGGTTGCGGCTTACGTTTGGCCGCAACAGAAGTCGAATTCACCCAATGGAGGGAAGAATGACGGCTGAGTTGCAGTTCCTCGAAGCATGGATCCCCGAAAAGATGGAACCAGGTACGGTCTTTCTGCTGGAAGGGCCGAGTTCGCTGGGACACGGCAGCAATCCCTTCATCGCAGTATTGGCCTGCCCTGGCTGCGGAACAGTAGGCTTGATTACGCGGCGGCAACTGCACGGCTTTGAGACGATGATTTGCGGCGGCGAAAGCTGCTCTGCCGAATTTGGATTTGACGGCGAGAACATTCGTTATCGCGCGGTGCAATAGGGTGGCAGGAGTCGCGGAATTGTTCCGCTGGGAGCGCTATCCGGTAGCATAGCTTAAGCGCAAGGATGTTTGCGCTTGAAGCCGCACCCGGATGGCGAAATCGGCAGACGCAACGGACTTAAAAACGGTTAAGCCAGTTGGCCTGATCTATGATTAGGCTGTAAGGTCACTTTCTGCGGGCGTGGCGAAATGGCAGACGCAGCGGACTTAAGCAAGCTTGAGTGCCCGCTGGGAAACTGGCGGAGCAGAACTGCTCAAAGTCGGGGAAACCGGAACTGGCAATCCCGAGCCAAGCCTGGAAGCTCTTCCGGGAAGGTGTAGAGACTAGACGGGCAGCACCTAAACCTCATACGGGGAATGGTGAAGGTATAGTCCAGACCACGAACCCGCACTTGCGGGGCGGCGAAAGCCGAAGTGGTACGAAAATCCGCAGGCCGCAAGGCCGTGAGGGTTCAATTCCCTCCGCCCGCACCATATCCAGCTTCTAAGTGGGCCAGGATGGAACCATCCTGGCGTGTTTCCCAGCGCCGGACGAGGGCTCCACGGCTCTCGCTCAGGATGGCCAATAGTGAGCTTCTGCATATGAACGATGCAGCGCTACTCGTATCCCCTTCTCATACTTTTAACCGTGCCGATACGCCTTGGAATCCGCGGTGTAGGGAAAGACCGACAGCAAGGAATGGGATCTGAAGTTCTTGATGGCTTGTATTCGGGAAATACTCTTGCCCGAGAGAGCCCTGTGCTCACGATCTAATCTCGCCAACGGAGTATCAATGATCATTGGAAGCAGTCTGCAGATACCCGTGCAAGAGCTCATAAAACAGAGATCGCATAGATCTGCTTTCACCTGAGGAGAGCTCATTCTCCGGATCGAAGCGGGTGGCTGTCTGTAAACGCTACCTGAAAGTTGCAGGGTTGATGTTGATCGATCTATCCATGCGCCTGCAGGAAAGCAAATTGAAACATCGGGTTGCTGCAACATCCTGGATCGATCTGAACTCAGAGATCGATGCGCTGCACTACCAGTCTCTCTGGTATAAAACATCGGTCAGGCCAAAAGCATACATTGCTCACTCGATCGTGTATGTGGCTGTAGCTACAGCACTGTTGGTGTAGCTGGTCTTGACGGCAATAGCCTCAATGATCTCTGAAGCGCTCACTGAAATTGGTCCGGAGTAGACACTGGAGGACGTAGTTGGAGTGGTTCCGTTGGCGGTGTAGTAAATGGTGGTTCCGGCAGTCGCGTCGCTGATCGTGACGGTTTGAGCTGATGTGTAGACTCCTCCAGCCACACTGAAGGCAGGAGTCGGCAGTACCGGCTTGATGATGTATACATCGCCCGCGGCGGCACTGTTGGTGTATCCGGCTTCCACGGCGACGGCCTGCAGGGTCTGCGACGACGCAACTGTAATCGGCCCGGCGTATCTGGCAGAGGAAGTGGTTGGCATTGTTCCGTTGTTGGTGTAATAGATCGCCGTACCTGGCGTGGTGTCGCTGATCGTCACCATCTGAGTGGTGGTGTACGTTCCAGCAGCCGGCGAAAGAGTAGGTTTGGGCAGTTTTGTCGGAGCGCCGACCGTATAGACCGCTGCCGCCACTGCGCTGTTGGTATAGCTGGTCTTCACCGCGATGGCCTGGATGGTCTCTGAAGCGCTCATTGTAATCAGCCCGCTATATACCGTCGATGATGTCGTAGGCGTCGTTCCGTCGGTAGTGTAGTAAATGGTGGTTCCAGCAGTCGCATCGCTGATCGTAATAGTTTGAGCCGTTGTGTAGGTTCCCGCTGCCAGACTGAAGGTCGGAGTCGGCAGCACCGGCTTGATGATATAGACATCACCGGCGACGGTGCTGTTGGTGTATCCGGCTTCAACAGCGATGGCCTGCAGGGTCTGCGACGACGCGACTGTAATAGGCCCAGTGTATCTGGTAGAGGACGCAGTCGGAGTCGCCCCATTGTTGGTGTAGTAAATGGTGGTTCCAGCAGTCGCATCGCTGATGGTGATCATCTGTGTGGTGGTATATGTGCCAGCAGCTGGCGAGAGGGTCGGTTTTGGCAGTGTTGTGGCAGCGCCGATTGTGTATGTGGCTGTAGCTACTGCACTGTTGGTGTAGCTGGTCTTGACGGCGATAGCCTCAATGGTCTCCGAAACGTTCACTGTAATCGGCCCGCTATATACCGTCGATGATGTCGTAGGCGTCGTTCCGTCGGTGGTGTAGTAAATGGTGGTTGCAGCGATCGCGTCACTGATGGTGACGGTTTGAGCTGAGGTGTAGACTACCCCAGCCACACTGAAGGTAGGAGTTGGCAGCACCGGCTTGATGATGTATACATCGCCCGCGGCAACACTATTGGTATATCCGTCTTCAACAGCGATGGCCTGCAGGGTCTGCGACGACGCGACTGTAATCGGCCCAGTGTATCTGGTAGAGTACACGGTCGGAATTGTCCCATTGTTGGTGTAATAGATTGTCGTACCTGGCGTGGCATCACTGATGGTGACCATCTGAGTTGTGGTGTACGTGCCAGCAGCTGGCGAGAGGGTCGGTTTGGGCAGTGTTGTGGGAATGTTGATCGTATAGACCGCTGTCGCTACTGCACTGTTGGTGGAGTTGGTCTTGATGGCGATGGCCAGGATGGTCTCCGAAGCACTCACTGCAATCGGTCCGGAGTAGACACTGGAGGACGTGGTTGGAGCCGTTCCATTAGTGGTGTAGTAAATCGTCGCACCTGGGGTCGCATCGCTCATCGTCACAGTTTGTGGGGCGGTATAGGTGCCAGCCCCAGGAAAGAGGGTGGGTGTTGGCAGCGTCGTCGATCCGATCATGTAGGCTGCAGTGGCAACTGCGCTGTTGGTGTAGCGACTATTTGCGGCAATAGCTTTGACGGTCTCCGAAACGCTCACTGTAATCGGGCCTGAGTAGACGGTGGAAGACGTGGTTGGAGTTGTTCCATTGGTGGTGTAGTAGATCGTCGAATCTGCAATGGGCTCGTTGATCGTGACTGTCTGAGTTGTGGCGTAAGAGCCTGCTACCAGGCTGAAGATAGGAGTTGGCAACACCGGCTTGATGATATAGACATCACCAGCGACAGTGCTGTTGATGTATCCCACTTGAATAGCGATGGCTTGGATGGTTTGCGATGAACCGACATAGATTGGTCCGGTGTATATGGTAGAGGAGGTAGTCGGCGCGGTTCCGTTGGTGGTGTAGTAAATTATCGCGCCTGCCATGGCTTCGCTGATCGTGACAGTCTGTGCCGCGGGGTACGTGCCCGCAGCCGGCGAGAGGATAGGTTTGGGCACTGTTGCAGCAGGGCCAATCGTGTAGACCGCTATCCCTACCGCACTATTGGTATAGCGACTATTTACGGCGATAGCTTTGACGGTCTCCGAAGCGCTCACTGTAATCGGGCTTGAATAGACACTGGAGGACGTTGTTGGAGTCGTTCCATTGGTGGTGTAGTAAATTGTCGTGCCCGCCGTGGTGTCACTGATCGCTACGGTCTGAGCCGTGGGGTAGATTCCCTCTGCCACGTTAAAGGTAGGAGTAGGCAGCACTGGCTTAATAATGTAGACATCACCTGCAACGGCGCTGTTGGTGTATCCAGCTTCAACAGCGATGGCCTGGATGGTCTGCGACGAAGCGACGGTGATCGGTGCGGTGTACTTGGTAGAGGAAGTAGTCGGAGTTGTTCCGTTGTTGGTGTAGTAAATCGTCGCGCTTGTCATGGCGTCGCTGAGACTGACGGTCTGTGTAGTGGTGTAGGTGCCGGCTGGTGGATAGATGGCAGGGGTTGGCACCGCTGAATTGGCTGTCACCGTGACTGTAGTAGATCCATTGACTTTGTTATAAAGGGGCGCGCTGCCCGCATCAGGTACATAGTTAATGAATAGCCCGTCTGAACCAACGGTCAGCGAGCCAGCTGAGATCGTGATCGTAGCGTTGCCATTAGAAAGCGGTATAGCCGCTGAATTGTAGATGCTGTTGGAGAGAGCGACTGTGCCCGTGGGAGTTGGATACCCGCTTGCGCCCCTTACAGAGATATTTAAGGTAAGCGGCTGCGACACAGGCAACGTCGATAGTGACGGCGTCACGGTGACTGTCGGAGTTTGAATGTTTATCGAGAGTTCTTCGGTGTTCGATGTACCGCCGCCTGGCGCGGGTGTAGCCACCTGAACGTTCAACCCGAAACCCGAAGCGATGTCAGAAGCCAGCAGTTGCGTGGTAAGTGATTCTGCACTGACGAAGGCCGTGCTTCGAGGTGCGCCATTGATGAGTATTGTCGAGGCGCTGGTAAAACCGCTGCCATTTACCTGCAGCTTGTAAGCGGGGCCGCCGGCATAGACTGAGCTTGGCGACAGCGACGTTACAATCGGCACAGGCGCATTGCTGTTTGAGTTTACCTTACTGGTAGTAAGGATTACTATCTGGTCTGTACCAGGCGAGAAGCCCGTGTTGTCGTAATTACGAAACGCCAAGCCATTACTACCCCAGCGCACCAGATCGGAAGCATTTGAAAAACCTGCATTCACGAACGGAACGGAGCCAGCAAAGCCATAACCTTTCTGATCGTATATGTCGATGTTAAACGCTCCATATCCTCCGTATGAAGAGTCATTATCAAGAAACAAGGTGTATCCGTTAGAAATATCTAGCAGAGGCCTTCCTGCGTAGAAAAGCGGTTCCCCGGAAGGCTCATAATATGAGCCCAACAGCGTCTGTGTTGCAGGGTTCCACACCTGGCCGGAGTTTGTGTAGAGTAGGGTTCCGTCCGAAGCGAGCTGAGAGCCGGTTGTTTCGTTGCAGCATTCAAAGCCTGATGGGCTGATCACACTAAGGCCTGTCGGGCTGACCTGTAGCTTTGCAAAAAACGTACTGCCCTCTGGCAGCCCGTAAATTGTCGTGGGTGAAGTAAAGGTGAATGAGTCCAGATGTAGAGGAGTGGTAGCGTCAACTCCGGGAACCCAGTTCACCAAGCCGGAATCGTTGTAGAGTGCGGCCCCGTCCTCTTCTGGAGAAACGTTGGCAAACAACTCAACAACAATCGACTTCGGCGATCCTGGGACCACATGCATTTCATGTGGGTAGGTTTGGCCCCACTCAGCGTCGATTGGTAGGTTAAATGTCTTCTCGATAGCCAGAGTCTTCAGATTGATGCGCTGCAGCACGCCGGCGGATGTACCGACATACAATTCGCTTCCATCGTTCGAGACGGCAAGAACCTGTGGATCGCTCGATACCGCGATTGGCGTCATCATGGCACCGGTAGCAGGATTAATGCGGATGATGGTGCTCGGATTCTGTGTCGCGCTGGCGGGAATTGCAGCGTAGAGAAGCCCCCCAACAGGATCTATCACCAGTGAGCTTGCCTGGAGCTGAAGAGAGAGATAGATGGTGAGAGGATAGGGCGCGCTGCTGCCGCCGCCGGGCGCAGGATTAACGACTGTTACCGAAAGCTCCGCCATCGCACTGAACATTGCGGGGCTCAGCGTAAATGAGAGGCTGGTACTGTTCTGATAGGTCGTTGGCTGGGCAGCTCCGTTTACATAGACTACTGAAGACGGAAAGAAATTCGTCCCATACATCGTTACAGTAGTCGAAGCAGTTGCGCTGGAGACTGGATACGATGGGTTCATCAACAGCGAGATGGCAGCAATGGGATACGTCGCGACGGCCGTGCCAGAGAGCGGAACCGAGAGTACAGGATGAACAGGGTCGTTGCTGGCAATGCTGAGGGTTCCAGTTCTCTGTCCCAATTGCGTCGGTGTGAAACCTAGCTGAATGAAACAAGAGCCGCCCGCAGAGACGGAAGATGTACAACCATTGTTCACAATGCTGAAGTCCCCGGATATTGTTGTCTTGCTGGGGTCGACAACTAAAAACTCTCCGCCAGTATTACGTACAAGAAGGTTGTAGACAGATCCGCTAGAAGCTACGCCCAGCACTTGCGCTGGAAATACAGCGCTGGATGGCTGTGCCGTAATCTGCGGAGCGTGGCTAATCGCGGTAAAGGAGACCGCCGGCGGCGGCAGTACCGCATTATCCGAGATAGTGATGACGCCTGAAAAATTGCCGTTGACCGTTGGTTTAAAAGTGAATGTGACCGGACAGCTCGCTCCCGCGGGAACAGCGCTGCAGCTCTGACTGGCCGTAACTGAGGGATCAGAGGAGACTATAGACGTGAGACTAAGAGGAGCATTGCCGCAATTAGTCACATTTAGTGTTTGAGCAGCAGACTGACCCACAGCAGCATCGCCAAAGCCGATATTGACCGACGAAAGGCATGCCGATGGCGCGGGAGTTGACATATCGATCTTGGCAATAAAAGAGTGACCGCTGTAAGACACAGAAGCCGTCGATGGCGGCAGCTCGGGCTCGAAGCTCTCGGCCGTCGTAGGGAAATCTAGGACAGAGGTTTCACCAACCACGATCAGTTTGTCACTATTGTCGATAGCAATTCCCGAAAATGTGGAAGCTCCACTTAATGCCTCTGGACCGTTCAGAAAACTTCCGAAGAGCAATGAACTCATATCAGGAGTTACCGCCGCCAGTATCAAGTCTGTTTGTACGCCTTCCAGAACGGTCGTAAACGGATCCAAAAGCGGAAAATCGAGAGACTCGGTCATTCCGCCGACATAGATGTTGCCTCTGCTGTCGAGTGCGATGCCGCTGAACTGGCTGTACTCCGACGTAGATAGTCCGGCTCCATTGAGGTATGTAGCAGCCACTGGCCCCGTCGCTTTAGGGGTGAGCTCAAGGATGTAACCGCTAGTCGCTGCGGAGGTGCTGGCATATGCATCAACTAAAACTTTCTGGTAAGCATTGGATTTCACGGGAAGCCCCGGCTGATTTGTCCAGCCGCTGAAGTAAAGATCGCCTTTGGCGTCGACCGTGATAGCGCCGGCGCCGCTTGTGCCAGGTAAATAACTGGCATAATTCACAGCGGATGAGGCTGAATTAACCTGCAACACAAATCCAGCAGCCAAATCTTCGTTATTCGTCGTGTCATAGGGGAAGGCAGCCTGTATCACTCCACTGGTAGTCGGAAGGCCTGGGCCGGCTGATCCAGCAACAGTGGCCTGGCCGGATGCGTCGACAACAATAGCATTCGGCAAGAATTGGTTGTTGTTCGTTGCCGCATCCTGAGCCGCATTGCCTGGGACCATTGTGGAGTATATGAGCTTTCCTGTGGTATCCACTTTAAGAATGAACAATTCTTGGTATGGGTATCCTGCAGCACTTGTGGCTAGTGTGCCGGGAGTAATCTGAAAATTTGAATCCCATGTGGTCCCAGTCAAATAGGCATTTCCTGCACTATCGACCGCGACATGCCCGCCCTCTCCGTAGAAGCCGGGGCTGGTTCCACCAATCATTCCTGAGTAATTGAGCGCGGTGCCATCCGGCTTCAAAGATGCCAGGAAATAGCATGCATAATTAATCTGGCATGTTGGCGATTGGATCGCGCCTGCTTTGGGAAAATCGCTGGACATTGCCAGGCCGGCCACAATTGTATTGCCATTTGCATCCACCGCAATAGAAGTGCCGCTGTCTTGTGATGAGCCGCCCAAGTAGGTCGAGTAGATCAGCTTCGTGCCCGAGGGGTTTAGCTTGGTGATAAAAACGTTGCTGCATGCCTCGTAGGGACTGCACGCGCCGAGATGCGGTTGCACAGGATTTACTGTTGGGAAATCCGTGGAGCCGGCTAAGCCGGTTAAATAGATGTTGCCTGCAGCGTCTGTTGTCACCGCAGCTGCCTGGTCTATTCCAGTCCCTCCAAGATAGGTAGAGAAGACAAATACAGGATCGATAACCATTGGGAGTGTGTGGTCATAAGTACCCAGTCGAAAGCCAACCGTGCCATCCTGACCGAGCACAAATCCTGCATCCACGGCTGCGCGGCCATTCGCAGTAGTTTGATAGGCTTTCGGTTTGCGTAGCGTCATCGTTTGGCCAACTGCACGTACTTCCAGGTCGCCCGTCGAGGAGATAGATACACCTTGTGCTCCATCGAAGCGAAACGAGATTCTGGCCGGATCTGCCTCAGGCTCAATCTGGAAGTCATGCTCGAGAGCATCTCCATTCCCGTAAAAGGCCAGCGAGATTCCGGGATAAATATGGTTGTACTCAATTTGGCGAAAATGACGGATATCCCGAATCCACTTCGAGGTGTCTGAACCGATCAGATAATTGCTCCTGCCCTCCAGCAAATCTTTGCCATTGGGTGAGGTATCGGCGCCGACAAGACGCATGTGTACGCTTGCATCTTGCAGTTTCAGCCCGGCGGGCCTGAAATTCACACCTCCAGGAAGAAAAAGCGCTTCAGAGCCGTTGTAGTGCAGCAGATAGCCAAAGGCCTGGTCTGCCTGACCGCGGTTTTCTTCGAAACTGAGAGGCAGGTTCTGCACTGACGGCAAAGACCGTGTTGCGGCCGCATGCATGGACGCGGCAGGAAACAGTATTAAGGTCAGAAGCGGGAGTGTCATCGATTGTTTGCGGAGTTTCGCGAGATAGGCTTGCGAAATACGTGGAATGGCTGTAGTAACTCTGAATGCGGACCGGATGCCTAACAGCATGAAGAAAAACTCCTAAGTCTATAGGGAGGGAAGATGATGAGATCTATTCAAGTAAACTGCAATTTTGTCTGACGCAGCTTACCGCACGGAAGCGCCGGCACCCGGACAACTGTTAATCCGAGAATTTCCGGTAGCATACCACGCTGCTCCCGATTTGTCGGTAACCAGGTGGCGAAGTTACCCATGCGTTGCCGTCAATATCCACCCGCAAGAGGGCGGCCCAAATGGACACTGCGGACTACAAACAAGAAGTGCAACCAAAGACTGTAATCAAGTGAAAGTGGATATGAACGTAGATAAGAAGTTTAGAAAAGTGCAATATCAAACGATCGAGATAGCCGAACAATGGATTTGGTTAAATGGCTTCTCTAACGTTGGCCTTGCTCGGTTCGGTGCGACAGATTCACTGCAAAGAGGAGTATCAAATCTACCGCCGCACCCTGCAACGGTCCGAAACCCGAGATCACTGCGCTGCATTAACAATCCAACTGGTTCAAAAGTTTGGGCACGGCACCCCGGTCCTGTGGCTCTTCCAATAACGAACGCAACATAACGAAGTCAACCAAGATTACGGCACGGCGACAGCCTATGGGTTGGAGACCGCTCTCCGAAATGAAGGAGAGGCATGCCCTGGGTATGTCAAAAATGGGATACGGATGATTTTTTACACACTTGGGGTTTGAAATGCGACTAAATCTGTCGTATATTCCTTTTAGCGGGACTGAACGGATACTGCTGCTCAGTCACGATTGACATTTGAAGGGCCAGGGCCCAGCGGGAATTCTCTTGGCGGAGACCGCAAAGACCCTGGAGTCACAGGCTGTTCGACTGCGAGCTATCTGCATTATAGGGTTGCTCTCCGGTCGGCTCAACTTCTGATTCAAATCCAAAGATTCAACGATGTATTGAGTACGCCCCAGCATGGCCTGCGCATTGCGATTGCCGCGATGTGGCCAAGCACCTGGAGCAGAGCGGTCAACGGCGAAGTACGCGAATTTTTCACGATCTTCGAACCGATGGCCCAGCGGATTGGAATCGCAGCGGAATGCCTACATGAGCTATCTGCTGCTAACAGAGAGTGATCTTTGAGGAGAACAATGAAGCGCAAGTTACAAAAGCTATCGTCCGGACGCAAGGCTGCCCCAGCAGCCATCTTTGGCAACGCGCGCGACTGGGTTGCTGTGGGAACGCTGGCGGCATATGCGGCTATTGGCGCCAATCGGCCGGCACTGGCTGCCCCATGGAAGACCGACCCCAGCGGGGCTGGAGTTGCGGCGACGCTGCCACTGAAACGGTTCGACATTGCGGCCGGACCGCTGGATGCCGCGATCCAAGCGTATGAGAAAGCGACTGGATTGACGGTAAAGATTGTGCTGCCCTCGGGAACTCTGGCGGGGTTCAATTCGGCTGGAGTTACAGGGCTGTATCGCGAAGACGAAGCATTGGGAATCTTGCTGAATGGCACGGGTTTGAACTATCGCGCAGACGACGCGACAACGATGCTTGTGGGTGTGCAGGCGAAAGATACTATCTCGGTGACCGCTTCCATGGCGGATGCGATTTCGTTGAGCAAGTTTACCGAGCCACAGCTGTTTACACCGCAGAGCATCAGCGTAGTACCGCAGTTTGTGATTCAAGATGAAGGCGCCTCGACTCTGCGCGATGCGCTGCGCAATGTGCCCGGCATCAGCCTTGCTGCGGGCGAGGCCGGAGCTCAGGGAGACAACCTTACTATCCGTGGTTTCACCGCACGCAACGACATCTACCTGGATGGCATTCGAGACTTCGGCAGCTATTACCGCGATGCCTTCAACTACGAGCAGGTGGAGGCGCTTGAAGGGCCTGCCGGTATTCAGTTTGGGCGCGGATCTACGGGCGGCGTGATCAATCAGGAGAGCAAGAGTCCGCAGGCGAACCAGTTTGTGCATGTGCAGACGCAGTTCGGGACAGACCTGACCCGCCGTATTGCTGCGGATATCAGCAGCCCAGTGGCTGAAGAGTTTGGCGGCACAGGTTTCCGGGTCAACATCATGGGCCAGGAAGGCGGCGTTGCTGGCCGCGATGGTGCGGAGATTCGCAGAATTGGCATTGCCCCATCGGTGTCGGTAGGCATGAACGCGAAGACCCATGCAACGCTGAGCTATGTTCATCTCTCGGAAGATGACACTCCGGATTATGGCCTGCCCTGGCTCTTTGCCGGGCCCTCTCCGGCAAATCGCCACAGCTACTTCGGCTTCTCCGATGAGAACTATCTGAAGACCAGCGACGACATCATGACACTGCGGGTACAGCATGATTTCACGCCGAGCCTGAATGTACACATGATTGCGCGCGCAGCGAACTACCCGCGCCAGGCGCAGATTACCGAGCCGCAAATTTGTTCGAATGCATCCGCGAGCGTACCGGTGGGAACTATCGTGAAGTCGCTGCCGACGCTGGCCTACAACAGCACGGTTGCCTGTCCCTATGACATCAATACTCCGGCGAGCGAGATCAACATTGTCAATCGGAACCAGATCCAGGTGAAGAGCGTGGAAGGCGATCTCTGGGATCAGCTGGAAGTCAGTGCGCACTTCAAAACATGGGCGGCGCGCCATGATTTCATCGGAGGATTGGAAGGCGGACAGGAGATATCCAACCCGATCCGTTATAGCTACTCGCTGCCCTTTACCAGTAGTTCTGGCTCAAAGGGCACCATTAACTCCGTGCCCTCTGCGACGCTGCTTGATCCCAATGAAGATCAGCCCTTTTCTGGAACTGGATACGTTACCTCGGCGGTTCACACCAAGTCCAAGAGCGGCGGTGCTTATTTCGTGGACACGATGAAGCTCGGCCGGCTGTTTGAGCTTTCTGGTGGCATCCGCTGGGACTACTTCAATACGGACTACAGCCTCTATCAACCGACTCCGCCTCCAGCAGGCGTGACACCGACAGCTTCTGTCGGTCCGCTCAGCCGTCTCGACAAGCAGCCGAGCTATCGCGCCGCTTTTGTCTTTAAGCCTTCCAGCCGCGGCAGCCTTTACTTCGACTACGGCACCAGCTTCAATCCAGCTGCGGAGTCGCTCAGTCTTAGTGTAGGTCTCACCCAGGCATCGGCCGCTCCGGAAGAGAATGAGTCCTATGAAGCGGGCGCCAAGTGGAGCTTTCTCAATGAGCGTCTGCTGGTTGAAGGTGCCTGGTTCCGCACGGAGAAGGATAACGCTCGCGAAACTGACCCAACCAACTCCAACAACATCGTGGCTGCCGGCAATCAATTGGTGAAAGGCGTTCAGTTCAGCGTCGTAGGACGGCTCCCGGAAGGGATGGATCTCGTGGCCGGCTATGCCTATCTCGACAGCGACGTGATCTCCTCGAAGTTCTTCCCAGCGGCGGTCGGCTATCCGCTTGCCAACGTGCCGAAGCAAACCTTCAATCTGTTTGTAACGCATCGGCTGCCTTTGCGGTTGAATGGCGGTCTTGGCGGAAACTATGTTGGCAGCCGAACCGCGAGCTCAACGGTGCCGTACGTGCCGACGTCTTACACGGCGAACAACGATGGAACCTTTACGGTGGCCAGCGTGGCGATGAAACAGGTGCCGGGTTACTGGGTCTTCAACGCGATGCTGAAGCGGCCAGTTTCGGAGCACGTCGAGTTTCAGGTCAACGTCAACAACCTCCTCAACCGCTACTACATTGACCTGCCGCATCCGAGCCATCTTGTGCCCGGAGCTGGCGCCAACGCGCAGATCGGCTTGAATTTCAAGTTCTGATCGTGGGTGATGACATAACCTTATTCCTCCGCCGCGGAGTGCAGTTGTTCATGCACCCGCGGCGGAAGTTTGTTCCAGCCAGGAGTTTTTAAGCATGTTGATTACGATTCCGGACATTCTCACTTCGGAAGAACTGGCGCAGGCACGCGCCACTCTCGACGCTGCGCAATGGATCGACGGCAAGGCGACCGCCGGCTACCAGGCGCAGAGCGTGAAGGAAAATCTGCAACTGCCCGAAGGGCATCCGGTGGCGGTGAAGCTGGGAGAGATAGTGTTGGCTGCGCTGGCGCGGTCTCCACTCTTTATGTCGGCGGCGCTGCCGTTGAAGGTATTTCCGCCGATGTTCAACCGCTACACGGGCGGCGGACACTTTGGCACGCATGTGGATACGGCCATCCGCGCGATGGCTTCCACGGGCCAGAGGATTCGAACCGATATTTCTGCGACCTTGTTCCTGTCCTCCCCCGACGAATATGAAGGCGGGGAATTGCTGGTAGAGGATACCTACGGCGTGCATAATGTGAAGCTGCCGGCAGGGCACATGGTGCTGTATCCCGCGACAAGCCTGCATCGCGTTACGGCCGTGACGCGCGGGGCGCGTGTTGCCTCATTCTTCTGGATTCAGAGCATGATTCGCAGCGATGGAGATCGCACGCTGCTCTACGATCTGGACACGGCGATTCAGCGGCTGGCCAAAGAAGTTCCCGGCAATGCGGCAGGCGTGCAGCTGACTGGCGTGTATCACAACCTGCTGCGCCGCTGGGTGGAGATGTAGGCCTACAGGGTGCTTGCTGTGCTCATCCAGTAAGTCTTACTCGTCCAGCAGGACGATCAGACTGAGCTCGGGTGAGGGAATTTCTCCCGGTACATAGACACCGACCTGCCGGGTTTGCACGATGTGATCCCAGCATGGGCCGCCGCGGTTGATGGCGAAGTACTGGCTCTCGACGCGCGCGGCGATCTGCGGCGGCGGGACTGGCAGATGATTGAGCGGCAGGCCGGGCAGGGCGCGCTTGATCAGCTCCAGGACAAAACGAGCTGAACACATCTTGGTGAGCTTAGGCACGCGGGCGATCAGGTCGGCTTCACCGATCGGCGATTGAATCTCGAGAATCCATCGCGCCGGACCGAGGACGCGCTCATCCTGAAGAGCACCCGTGAAGAGGAAGGTTTCGGTCTGGTTGAGCGGGATCTTGATGGCCTTGGAAGGCATCACAATTTCAAGATGACGGCGGATGTGCTCGTCCAGTGCGGCAAAACGGGCTCCCAGCTCCCAGTGGTCGTAGGAGGGAAGGGAACGGGGGTGAACTTCCAGGCCGAAGGTGCAGAGCGCGCCGCCGAGACGAGCCATCTCGCGAAAGAGCTCCTGCGGATGGGCGTGCCGCGAAAGCAGGTAGTGGCGAAGTGGCGAGATGTTGGAGTTGAGCGCGTGCAGGAACCAGTACTGCGCGACGTGGCGGGCAGACATGCCAGCCTGGAAGACTCCATTGCGCTGTTGCTGCTCCTGGGTGAAGACGGTGCTCTTCTCGTCGAGGATTTCAATGAGACGCCGCAACATGTGGGTCAGTGTAGGGCTCGCGCTGAGGCTCAGGCATGGCGGGACAAAGGTAGGATCAGCCTCGAAGTGGCCTGAACCATCGCGCAGGATGCGGACCACAGGGAGGAAGGCGAAGCGGTCGGTGAGTCCGGACTGGCCGCCAGCGTCGGCGATCTCGGACTCGGCCAGCAGCTGCAGATTCTTGCGCCCGATCCGGATCGGCTTCTCATCAAGACCGGTGTTCTGGTCGGGAATTTTCTCTTCTACAGCCAGGTAGCGAAGCGTGGTGGAGTTATTGCCAAGCGCCGTGTTCTGACCGTCGCGCAGGGTTGCCGGCACGGCGAGATAGAGCGTCAGATGATCGGCAACCGCGGAGAACAATGCGGCGAATTCACGGGGAGCCGGAGCGGCGTCGGAGCCGGGAAGATCGAAGGCCAGTCCATCGGCAAAGAGACCGCGGGCGTGCGTCAGGGCCAGGCTGCCGTTGCGCAGGGCGTCGGAGTCGAATTGCAGCCCCGCGAAGCCATAGGCATCGCGCCACAGGCTGGTGGTGACGAAATCGAGCGAGTCTTCAAAGTAGCGGCTCTGGGCCTGAAAGTGATGGGGCCCGAGATACATGCCTTCCGACCAGACCGGTTTGGTGAGCGACCTCATTGTGCTCCCCCCGTCTGCGGAAGCAGGATGATTAGCTCCATCTGCGGATTGGGGATCTCGGCGGGAACGTGAGCGCCAAAATTTCGCGCGCGGGTCACGGTATCCCAGGCCGCTCCTGTTTGATTGAGGCTGAAGTACTGGTACTTCATCTTGATCGGGATGGCGCTGGGCGGACTGGTGACGTGGGTGAGGGTGATTCCGGGCAGCGCGTTGCTGATTAGCTGTTCGATGTGCGTCGCCGAGCAGAGCTTCACCAGCTGCGGCACGCGGCGGATGATGGAGTCTTCGCTGGCATCGGCGGAGAGAGCGAGATACATGCGCGTGTTGGCGAGATACTTGTCCTGATCGATGGCGGTGGCGTAGATGGTGTTGTTTACATGCCGCAGCGGAAGGGAAACGACATTAGTCGGGACGACGGTCTCGAGCAGGATGCGCAATTTTTCGTCGAGATCGGTGAAGACCTTGCTCAGGTTGAGGTGGTCGTAGAGCGGCAGATCGCGAGGACGAATCGCGTTCGAGAAGGTGGTCAGAGATGCGCCCAGCGCCGTTAGCGCGGAGAAAAGCTCCTCGGGGTGACAGCGCTGCCCTTGGAGCAGATGGCTGAGCACCGGAATGTTCGAGTTGACCGTATAGAGCAGCCAGAAATTGGCGATATCCGAGGCGGTGAAGTCGGCGAGGCTCTGGTTTTTCTGGCGGCGGCTACCGGCAAGCTGGGTGCTTTTAGCGGAAAGAATTTCCAGGATGCCGTTGATAAGGCTGCGCAGATAGTCGCTCGCCCGCACTTCGAGCAGCGGCGGGACAAAGCGGGTGTTGAGCCGGAAGGCTCCGGCTTCGGTTCTCTCGATGTTGGCGATGCGCAAGGCTGAGCTGCCCTCGCGGGTTTCGTTGGCGGCCAGGAGCCGCAGGTTCTTGCGCGCGATCTGGATCGGCTTTTCGCCGGTGCCGGTATTGTCGTCGCGCACCGATGCGATCTCGGCCAGATAGCGCGAACCGGAGGCACGCCCGAGGCCTGCTACGTTGAGCCCCTTCTGCTTGTAGTCCGGCACGGTGAGGTAGATGTCGAGGTCTCGTACTCCGGGGTCGAAGAACTCGGCGAGAGCTTTGGAAGGCGGCGGCTGGTCGGGGCCTGGAATGTCGAAGAGCAGCCCATCGGGAAAGATTCCGGAGGCACGCGAAACGGCCAGGTGGCCATCGGCTAACTGCTCCTGGTCGAGCACGATTTCACTGAAACCCCAGGCGCAGAACTTGAGCGCCTGCAGCCGGAAGTTCAGGCTGTCTTCGAGGAACCTGTCCTGAAGCTGCATATGCTGCGGCGTCAGAAAGGTGCCTTTGCTCCAGAGGACGGGCTGTAACTGTTTCATGCGTGGCGACCGAACCTTAACGATAGCAATTCAAAGCGGGGTGAGCAACGGGGGAATATGGCCTGGATAACAGCTGCTAGCTCAATTTGGTTCCTTTACTGCCGTCGTCGGCCTTGTCTGGATCTGTGGGATCGGTGGGGCTCGCCGGGCTGGCTGGATCGGTTGGACTGGAGCCGCATCCCGAACCCGCAGCGCCCCCGCTGTTGATCATGACCAGCGGCGATCCGACGATGGAGATGCCGGATGGGCCGATGTCGATGAAGTTGCTGCCGGCTTTGAGAGTGAGCTCCACGCCGGCTTCGATGACTACGGTCATGCCGGCCTTAAGATGAATGGCCTCCCCAGCCTGATGGGCGAAGTTCATGCCGGATTTTTCGTAAAGATTCATGCCGGCCTGGATGGAGATGTTCTGGGCAGCTTTCTGGTTGAAATTGCCGCCGATGTCGCTGTTGGCGTCGCCGCCGATCTTGATGACTTCTTTACCGCTTACGCTTTCGTTCCGGTCGCCGCCGATCTTGATGGTTTCGTTGCCGGTGACATTTTCCTGGCGTTCTCCGCCAATCTTGAGGATGTTCTTGCCGGTGATCTGTTCATGCCGGTCGCCGCCGACGCTCTCCATCTGATCCTTGACGACCGTCAGACTCAGATTATTGCCGACGTTTTGGCGGCTGTCGTTCAGCACCTGAGTATCCATGTCGAACTGCCCACGAATGAAAACTTGCTCAGCGCCTGTCTTGTCTTCAAAGCGAAGCTCGTTGTAGGTGCTGGTGCTACCGCCCTTAGAGCTGCGGGTCATGAAGGTGCTGCGCGTCTGATTTGCGGGAAGAGCGTAAGGAACGGTCTGCGCGGCGTTGTAGACGCGGCCGGTGATGATGGGCCGGTCGGGGTCGCCTTCGAGGAAGCTGACGATTACTTCCTGACCGACGCGCGGGATGGTGATGCAACCCCAGCCTTCGCCAGCCCACTCCTGCGAGACGCGCACCCAGCAGGAACAGCCTCCCTTGCGATCCCAGGGAAACTGCACGACGACACGGCCATACTTGTCGACCCAGATTTCTTCGCTCCCAGCACTGCCGCTGGAATCGGGATTTTGGTCGACGACCAGGGCAGTCTGTGGCCCCTGGACGAAAGGCTTGGGAGTAAGTCGAGCCGGCCGGTAGGGAACTGTAGCAGGAATGCAGGTGAAATGGTTGGAGTAGCTGCCGGCGTCTCCGTCCCCCGAGGTGTAGTTGCCCTCGACTGTGGCCACATGCTGGATTTCGGTGAGCACGTAGGTGTCGTTCATCTTGTCTACCGGGTGATCTTCCAGACTGAATTTGTATCCGGTTGTGAAGGCGCGGCAGACACCGGAGCCGTGAGCGACCAAATGGCTTGCTTCTTCTTCCTGCATGCGCAGTTTGGCGGCAGCCGTACCGTCGCCACGTGTGGTGTAGTCTCCCGGGTAATCGAAGATTTCGAAGCCGGAATTGCCCCCCACGTCGAAGACTGTGGACTCGCTTGCTACCAGGTTGGCCGATGGAGTTTCGAAGTTGTAGTCGGTGAGCGTATACATGCCGCTGCGCAATTCCTGTTCCATGTTCCAGGAGTTCACGACGTCGTCGGCATCGAGTCCAGCGGTGGATAGATTGAATCCGGCGCTGTCAAAGCCGGGGCAGGACTGATGGATGCTCGCGGAATCGGCGATCACCATCGTGTGCTTGCCCTGTTCATGTTCAAAGAAATAGAAGATGCCGTTCTGCTCCATGAGACGGGAGATGAAATTGAAATCGGTCTCGCGATACTGAACGCAATACTCCATTGGCGTGTAGGAGCCGCTCAGGGAAACTTTGAAATCGGTGAAGCTGCGATCGGAAAAGACCTGCTGAATGATGTCCCCGACCGCTTTGTTGTGGAAGATCTTGCAGTCGGCGTAGCGGGTCAACATCCATGTCCATGGCACCACTTCCATCTGGTAATGCATGAAGGTCTTATCGGCGCCGCTCATAGCAAACCGGCTGACCATGCCGTTGAAGTAGCGCGGTGTGTCGTCCGACTGCGTTACGGAAATGGTGACGTTCTTGCCGATGATGCTGGTGAAATCAATCGGTCCCTGCTCGGTGAGCAGGTCGAGATGGAAACTGAAGAGGCGCGAAACCGCCTCCTGGCCGCGGAAGCTGGCGAGCAGCAGCGCATCATCGCCGAGCGGCGTAGAGAGCGAGATGAGGCGGTTTTCCTGAGAGTAAGGCATAAGCTGAATTCGAACCTTCCTGAAACTTAAGCGAAAAGCTATTCCTTCACCGCGTTACGATCGGGCGGCTTTTCTGCCGGGTCTTCTGATCATCCCGATCCCTCGGCTCACGCATGCTGCAAAAATGAACCAGACAGCGCCGTTGATGACGATCTCACAGGGCACCTTGAACCATTGAAGCTGATGCAGGGTGAGGGACGATCCCCATAAAAACTTCTCAATCAACCAGCTGGCTGCGATATCTCCGGGCAAAAGAAATACTACGCCGATTACCCATGCCCATGGTCCTCCCCGCGGCGATTGTCCGGAACTGAACCAAACCGCCAGTTCTCCGATCAACTGGCTGAAGACGAACGCCGTGAGGATTATCCGGTTCATGGCTTGCCTTTGTCGGGTGGAATGTCGGCTTTGCTGGTGCTGATCTTGACTTCGACTCCTTCCGGGTGAGGCATCAGGTCGTGCAGGCCGATATCGGTCCGGTTCGACATCCGCACACAGCCATGCGATGTCGGGCTGAGCAGGGAATTCAATGCTGTGAAGGGATTCCAGGATGGCCCCATCGTGCCATGAAGATAAATGCCCCTGGTCTCCAGTTCCTTGAGATGAAGCTGATACGGACCGAAGGCGTTGAGACCCAGCGGGGACTGCTCCCACGGTGTATTGGCATAGGAGCCATACTTGGTTGAAACGTGATTCGATTCCCAGCGAGATGCGTGGTAAGTTCCGGGTGGGGTCGGCGAGTCCTTGCCTCCGACCACGACGTCGCCGCTCAGCAGGATGGAACCATCCTGGCCAACGGCAAAGACCTGGCCCTTGGAAGAATCCGCGTCATAGACCACTACGATTCTCTTTACTTTCGTGGGATTCGGGGGCGTCTTCGGCGCGGCTGGTTTGCCAGCGGGATGAGGCGCGGTATGCTGATTCTTCTTATGGGCGGGAGTGGGCTTTTTGACACGCGGGTGCAGGCCTCCGGAAACGTCTGTCTTTCCGGCCCCGGTCGGCCCTGGATCGCGATGCCCGCCCATCTCCCCTCCCTTCTAAGCGCATTCAACTGCTGGTTCGATCACTGATACGAGAAGGCTCCATCTTCTCCCACTCCGACGTGAATGACAGACATCTTCTCGCCCTCGGCCATGCCGCCGAGAATCTTGCGCGAGATGTCGGGCAGCAGGGAGTTGGTGAGAATGTTGTCGACATTCCTGGCTCCGCTCTCAACCTCGGTGCAGCGGCTGGCGACTTCATTAAGGAAGGCGTCGTCGTAGGTGAGGGCGATCTTATGGTTTTCCTTGATGCGGCGCTGGATTTTGCCTAGCTTGAGGCGGATGATCTGCTTCAAGGCTTCGTCGCGCACAGGGTAGTAGGGGATGAGCACCATGCGGCCGAGGAAAGCAGGCTTGAAGATCTTGTTCATCTCCGGCTTGATGGCGTCGATGAGGCCGCGCGGGCTGGGCGCGGTTTCCGGGTCGGCTACCAGCTTCATCATCTGGTCGGTGCAGGCATTGGTGGTGAGGATGATGATGTTGTTCTTGAAGTTGATGGAACGGCCTTCGCCGTCTTCCATGTTGCCCTTGTCGAAGACCTGGAAGAAGAGTTCGAGCACGTCCGGATGGGCCTTTTCGACTTCGTCGAGCAGGACGACGGAATACGGCCTGCGGCGCACGGCTTCCGTGAGCACGCCACCTTCGCCGTAGCCTACATAGCCCGGAGGCGAGCCCTTAAGGGTGGAGACGGTGTGCGCTTCCTGGAACTCCGACATGTTGATGGTGATGAGGTTGTGCTCGCCACCGTAGAGGAGATCGCTGAGGGCAAGGGCGGTTTCTGTCTTGCCGACGCCGCTGGGGCCGACCAGCATGAAGACGCCAACTGGCTTGTTGGGATCGTCGAGCGACGCGCGCGAAGTCTGCACGCGCTGGCTGATGATTTCCATTGCGTGATCCTGGCCGATAACACGGCGGGCAAGGTGGTTCTGGAGCTCGATGACGGTGGTGATTTCGTCTTTGAGCATCTTGCCGACAGGGATGCCGGTCCATGCGGAGAGTACTTCGCCGACGATCTGGGCGTCGACGCAGACCTGAATGAGGCCGGTCTCGCCCTGCAATGCCGCAAGCTCGGTTTCAAGGGCCTGGAGTTCGGCTTTGGGGTTGGCAGGCGCGGCGGGTTCTACGGCTTCAACCGGTGCGGCCTCTGCTGCGGGAGCAGCTTCTGCCGCCGCCGGTGTTGTAGCCTGCTTGCCGTGGTTGGCTTCGAGCTTGTTGCGAATCTCGCGGATTTTGCTGACCAGCTCGCGTTCTTTATCGAAGCGGGCCTGAAGCTCTTTGAGTGTCGCTTCAGAGGAGGCTTTCTGCGCGGCTAGTTCGGCAAGTTTTTCCTGGTGATCCGCACCGACAATCTCTTCGCGCTCGAGGATACGGGTTTGGACTTCGAGTGCATCAAGGACTCTGGTCAGGTCTTCGATGGCTGGAGGCGTCGAGTTCTGGCCGAGCGAAAGACGGGCGCAGGCAGTATCGAGAATGCTGACGGCCTTGTCGGGGAGCTGGCGGCCGGCGAGATAGCGATGCGACAGTTTGACGCTGGCGTTGACTGCGTCTTCCAGGATGCGGACGTTGTGATGCTTTTCGAGCGAGGCGACGAGCCCGCGCATCATGATCATGCATTGATGCTCGGTGGGCTCTTCGACCTTGACGACCTGGAAGCGGCGAGCGAGGGCTGCGTCCTTCTCGAAATACTTCTTGTATTCGGACCAGGTGGTGGCCGCGATGGTGCGAAGCTCACCGCGAGCCAGCGCGGGCTTGAGCAGGTTGGCGGCGTCGCCCTGGCCTGCGGTGCCGCCTGCGCCGATCATGGTGTGCGCTTCGTCGATGAAAAGAATGATGGGGGTGGGTGAGGCTTTGACTTCTTCGATCAAGCCCTTGAGGCGGTTTTCGAATTCGCCTTTGACGCCGGCTCCGGCCTGCAGCAGGGCGAGATCGAGGGTGCGGATGGTGACGTTCTTGAGCGGCGGCGGCACATCGCCGGCAACGACGCGAAGGGCAAAGCCTTCGACGACTGCAGTCTTGCCCACACCGGCCTCGCCGGTGAGGATGGGGTTGTTCTGGCGGCGGCGCGTGAGGATGTCGACAACCTGGCGAATCTCCGCGTCGCGGCCGAGGACAGGGTCGATCTTGCCCCGCTTGGCATTGCCGGTGAGGTCGATGGTGTAGGAGTCGAGATTGGGCGTCTTACCGCTCATGGGCTTAGGCGCTCCGTCGGCTCCGCCAGAAGAGGCCGCAGCGCCACTCGTCGTGGTTTCGCTGGAGAGCGCGACGATGCCCATCAGGTCTTTACGCAAGGCGTCGGCGTTGATCTTCTGGAACTCTTTGCTGACTTCGCGAATGAGGCGCGAGAGCTCTTCATCTGAAGCAAGGGCGAGGATGGCGAAGCCTGTCCGCACCTGTCCGGCATTGAAGTCGATGGAGCCGATAGTCCACGCTGTGGTCAGCATCTTCAACACAGTGGGGCTAATTGCGGGAGTCCGCGCGTTGCCGGACTTCAGCTTGTCCATGCTGCGGGCGAGCTCGCCGGTGAGCCGGGACTTGTCGATTTCGAAATGCTTGATGATGGCCGCAAAGTCGCCGGAGGATGAATCGAGCAGCTTGGTTAGGAAATGCTCAATCTCTATGTCGTAGTGGGTGCGCGAAAGGCAAAGACCGGCAGCGCCTTCAAGCGCGCCCCGCGTAGGATCGTTCAGTTTGGCAATCAGCGATTTCAGATTAATTCCCATGTTTCCCCCTTCAGAGAGACAAAATTGTGTCGTCGGGATCGGCGGCCAATGGTGCGGTTCTAGCCCAGGACACCCAGCCTAACCGCGCTGGCTGGCTGGAGTCCATGTCGAGCTCGACCTGCGGCACCTGGCTGCGATCCAGCACCAGTTGCACTTCGAAATCGAGACATTGATTGCTGAAAAAACGAGTGATAGCCCGCAGCGCGGCGTATGCGCTGCCCTGGGGAAGAAAGTCGTTGTAGCGTTCCATGTTCAGCGGACCGATGCGGATGCGGACCCGGCCCTGACGATCCCAGATGGCGTCGCCAACTACCGCTCCCAGCCCAACCTCGCTTGAAGGCGACTCTTCATCGCGCATCATGCACTGTGTCGATCGATCGAGCCCATACCAAGCCCCGGTGAATTCCTGGATCTCTACCGGCACTTCGAAATAGTCCGCGACGATCTGCTCCAAAGCCGTGGCTGACCTGGACTGCATAGCGACAAGGCCAACGTAATGCAGCAGAGCTTCGTCTTCGACCTCTTGCCGGTCGCGAAGGCCCGCGGTGCCGAGCCCAATCAGGTCGAGCAGATAGTGCGTGAAGAGATCGCGAGGGCCGGAAGAATACGTAACAGGAAAGCGCGCCTTTTGCCATGCCCTGTAGAAGAGCGAGATGGCGCGGTGATTGAAGATATCCAGGAATGACGCGAGGCTATAGTCCTTGGCTCGGGCGCGTTCGAGAATCAGTTCGCTGTAGGTGTAGGGAAGGATACCCATGGGTCCGGTGAGTCCCATGAAGTTGACCATCATCTCAGCGGGCGCGTCGCCTTTGACTTCCAGCTTCTGAATTTCGCTTGCCGGAAAACCAAGCCGCTGATTGGCGCGAAAGCGGACGATTTCATCGTCAGGGCTGGAGAAGTGGCCAACCGGACGCTTTTCTGCGCGCAGCCGCTGCAGGAGCGCCACGGCCTGAAAAAACTCGAAGGAATGCGCGCCCTCGAGCAGCTGCACACCCAGAAGAGACTCCTTCCAGTCCCGCCGATTGGCTGGGTCCGCGGCTTCGCCAGATAAGTCCCGATCATATGGATCATTCGGGTCATCTGGATCGATCAGATCAGCATCTTCCGTCCCGATCTCGGCTGCCATGCGTGGAGTCCCTCCTTTCGCTGCGGAGTGGTGACGCTCAGTTGCGTGAAGCTGTTCAGGGAAGCACTCAAACCAAAGAAGCGGTCCAGCACCGCGGCAAAGAGGAATGCGCCTCCGCCGGTGAACTGATCTTCATCGATCTCCATCTCGATCTTCATGCCGCGTGCAAAGCTTACTCCCTGTTCGGAAATGAGGCGCGTGAAATGAGGTTTGCTCTTGATGTTGATGATGCTCTGAATCACATTCTGCGAATACGCCGTGCGGCCTACATCGTAGAGGCGCAGGATCTCCTGGAGCGCGCCTTTGCCCTCCTCGACCAGCGAAAGATAGTTGAGGGAAAGGTGAGAGACCAGCCGCCACAAAACGCTTTTACCCAACGCTGGACGAACTGGCGAAGTCGGTTTTCGTAAGGCGACAATACGCCGCATGGCCGCGGCGCCTTCCATCTCGAAGTCGCTGTCCTGGTTGCCGAACGGAAGGCGTCCAGGGAGGTCGCGATTGGTACATGTGGTGCGGATCGAGAGAACTGTGGCATCCGGATCGACTGTGCCGGTGGAGAGGTCAACCAGCGAAAGTGATACCTCAGTCCCATCATCGTTAGGCCGTGTGGATGGGCGTCTGCGCGCCAGCCAGAAGCAGGGACGGTCTTCCTTGCGCGCCGAGTGGCGCAGCGAATAGAAGGGTTCGTAAGAGGTGATCTTCTGGTTGTTGGAGTTGATGGCGCTGACCTCGTCGACCGAGTACACCTCCATGGAATGTGGCCGCCTCACATCGGGCGTTACTGGGTATTCGTACTTGCGCTGATTTAACTGGATCGGCTCTGCAACCTGGGAAAAAAGGTTCACCACGGGTGTGCAGCCGAGGCGAAATGTCTTCTTCGACAGCTCCAGTTCCAGACGCTGAATGCGGCCGTCGCCCTCGACCTCCGAGATGAGGAAGATAATCTCGATCGCATCCTTAAAGCCTGCTTCCGCGACTGCTTCGAGCCCAGACAGATCGACGAAGAAAAACTTCTCGGGGAAGGCAAAGTACTCCATCAACAGACGGTGCCCTGCGAACGAGGAAGAGGGGTAAGGGACCATGCCCTCGTCCGGGCCGAAACCCACAGCGCTGAGAACAGATCCGGGCAGCAGAATGGGGGCCAGGCGCGAGCCTGCTGTGAGATCGCGAATCATGATGCGATTGAGACGGCTGAAGAGCAGTTCATAGAGAATGTTGACGAGACCGCTCTCGCCATCCAGATAAAAGCGGAGCTTGTCCGGATTGAGAGCCGGAAAGGTAATGTCGCGCGCGCAGCGAAGCTCAAGACGGACGGCCCAGGCTGAGTCATTGGTCTTAACCGCAGGCTTGAGCCTGCTGGGCGCGCTCAGTTCCGCGGCGCTTACTGTCAAAGGCCACAGCGTGGTGTCGTAGCAAGTGCGAAAAGTGCACGGCACACCACCGATAGGCTTGGAGTAGATCGGGGAATTGCGCTCGATCTTCATGCCGCTGGTGAGTTTGCCTTTCTCCGGATCGAGTTGGAACTCAACCACCGACATCGATGGGATAGGCCGTACAAGCTGCGGATAGACAACCGTCAGCAGCGCTTCGGTGATCTCGGGGAATTCGTCCTCCATCTTGAGGTGGACGCGCGCCGCGAGGAAGGCGAAGGCCTCCAGCAACCGCTCGACATGCGGGTCTTCGCACTTAGTCGGTTCGAGCACCAGGCGCGAGGCGACCTTGGGATGCTTCTCGGCAAACTGCGCGGCAGACTTACGCAGGTAGTCCAGTTCCCGTTCGTAGTAGAGCAGCAAATCATCGCGCATCATCACCCCCGGTCAGATGGCAGTTACCGCTCTTCAGTTCAATGACGGTATCGAAGGAGACAGGCTCCGGCACCGGGTCCATTCGGAGCATGGCCTCGATGCGCAGGCGTACATCTTTTTTCCCGGCGTCAGGGGCCTCTACCAGCACCAGGCGTACATTGGCGAGGCGCGGTTCGAAGAGGTTGATGGTCGCGAGAATCTGCTTCACGAGCCGGTTGCGGTCTCCGGTAGCTGCCATGGTCAGGCTCGACAGATCGGGCAAGCCGTAAACGTACGCCGAGCGGTTCAATTCTTTGAGACCTTCATCCGGTGGGTCGCAGATGCGGCGCGAGTTCAGTAGCCATTCCAGGTCACGGCGCACGGCGGCCTTGAGCACACGAACGGACTGCGAACGGCTGAGCGGATTCTCCATCCGGTTGTCGGGCTCGTTGTCGATGAGCCGGTCCAGGACGGAGATGGTGATCGTGGTTTCGCCAAGGCTCCTTGCCATCGTTTACCCCGCGTTCAACGCCTGGACGGGGTCGAGGCGACAGATACGTTCAAAGAGCTTTTGCTTTTCGCCGGCATTGCCCTGGATTTTCTTGCTGTAGCGCATGAGCTTGAGCAGATCGCTTGCAACCAGATCTGGATCTTCCCAGGCGTCGAGTTT
Organism: Acidobacteriaceae bacterium; assembly: GCA_036271955.1. Taxonomy (GTDB): domain Bacteria; phylum Acidobacteriota; class Terriglobia; order Terriglobales; family Acidobacteriaceae; genus Acidicapsa. The sequence goes on from DATAZR010000083.1 coordinate 80,170, forward strand.
GTGGTTTTCGATGGTGGTTGCGATGTCTTCGAGCAGCGGCTGGGCGATGCCTTCTTTGCCCGCGGTGACCGCCAGCTCAATCATCTGCATGGTGCGGCGGAAACGTCTGCGCCCGGAGCGCTGCCGGCTGACCTCGGAGCGCATGATGGCGAAGGCCTTCTCTTCCTGTCCGGCAGCCAGTGCGTCTTTGGCCAGCACGTAGGCATCGACGGATGGAGCAAGCCATGTGGGCGTGCCATTGCTGTGAGCCGGCACGGATTCCGCTGCTTCGGTTTCTTCCGCGGACGGCATAGGAATGGGAGTCTGAAGACCGGTGAGCCATGCTTTGGTTTCAGGATTGGCAGCCGGTGTGTCGTCGAGCAGTGTTGCATCGAGAAGCTCAGGCAGATCGTTGAGCAGCGCGCGCAGTTCCGATTGGATGGCAGTCGCAATGGGCAGATATTCAGGCCCCAGAGCTTTGCATGCCGTTACAGAAAGCCGCTGTAGATCGAGCCACGCGCGGCTGCCGGGCTGGGCCATGGCCTGTTCGCCCAGCTCAAGCAGTTCAGCCCACTTCTTGGCTAACGCGAGCCTCTTGATTTGTTGGCGAAGATCGGTTGTGGGTGCTTCGAGCAGGTTGCTGTCGCCAAGCCGGGCAGCGGTTCGAAGTTCACCCCAGCGCAGGGCGCGCAGCAGAAGATAAGGCGCGGGACTGAATGGCTCGCGCTTGCGAAGAAATGCAGCGGCGCCGGCGATGCCGGCTACGGCCTGACGGCGGTCAGCGGGCTCAGACGCAAATGAGCCCGCCAATCCAGTTGCCGGAGCTGAGGCGTGGCCTTCGCCTTCGTCCTCGGTTGCTTGGGCAGTAACTTCCTCTACGGGTATTTCTTCTACGGGGTCCGGCTCTTTTTCCCGCTTTTTTTCAAGCAGAGTGTGGATAGTGTGCCGTACTTCATCCAGCCCCGTCTTGAGCGGGCCGAATGCAGGCGCATCATCCTCCAGCTTTTCGTCGCAGTATTTGTCGAGCGTGGCGAGCGCCTCAATGCAGGCGTCAAGGTCCTTCTCCGCCTGCAGATAGAAGGCTTTGGGTGTTTCGGCAAATGCCTTGTCGAAAACCTCCGGCGGTATCTTGCCAGACTCGATCATTGTGCTTCGGTTTTTGCGATCTTTATCGGTCTTGACCTGGTCCTCGTAGCCGACGACGCGCGATTCCTTATAGATAAACCAGGAGTATCCGGCATTGACGATCGGTAAGGATCGAAGCGGAAAATCGAGCTTCGAGCCGAACCAGGAAAGGGGCCGGGCGCGGAGTTCGCGGTCATCGTCCTCGATGATCGGATAAATCGTGTCCCAGAAATCGACCATCAGACGGTAGGTCAGATCGATACCCTGGCGAAGACCGCCGAAACGCTCCGTATTGAGCAGCGCTTCTGTCAGCCATGCAGAGACCTGTAGATCTTTGGATACGGTCGCCAGCGTATCTTGCCCCAGCTTGACGACAACGGGAAAGTTGGCCGTCTTGCGCTCGCTCTGCCAGGCGCCCTGGGCGAGGTCGTCGTCCTGGCGGCGCGCTTCCTTGATCTTGTCGTGGATGAGCAGCTTGGTGTCGTAGCGCAGGTCGATTCCGCTCGGGTTGTCACCGGGAATCGGGGCGAGAATATCTTCACGAAGGGGCATAGGAACCGGGAACCTGTCTTCTAGATAACTGAGTTACTCGGTGGGCTCGGCAGTTGGGTGAAAGAACTGGAGAGACCTGACTTCGAGGAAGGGAACTTCCTCACCATCTACAAGAAGGATTTTCTGCCCGGATGGGTATTCGCGGCCCTCGCCGTCAACAGTCCAGTCGGTGACTCTGCCCAGCGCGACCGCTTCGTCCGGATGTTTCCAGGAGAAGGGATAAATCGCCGGAATCAGCACTTCGCCGAGGTCCATGCCTTTGAACGACTCTGCTGTCTGCACTAGAGCAGGCGCCCAAAGGGTGTCGCGCAGCCGCTGCGGTGGGCCCATTTCGAGCGAAGCAACATGCTCAAAGGGCAGCCAGAGATAAGCGCCTGCCGCGAAGATTTCGAGCCGGGCACCGATATCCGGATCGGCATCGCGTATATCGGTGAAAGGTTTTCCGTTCAATTCACCAGGCGGTGAAGCCTTGGCGGAATCGGAAGGAAAAGCCTCTTTTTCAAAAAGCTCATGGCGCGTCTTCTCCGCATGGAGGGCAGCGTAGTAGACAATCGCGCCGGTTTCTTTTTCGACACTTCCACCCGCAAGCACACCAAGCTGCTTCTCAGCGCGAGAGTATTCGCCCTCAAAACACAGCAACTCGAAGAGGAAGGTGCGTTGGGCCGTGTCGGAAGGGCGCTCACGCAAATACGCTGTGAGCGCCTTCTCAGCTTCCCGCACCTTGCCTGCCTGGAACAGTTCTTTTGGAGTTAAAGGCACCGTTTTCCTGCTCGCTTCCGGATTACCACGGCTTTAGCTTGAGGACGTCGAAGCCCTTGTCGATGAAGCCCTTGAGAGCGCCGTCTTCCTCTGGGTTGTAGCTGACCTTCACCTTGCTGAAGGCGAAGGTGACCGACTCCACAGGATTCTCGCTCGAGCCGGAAAGCTGGATCGAGGTGATCAGGGCATCTTCCATGTGAATCTTGAAGTAGTCCTGCTGATCGTCGCCCATCGGCTTGTCGTAGATGACGTCAACCTTCTTCAGGTAATTGCCGGTGACGCAATCGTCGAAGAGCAGAGGAGATGTCTTATCCAGCACTTTCATGATGGACACATCCTGAAGGTTCGCGCGGCCTGCACGGGCTTCGCCACCGGAGGATCCTGCGCCGATAACGGCCGACATGGTGGCTCCAAAGCTAAAAGAGAGAATATCGATTGCGTCCTTTTTGCTGGTGCTGGGACCAGGGCGCCCATCGATGATTAGATACGCATTTACTGCCATTTTCGATCTCCTTCTGGTATCCGTTCAAAAGCTTTGTGAGATTAAGGACAGCAGGATCATGCGGCCCTGAGCCCAGTTTGAGCGACAGCGAAGTTATTTGGCCGCGGCCGGAAGATCTGCCACCAACCGTAGAGAAACAGTGAGTTCGTCGAGCTGGAAGTGAGGCCGCAGGAAAGCAACCGCGCGATAGCAGCCCGGCTTGCCAGGTACCTCGGTCACGTCGATGCGAGCTTCGCGCAGGGGCTTCGACGCCTTGGTTGCCGGAGAAGCCGAATCGTCCGGAGTCACATAATTGGTGATCCAGCGATTCAGGAACCGGTCCGCTTCTTCCCTGGACATGAAGCTGCCAATCTTGTCGCGCATCATCGCTTTCAGATAGTGCGCAAACCGGGAGACAGCCATGATGTACGGAAGCTGTGTGGACAGACGGGCGTTGGCGTTGGCCGAATCCGTGTCGTAGACCTTTGCCTTCTGGCAGCTCTGTACGCTGAAGAATGCGGCGTAGTCCGTACCCTTGCAATGAACCAGCGGCACAAAACCGAGGTCCGCAAGCTCTTTTTCACGGCGATCGGTAATCGGCACTTCGGTCGGGCACTTGAGGGCAACATCGCCTTCATCTGTTGCGAAGGTGTGAGCCGGCAGGCCTTCAACCAGACCGCCGCCTTCCACGCCACGCATGGCAACGCACATGCCATAGAGCGAGAAGGATTGAGTCATCTTCGAGGCCAGCGCATAGGCGGCATTCATCCACAGATACTTCGAGTGGTCAGTGCCGTCTACGTGCTCTTCATAGCGGAACTCATCGATTGGCTTGGTCTCTGCGCCGTAGGGCAGTCGGCCCAGGGTACGAGGCAGCGCGAGCGCAACGTAGCGGGAGTCTTCGCTCTGGCGGAAAGACTTCCACTTGGCGTACTCGGTGCTGTCGAAGACCTTGGCCAGATCGCGAGGAGCATCCAGCTGCAGGTAGCTCTCCAGGTTGAAGAGATCCGAAGCAGCGGCGCTGACAAAAGGAGCATGCGCCTGAGCTGCGATGTGCGACATGCCTTCCAAGAGGGCCATGTCTTCCGGATGCTTGCCGAAATCGAAGTCGCCAACCAGCGCGCCGAAGGGAGCGCCGCCGAAGACGCCGTACTCTTCTTCGTAAATCTTCTTGAAGAGCGCGCTCTGATCGAACTCGGGAGCCTTTTCGATGTCGCGGAGCAGCTCTTTCTTGCTGGCATTGAAGACGCGAATCTTGAGGCCAACTCCGGTCTCGCTGTTGTCCATCAGATACTTCAAGCCACGCCAGGAGCCTTCCAGTTTCTGGAAGCTGGGGTGATGAAGAATCTCATTGAGCTGTATCGAGAGCAAATGATCGATCTGCGCGATGCGCGCATTGATCATCATCTCGGCATCCTTGGCGATGGTCATGGAGCCATCGAGCACCTGGGCGACGAATTCCTTCACCAGGTCCTTGCCGCGCTCTTTCGACGCAGCCTCAACGCCAAACCGGCCCTGCTCTACGATCTGGTCGAGAAGACTGCCTTCGGTCGTCTCGACTGTGGCTGCCGAAGCCTGTGGGTTTGCAACTGCATCAGCCATTGGTGCCTCCGATTTCGCCCTTCAGCTTGTCCAGCTTTTCGGTGTTGCCGACAGCTTCGAGCAGCAGTTCCTCAAGCTTGTCGTTGCCTTGCAGCGAGCCGCGAAGATCGGAAAGACGCGTGCGGAGATCGAGCAGTTCCTTGAGCGGCTTGACCTGCTTGGCGACGTTGGCCGGCTCGAAGTCGTCGAACTTGCGGAACTTGAGATCGACCTTCAGGTTGGCAGCATCGGGCTCGTCGCTGAGCTTGTTCTCCACAGCGAAGGAAAGATGCGGCTTCATGCCCTCGAGCACTGTATCGAAGTTGTCGGGGTTGACCTCGACAAACTTCCGGTCTTTCAGCTTGGGAAGCGGCTGTTCGGGATTACCGGTAAAGTCTCCAAGAACTCCTACAACAAAGGGGAGTTCCTTGATTTCGATGGCGCCACCGACCTCTAAGTCATAGGTGATTTGCACCCGCGGGGGACGCACTCGGTCCAATTTGTGCTGTGCGCTTTGTCTGGCCATACTTCCTTCCTTTACTGAGTAGTGATCGACGGCGGTCGAAAGTTTCGTTGATTTTTCATCCTCGCCAAGGACGTGCAGACTTGAGCGGGAAGAGTCAGCCCCGAGAACAAAACATTTCTGAATCGAGCAACATGGGGAACAATAGCAGATGAAGAGCAAGCAGAAAAACGCCAAAACATTTCAGAGCAAAATTGAACGTTTTCTGGTGCGTAATCGTGATAACACACCCCCCATGCCGGGTCAAGTCAAAATCTCATTAGGTCACGTTACCTATGGCGCGCCGGACCGATCGAGATTCAAGTCTCAAAGCCGGCGTGTGTTTCAGCAAATCCATATTCTCGCGGAAAGATAAATCGGGCAATTGCCTTTGCAAGCGAAACGGCGGTGCCTTGGTCGGTCCGGCAGAGAGTGTTACTGTGGGATGCGTATGCTGACACCCTTATCCGCAGAGAACTCACTTCGCCTCGTTTCCCTTTTTGGACAAGCCGGGTACACTGAGCCCAATCTTCGCACCTATCTGGGCGCGCCTGAATTGCCATCGTTGAGATTGCGCAACCTTCCGAGGCTGCTGGATAAGACATCCCAGCCCACTCTGCTGAATAGTTTGCTGCGCTGGTTCTGGCTGGGTTGTCCGCAGAGCAGGGAGCTGGTTGCCGCCGTGGTAACGGACGAGCTATTGGGACTGCTGCTTGAATCTCGCCTGGTGGAATCCAGTGGGGATTGGATGAACCCGAGGGCGATGATTTTGCCTAGCGATGGCTTTCTCGTGGCGTCCGATCACCCTTCGGCATTTGAGGAGCATCGCGCGGAACTGGTGCTCTGGCCCAATCCGACCAGCAAATTCCTGAATAAATTTGCCGTACGCCGGCATTCGCGGGCTACGCTCGATCTGGGCACGGGCTGCGGCATTCTGAGCCTGAGCGCGGCGCGGCATAGCGATGTAGTGATCGCGACGGACTTGAATCCGAGAGCGGTGGAGTGCGCAAAATTCAATCTGAGGCTCAACGGAGTTGAAAATGTCGAAGTCGTGGCCGGCGATTGTTTTGCACCTGTCGCCGGTCGCACTTTCGATCTGATTCTTTCCAATCCTCCGTTTTTCATTACTCCGCAGACCGACTACTTGTTCTGCGACAACCCGATGGAACTCGACGGGCTTTGCAGGCGCCTGGTCAAGGAAGCCCCAGAGCATCTGACCGAGGGCGGATACATGGAGATGCTATGCGAATGGGCGCAGATATCCGGCCAGCCCTGGGAGGAGCGGATCGCCGAATGGCTGCAGGATACCGGCTGCGATGCCTGGGTGATGAAGGGGCTGACGCAGGACCCGGCGGAGTATGCCCAGCACCGGATTCGTGAGACAACAACCGACGCTTCGATGGATGCAGAAAACTACGAAGGCTACATGAATTACTATCGCCAGCGCGGAGTCGAAGCCATCCATGACGGCCTGATTGTCATGCGCAAGCGCAGCGGGCTTAACTGGGCTCGCATCGAAGAGGTGCCCAAGACTCCGAACGGCGATCTTGGCGAATTGATCACTTCCACATTTGCCACCCACGACCTGTTGCAGGCGCTGGCTGAGGATGAGGCGCTGCTGGCGACTCGCCCGGTGCTTTCGCCATCCGTCCGGCTGGAGCAGATTTGCAATCAGACGGCAGGAGCCTGGCACGCCGAATCGCTCACATTGCGCCTGACCAAGGGATTCCCCTTCCACATGACGGTGCAGCCGCTTGTGGCCGAATTCCTCGCAACCTGCGACGGGTCTCAAACTGCCGGCGAGGCGATTCGGGCCTTCGCCGTTACCGCCAACGCTCCGCTGGAGATCGTGCAGCGCGAGTGTCTCACTATGATCCGCAATCTGATCGAACGAGGATTTATCGTGGTGGCATCATGAGAATGAAAATACCCCGCCATATGTGAAAGACTTAGGAGAGACGTGAATCTCAGTAACGGCTCTCTTGGGCCAAGGGGTGGTTGAATGGCGAAGCTGACAGGGAATTTGCGTATCACTGCGAACCCTGGATCGGAACAAGTGCGGCCGTACTTTGAAGTAGTCTTTTTGCCTTACGCGGGCAGGCTCAACACCAAGACAGCCAGGGCGGCCAATTACGACGATCTGGTCAGCCTCTTGTCGAATTTGAAGTTCAGTGAAGACGAGGCTACGCGCTGGGCAGGGAAAGCGCGCTCGCAGGGTGTGGTGCTCATCTCCAGCTTCGAACGCAACGATTCGCTATTACGCGATTATGGTCTTCTAGCTTAAATACGGATGGGCGCCATCGAGTTACCGCAAATCTTACCCGCCTAACCGCAAAACCTACTTGCCTTTCATAGCAAAAATCACGACCAGCAATATCACAACCAGAAGAAACGTATTCACTACCAGCAGGATCGGCACCATTGCTTCCAGCTTGCCCTTCGGCGCAGCCAGCGCCGGAGGAGCTATCTTGGGAAGCTCTACTTTGGGAGGCACGAACTTGGGCGCCTCAAACTTTGGCGCTGCGGCCGGAGCGGGTGCTGGAGCCGCAGGAGCATGAAACGCCGGCATGTGTGCGGCTGGAGCCGCGGGCGCAGGCATAGCCGGAAGTGGTGGCGCTGCCGGGAAAGCCGGAGCAGCTGGAGTTGCGGCAGGAGCTGGCGGCGGAGGTCCGGTCACTGCTGCTTTGGCGGCAGCTCCGGAGATCATGCGTGTAAATTCACCTGGACCTGAACTGAAAGCAGGCGGCGGAGGGGGTGTAGCGGCCTGAAAGACTGGCTCGGGAGGCGCTTCTTTTTGCACCTGCGAAAGCCGCTGAATGAGCTTGGTGACGCCACCGGAGTCAACCGTCGAGCTCTCCGCTGGCGGAGGTGCTGGGGTATAGGAGGGAAGCGGTTCAGCGCGATAGGGGGCAGGCTCTGGGACGCGCGGCGCGACGGGAGCTGACGGGGAAGAAAGCGACGAGAGCAGCCCGGTGGCGCTTCCAGCGGCGGAAGCAGGCGCTGAGTCGAGCGGACTGGAACCCGCACTGAAACTGGGCTCAGGCTCCCACTCCTTTGCTGGCGCAGGGGCGAAGGGGGCTTGAGCGGGCGCAGGCGTATAAGCCTGAACCGGCGGCGCTGCAGGTGCAGGTGTCGCCGCTGGAGTAGCTTTGAAGAATTGGGTAAAGCTGCCCTCCGCGGAGGCGGAGCCGGAAATTCCCGGAGTCGAGAAGCCCTTCATGCGAGCCGGGCTGGCAGCCGGAGGCGCCGGCGATTCGGCCACTGGCCGGATAGCCTCGCGGGCGGCTTGCTCTTTGGCGGGAGACGGGCCGCTAACGAAAATGCGCGTGAACTCGCCCGGCCCAGTTCCTGACCCGACTCCCGGTCCTGGCGGTGGCGGCGCGGGGACTGCAGGCGGTTCAGGGCGAGGTGCGGCTGGCGCGGTATAGGATGGCTGCGCAGGTGCGGGAGCAGCCGGTGAATTCATCGCCTGGAACATCTGGGTAAACTCGCCTGGCTGCGAAGACGGCTGCCCGGAAGCGGGAACACTGGGAACAGCGGGCGCGGGTTTGGACGCAGCTGGCTCCTGTGACGCATCGGAGCCAGAATCGAAAGCTCGCAGAAACATTCCCGTGGCGCTGAGTGGTTCCCCTTGATCCTGCGGTCCTGGTCCGGATTGGAAATCATTTTCAGTCATGTTGCGGATGGTCCTCTTCCAGTCGTAGGAGTATTCTCTGCGAGCTTACACGCCCCAGATTATTGCGTAAAGGGATCGCCTCGTAAAGCGCAAAGACTCCTGAGGCACTGTGTTCGCGACCGGCTCCGCGTTACAGAGAGAGTTAATTCCCGGTGTGAAAACGAATGCCTGTGAGAAACGCAAAGCGCGCCGCGAACACTTTGTCCGAGGCGGGAAGTTTTTCTCTTGCCTTCGCATGGTTGAGGTATGCTCTTAATGATTTAGCGCCCAGCCCTTTTTCCGTTCGCTGATCCTTCCAAGGATACGGGGCCACGGATACCGGGTCGGTTCTGAATAAAAGATCCATGAGCGCTTCGCATCGTTATCGGGGACGGCAATGACTACTCAAATTCAAACGCGCACTTTCAGCCTGGCCTCCTGCTACGAGAATTCCCTCACCACGATTCTTCGTCTTGCGTCGTTGCAACAGCAGTCAGTCCCCAATTCGCAGGGGTTTCGCAACAGCATCCGCGCGGCGCTGAAGACTGCGATGGAAGAAGCCAAGGCCTACGGGTACTCGAGCGAATTGAACCAGCTTGCTTTTTTTGCCGTGGTGGCACTGCTCGATGAGAGCGTGCTCAAGCTGCAAAGCGCTGCATTCGCCGACTGGGCGCAGCGTCCCATGCAGGAAGAGATGTTCGGCCACAACCGCGCCGGCGAGGTTTTCTTCGAACACCTGCGAACCTTGCTTGCCCGCCAGGACTCGCAGGAAACGGCCGATTGTCTGGAAGTTTACTGCCTGTGCATGCTGCTGGGGTTCAAAGGCCAGTATGCTTTGAGCTCCGGCAATACCGATTACTTTTCCAGCCAGGGCCCAAGCCGCGGGCCATCCCGGCCGAGCGGCGAGATTCAAACGCTGATTCGCCAGACCCGGGACAAGATCAATCGCATTCGCGGGCAGGTCGCCTTCATGCCGGATGGCGCGCCGACGCCTGAAGTGAAACAAACGGCAGCCATCGACCGTTGGAGCAGGGGACTGGGCATCGCCGCCATCAGCCTGCTGGTGCTTACGCTGCTCGTCTACGGCGGCTCTCTGGTTGCACTGCTCTCGGGCGCGTCGCAGATCGGCTAGCCACTTACGCATATATTGGGGGATCGCTTGCTCGTCTACCTGCTCGTAGTTCTGGTTGTCATAGTCGCCGCCGCACTGGCCTTTGGCCTCGCCGCACTGCTGCATCTGCAAGGCTCTGCGGCGATCATCTTCATTTCGCTGATTCTGCTGGCGGGCATTGCCGCGGCTGTGGTGATCCTGGTGCTGCATTTTCGCGCCAAGAAAAATCGCGAGCAGGAGGGCGATGCCGCCATTGGAGGCGCGACAGGTGAGCTCGATATTCTGCTCAACGACGCCAATCGCAAGCTGCGCGAGTCGCAGCAGGGCGCCAAGAGCCTCGATGGCGTTCCGCTGATTTATATCCTCGGCGAAGCCGGGACCGCTAAAACGACAGCCGTGATTCGGTCCGGTCTCGATCCGGAACTGGTGGCTGGCACTGCTCCGGTCGATGGCCAGTCTGTACCCACGCCGGTCATCAATCTATGGTTTACCAAGCTGGCGGCGCTGGTGGAAGTCGGCGCATCTGTCCGGCAGAATAATGCACAGATGACGCGGCTGGTTGAGCGCACCCGCGCCAAAGCTTATCGTTCTGCCTTTGGCACCGGCGCGGCAGCGCGCGCGGCTATCGTCTGCGTGAGCATCGAGCAGCTTCTAGCCACAGATGGCGGCGCTTCATTAATGGCTTCCGCGCGCTCTACAAGCGCGCAGCTTCGCGAGATCAGCCGCCTGCTGGGGACTCCGTTGCCGGTGTATGTGATCGTGACCAAGCTGGATCGCGTCCCGCATTTCGAAGAATACGTCCGCAATCTTTCCAACGTTGAAGTGCGCCAGATCCTCGGCTCGGCACTGGCCAAGAGCGAAGCCTCTGCCGGCGTCTATGCAGACCAGGCAGCGCGCAACCTGGCCACCGTTCTGGATGGCCTGGCCTACAAGCTTGGTGAGTTCCGTGTCGAGATGCTGGATCGTGAAACTGAGCCTGCGAATACCTCCGGCGTCTATGAGTTTCCGCGCGAGTTCGGCAAACTGCGCAAGAACCTCAATCAATATCTGGTTGAGCTGTGCAAGCCGAGCCAGTTGAGCGCCAACCCCTATCTGCGCGGCTTCTACTTCACCGGTATCCGCGCGCAACTGGTAGAGCGCGCAGCGACCGCACCGGCCGCGACAGAGGAGCGTATTCCTCAGGATGCCGGCGCTACGCAATACCTCAACATTTCCATGGGCAGAGCACAGGCTCCGGGCCGTCCGGCTCCGCCGCCGACCATGGTCTCGACACGCGTGCCGCAGTGGGCATTTCTGCCGCGGCTGCTACCGGAGATTATCCTTGGCGACAAGAGCGCGCTCACGGCAACGCAGCAAACCGCGCCTGCACGCCTGTTTCGCCGCATCCTCTTCGGAACCTTGGCCTTGTTGTTCGCTGTCTATACCGTTCTGCTGCTGATCTCCTTCTTCAATAACCTCGGCATCGAGCATCGCATTCAGAACGCAGCCAAGGCGCTGCCTGTGACCGCGGCGACGTCGATCTCGTTGCCCAGCCTGAGCGACCTGCAAAATCTCGATCAGCTGCGCCAGGTCATCCTGCAGCTCGACGACTACCATCAGAACGGCGCGCCCTGGAGCTATCGCTTCGGCCTATATCAAGGAGACAAGCTGGCCGAGCGTGCCCGCCGCGTCTATTTCGACCGCTTCCGTCCGATGATGCTCAACCCGGCGCAGACGAATTTTGTCTCGTACATGAAGGCGCTGCCCGACACTCCGGCGGCGACCAGTGATTCTTCCTCGTACCTCTCGGCCTACAATCCGCTCAAGGCCTATCTGATCACCACAAGCAATCCTGACAAGAGCACTGCAAAGTTTCTGACTCCAGTATTCGTGCAATATTGGATTGGCTCGAGGCAAATCGATGGAGACCAGCAGCAACTGGCGCAGAAGCAGTCAGACTTCTATTCGAGTGAGCTGGTTCGCCAGCCTCCGTACGCCATCACCCCCGATACGATGGTGGTAAGCCATACCCGCAGCTATCTTTCTCACTTCCTGGCCCAGACGCGCGTCTACCAGGCGATGCTGAACGACGCAGACAAGACGAGCCCGTCCATCGACTTCAACAAGCAGTATCCCGGATCGGCGGCTTCGGTCGTCGATGGCCACGTCGTACGCGGTGCGTTTACTAAGACAGGCTTTGCCTTCATGCAGAACGCACTCAAGCATCCCGAGGGCTATTTGCAGGGCGAGGTCTGGGTGCTGGGAGACCAGGCTGGGGAGTCGTTGAATACCGCGTCCGTCGCCAAAGATCTTGCCGGGCAATACTCGACTGACTTCATCAACGAATGGCATCTCTTCCTCGCCGATGCCCGTGTCGTCAGCTGCGGAAATCTCCACGAAGCGCCTACCAGGCTTAACGCCCTTGCCGGCGGAGACTCGCCGCTGCTGGCCCTCTTCTACACCATCTCGCACAATACGGCGGTCGACGATCCGCAGATCAAAGGCATCTTCCAACCCGCCCAGGTATTGGTTGATCCCAACGCCAACAACCGCTTCATTGGACCGGGTAACACGGCTTATGTGAACGCGCTTCTGGGCATCTACAGCGCAGTCAGCCAGGTTGCATCCATCGTGCCAGCGCCTACCGATCCGGCGTTGTATGCTCCCATCGTGCAAGCCGCCTCTGCCGCTGATGTAGCAACGCAGCAGACTGCCCAGGCCTTCAACATCGACGCCAAGATGCAGACCGATAAAGAGGTGCGAGCCTTGATGGAAGCTCCGATCCAGTGCGCCGCCAAGCTGCCTCCCAGCCCTGGTGCGGCGGTCAATGGAGCCGGCGCGAAACTGTGCGGAGCCATGAACCCAGTGCTCGCCAAGTTTCCGTTCAATCCGAACGCGACAACCATGGCAACGCTGCCGGAAGTCAACGCGGTCTTCGCTCCGGAAACCGGGGCGATCTGGGCCATCTTCAACGGCACCTTCAAGCCGTTCTTCGTCCAGCAGGGCGGGCAGTACATCCCAGCTCCCAACGCGCCGCAGCCGCCGAGTCCCAAGTTCGCGCAGTTCTTCAGCAAAGCTGCATCGCTGTCACTCAAGCTCTACCCGCCGGGAAGCCAGAACCCCACCTTCAGCTTCACGCCGCGTTTCCTGCCCAGCAAGGGCATCACCACGGCGTCAATTCAGGTAGACGGGCAGAAGATTCCCAACGGCTCGTCGTACACATGGAACAGCGTTACGGCCCATCAGGCAACGGTCTTCTACGACCAGAGCCAGGGTGGCGAGTTCCAGGGAACCTGGGCACTCTTCCAGCTGGCCAAGGTTGGGCAGCCGACCAAGTCTCCGGCTGGAGTCCACCTCGACTTCCCGATCGTGACCACCTTTGCCGGACAGAAGGTGGATCCTTCCAGCGCGGGCAAGGTTGTCAGCTTTGAGATCACCGGTCCAGGCGCGGAGCTCTTCCTGCCTGGCTATGTCTCCGGCCTCTCCTGCGTCTCGACTGTGGTTAAGCCGTAACGCAGCGGCGATCGACGAGGATACCTGCAACGCCGTGAGAGAGCAAGTGACTCCTCTCTCATGGCAAGTGATCATCCCCGCAGTGATCAACCCAGCGCAGAGACGTACGAATCCACTGCTGTCTCATCGATTCAGACTCGCCTCGCAAGCTTCGCGATGCGTTCGTGACCGGTCAGGATGATACTTGTGTTTTCAGATCTCAGAAGAAGAGGTCTCCAGCGTTTCAGGAACCTCGTTTGCAGGCACCTCAACCACCCGCAGCATCATGCAGGTGATGTTGTCCGCACCGCCACGCTGCTTGGCGTGATCGATCAGTCCTTCGCAAATCGCCGACAGCTCTGCGCCTGCAATGGCTAACTGCGCAATGTCTTCCGGCTTGGCGTAGCGGGTCAGGCCGTCTGACGTCAGCAGAAACATGTCGTTCAAGATCAGATCGGCCGCAAATAAATCCGGCTCGACATCGTCCGCTGTTCCGACGGCTCGCGTAATCACCGACTGCAGATGCGAGGCAGCGGCCATTTCTGGCGTGATCAAGCCCTGGCGCACTTGCTCATCGAGCAGCGAGTGGTCGAGCGTGATCTGCGTACAGATGCCGTTGCGGACAAGATAAGCGCGGCTGTCGCCCACGTTTCCGATGACGATGCGCTGTTCGTGCAAACAGGCACAGACGAGAGTCGTGCCCATGTTGTGCAGTTCCGGATTGGCTTCAGAGGCGGAGCGCACCACCCGGTTTGCTTCGTGGATGGAGTCCATCAGGCGCTTCTCGACGGGCAATTCCTCGCCGCCCATTGCCTGCAACGCAAGAGCCTCGAACGACTCGATCAGAGCACGAACCGCCATGCCGCTGGCCACTTCGCCAGCGGCGCTGCCGCCCATGCCGTCGCAGACGACGTAGAGGTGATTGTCGGCGTCGTAGCCGTAGCTGTCTTCGTTGTTACTGCGGTGGCAGCCGATATCTGTGGCCGCCGCAAAGTCGAGAGTGTATGCAGCAGTCTGAGTCATAACAACCGGCCTCACAGGCGGACCAACGCCACCGGAGCAAGTTAAACTATTTCGGGCAGAAAATCGATCAAAATTGTTGCAGGAAGCACACGCGGCTGTAAATCGCAGCCGGAAACGGGAAGATCGGCGACAGCTTAGGGCACCATCACTGTCTCCTCGCCGGCGTTGGTAAATGTGATAACCCCGGCCCAAAGACACATCAGCTGCGAGACGTTGTCCAGTGTAGGCATCTTGCCGAGCAGCACCGTCGGTCCCCCCGGAACCCACGGTGCAGGTGTATTTGGGATACAAGGCATAGGCGTAAGCACTCCAAGAGCAGCTGCGGTGGCTGCGGCGACCATCGGATTGGCCAGGGATTGACACATGCCGAACGGCATGATGTTGACCATGGGAATATGGTCCATGATATTGGCATCCGGCATCTGGTTCGTAAGCACCATATTGGTCGGCAGCACGATCAGCGTACTGGGGGCCATTCCGAAGGTGCATTGCATCATCGCTCCCATGCAAACCTGTTGTGGCATAGCCAGCCTCCTTTCCAGTCAGCATCGAGTGTACGCCACGACTTCCGGATTGGAAAAGCTGCTTTGCACAAGGAGTACTCTCCCTCGCGCCTCAGCCTGGAATTCTTTATTGACGAGCCCTTCTGCGGCAGGAACAATAAGGTCGAATTCAAATCCGCATAAGAGTGCCTCGCCGACCCAGTCGGAAATCAGCTTCGAAAATATGCCGGAAGTTCTGAAACGATTCGTGGATTCGCCGCACATCAGTGAGGGGACTGCTTTTGCGATAGAGGATTGGCTGCCGGGGTTCTTCTATTCGGCGCCTTGTCGAATTCAGCCAATGTTTAAGCCTCTTTCTGCGGGAGCATATTTTTTGTTTTGACTTGGGTTATGGGGCATGGTAACTTCGCTTTTTCCGGGGCGGCAATGTTTATCTTGCACTTTGTAGTGGCATGTCATGTGGGAAGTGGCGGCCCGTGCGTTTCGATCGAATTTCTTCGGTGACGTGGAATCCCGTCGCTGATTCATTCTGCAGTCATCCCGCCAGGTCATATTCTTCCCGGCCGGTATCAGTGTGTTCAAGCCAACAGGATGTTCGTTCATCCTCACCAGGTCGCAGGTCGAGACCTGGCAATGTATCAATCGTCAGATTGCGGGTCAACGCGGATCAATGGCTCACCTTGTTTGGAGAATCGGTATGAAAGCTCAAAAGATCTCTTGCTTTTTTGGAAGCATCTCCTCGGCTGCTGTGTTGTGTCTCCTGTTGAATGCGTCGATGGGCCGCGTAAGCTGCGCGCAATCCTCCGACCTGGTTGTTGCCGGCACGTTGCCGAATAGAACGCCATCCACACCGTTTCTCGTCACGCCCACGTTCGTATTGGGCGGAAGTCCATCGAGCGTAGCGATGGGCGATCTGAATCAGGATGGCAAGCCCGATCTGGTCACCGCCGATGCCGTATCCGGAAAGGTCACCGTCTTCCTTGGCGCCGGAACCGGCAAATTCTCCACTGGGGTCGAGCTCGCAACCGGTTCTCATCCTACGGCCGTCGCCATCGCCGATCTCAATGGAGATGGACACCAGGATGTCCTTGTGGCGGATGCATCGAAGGGCACGATCGGCATCTACTCCAGCAATGGCAACGGAACCCTGCAGCTGAAACAGAGCGTTGCTGCTGGCCTGGCCGCTGCGTACATGACCGTGAGCGACTTTAACGGAGACGGAAAGCTCGATCTCGCCGTGGCCTCCAATTCTTCCCCTTCTCTGGCTGTTCTGATGAACGACGGAAAAGGGAACTTGCAGACTCCCTCTGTTTCTTTGTTGCGGAAGGCTCCGGCTGCGCTCATTTCGGGCGACTTCAACAATGACGGCCATCTCGATCTTGCCCTGGCCAACAAAGATGGATCGGTAAGCGTCCTGTTGGGCGCGGGAACGACGGCATTTCATGCTTTGTCCGACATTTCCGCCGGCGTAGGAGCCCTGTCCTCGATTGTTGTTGGCGACTTTGACCGCGATGGAAATCTCGATATCGCTGTGACCCAGTCCGGCAACAAAACGATGACGGTTTTGTTAGGCAAGGGCACTGGAAGCTTCGCTTCGCCGGCAAGCTACACCGTCGGCAGCAATCCCATGTCCGCGCTGGTTGCGGACCTCGACAAAGATGGCATTCCAGACCTGGTCGCGATCAATCAGGGCAGCAACACTTACAGCGTCCTTGGCGGAAACGGCGATGGCACGTTCAAGAACTCTCTCGACTACGTAGTTGGCAATGGCCCGGTGGCTGCCGTTGCAGGTGAATTCGATGCCGAAGGTCACGTCGATCTCGCCGTAATCACACCGTTGTCGCAAGCTCTGAGTGTTCCTCTGGGCAACGGAGATGGCACATTCAATGCTTCTCGTTCTTACCTCTCAGGCGTTGAGCCGCGCGCGGTCGCATCAGCCGACCTGGATGGCGACAAACGCCCCGACCTCGTTGTAACCAACTATTGTGGATCGGATTCGGCATGCGGCAATGGCGGCACGGTCGCTGTATTCCTGGCTAATGCCGACGGCAGCTACAGGCTTTCGAATACATATCCGCTGGGAGCCGGTCCGGTCTCTGTGGCATTGGCCGATGTCAATGGAGACAAGCAGGCCGACATCGTCGCTCTCAACCGCGGAGACAAAACTGTCTCTGTGCTGCTTGCCAAAGGCGACGGCAGCTTTGAACCGGCCTCCAGTTTCTCATTGACCGATTCACCTATCGCGCTGGCGTCCGGCGACTTCAATCACGACGGCAAGATGGATCTGGCAATTCTCGGTGACTGCGGATCGGCGAAATGCTCCACGCCGGGAAGCGTCGAAATCCTGCTCGGACAGGGTGGCGGCACTTTCTCAAGCGCGCTTCTTTATCCAACCGGCTATTCGCCTGCTTCGATTGCTGTCGGCGACCTGAACCAGGATAAGAATTTGGACATCGTTGTTGCCAATCGCTGCGGGACCGACTCTTCCTGCAAATCTGCCGGTACAGCAACCGTGCTGCTGGGCAGTGCAAGTGCTAAATTTACAGCGCAAAAGGATATTGTTCTCGGCAACAGCCCCTCCTCGATTGCCCTGGCAAACCTAACGGGAAGTGGCGTCGATATGCTGGTCGCCAATTCTTCCGACAACAAGGTGGCAGTGTTCCATAGCAAGGGCGATGGTATATTTCAAGCTCCCGTAAGTTATGCGGTGGGCAATGCGCCGGGAGCGCTCGCCATCGCTGACTTTAACGGGGACGGCGTGCCCGATGTGGCTGCTGCAAATGTTCAGGACTCGACGGTCAGCGTACTTCTCGGCAAAGGGGATGGCACGCTGGCTTCTTCCTTCTCGCTGCCGGTTGGCGCCGGACCGGCTGGACTGGCTGTAGTTGCAAGCGGAAGCCATGCCAGCCTGGCAACGGCCAACGCTAACAGCGGTAGCGTGCCTCCAGGTACCGACGTTACGGTTCTGGCCAATGTGAAGCCGAACATCAGCCCCGATGTTCTGGTTACTCCGACGATTGCTGTCGCTCTCACCACGGGAACAGCTTCTGCCACATACGGAACCTCTCTGGTCTTTACAGCCACTGTCACTGGCACAGCCAGCTCTGTGCAGCCAACCGGCAGCGTTACTTTCAACGATGCCTCCCAGTCCGGCACACCAGCTTTGACCTGCACGGGTTCTGGCGATCTCGTTCTTACCCAGAACGGCATGACCAACAGCACGGCGACATGCACCATTGCTTCGCTTACTGGCGGCGCGCACATGATTACCGCTACGTACGTTCCAGGCAGCGACCCGACCTACGGTGCGGCAGGGCCTTCGACGGCGGTCACAGAAACCATCACCACTGCAACCCCGACGATCGCAACGGCGCTTACCACCGGAACCGCTTCCGCTGCTTACGGGACTGCACTAACCTTCACCGCAACGGTGACCGGAGTTTCCGGTCTCGCGATTCCTACCGGTTCGGTTACGTTCTCTGACAGCGGCACGCCGATCACCTGCTCCAACTCGACGACGCTGACATCAGGTGCGACCAGCAGCACGGCGACATGCAATATTGCTTCGCTTACCGGCGGCACGCACACGATAGCCGCCACGTACGTTCCAGGTAGCGATCCGAACTACGTCGCAGCAGGGCCTTCGACTGCGGTTACACAGACCATCACTACCGCAACCCCGACGATCGCAACGGCGCTTACCACCGGAACCGCTTCCGCTGTGTACGGGACCGCACTAACCTTCACCGCAACCGTGACCGGAGTTTCCGGAGTCGCGACTCCCACCGGCTCGGTTACGTTCTCTGACAGCGGCACGCCGATCACCTGCTCCAACTCGACGACGCTGACATCAGGCGCGACCAGCAGCACGGCGACATGCAACATCACGACCCTTGGCATCGGCTCACACAGCATCACGGCGAGCTACGCGCCGGGCACAGACGCGAACTACGCCACTGCCGGTCCTTCCACTGCGGTGCCGGAAACGATCACCAAGCTGGCTCCCACAATCGGCGCTGCTCTGACGACAGGTACGGCTTCGGCGGTCTATGGCACCGCGCTCACGTATACCGCTACTGTCACCGGGATCAGCGCTCTTGGCGCTCCGACCGGTTCGGTCACGTTCTCCGACGGTGCGACAGCGTTGACATGCTCCAATTCCGGAGCATTGACCACAGGAACCACCAGCAGCACCGCGACCTGCAACATATCCAGCCTCACCGGCGGCTCGCACAGCATTAACGCGACCTATGTTCCTGGAGCCGATCCCAACTACAGCGCCGTTGGCCCGTCTACTTCAGTCGCTCAAACAATCACCAAAGCTACCCCGACGGTTGCGCTGTCGAGCGGCAGCAATCCCTCCACCTTTGGGACATCGGTCACGCTGACGACCACGATCACTGGCCTGTCGGGACTGGCTCTGCCCACCGGAGGCACCGTCAGCTTCAGCGATGGAACCAATCCGATCAGCTGCACCAATACCGTAACGCTCACCGCCGGAACGACAAACAGCACGGCCACTTGCAACTATTCCTCCCTCCCTCCAGGGCCGCGAAGCATCACCGCGACCTATAACACAGGCAGCGATCCGAATTACAGTACCGCGACATCTGCGCCTCTTTCCCAGACGGTGAACCAGCAGAACTCGACCGTGACGGTTACCTCTTCTGAAACGCCCACCTCC
The DNA here is from genome assembly GCA_036271955.1 of Acidobacteriaceae bacterium. GTDB lineage: Bacteria > Acidobacteriota > Terriglobia > Terriglobales > Acidobacteriaceae > Acidicapsa. The sequence continues at coordinate 99,596 of DATAZR010000083.1, forward strand.
AACGTCAATGACAAGGTGACATTTACGGCCACTGTCACTGCCGGAACCACCCCCGCTCCATCCGTGGGACCAACCGGAACGGTCAGCTTCACGCTGAACACTGTACCCATCGCCGCATGCACCAGCCTGACCATGACGGCCGGAGCAGCATCCTGCAGCAATCTCAATACCTTGGTTGCGCCGACCGATACAATCGCCGCCAACTATTCAGGCGACACAAACTACAAGAGCGGCACAAACTCTCTCGCGCAGACAGTAAAGCCGCTCGTTGCCACGCTCGGCCTCACCCCCTCTGCCGGCCCTTATTCCGTCAGCACCACGGTCACGCTGTCAGCCGCTCTTACCGGTATAACGCTGACTCCGATCAAACCCTCCGGAACCGTCAGCATCACGGTCAACGGCGTAGCCCCGGCTGCCTGCACCGGCTTGAACATCACTTCCGGATCGGCAAACTGCCAGACACAGTTCTCCATCGCGCAGTCCTACATCGTCCAGGCGATCTATGTCGGCACAGACACCAACTACACCATTTCTTCTTCTACGGCACAGACTCTGCAGGTAGGCAAAGCCGCCGCAGGGCAAATCTTGCTGGCGGCAGCTCCGAACCCATCCTCGATCAACCAGGCGGTCGCTTACACGCTCAGTCTGACGCCGCCTGCGGGAGCGACATCTCCCATCACTCCTACTGGCACAGCGACATTCAGCCAGGGCAGCACGACCCTTTGCAGCAACGTGGCTCTGGCAGCCGGCGTTGCCTCATGCAACTTTACGTATCTGACGCCATCCGCCGGCGAACCTGTCACGGCCGTCTACAGCGGCGACACCAACTACTCCGCCGGCAGCTCTAACACGATCAATCAGGTTGTGAACGCATCGACGACTACCACAACTCTTGTCGCGGCGCCTCCCTCTTCCACGGTCAACCAACTCGTCACCTTTACCGCGACAGTGACTCCCGCCTTTACTGGAACGGATGTACCGGCCGGCGCCGTGACCTTCAATGATGTTGCCGGGGCAACCAACTCGGCCCTATGCACCAACGTCACGTTGACCTCTGGAGCGGCTTCCTGCAGCTTCACCTTTACATCAGCAGCAACGAACAGCGTCACCGCGGTCTTTACCAGCAGCAGCGGAAACTTTATCGGCAGCACATCGACCGCGCATTCCCAGGTCGTAGGCGCTTCCGGCACGTCGATCACCCTGAGCTCGTCGGCTCCTACCGGCTCCAGCGTGAACCAGCCAGTGACTTTCTCGTCTGTGTTGACCGCCGCATCGAGTGGGTCGGCTCTGCCGCAGGGCATGGTGACTTACACCGATACCTTTACCAACACCATGTTGTGCAAGGTAACCGTCTCGACTACCGACGGATCTGTGCCTTCCTGCCCGGCCACCCTGCTCACTGCCGGCACTCACAGCATCGTCGCGAGTTTCGCTCCGACCAACGCCAGCTTCCAGGCGGCTTCTTCCACGCCGTTGAACCAGATCGTGAACGCCGGCACAACCGTGGTAGCGCTTGCTTCCTCGGCAAATCCCTCCGTGGTGGATCAGGCGGTAACCTACACCGCGACCATTACGCCTACCCCAGCAGGAACGACTACTCCTACCGGCAAGGTCACCTTCAGCTATCTGCTCAATGGCTCTTCTGCCGTTCTCTGTTCGGTGCCGCAATCGGTGAAGACAATTGCAAACATCACGTCGGCAACATGCAGCGCTCCCCTAACCGCGGCTGGCCCCTATTCCGTAACGGCCGCCTACGTCAGCGGAGACACTAATTTCACCGGCTCGACCTCCACGCCAGTCGCCCAGACGGTAAACGCGACTGGCACCACCGTGGCAGTGTCCACGCCTTCACCCAGTCCAGCCTTTGTAGATCAAATGGTCTCCTTCGGCGCGGTGGTTTCGCCGGCATCGGGTGTTAGCGACTCCGGGTTGACGCTGCCCACCGGCACAGTAACCTTTACCGACTCGATTGCCGGCCAGCTCTGCACATCGACGCTGGCAGCGGACGGCAGCGTGCCAGTCTGCAAGGCGACCCTCACGGCAGCGGGAATGCACAACATCACGGCGGTCTACAGCGGCGACGGCAACTTTACCACCAGTTCCTCAGCCAACGCCTTCGCGCTCACGGTGAACAAGGCATCCACGTCGATCACAATTGCCTCTTCGTCACCTGCAAGCGTAGTCACACAGGCTGTCACTTACACCGCGACGGTGACTCCCGCACTTTCAGGAACGTCGCCGAGCGGCGCCATCACCTTCTCATTGACGCAGGGCAGCACATCATTCGGGTGCACTACCGGAGCAACGCTTCCTGTTGACGGTCCTGCACCATATACGGAATCCTGCACCATCGCCTACCCAGACACCGTGAGCGGCGCCGTAACGGTGACTGCCACTTACTCCGGCGACTCCAACTTCAATGCCAGCACCAGCGCTCCGATCACTCAGACGGTCCAGAACTTCTCTTCTTCGATCAGCCCCAGCGTTATCACTCTGACCCAGGGCGCGATCAGCACTCCCAACTCCAATCTGACCGACCCCTTCAATAAGGCGGCTATCAACCTCACTTCGACAGGGCTGAACGGATTCATAGATCCGGTTACGGTAACGGGCTGTTCGGTTGAGACGGATTCATCAGGCAATGCTGTCCCCGGTCTGAGCTGCTCCACGCAGTCTCCTTCCTCCGGTATTGTCACGGTTACTGCCACCTCTGATGCTCCGATCGGAACATACACCGTGCTGCTCACCGTGGCGGATGCGAAAGTGCCGACGCTGGTCCACTTGGTCAATTTGACGGTCAACGTGATCAGCCTGGCGGCTCAGGCGAGCACACCCATCATCGGAACGACGCAGGCAACCTTCAACCTGCCCGGTCCACTCCCGGCTGGCGCGACGCTCTCCTATGGAGACATCAGCATCGTCAATAGCAATGGGACTTACACCACCATTCCGATCACCGAGGTCGGTATCCAGATCTCGCCGATCACCCAGGTTACGCCAACCCAGTACACATTCACCATCACAGCGGGATCGTCTTCATCTGCACGGCTGGAGACGTCTCATGATCTTGTCCTAGCCGGAGCAATTGGAGTGCCGCTCTTCTTCGCTCTGAGCCTGCTGCCTGGCGTCAGGAGAAGAAGAAAGGCATGGCTCCGCTATTTCGGCCTGGCGATACTGGCTGTTGCCGCAATGCACAGCATCACAGGGTGCAGCAGCGGAGGATTTACACGGTCCAGCGCGACCGTGGGAGAAGTCGGCTCGTATGTGATCCAGATCAACAGTACGCAGAACGGAACCACTACGACGGTAGCGGTCGTGCCCCTGTTGATTGAACAGTAGGAGCCAGTGCTTGAGCTCTGCGATCAAGGCAAGCACCCGAAGCGGATGGATGTCTCTCAGCGACACCGTCGAGGATCACAAACATCAGTGAGGATAGGACGATGACGAAGCGCAAATTAATGATTGTCTTAATTGGGTGCGCAGTTAGCATCAGCGCGCGGGCGCAGGTTAACTGCAATGCCACTGGAAAACTTCCGCTGGTTTGCTTGATTCCATTTACGACCAATGCCAGCGTCGGCGGATCCAATGTAGCCGGTCTCTCCGCCGCCCAGGCAGATGCAGCAGCAATCGACGGCTCGATCGGCGCCCAGCTGAGCCAGTTGCCGCTCGCCGTGTCGGCTCCCGGCACCGCCGTGCTGGTAGTCAACGGCAATTATCAGGTCTTCGACAACCTCGGCCCGATCCTGGTCGATCGTCCTGACTCCGTAGGCCGTGGCAACCTGGTCTTTGGTTTCAATTTTCAGCAATTCACCTTTAACCACCTAGACGGCATTTTGCTCGATTCGGTGCCCTTTGCTTACCCGGTCTCGCAGAACGGCTCCAATCAGTACATTGAGCAGAAGCAGCATGTCAGCTTCAAGTACAACCAGTACGTGGCCCTGGCGACCTACGGCCTTCCCAAGGCGATCGATGTTACCGTGATTGTTCCTTTCGCCCGGGTGTCCATCGGCGCCGGAGCCGTCGACGCCAAGGCCTTTAATCTGAACGCGAATGAGGAGATTGTTTCCACCAACAACATCACAAACACATATGTGCCTGGCTTCGCCAACGGCATCGGAGATGTAGCGATCAATGTGAAGCATGTACTGTGGAACGGCGGCGAAGGCGGCCGAGGCTCGCTCGCGGCAGGCGGCGTATTGCGACTGCCGACGGGCGATGCGCTCAATTACCTGGGCTCCGGCGCCTATGGTTTTAATCTGTATGCGCTGGCATCGTACAAAGCCCGCCTCTCGCCCCACGGAAAGATCGCGTATCAATGGAACACCAACTCGGTGCTGCTGAATCCCAGCAAAACCCCTGGTCTGGATAAGCAGCTCCCAGGTGGAATACAGTTCGATGGCGGTGCGGACTTCGGTCTCAACCGGCACATCACACTCTCCGGCGACATCATCGCCAACCAGTCGCTCAATGCCAACTCGGTTACACCGGGCACCGTCTCCTTGAACTATGCAACGCCGCCTTATCCAGGCGGCTCCGGGGCTGCGACATTGACTACCGTCAATCAGATTCAGCAGAGCTATACGACAGCCAACGTCAGCGCGGGCTTGAAGTGGAAGCCATTCCGGAAGGCTAAGTTAATCCTGTACGGCAACGTGCTGATTCAATTGAACAATGTCGGACTGAAGCCCGATCCGTCACCCTCCGGTGGCATCTCCTACAGCTTTAAGACCAAGTAGGAAGGGGTTGGAGAATACTTAGGGCCGGGGTGACCCGTTCTTGAACGTCCCCTGATAGGCAACAAAATCGCATGGCATGGAGGCTGGCGCATGCCAGCCTCCATGCTTTTTTGGGGCAGTATCTGGCTGCCCAATTTCTCTGGCGGCAGGTTGTTGCCCCCGGCGCTTGACGGACAGCGGATGCAATCCAAAGCAGCCGATATGCAATCGCCGACTATCCATCGCGCAATCGGCAGCTTCTGCTAGTGCAATCGAGAGCGCCGCAGATGCAATCGGCATCCGCAGTTACGGGTAGCAGGTGGATGCGAGCGGAGGCCTGGCCTGGAACTTGCTCCTTCCACCTGTGAGGCGGGTTTCGAACAGATACGGTTCGGTATTCCGATCCAGGCAAGACTGGCCGAGGAAATTATGGGCAGATTGGGCTGGAAGGCGACCTCAGCGGAGGGTATTTGCTGAGACCCGGCCTGGGACTACGGGAGTTTGTCTTTCATCACCCAGCGATTGCCTTGTTTCACAAAATAGAGGGTCTTAGGCAGTGCTTTCTGCCAGACGCCTTTCTGGAACTGGACCAGCTCCATGCACTTCCACTCGGCATTGTTGCCGGAGATGGCCGGTTGACCGGAGCACTTCTCGTTGATCTGGGCAAAATCGAAGTTGTGAAAAAGATTGTCAAGATTCTTGGAGCGCTGCTTGCCGATGTCCAGCCACTCGGCTTCGATCTTCGACATATTGCGGCTGCCGTAGGCGGCCTGGAAGCGGTCGAGGGCTTCGGAGATGCCTTGCATGTCAGCGGCGTGGTCATCGACGGCTGCCGTCTGCTTTGGCGGTGCGACAGGCTCCTGTGCTACAGGCACAGGCTGCAGCTGAATAAACAACGGCTCTGTCTGCCCGGCTACGATGTTGATCTGGCGCTCGCGCGAGGGCTGGTATTTATCCAGGGTAATCTCGATCGAATGCTGGCCGGCAGTGAGTCCCTCTATGTTGACGCGGCCATTGCCATCGGCAATGCCCTTGCGCTGTCCATCGATGGCAACGGTAGCGCCGGCAGTGGTCTGGATAGCCAGGATGCCGGTAAGGGGAGTCGGCGGTGGAATCAGGGTCAGCTGGGCATTGACGCTGGCCATCTGTCCGCCGGTCACGTTCACAGAGCGGCCGGAAATGGTCTGGTACTTGTCGAGCGAAATCTCGACGACGTGGGGTCCAGCCGGTAGGCTCGCGAAGGTGTAGTTACCGGAACCGTCTGCCGTGACCCGGCGCTGTCCATCGACTACGATCTGAGCGTTCGGTGTGGTCTGAATGGAAAGCTTGCCCATAACGACCGGGGGCTGTGCGGCGGGAATCGGCTTGGGTGGAGCAGGAGCCTTGAGCGTAAAGGTGTCGGAGACGTTCTGGCCCGCTGCGACCTGGATCGTATGCTCCTGGGAGTCGGATTCATCCTGATTCGAGTAGCGGATCTTGTGCGCGCCTTCTTCGAGAACCAGGTGTGCTCCGGACTTCATCAGGCCACGGTTCTTGCCATCGACCGCAATCTTGAACTCGGGCAGGTTTCCAGAGGGTAGAAAGGTTCCGGACTTGGCGAGGACCGGCTGCTTGGTCAGAGAGACATTATCCTGGAAGGTGCCGCCCGCACCGACTTGCACCTTGTCGGTGAAAGGATCGTATCCATCTTTGGTCACGTCGAGCGTATGCTGGCCGGGTTGTACCTTGACGGTCAGATCGCCATTCGCATCGGCAGCCTGCGGCTTACCACCGTCGATGGATACCAACGCGCCGCCGGGCGCCTTGGCGATACGGATGAATGCCTCCGTAGGAAGTGCCGGGCCGGCTGCCGGATGCGTCTTGATCCAGAAGAAAGCTCCGCCGCCGATCAGCGCCACGCAGGCGAAAGCAATGCCGATCACCAGGCCGGTTTTCGATTTCGCCGGAGGCGGGGCATCGCCGATAGCGCCGATGAAGTCGGCCCCAACCGATGAGGTGGCAGAGGTTTGCTGGAGAGCCTGCTTGGCGGATTGCGCCATTCGCTTCCAGTCTGTCTGCCGTGCAGGGTCGGCGAACTCGACGAACTCGCTGGCTCCCTTCAATGCGGTCAAGGCGCCGTCAGCGTCGTTCTTGAGCAGGGCGGCACGGGCAGTCTCAATCGATTTACCCACCACATCGCCGGAGTAAGCCGTGCGCGTTGCCTCGATGCGTTGTTTCTCCGCGGTCAGTTCAGGAGACTCTCCGTAGGCGAGAACCACGGTCCGCAGGGCTTCGAGGGCAGCAGGGAACTGATGCCGCTCGGTCGCCTGGCGTGCCGTCGCGATTGCCTGTCCCACCGTCTGTCTGTGCTCACGCTCGGCAAGCAACGCGGTGAGCAACTCGTGTACACGCGCGCTTTTCGGCGTCGATGCCAGATATTCCTGCAGCACGCGAACCGCTTCATCGAGATCGCCCCGTTCGCGCAACATCGCGACGCGTTTCTGCACCACTTCGAGCTTGCGGACAACAGCGGTCTGCTGTTCGCGCACTTCTTCCAGAAGCCGCTGCAGAGTAGCATCGCCGGAGTCGCGAATTGCGGGCTCGAGCAGCGCCGCAGCTTCTTCCAGCCGCTCTTCCCGCATCAGGTTGCGAACATCGACAGCAGTGCGCTCGACCAGAGAACGGCGCTGCATGCCGGACAATTCGTTGCGGGCGAAGGCAAGCAGATCAGCTACGTCCGCCTGATTGCCAGACTCAAGCTGATAGGACTCAAGGAGCGTGATCGCCTTCTCGAACTGTCGCTGCGAGATCAGGTCGCGTGCATTGCGCAGCGTGTCGCCGAGCAACTGCTGCACGCGATTGGAATCGTATTGCTGGCGAAGTGTGCGTTCGTAAGTGACGAGGCGCTCTTCGCCGGGCATCTGCTCAATGGCCTGTTGGAGTCCTGCGAGCGCGTCATGCGGTGCGGATGGGAATAGCTCGCGGGCTGCAGTGATGGCTCCATCGACGAAGCGCTTGGCATCGAACTTGCGGGCGGCGGTTTCGACCTCGACGCGCATGCGATGTAGCGTGGTCTCGGTGGGCAGCTTGTCGATGGCGCGATTGAGCAGGTCAATGGCCTGCTCGTAGTTGTCGACGCGCAGGAACTCGTTAACCCGGCGATGAATCTCTTCGAGAAGCTGGCGGCGTTCTTCCTGCTCTTTCAGGCGGACCAGTTCGCGGCGCAACTCGTCGATCTTGGGATGCGACGGGTCGATCGCTTCGGCTTCCGCGAGCAGCTGTTCGGCAGCGGGAAAGTGCTGGGCTGCGATTTCGCGATGGACGTTGTCGATGATGGCGACAACTTTGCGCTGGAGTGTTTCAGTCTCGATCTGTTTGGCGAGCGCTCCGCGAATGGCAATAAGTTTGGAATTTTCCGGGTCCTGCTGGACCGCCTTTTCCGTGATGCGCAGGGCGGCGGTAAGATCGCCGCGATCGCGGGCGGAGGCGGCCTCGGTGAGCGCGGTGACGCTTAGGTCGTAGCGACGTTTCTTCTCTTCAACGGCCTGGATCTTTTCAGTGAGCTCGGGGAAGGTGGCATCGAGCCGTTGGGCCTCTTTGAGCAGGCCGAGGGCTTCAGGGTAATTTTCCGCGCCGAGAACTTCGTCGGCGCGAGTGATGATTTCGCGCAGCCGTTCGGCGCGCTTCTGGCGCTCCTGGTGCTCGCGGACAAACCTGCGCAGCTTGCGGGCCTGGGTGTTGGCCGGATCGAGCTTGAGTGCCTCGTCAAGCAGTTCAAGAGCGGGAGCGTAGCGGCTCTCGGTGGTGAGGCGTTCGGCGTCATCGAAGAGCTGGAAGACGCGGGATTTCTTAAGCTCCTCGATAACATCGTGCAGGGCATCGCCGAAGTCCTCGGCAGTGGCATAGCGGTCGATCGGATCTTTGGCCAGGGCCTGGTCCATGACGGCGTCGAGGGCCGGCGGATAGTCGTGAATGTGCTGGCCGAGCGAGCTGTGAGCCTCATTGACGATGCGGTACGATGCTGTCGCCTCGCCGCCCGCGAAAGGCAGATGCCCGGTGAGCAGGAGGTAGAGCATCACGCCTGCGGAGAAGACGTCGACGCGGCCATCGATGGCCTCGCCTTTGAAGCGCTCGGGCGCAATGTAGTGGAGCGAGCCGATGATCTGGCTGGTCTGCGTTAGGCCTGAAGTCTGCTCCAGGTTTTGAATCTTGGCTATGCCGAAGTCGATGATCTTAGCCACGCCGTTGGGCTGGAGGATGACGTTGGCCGGCTTGATGTCACGATGGATGATGCCTTTCTGGTGGGCATGGCCGAGGCCGGCGCAGACCTGCTCGATGATGCTGAGCTTGACGATGAGATCGAGTGGCCGGCCGGAGGCGATGAGCTTATCGAGCGGCTCGCCCTCGACAAATTCCATGGCGATAAAAGGCATACCATCCTGCATGCCCATCTCGTATACGACTGGAATATTGGGGTGGCTGAGGGTAGAAGCGCGAGCCTCAAGCTTGAAGCGGGCCAAGCCATCTTCCATTGCCGATTTGAACGGTTTTTTAATCGCTACGCGGCGTCCCAGGTCGTCCTGCGCGAGAAGGACTTCACCCATGCCCCCGCGACCGAGAACACGTATGACCTGGTACTTGCCAATCATCCCTGCGGAGGTAGCATCCATCGATTCTGCCCGGCTTTCGTCAAAGCAACAAAGACACCTAACTCAACAGCTCAGCCGCTTATCTTCCCGGTGCCGTAAAGGTGCCGCAAAAAATCAGAACTGCCCCAGTGCTTAATTGCACATCACCACACGTTACCACGTCGCCAATGGAGGAGCCAATAAAACAATGCTGCAACTTCCGGGTCACTGTACCGGAGTGTATCTCCTCTTCAACTGCAGCCCGCAGAGGGAAATCGAACCGGAGTTCGCTAATGGGTTGGACTGGGAAGCAGGAAAGGCGAGCAGCAGGGCTTGACCGCCGGCTGGAACTCCATGAGCTCGGCGCGAGTTCCATCGGGGTCATAGATGTTGAGCTGCCACTTGCCGTCGCGGCCCAGCTGCGCCCCGCTATGTTTGGTGTCGAGCCGGTCGCCGGCGTAAAGGATGTTATAGGACTGCTCGATATTGTTGACGCCGAGGGCAAAGTGATCGAGCACGCCTGCAGTGTCCTGGGTCATCGTCGCCGGAATGCCGGTCTTCTCGGGGCCTGAGACGGTCATGTATTCGAGCCAGTCGGTGCCGTCGGGAACCTGCGTGGATATCCAGTCGTGCGCATCGTCTTTCATGCCGCCATGCCAGTAAGGCCGGAAGCCGAGCAGCTTCTGATAGAAGCCGTCTTCGAGGGCCGGATCATGGACGATATAGCCGACATGAATGACGTGCTTGCTCAGCGGATTCACAGGCACAGTTGCCGGATGGGCTGGCGGCTGGATGAACTGGACGCGATTTTCTTCGGGATCCTTGACTTCGAAATACTGGCTGCCGTCACTGGCTTTGGTTACGCTTGCTGGCACGGCGACTCCGTGGGCGGCGAGGTACTTGCGCATTGCCTCGGCGTCGGCAGTGTTGTAACCGGCGTGATCGAAGTGGTTCTTCGGGTCTTTAAGATTGGCTGGGAGCGGGAGGACCTCGACGAACTGAATGGCGTTGAAGTAATAGCGAACGCCGGCGGGGTTCTGCGGGTCAGGGCCTTTGAAGGCGCCGAGATCGTGTACGTAGAAGTGCTCGGTTTTGGCGGCGTCGGAGGTGTAGACGCTTAGATGCGAGACGCCGGTAATCTTAGGCCTCGCCTGACCGTAGGCGACTCCGGAGAGAAGTCCAATCGACAGGGCAAATGCAGAAGCCGATCTCATATTCATCATGTTTCTACCTCATGTTTTAGCGGGGAAGCTTCTGGCTTCCGGTGATGGTGAAGGTTTCCTGCTTTACTCCGGCTGAGGCGTCTCCATCGGGCTGCGAGCCGCCGACGTAGATGCGATAGCTGCCGGGGGTGACGGCTCGAATCCCCTGATCATCCACCTGCGAAAGCGTGCGCGGGTCGAGATGGAAGGTGACGTGCTTAGATTCGCCTGCATCCAGATGAACGCGCTCGAAACCGGCGAGCTCAAGGGCAGGAGAAACCACTGTCTTGGGTGGCGTTAGATAAAGCTCTGAAACCTCATCTCCTGCAAGGGGACCGGCGTTTTTAACATCTGCTTCGACGGTCAGCGTATCGCCCGCGTTAAGATTCGCGTTCGAAAGCTTGAGATTTGAATAGGTGAAGTTGGTATAGCTCAACCCATCGCCGAAGCCATACAGGGGCTTGCCGTGAAAGTAGCGATAGGTTCGATTTTTCATCTCATAGTCGTCAAAAGATGGCAGCTGATCGACCCCCGTATAAAAGGTTACGGGCAGGCGGCCTGCTGGGTTGTTTTTGCCGCTCAGGGTTTCGGCTATGGCCTGACCGCCGGACTGGCCGGGATACCATGCCTCGACGATCGCTTTAGCGTTTTGTTGGGTCCAGTTCACGGCGAGCGCGCTGCCGTTCAGGAGTACGACCACCATCGGCTTGCCGGTTTTGGCCACAGCCTCAATGAGCTCTTGCTGTGCGTCGGGAAGAACAATGTCGGTGCGGTCCCCACCGGCAAAGCCTTTAGCGTTGACGCGCATCTCTTCGCCTTCGAGGCGCGGGGTGAGGCCGACGAATGCGACGACGACATCCGCCTTCTTCGCTGTGGCGACGGCTTCCTCTTGCAGTAACTCATGCCGGGGAGCCCATTCGAAGGTGAGGCCGGCACCTGTGATCCTGCCGGTCTGGATGTACTCCATGTGAAACTGGTGGGGCCTTGTGTCTGCGAAAGGGATAGCGAAGTGCTGTGTCGAAATGAGCCCTCGTCCGCTGGGTGGGACTTTCACGCCCGCAGGTGGCGGACCAGGAGGCAGCGGTTCGAGCGGTTTACCGTCCATTAGAATCGCGAACTTCAGCTTGCCGCTGCAGGGATAGCAGAAGGGCAGGTGAATGGTGAAATGATCCGTCTCGGCGAAGGGCGCGGAGATTGTGCCGTTCCAGCGCACGGCAAAACTTTCAGCCGTGGTATCTGCGGACTGGCTGGGCACAGGGTTGGCAAAGGCCCAGTCGAAGTCGATCTCTTTGTCGATGCGCGTGATCTCGGGAGTACCGTTGAAACCGGCCTCGGCACCGTGTCCGGGAAAGTATTCGCCGGTCAGCCCTTCGATTTTCGGATTGCCTGCCGAGTGAAGCATCGTGCGCGGAACCGGCACGTCGCCGCCCATCACGTAGGGCGAGCCTTCCGCATAGAGAACATGGTCGCTGCCGAATTCAGCCACGATGCCATCTACGGGGAGGATCGGCTTGAGTATGGTGCCGTTGTAGTTTCCTTCGAGGTCCATGCGGGCGGCAGCCAATGGGCCGATGACCGCAATGGTCTTGCCGTCAGACGGCTTGAACGGCAGAAATCCGCCGTCGTTCTTGAGCAGCACGATGGATTCACGAGCGGCCTGCAAGGCGAGAGCTGCATTCGCTGGCGAGTTCACAACCGAGAAGGGAACTGAGGCATACGGAACCTTCTCCGGTGGATCGAACATGCCCAGTTGCATGCGTGCGGTGAAGAGCCGCTTGAGCGAAACGTCGAGCTGCGCCTCGGTGATGAGCTTGTCATGGACGGCTGCGGTCAGGGCGCGATACTCGGTGCCGCAGTCGGTGTCCGTTCCGGTTTCGATGCCGGCGACGGAGCCGGTTTCATTCGACGTGGAGAAATGGTGGCCATTCTTCGAGGAGAAGTCGTCGATGGCTCCACAGTCCGAGGTGACGAAGCCGTGGAAGCCCCAGTCCTTGCGCAGGATCTGCTGCAGCAGCATTTTGTTGGCGCAGGCAGGGACCTTGTCGACGCGATTGTAAGCGCACATGATCGAGTCGGCGTGGCCCTCGGTGATGGTGGCGCGAAAGGCCGGCAGGTAGGTGTCCCACAGGTCATGTTCGCTGGGGTCGATGTTCGCTTCATGGCGAGTCGATTCGGGCCCGCTGTGTACGGCGAAGTGCTTGGGAGTAGCAATGGCGCGGAAGTAATTGGGATCGTCACCCTGAATACCCTTCACGAAAGCTACGCCGAGACGGCTGGTGAGAAATGGGTCTTCGCCGTAGGTCTCCTGGCCGCGTCCCCAGCGCGGGTCGCGGAAGATGTTGATATTCGGCGACCAGACGGTCAGGCCGTAATAGCGGTCATAGTTGCCATGGCGGACGGCGTCGTTGTACTTGGCGCGCGCCTCGGTCGAGACCACGGTTCCGATGCGGTTCAATAGCGGAGCATCCCATGTTGCGGCGTTGCCGATGGCCTGCGGAAAGACAGTCGCGTATCCAGAGCGGGCGATGCCGTGTAGGCCTTCGTTCCACCAGTTGTAGGCGGGCACATCGAGCCGTGGAATGGCGGCGGCGCGATCGATCAGCTGGGAGACTTTCTCTTCGAGCGTCATGCGCCCCACGAGATCGTCGACGCGCTGTTCGATGGGCGGCGCAGAGTTGCGATACGGCATCGCCGCGGCAGCTTTAACCTCCTCCGGCGTGGGCGGAGGAACTGGCGTCTGGTTTGGCGGTTGTGCGACTGCTGTTATGAGTGAAAGAGAAAAGCCAAGGACAACAGCAGCGGGGTACATTCGCATGGAATCTGCTCCGGTCTGCCATAGTAAAGCGTTGTACTAGAGATGACAACCCTTGCGTTATCGCTTGCTTAAACGCAGCGATTCCCAGCTTCCGTCGGCAGTCCAGCCGCCGTCGACGACGAGCGTATGGCCATTGATGAAGGGGCTTTCAGCTCCATCGGCGAGGAAGGCAATGGCCCGGGCAATATCGTCTGCCGAAGCGAAACGGCCCATGGGAATGCGCCCGGTGATGTCGGCGTCTGTATAGGTACCTTTGGCCTGATCCACTGCATCCATCTCGGTCTTGACCCAGCCTGGGCAGACTGCGTTGACACGCACTCCGCGCCCGCCCCATTCGGCAGCGAGCGTTCGTGTCAGTCCAATGAGGCCGTGTTTGGAAGCGTTGTACGCGGCTCGATCGGCAACTCCGACCAGGCCTGCGATGGAAGCCACATTGACGATGGAACCGCAACCGGCTGCGAGCATCTTTTCTCCGAAGGCTTTCGCCAGCAGAAATGGCGCTACAAGATTTACATCGAGCACGCGGCGATAGCTGGCAGCCGATGTCTCCTCAGCTGGCGAAATGAGACTGATGCCTGCATTGTTGACCAGCACGTCCACGCAGCCGAAGCGCTCAAAAACCTCTTCGGCGAAATTTGCGACCTCTGTTTCATCGGTAATGTCGCCTGCGTATCCAAGGGCTTCGCTACCGTTGGTTTCAATCTTCTTGGCGGTTTCTATGGGGTGGTGCAGATCGATGATGGCAAGCCGGAATCCGCGCTCGGCCAGCAATTCGGATGTCCGGCGTCCAATGCCTTGCGCTCCGCCGGTTACTACTGCTACTCGCTTGTCGCTGCTCATAATTGCCTCTTCAGCATCATCGCAAATTCGTGCGGACGCTGGTTGCCTGCGGGAGATACAAAGAAGGACCGTTTGCCGATTTTATTTGGAAGAAAGCGGGGTGGTCACCGGTGCGACTACTACCAGATCGACGCGCCGGTTGAGGCGGCGGCCCTCGGCGGTGGCGTTGTCGGCGATGGGCCGGTACTGTCCGTATGCGGCTACCGACAGCTTGCTCGGGTTGACTGTCTGGTCATTGGCAAGCAGCATGAGGACGGCCATGGCGCGCGCGGAGGATAGCTCCCAGTTGGAACGAAACTCGGGGGTATGGATGGGCTGGTCATCGGAGTGGCCCTCGATACGAACATCGAGATTGTGCTGGGCCAGTACCCTGGCGATGCGCTCGATCTTATCGGCGCCGCCTGCGCGCAGGGTGGCTTCGCCGCTGTTGAAGAATCCAAGATCTTTGAGGCTGATCACGAAGCCTTCGGGTGTCACGTGCATGTCAATCTCGTGATTCTGAATCTCATGCCCGATCGCGATCTGAAGCTGCTTCCGAAGCTCGCCGATATCGATGCCGGTCGCATTTGAACCTAGTGGCTTGGGCACATTCGCGGGATTCGCATCGACCGGAGTTTCCGGTCCGAGAACTGGATAGGCTTCGGGCCCATGGCTTGCCTCTGCGGAAAACGCGCCGAGCTTTTGGAAGCCTACATGTATGGCTCGGGAGAGCTTGCGGATGGAGATGTTGTCGCGGTAGGAAGTGGCAAAGAGAACTACGAAGAGAGCGAAGAGGAGGGTTACGAAATCGGCATAGGAGACCAGCCAGCGGTCGTGTCCGGTCGCCTCTTCGGAGTGCCCTCGTCGTCTGGATCGCCTCGACGCTCTCATTGATTGACGACCTTCTTGAGCCCTCCCTTGACAGGCGCGTCAAGGTAATTGCCGAGTTGAAGCTCAAGGGAGCGCGGGTTGACGCCGGTCATAATCGACAGAACCGCTTCCAGTGTCATCTCCTGGATGATCTGGCGCTCGCGCAGGCGGATTCTCAGCTTGCCGGCCCAGGGCAGGAAGAGCAGATTGGCGGAGGCGACTCCATATATAGTTGCGACGAATGCGACGGCGATCCCCTTGCCGACGGCGTTGATGTCCTGCAGCTGCTGCATGACTTGGATGAGGCCGAGGACTGCGCCGAGGATGCCGACCGTGGGGGCGAATCCGCCAGCGGAGTCAAAGACCTTGGGAATGCGCTCGTCTTTTTCGCTTTGATAGTCGAGCTGGATCTCCATCATCTTGCGAAGCTCTTCCGGGCTTACGCCATCGATGGCAAGCATGAGGCTTTCTTTCAGAAATGGGTCCTGGATGCGCGCCAGTTCGGCATCAAGGGAGAGCAGGCCCTCTTTGCGCGACTTATAGGCAAACCGCAGCAGGTTCTGCACGAGCGAATCCGGTTCAGGCGCTGGGTTGAGAAAAACATCGCGCAGTGCGCGAAATGCCTGGAGCACAACAGGGAGGGGGAACTGGATCATGACCGCCCCGAGGGTTCCACCGAAGACGATTAAGGCGGCGGTGGGCTGCAATACCTGAGTCAGTTTGCCGCCATCGAGCACGAGCCCGACTCCGATGCCGACCATGGCAACGGCGATGCCGCCGAGAGTGCTTTTATCTATTTTCATGTTTTGTCCGGTTTCACGGTTCATGAGGGCAATGCACGGTCTTGCTGGCACGGGCCGGCACACTGCTCCCACGACGCATCCGTGGCGTGGTCATATCGGCAGATGGCGGGGAACATTTCAGTGCGTTCGCCGATTTTTCTTGCGAATCTGGCATCTCGATGCTGCGGCTAAATGTTGATGGAGATGCCAGCGGAGTTGGCCTGCAAAGCGTTGCCCAGAGCTGCGTTGACCGGATTCTGCTGCAGAGAGTTGTAGGCTTGCCATGCGGCCGCCAGCGGACTGGTCGCCAGGGTGGCTTCGCGCCCCGCTGTACCCATCTGGCTGGAGGGCTGCCTGAAGGGAGGCGTCTGGGTGGGCAATTTGGTTCCCGACTGATTTTCCAGTCGGCTTCTGAGCTGGGGAAAGTGTGAGGCGACTGAGTCAGCCAGGGTGAGTGGTGAGGATTGCGATGTGAGCTGCTGCTGGAGGTCGGCGAAGCTGGATCCAGAGGCCGGTTGTTTTGCCGCAGAGGGGGATTTTTGTCCCAACTGCGACATGGCGTCGGAAAACAAACTGCTTGCGAAGATTCCTGCGACGGACATGATTTGCCCCTTTCGCTTTGATTTGGCCGGTGAGATTTCGATGAGAGTTCAGCCGGTTGCCGGAGATAGTTGCATTCCACGGGCCAGTTCCAAGGATGGATGCGGTGCAGGTAAGCGCATGAATGAAAAGGCTTCCTGGGTGCCAGCCGGTGATATCGGAGACCGCCAGCCGGGCAGGATTTGCCTATCTGGAAAAGGTGCTGGCGCGAAAGCTGCACAGCACCCTGTGTATCGAAGACCCAGGAGGGAATCAGGGCTGAGCCGCGACATGAGCTAAGCCAGATGGCGGGCAAAAAATAAATCGCTTTTTCTGCCGGAGCGCACTGGAATTCCCGAGGCGAGATGCCGATGAATGCGGATGCTCGTAAATAGACTCCTGAATGTGCCGCCTCCGAGCGTTGACTCGGAGCGGGATATCCCTGCCGCGACACAGACAAAAAACGGGGCGAAGCCTTCCCGCGATGCTGCTCCTTCGCGGGTATTCCGGGAGCGACGCCGTTCGCGTCCCATGCAGGACACATGGCATGAAGCTCTGGGAACACTGAACCAGCTGCTGCAGCGATACGAACAAATCAACGAGCAAATCAGCCAGGCGGAAGAGAAGTACCGGATGATCTTTGAAGATGCTCTGGTCGGGATCTTCCAGGTGAGCCCGTCAGGACGTCCTCTTGCCGTGAACCGGACGCTGGCACGCATCCACGGATATGAGTCTGTAGAGCAGTTTCTTAACGAGATCGAAAACGTAGGGCGGCAGTTGCTGGTCGATCCAGTGGAGATGGGGAAATGGAAGCGGGCGATTCAGGAGCATGGCGTGGCGCTGAACCTCCGCACCGAGGTCTACAACCGTGACAGGGTAAGGCGATGGGTCTCGCTCAATATCCGGCCGGTTCAGGACAGCCGTGGAAGGGTTCTTCATTACGAGGGCACAGCAGAAGACATTACAGATCGCAAAGACGCGGACGAACAGATTCATTTCCTGGCCTACTACGATACGTTGACCGGTCTTCCCAATCGCACGCTCTTCAGCCTGCAGTTCAGGGACGCTTTATCGGCTGCGCGGGGGAACGGGGCCAAGGTTGAGCTGCTGCTATTGGAGCTGGGGCGGTTCAAGATCATCAATGACTCGTTCGGTCAGCTCTTTGGCGACCGGCTGCTGCAGGAGATAGCGCAGCGCATCAAGGGTAGCGTTGGAGTGCGCGACATTGTGGCCAGGCTTGGCGGCGGCGAGTTCGCGATCGTGCCTGAAGGTACACACTCCTCAGGGCATGCCGAGACCATCGCGCAGAAGCTGATCGACGAGCTCTCGGCGGAGTTTTCGATACTGGGTCATACACTCAGCATCTCGTTTAATGTCGGCATCAGCCGGTTTCCGGATCACGGCGTGGATGCCGGAGAGCTGCTGCAGAATGCCGATGTAGCCTTGTTTGCTTCCAAAGAAGACGGCCTGAACAAGGCGCGCTACTTTGCGGAAGAGATGAACCACCAGATCAAGGAGCAGCTGAAGATGGAAAACGGCCTGAGAGCGGCCGTGGACAGGGATGAGCTCTTTCTCCTCTATCAGCCGCAGGTCAATATCCGGAGCGGAACCATTACCGGCGTCGAAGCGCTGCTGCGCTGGAATCATCCGCAGCTGGGACTGGTGCCGCCGAACAAATTCATCGGCATTGCCGAAAGCAGCGGCCTGATTGTTCCTATCGGCGAATGGGTCTTGCGGACGGCCTGCGCGCAGGCAAAGCAGTGGCAGGATGCAGGGCTGCCTGCCGTGCCGGTGGCCGTGAATGTCTCGGCGGTTCAGTTTCGACAGCAGGGATTCGTGGACATGATTCGCAATGTGCTGCAGGATACCGGCCTGGACGCGCGATACCTGGAGCTGGAGCTGACGGAAAGCCTGCTGCTGACCAATGCGGACGTGATGTTTTCCATCCTGCAGGAGCTGCGGGATATGGGCGTGAAGCTGGCGATCGACGACTTCGGGACAGGGTATTCGAGCCTGAGCTACCTTAGGCAGTTCCAGGTGAACCGGCTCAAGATCGACCGGTCCTTTGTTCGAGATGTTGCCATCAATCGCGACGATGCGGCCATCACCACGGCCATTATCGGAATGGCGAAGGCGCTCAATCTCGAAGTGCTGGCCGAGGGAGTAGAGACCGAGGCGCAGTTGTCGTTTCTGCGCGATCAGCACTGCTATGAAATTCAGGGCTTTTACTACAGCAAGCCTGTCGCTGTGGGCAGAATTGCAGAACATCTTCGCGAGGTCTGTATTCACCCTGCCTGAGCTGCGGCCGCGGGGAATACGAGCCGGTAACGGTGAGACCCTAGAAATTCTCGCCGCAAGTGCCGATAGAAGTCGAGCAATCCTCACTGCTCAATCGCCTGAAGGGTCCGGCTCACGGACGAATTCAAATTTCAGGCTCGTGGTCTGTCCCGGGAAAGAGGCTCATGTTTTCGATTATTGGAATCATCCTGGTGTTCGGCGCCGTCGTAGCCGGCTTTCTGATGGAGAAGGGGAAGCTGCCGGTGCTGGTGCAGCCCTCGGAGTTCATCATCATCGGCGGAGCCGCTTTGGGTGCAATGCTCGCTTCCAATCCTCTGCACGTCTTGAAGAAGATCGTGAGCGGAATGATGGGCGTTCTAAAGGGATCGAAGTACTCCAAGGCGCGCTATCTTGAAGCGCTCAAGATGATGTTCAACCTCTTCAACAAGTCGCGTCGCGAGGGCTTGGTCGCCATTGAGAGCGACATCGAGGAGCCGAGCAAGAGCGCCATCTTCAGCAAATATCCTGCGTTTCTCAAGGACCATCATGTGCGGGATTTTGTCTGCGACACGATGCGCATGACGATCACCGGCGGTGCTACTCCTTTTGATGTGGACCAGATGATGGAGCTGGATATGGAAGTCCATCATGCCAGTGCAACGGCTCCCTCGTCGGCGCTGACCACCATGGCCGACTCGCTGCCGGGCATGGGAATCGTTGCAGCGGTGCTGGGCGTAGTCATTACCATGGGCGCTCTTGGCGGACCACCGGAAGAGATCGGCCACAAGGTCGCCGCGGCGCTGGTGGGAACCTTTCTCGGTATTCTGCTCTGCTACGGCGTGGTCGGGCCGCTGGCATCGAGCATGGCCAAGCTGGTGGAAGACGAACATTGTTACTATCACGTGCTGCGCGTGGTGATGCTTTCCTTCATGAAGGATATGTCGCCGATTCTTGCTGTGGAGATGGGACGGAGAGCGATTCCCGCGCATGTACGGCCGAGCTTTCAAGAAGTTGAGAAAGGCTGCCGTCAGAAGGATGAGTCGATGGCTCAGGCGGCATAGCACCACCTTTCTAGTACCGCAAAAACGGGGCAAATCGGCGATATGGGATAGACGGAATTCCGCATACTGCCGGTGAAGCTCGATGCCACAGTCTTAGTGAGATTCAACCGAGTTTATAAGGATCAACGCCGTGCCTGAGATAGCACCGATCATCATTATCAAGAAAAAGGGCGGTCACGGGGGACATCACGGTGGCGCCTGGAAAGTCGCCTATGCGGACTTCGTTACGGCCATGATGGCGCTTTTTATCGTGCTATGGCTGCTAAGTGCGAGCAAGGAAGTGCAGGTAGCTGTCGGAGGATATTTTCGTGATCCACGAGGCTCGGGCAAGCTGGTGGGAACAAACAACAATGGTGCGTCCGTGTTCATTGCGCTCAAGAAAGAGGATCTGAAGCGGTTGAAAGAGGACATTCTCAAGTCCATTCACCATGTCGATCCTCTGAATAAATTGAAGGGGCAAATCGAGATCACCATCACCGCAGAAGGCCTGCGGATTGAGCTGATGGAATCGGCGAAAGGCACGTTTTTTGAGCTGGGCAGTGCTAAGCCGACGCCAGCTTTGCGCGAACTACTGCAGGTGCTGGCTCAGGAGCTGGGTAAGCTGCCAAATCGCCTCTCTATCGAAGGGCATACAGATGCGACACCCTATTCGGCGACCAGGGGTTATGACAACTGGGATCTGTCTACCGACAGGGCCAACGAAGCGCGAAGGATGATGCAGAGCGCGGGTATCGCTCCAGGGCAGCTATCGCAAGTACGCGGGTTCGCCGACCAGCAGCTCCGGCTTCCGAAACAGCCAAATGACCCATCCAACCGCCGCATCTCGGTGATCGTTCAACATCAGGTGAAAGACGATGCCGAGATTCCGCTGCCGAGCTCCATTACCGCGATGCGGCAGGCAAAGCAGGGAATGTAAGGATCAGGCTCCAGGCAAGACGCGATTACTATCGTAACTCTATACGCCCGATCAGTCTCTTCGCGGTTGATTTCGGAAAATGAAATTTGCGGGTGGCGACGCTAAGGGTTAGTGCAGAAGGACGGGTCCTGACCGGGGCGGCACAGTTGCCAGAGACGCTACGAGCTGGGCCAAAGCGGCGCGATCAGCCTCGGAGTCCGGCAGGAATTCCACGCCGGTGTGGGTGCCATCCACATGCGCGACGCGTGCGCGCACCTCAACGGTGCGGCCCTGGTGGCTGACGGATACCGTCCCGACGGCGCCTGGCTGAACGGCCTCGGCGAGGTCGAGCGTCATGCCTTCCTTACCTATATCTCTGGAGCGACCGGTCAACACCGTATTCTCAGCAATGAACTTAACCGGAAGATCGACGGAAAATCGGGGGGTGCGGTACTCGAACTTTTGCATGCTTCGCCCTCAATTCAATGGAGTCTGCCTAGCCGGAGCCCAATCGCCGGTCCCCGTGCTTGAGTCGGACCGTGCCTGATGCACTCCAGTATAGTGCGGAGTCTATGCACCACGAGCTGAGAAAACGCAGCTGGCTGGGCATGCGGCGTATATATATCGGATACGTTTGAAGGATTGATTAGTTAAAAAGGGATTATCCGTTGCATTTCCGTCTATACGCGGGTTACTATAGTTTTCATTCAAGCTACATTGTCGAAACCAGGGGGCAGTACGATTACTGCAATCGAGCAGGACCACGCGAAAATAGACAGAAACACCAGGGAATCGAGTCTTCGGGCTGGACGGAATATTCTCATCGTTGAAGACGATGTTTCTCTGGCTGGATTTCTTTGCCAGGAACTTCAGGCGGAGTCCTTTGGCGTCGACTTGGTGCATAACGGGGAAGAGGCTTTCGAGACGCTTCAGGGGCAGAAGCGGTACGATCTGCTGATTCTGGACCTCAACCTTCCAGGCCTGGACGGAGTCAGCCTGCTGCAAAAGCTCAGACCTTCAATGCCGCGGCTGCCGCTACTGGTGCTGACTGCCCGGCATAGTATCGAAGACAAGGTTAAGGTATTCCAGCATGGGGCGGATGATTACCTTGTAAAGCCGTTTTCATTTGTGGAGCTTCTGGCTCGCGTTAGGGCTCTCCTGCGGCGCAATTCGGGCATGATTCCGAACTGCTCGCAGGTTGGCGATCTGGTGCTATATCGGGAAGAGCGGCGGGTTGAGCGGAATGGTAGAAGAATCGACCTGACTCCACGAGAGTTTGCCATTGTTGAGTACATGATGCGCAACGCCGGCAAACCTATTTCGCGAGCGACCTTATTTGAAGAGGTGTGGAATGCGCCTTACGATCCCTCGACCAACATTGTCGATGTTTACATGAAGTACGTAAGGGACAAGGTGGATCTTCCCGGCGAGCGCAAGCTGACCCATACGATTCGAGGCATCGGATACGAGTTTCGTCATGACTGAGAGTGGGCTGAAAACCGAGGGGCTTAGCAGTGACACACGCTCCACGGTAGCCCTGATTTGCGCTCACTTCAGCGAAGGCCTTCACGCCATGGCCCAGCCGCTCACGGTTTTGAGGTCGGCGGTGATCACCGCGACTGCGCCTATGGTTTCCCCCGGGGATCAGAAGCGGTACATGCAGATCTCGGCCGACCAGGTCGAAGGCGCATGCCAGCTCTTCCAGTCGCTGCAGGACCTGCTGTTTGCCTGGCAGAACGAGGCGGACCGCGAGCTCATCGATCTCTCAGAATTGCTGGCGTCGGTTTGCGATGTGCAGGGTAAAGTGCTCAAGCAATCCGGCATGATTTTTGTGTCGGCGTCTCCGGAGGCGCTGCCGCCGATGCTTGGAGACAAGGATCGGACGCTGCAGGCATTGTTTGCACTGTTGAAGATTACTGCCTCGGTTTCGGCTCCTGGCGATTCAATTGAACTTCGAGTGAAGCCGACGGTTCAAGGCTTTGCCCTGACCCTGCAGAATACGCGTGCCCAGGGCAGGCATTTGAAGTCTGCTGCGCGGCTTAGCATGGCGCTGGCAGAGGCGAATATTCGCAGTCAGCAAGGCGATTTCCGATTTGTTGAAGATCCATTCTGCATCAGCTTTACTTTGCCCGGAGGGGATGCCGACTCTTGCTAGGGAGCTAGACCGGCAGAACATTTTCTTCGATAATACGGGCCGCCTGCGAACGCAACAGCGGGTTCCTGCTTCTAATGAATTTTGTACGGACAGGCGGGTGATTTCGATGGCAACTTCAGAAGCTCAATTTGTACGCCGCGAAGATCGATCGCCGATCGACGTTTTCATCGTGAGCCCGAACACGCGGCTCCGGCAGGACATTCATGACAAGCTGGGTCCGCCGCGCTGGAACGTGATCCAGGCGGGAAGCGGGGCCGGCGCGCTGGAACTGCTGAACAAACGAAGCAACGAAGGTGGAATCCTGCTCCTAGACCAAACCCTGCCGGACTTGCATGCAAGCGAGTTTCACGGCATGGTCAGGGCGCGGTTTCCCAACTTTCAGATCATGACTTTGAATTCCGATACAGGTCAGCTGCTGGTTGGCAGCTCCTCACCTACCTCTGTTTCGACTGGCCTCGTAGATTTGATCAATCGGGGCGGACCGGTTTCAGCCCCGGCTTATCTTGCGGTCGATGGCGGAGTTCGCCGGCATAT
>DATAZR010000084.1:0-24890 GCA_036271955.1 Acidobacteriaceae bacterium
GCATCTCAAGAAGGGAAAGTATCGGAGACTGTTTGAGGAGCCTTATGACGCCGCGCGGATTTACTCAGCCACTGTATGTTCTTCCCTTCGATCATCGGGGATCGTTTGAAACCAAGATGTTTGGCTGGCATGAGCCGCTGACTTCGCAGCAGACAGCGGAGATTGCGGCGGCCAAGCAGGTGATCTACGACGGCTTTCAGAAGGCTGTCGCGGATGGGGTGCCGAAGGAGAAGGCTGCGATTCTGGTCGATGAGCAGTTTGGCGAGGCTATCCTACGCGATGCAGCGAAGCAGGGTTTTCACTTTGCGATGTGCGCGGAAAAGAGCGGGCAGGAAGAGTTCGATTTTGAGTATGGCGAGCAGTTTGCGGAGCACATCGAGGCATTTCAGCCGACCTTTTGCAAGGTGCTGGTGCGGTATAACCCGGAGGGGTATCCTCCGCTGAATAAAGAGCAGGCGGTGCGGCTGCGAAGGCTCTCCGAGTATCTGCAGAAGGCGGGACGGAGCCTGTTTATGTTTGAGCTGCTGGTGCCTGCGGAGCGGCAGCAGTTGGAGAAGCTCCATGGCGACAAGAAGGCGTATGACGCTCAGCTGCGGCCGGGGTTGATGGTGCGCGCCATCGAAGAGCTGCAGGACGCGGGCGTGGAGCCGGATGTGTGGAAGATCGAGGGGCTGGATCGCGCGGAGGACTGCAAGAAGATCGTGAAGACTGCGCGTCGGGACGGGCGCGACAATGTCAGCTGCATCATCCTGGGACGCGGCGAGGACGATGCCAAGGTGCGCGAATGGCTATCGACTGCGGCTGCTGTCGATGGGTTTATCGGCTTCGCTGTGGGGCGGACGGATTTCTGGGATCCGCTGGTGAACTGGCGTGGCGGGAAGTGGACGCGCGATCAGGCTGTCGAGGAGATGGCGAAGCGGTATCGGGAGTTTGCTGATTTATTTGAGAAGGCGAAGAGCGGAAAAGACAAGGCCTGAGATGGCCCGCTTTTACCGCTCTTCTACGGCCAGCGATTCGAGGATGTGGCCCATCTTCTCGTGTTTGGTTTCGAGGTATTTCTTGAAGGTCTCCTGGGGGGCGACTTCGGCTGAGACGCGCTCGACCACCGAGATGCCGCCGGCTTCGAGTGCGGCTACTTTTTCGGGGTTGTTGGTGATGAGGCGGACTTCTGAGACGCCCAACATCTTTAGGACTTCGGCGGGGAGCTCGAACTGGCGGCAGTCGGCGGCGTAGCCGAGTTCTTCGTTGGCTTCGACAGTGTCGCGGCCGTGGTCCTGGAGTTCGTAGGCGCGAAGCTTGGCCATAAGACCGATGCCGCGGCCTTCCTGCTGCTCGTAGAGCAGGATGCCGGAGCCCTGCTGGCTGATCTTGCTCAATGCCAATTCCAGTTGGAGGCGGCAGTCGCAGCGCAGTGAGCCGAAGACGTCGCCGGTGAGGCACTGCGAATGAATGCGGATCAGCGGGGGCGCGGAGTGAATGTCGCCCATGACGAGGGCGACGAGGCCTTCGATACGCTTGCCATGCTTGGCGGATTCTTCGCAGCAGGGGCGTGGTTCGGGCAGGTGGCCTTCGAAGCCGAGAATGCGAAAGTGTCCCCAGCGGGTGGGGAAGTCGGCATCGGCTACCTTGACTACTTTTTCAAAACTCATACTTTATTCTACGGCCTCGTTTGAATTGGCTTACTTGCGCGGCAATCGCGCCGCTTGTCTGAATGGCGATCTATCTATTGGATGGCTGAAATGAAAACAGGATGCAGGGCGCGTGCGATCTAATGTAATCCAATACGGTAACGCGATAGAGTGAATGCGTGGTAGATGACAAACTCATTCTGATCACCCTGCTGGTGAAGCTGGGTGTGGCGGCTTCGGTGGCGAGCGCTCTGGCGCGGTCGCGGACCTTTCAGCGGCTGCTGTTTGCCGAGCATCGCCAGGCGCGGCAGACGCTGGGTTTGCTGGCGTTTTTCCTGATTCCGCTGACGCTTGGCGTGTGGGTGCGGCTGAACGTGCCGAATTTTCAGGCTGCGGATATTTCCTTTGAGACGGTGATTCTGCTGGGGCTAATGCTGGGGCCGGGTTGGGCGATGTTGAGCGCGCTGGCGCTGGCGCTGCCGGCGGAGATTCGGCATGAATATCTGGCGGCGCCGTTTCTCTGCGCTGTGGGGCTGGTCTCGGGCATCTTCGGCGCGTGGGTCGAGGAGGAGGAGGTCTGGTCGTTTACTCCATTTGTCGATCTGAGCATTTACCGCTGGGTGCGAAGGAACCTGCGCAAGCCGAAGTTTGACCGGCAGATTCTGCTGCTGGTGCTGATCACGGGCATGGAGATGGTGCATGTATGGGTGTCGAGCCATTATCCGCATCGGCTGTTTGGTCTGGATTCGGAGTCGGACCTGCTGCAGGTGCTGGTGTGGCTGTGCGCGCCGGTCGTGGTCGGCATCATGCTCAAGGTCTGGAATGCGTTGCGCATCGAACTGAAGCTGGAAGAGCAGAAGCGGCTGGTGTTGGAAGCCCGGCTGGATGCGTTGCAGAGGCAGATCAATCCGCATTTTCTTTTCAATACGCTGAACTCGATCGCTTCACTGGTGCGGTTCCGGCCAGATCTGGCGCGGGAGATGATTGTGAAGCTGGCGAATCTGCTGCGTGGACTCCTGCGTGATCATGGAACGTATGTGCCGCTGCGCGAAGAATTGAGCTTTACCGACGATTATCTGGATATCGAAGTGGTGCGTTTTGGAACCGAGAAACTGCGCGTGGTGAAGGATGTGGATGAGCGGACGCTGGATATTCTGGTGCCGAGCATTCTGCTGCAGCCGCTGATCGAGAACAGCATCAAGCATGGGTTGGAGCCGCGGATTCATGGGGGGACGATCACGATTCGCAGCCGCATGCAGGCAGAGCGGGTGATTGTCGAGGTCGAAGATGATGGCGTAGGAATTGTGCTTAATCCGCCATCGTCGATTGAGCGGCGGGGCGCGGGCATTGGCATGAAGAATGTGCGCGAACGGCTGGAGGTGCTCTATGGCAACCGGGCGCGGTTCACGGTTGTTTCAAGGCCGGGGCGCGGGACGCTGGTTTCGATTGAGCTGCCGGCAGATATGCCGGAGATGACCGGGCAGAATGGCACGGAAGCGCGGCCGCGAATCCCGGCGCGCGTGGTTACGAACTCCCCTGGCTCTTAGAGGGTCGGATTTTTAGAGAGCAGGGACTCGTAGAACGCGACATAGCGTGGCAGGATGCGGGTGGAGCAGAAGCGGTCCTGTGCGGTTTTGCGGGCGGCTTTGCGCATGGCTATATGTCGATCCGGGTCGGAGAGCAGCGCGATCGATGCGTTGGCCATGGCTTCGACATCGCCAACGGGGAAGAGCAGGCCGTCGTGGCCATCGGTGATGAGCTCGGCGACGCCGCCGACGCGGGTGGCGATGGCCGGGGTTTCGCAGGCCATGGCTTCGAGGGCGGCGAGGCCGAAGGACTCCATCTCACTGGGCATGAGCATCAGGTCGGCAAGGGGAAGCAACTCGCTGACGCGGTCCTGCTTGCCGAGGAAGTGGATGCGGTCGTGGATGCCGAGCGAGTGTGCGAGCCACTCCGCGGTGGAGCGGTCAGGGCCGTCTCCAATGAGTGCGAGGCGCGCGGGAAGCTGCTTCGCAACACGGGCGAAGATCTGGACGACGTCGGCGATGCGTTTTACGGGGCGGAAGTTGGATAGGTGCATGAAGAGGAATTCGCCGGGAGCGGCGAAGCGGGCGCGAGCGGTGGCGCGGGCATCGGAATCGGCGAAAGGCTTGTAGACATCGCAGTTGACGAAGTTATGTACCACTTCAATGGGCCGGCCCTTGAGCGATTCCGTAACCCCGAAGTTGGTTTCGGTGACGGTCTTGAGGTAGTCGGAGATGCTGGTGACGCCGTCGCTCTGCTGGATGGCGTAGCGGGTGATGGGCAGGTAGGAGCGGTCCATACCGACCAGAGTGATGTCGGTGCCGTGCAGGGTGGTGACGAAGGGCAGGCTCTTGCCGCGCTCGGCGAGCATCTGGCGGGCGAGCAGGGCGCTTACCGAATGCGGGATGGCGTAGTGCACATGGAGCAGGTCGAGCAGGTAGTACTCGGCAACCTCGGCCATGCGCGAGGCTAGGGCAAGGTCGTAAGGCGGGAACTCGAAGAGCGGATAGTTGGAGACCGGGACTTCGTGGTAGAAGATGCCGGTTTCGCGGCCCGTGAGGCGGAATGGCTGCGAGTAGCTGATGAAGTGAACTTCATGACCCAGCGCTGCGAGTTCGATGCCGAGTTCGGTGGCTACTACTCCGCTGCCGCCGTAGGTTGGATAACACGTAATTCCGATGCGCATAGGCCTGCTGGATTCGACGATGCCCGCTGATGCCGGGATTCTGCAAGTGTGTTAATTTTTCGATTGCTCGCCGGTTTCGATTACGGGCCGGCCGCCAGGTCGCTGAAGCGGATGAGTTCGATGTCCGATGGGAATTGGACATTGGTCAGGGCTGCAAGTTCTGTCTCTCGGGAGGCTAACAGGCGCGTGCCTGCCTGTGCGAGGCTACTGTCGTTGTAGCCGGGGTGGGTGACGAGTTCCCAGGTGCCGTCGGGCATCGCTTGGAGCAGGGAAGCGAGGGTTTTTTGATCCAGTGTGCCAGTGGCCAGGACGCCGATGGAGCCGTCGGTGGTGGTGAAGCCTTCTTCGGCGACGATGCGGCGGAAGGTCTTCTCCATGGTGTGGAGCAGACGGACTTGAGCGCGGCGCAGCCATGGCGCGCGGGGAGTTGCATCGCGGCTCCAGGAGGGCTCGAAGGGGTTGCGGACATTGCGGATACCGGCAGAACGGGCCGCGAGCAGTACGGGACGTAGGACACGGGGGAACATGTGGGTGTGCTTGTGGGTGTCGATGTGGGTGAGGCGCAGGCCCCAATTTTGGAGTGCGGCGATCTGAGCGGTGGCTTCGGCTTCGATTTCTTCGTCGAGATGCTTCCGGCCTAATGAGAATGGAAGGGGACGAAGAGGGTACAGAAGTTTTATGAACTTCCCAAGTGTGGGTTCGAAGCGCCCAACGGTTCTTACGGGGTCCACGAGCCAGACAAGGTCGTTGCGTGGCCGCAGAACCGATTCGCCGTCTACGAGGACGACGTGGCAACCGACGCCGAGTGTCTGGTTTGTCAAGGCGAGTGAAACGGCTTCTTCGGTTGCTGAAGCGCGAGCCATCAGGGTTGCGCTGGTCAGTGTCTTATGCCGATTGAGCTCGACGACGGCGCGGTTGACGCCAGCGGTCAGGCCGAAATCGTCGGCGTTCACGATGAGTCGCTTCACTTGGTCGAGTGTATCAATCTTGGCCCTGCGAACCGGCCCCACACGCATTCGCTGGTATGATGAAAGTGAGGTCGGCCACGGCCTTAGTTTCGCCCGGTGCGGGCGGCTAGCTCAGCTGGTTAGAGCGCCTGCCTTACAAGCAGGATGTCGGGGGTTCGAGTCCCTCGCTGCCCACCATTTTCCAATCCCCTCTTAAATTTGACGGTTTAGGCCGCAGCGTCTTCTTACTGCTGCTCCCGCATTACACGGCGCAGCTGCCAGAGGGCCGATGCCAGCGCGGCCAGTGCTGCGCCCCATAGTGCAAACGTGACATTGACGGCCCACGCTGGAGCCTGGCCGACGCGCTTGAGCAGGAAGGGCAGGAAGTTCCATGTGGTGATGTGGGCGTAGTCCCACTGGTCCACAGCCATGGCGGGGGTGTTCAGGCCCCAGGCATCCATCTTGCCGAGGGCGAAGGCGGCGATGTTCTCGACGCGGAGCCCTATGACAAACATGGGTTGGCCGAAGTTATCCATCTGATAGAGCTCCAGCGGCAGCCAGAAGGCGAGCGATGCCAACTGGACGACGGCACTGATCGCCATGATCGCAATTCCGGCTGGCCAGATTAGTTTGGGTAGCTGGCGGCGATGGCGCAGCAGCAGCGGCAGCGCCAGCAGGGTGGCGAGTTCTACGGTGGTGGAGACGTAGCGGTCGCCCCAAGCATCGTCGCCGCTCCATACGGTATAGCGCGCGTAAAAGCTGATGTAGGCGAGAAGCAGCAGGAAGATCGTGATGGTGTAGGCCTTGACTGCGGGGCTGAAGCGCTTCCATGCGACGACGATGAGCAGGATGGTCAGGATGAGGAGCGGGTCGAAGAGGAAGATGGATTTCTCAGGGGTGAAGAGTGCGCCGAAGAAGCCGATGTGGAAGGGCGTTTCGAAGGGGTATTTGGCCGGCCAGTCGGGATGGCGAGCTTTTGTTTCGGCGGCGACTACGCTGACGTAGGTGTTGAAGAAGGAGCCGAAGCGATGGAACTGGTAGATGCGGTCGAGAAGTCCGAAGAAGGCGTAGACAGGCAGGGCAGTTGTGAGATAAACGCGCGCCTTGTCCCATAGCGACTGGCCACGCATGCCCTGGAACCAGAAGACGAGCAGGGCAAAGACGCCCCCGGCGATGAGATCCAGGCCGGTGGTGAGGCGGGTGAGCAGGTTGAGGCCGAAGGCTGCGGAGCCGATCAGCAGGGCGCGGCGGCTGCCGGTCTGGAGCCACTCGTATTGCCAGGAGAGGCCAGCGAGGGTGAGCAGATAGATGTAGTTGTTCTCCATCATGTTCTGCGTGTAGTGGAGGTGGGTGGTGAGGAAGATCATGGCCAGCACGCCGGCTACTGACTCATTGGTGCTGAAGTTGAATTGCCTTAGAAAGCGGAAGCAGACCAGCGCGGTCAGGACCGACAGCAGGATGTTGGTGGTGAAGGCAACGAAGATGCTGCGCACGGCGGGGTCGTTGCCGTTGTAGTCGGCGAAGATGGGCAGATGCTCGAGTCCAGTGCCGATGATGTCGGCGGGGAGCAGGAGCAGCGACTGGCCGATGCCATACCAGCTTTGCAGTTTGCCATCGCGGCCGTGGACGCCGAACTCGGGAAATTCGTTGGGGAAGACGGGCGGTTCGGATGTCCAGAAAGCGTGGGCGGACTGCAGGCGATGGGTGGTGTCGGCAGTGCCGAGCTCGCCCGACTGGATGACGAAGGCGATGAGTCCGGCAACGAGGGCAAGCAGGGCTACAGGATTGCGAAAGAAGGAGCGGCTGGGAAGAATGGTCATGGTTTGAATGCGGGCGGATGATGATTGCCGTAAGTCTCTATTTTACGTTTCGGATCGGCGATGTTGGCGTGGCGCGGGACGATTACCGGTTTTGGAGCGAGGCGACGATATTTGCGCTTCGTTTGGGCTGGGAATCGATCTTATGAGAAACAAGGAGCGCGGGCACATAGTGAGCTGGATAAAGCGGGCGGAGAGGGTTGGCGGGAAGTTTCAGAATCCGGTGCCGACCGGAGTGGGCGATGGGAAGACGATGTTCAAGATACTCTGGCGCTCACTGACCAACAGGGCCGAGACGACACCAAAGAAGCCGCTGGGGCCGTTTCGAACAGATGCGAGAGTCTTTGATGTTGCGCCCGAGAGCGGTCTCCGCGTGACCTGGATGGGCCACTCGTCGATGCTGATTGAGATCGATGGAGTGCGCATTCTGACCGATCCGGTGTGGGATGAGCGCACGGCGCCGATGACCTGGGCCGGTCCGAAGCGTTTTTTTGCGCCTCCGTTGAAGCTGGAAGAGCTGCCGCGTATCGATGCGGTGTTGATCTCGCATGACCACTACGATCATCTGGGTGGCTGGACGATTCCAAGGCTAGCGCGGATGGAGAATCTGCGGAATGCTCGATGGGTGGCGCCGCTGGGCGTGGGCGGGATTCTCACCGAAATGGGCGCGCCGGCCGAGAACATCGATGAGCTGGACTGGACGGACTCTATCACGGTGAGCGGCTTGCGGATCACGGCGTTGCCGGCACGGCACTTTTCCGGACGCAGCTTGTTCAATCGGTTTGAGACGTTGTGGGCTTCGTATGCGCTGGCCGGACCGTGCAACCGGGTGTATTACGGCGCGGACTCGGGCGAGTGGGATGGCTTTGCCGAGATTGCCTCACAACATGGGCCTTTCGATCTGACCATGCTGGAGATTGGCGCGTCCGACCCGATGTGGCGGCAGATTCACATGGGGCCGGAGGGCGCACTGCGGAGCTTTGCGGCGATGGGCGGACAAGGGCTGCTGATGCCGATTCACTGGGGCCTGTTCAACCTGGCGCTGCACGCGTGGCGGCAGCCGATCGAGCGGATCTTTGCAGAATCAGGAGTGATGCTGTGGTCGCCCGAGCCGGGACTGCCTACCGAAGTGGTCCGCGGCGTTGAGCTGCGTTCGGAATGGTGGCGCTGATCGCAACCCGCCGCTGCTACACTGGCACGTTGTCTTGGGTTTTTGGGATTACGATGCATGCGGAGTGTACATGGGCGCGATGAACGCAACAACGCAAGGCAGCCTGAACGAGATTCAAACGGTCAATGAGCTGTTCCTGCGAGTCGCGGATGCGAAGCGGCGGGATGCCATGCTCTTTCAGGACGAGACAGGAGCCTGGCAGAGCATCTCTTCCACTGAGGTCTACAGGCGGGTTCGTGCGCTGGCGAAGGCGTTTCTGGACTGGGGAATCGAGCGCGGCGACCGGATCGCGATCCTTAGCGAGAACCGCTGGGAGTGGGCGGTCACTGATTTTGCAGTGCTGGCGATCGGCGCGGTCGACGTGCCGATCTACCCGACACTCACTTCAGAGCAGATCGGGGCGCTGTTACTGGACTCGGGTGCGCGCATTGCGGTGGTTTCATCGCACGCCTTGTATGACAAGATTGAGCCAATTCGTAGTCAGACGCACCTAGAGCATGTGGTGATGATGGATACCTTGGGCGCGCCGGAAGGCGTGGAGCTTTTCTCCATGCTGACACAGTCGCTGGAGGTACGGGTCGAGGATCGCGATCCGGAATTCGATGCGCTGGTGCGGTCGGCCAAGCCTGAGGAGCTGGCGACGCTGATTTATACCTCGGGAACGACAGGCGAGCCGAAGGGCGTGATGTTGACTCATGGCAACCTGGCCTCGAATACCAGCTATGCGACGCGGGATTTTTCTTTCGGGCCGGGAGACTCGTCGGTTTCGTATCTGCCACTGTCGCACATCACGGCTCGGGCTCTGGATTACGCGATGTATTTCTTCGGCGCGCAGGTGGCCTATTGCACGTTCTTCGACAAGCTGATCGAGGCGCTGAAGGAAGTGAAGCCGACGGTCTTTGTGGGCGTGCCGCGGGTATATGAAAAGATCCGTCACGGTGTGCAGCAGAAGTCGGCCGCATCGCCATTGAAGGCGAAGATCCTGGCATGGGCCGTGCAGCAGGGAGCGCCATACGGGGATCTGATTCACGACCGCAAGGAGCCGGGGTCGCTGAAGTGGAAGCTGGCGAAGAAGCTGGTTTATGGCAAGATTCGCGAGGCCTTTGGCGGCCGCATCACGACGTTCATCTCCGGCGGCGCGCCGCTGGGGCTGGATACGGGCAACTGGTTCGCGTCGGTGGGAATTTCGGTGCTGGAGGGCTATGGGTTGTCGGAGACTTCGCCGGTGATTGCCATCAATACTCCGCTGAAACATCGCATGGGCTCGGTGGGCAAGCCGCTGCCGAATGTCGAGTGCAAAATAGCGGCCGATGGCGAGTTGCTCGTCCGCGGACCGGGAATTTTTCAGGGGTATTGGCACAAGGAGCAGGCCACCCAGGAAGCGATGGCCGATGGATGGTTCGCGACCGGAGATATAGCGAAGATCGACAATGACGGTTTTCTCTTCATTACCGACCGCAAGAAAGAGCTGCTGAAGACCTCCGGTGGCAAACTGATCGCTCCGCAACCGATCGAGGGCAAGCTCAAAGCAAATGTGCTGGTGGCGGAGGCAGCAATGGTGGGCGACCGGCACAAGTTCGCCTGCGTGCTGATCGCGCCGAACTTTGCGGCGCTTGAAGCATGGGCAAAGCAGCAGGGCGTGAGCGCAGCGAACCGGCAGGAGCTGGTTGCGGATGCCAAGGTGCTTGCTCTCTATGAGGAGATCGTTACCGCGGTCAATGCGACGCTGGCCAACTTCGAGACCATGAAGCGTTTTCGGCTGGTGGCGGAGGAATGGACGCTGCCGACAGGCGAGCTGACGCCCAGCATGAAGCTCAAGCGGCGCGTGATTACGGCTCGATACGCTGCGTTGATCGAGGGCCTTTACGCCGACGAGGCCACGACACACGGCGGATAGGCTTGACCATGCGATGGCGGAGCGTTCCGCCTTTGGTCCAGAGGCGTTTGAGGGACTGAAAGAACGGAGCGCCCCAGGCGCCGATCATGAGCAGCGATCCGAAGAGGACAATGGCGTCGATGCTGAGGCGTCCGCCGGTCCTGACCCAGTAGACATCGGGGTCCAGATTGAGCCAGAGGGCGAACTCATCGAGCGTGAGCGCAGCTCCGACACCGTAGGCGATGGACATGATGCGGCTCAAGAGGATGGAAAGCGGCGAATGCGCGCGGCCCAGGTCGAGCAGCCATCCATAGCCGACGAAGAGCAGGATGAGAATACCCCAGACCAGATGATGGATGTGTTTGCCACCCATCATGACCCAGTTGAATGGACCTTCGCCCCGGGCGACGAAGTCCACCAATAGCCGCACGCCGAGAAATGTCACGAAGAACGCTACGGAGGCGAGAAACATGCGGCGGCGGGGTCGGTCGGGGATCGATGTGCGGACCAGGTAGCCGAGCCGGGTGAGCTGCAGGATGACCAGAAGTGCCGCTGCGACCAGCAGAACGAAGACCAGTAGAACGTAGGTTCCGGTTTGCGGCATACCTCATTCAATCACGAGACGTTGCAGCGTCCAAGGATTGTGACAGGAATAGATCAGGCCGAATTGTGGTTCATTCGGTACACGTTATGAGCCTGCGCGACGGATTTATGCTGTGGCGAATCTGACTTTGGAACAACCAATCGCGTGGTCCCAGTCTCCAATTCTCTGAGGTGACAGTATGCGTACTTTGAAATATCTAGCTTTGACTTCTTTTGCGGCAGGCATGATTTTTGCTTCTGCCAGCAAGGCTCCTGCCCAGGTGGCGGTGGAGATTGGCGCTCCGCCGGTTTGCCCTTACGGGTATTACGAAGCTCCCCCATACACCTGCGCGCCTGACGGCTATTACGGCCCCGAATGGTTCAATGGCGGCGTATTTATCGGAGCTGGGCCCTGGTTCCATGGCCATGATCACTTCTACGGTCACGTAGATCATCACCTGGATTACCGCCATGGCTATCACGGTCCGACGCCGGCGCGCGGCGAGCACCCGGCAGGTCACAGAGCGGAATTCCACGGGCAGGCAATGCATGATGCGCATGGACATGAAGCTCCGCACGGACATCCCAGAGGCTAGAGATGGCGAGAACTTGAAAAATGACAACAGGCTCCGCAATCTGCGGAGCCTGTTGCTTTGTGCGGCAGTCCTGAAGACGGATTCATCCTTGGCGATGATCGAGCTGGCGGTTCTTCCAGGCTTCCGAAATCCATTCTTTGGAGTGGAAGATTCGGGGGCCGACTTCGATTAGCCGGGGCATCATGTTGAAAACGGCGACTCGACTCCAGGGCTGGCCGGAGCGGGTGCGGAAGCCCTTCTCGTTGAGATCGCTGACGATCGCCGAGTAGGAGAAGTCCTGGCCGAGCAGCTCCATCATGAGCATCAGGGCGTGATTCTCGTTGGGGTGGACTTCGAGGCGGAGACCGTCTTCCGAGATGCGAAGGCCGTAGGGAATGTCCTCGTTGTATGCGCCTTCGGAGGGTGTTTCCGAGTCGGGCAGCTCACGCCTCCACTCGATGGAAACCATCTGCCAACCGGATAACGTGCGCTGCTGGATGATCTCAGGGCTCAGTGGCCCGGAGACTACGTCGCGAATTCGTTCAAAATGCGCCATGGCTGACTCCTTGAGTTCTGCTTACCGCCGCAGACGATGCAATTTGATTGCCAGCATTATATGGCTTTTTATTCGCTTCAATTATTGAATTGAAAAGGATTAGCGGTATATCAATCGACGGAGAAGCCCGGAAGCTGTCCGCTTTTGAGAAAAGATGTTCGCTGCCGGACGCTGAATGCAGTCCCTTTGGTGCTATAGCCTTGCGCACCGCTTGTATGTAATATTCCTCTGAGATTTGCACTCAATTTTTTGCTAGACGGATTATGTCGGCGCTGCGCGACAAGCGCAGGCCAAGGCTCCGCGATCGAATGAGCACACAACCAACAGGTTTAACAGGTTTCTCGAAATTCCCAAGCGCTATCGCTATTGAAAGTGCGCCGTGGATAGTCCGCGTTTTGCTGGGCGTGTGCGCTGCCGGCGTGGCTACTTTGCTGACATATTCCATTGAGCCGCTGCGATCGTTTCCATTGCTTCTTGCGTCTCCCGCAGTCATTCTGAGCGCATGGTTTCTGGGGATGCCGGGAGGAATTGCCTGTGCGCTCACCGATGCGTATTTAATAGATCTATTCCTGACCCGGTCGGAGTTCAAATTTACTCTGGGCAACGCGCCGCAGGCGCTGCGCCTGGGCATTTTTCTGACCATTACGATTTTTTTGGGCTATACGGTTCGCAAGCTGGCTCGGCAGCGCGCACTGTTGAGCATGCAGGAGCTGCGGGAGCGGTTGAGTCTTGCCGTGGCGGAGCGACACTTGGCGGAGGAGCGGGCGAGCGCCAGCGAAGCGCTGAGGGATCGCGACGACCTGCTGCAGATTGCTCTGCAAGCCAATGGAATGGGGCTTTGGATTTGGGATATGCCGCGCGGCACGTTGGAGTGCTCTGAAGAGGTGTATCGAATTCTCGGCTACGAGCTGGAAGCGGAGAAGCCAGCTTCGGAAAAGCTGCTGGAACGGATCCACCCGGAAGACAGGGACCGCGTAGTGGGGACGATGATGCGCGCGCGGGACAGCGATGCGGATTATCACGACCAGTACCGGGTGGTTTGGCCCGACGGCTCAGTGCGTTGGGTCGAATCGCAGGGGAAGTGCCAGCGGGACGGCGAAGGCAGCCCTCTCCGGGTGGTGGGGGTGATTTCGGATATAACGCTGCGCAAGCAGACCGATGAGGCCATGCTGCGGGCCGAGAAGCTCGCGATCGTCGGCAGGCTGGCCTCTACGGTCGCACATGAGATCAACAATCCACTGGCTGCCGTGGCCAACCTGCTGTTTCTGATCACGCTGACAGAGAACAACGACGATGCACAGGCCCATGCGCGCTCAGCAATGGACGAGTTAATGCGGGTTTCGCTGATCACACATCAGACTTTGAAGTTTAATCGGCAGACAGGTACGCCCAAGGAAACAAAGCTTTCCGAACTGGTGGATGCGGTACTGGTACTGTTCCGGGGCAAATTGCGTTCTACTCAAATCGAGGTTGAGGTGCAGGCCGAGCTGGAAGTGAGCGTGATGTGTTTAGCAGGCGAGACGCAACAGATTTTTGCCAACCTGATTTCAAATGCCATCGAGGCTGTGCCGGAGAGCGGAAGGCTGGTGGTGAGGCTACGGCCCTCGCGCGACTGGCGAGATCGCAGAAGAAGCGGGATGCGGGTGACCTTCTGCGACTCTGGCGTAGGCATGGATCAGGCAACGAGACGGCGAATCTTCGAGCCGTTTTTTACGACCAAGACGGAGACGGGTACGGGGCTTGGCATGTGGGTAGTGGCGCAACTGCTCGAGCGGCAGCATGGGCATATTCGAGTGTGGAGCACGCGGAGCGCGGGACACAGCGGGACGGCCTTTTCGGTCTTTTTGCCCTTTACGCATGAGGTCATTCCGGAGAATCTGGACGATCGCCCCGTGCTGAACGCAGTGTCGTGAACAGCTGAACGCAGTTTCCTGGAACACAAGGCCGTTGATAGAGCAGCAGGTTACACTGTCGATGGACGGTTTTCACTTTGCGCAAATGCTGTTTGCAGGGGAAGGCCGAAATTTCAGGAGAGTGTTGCGATGCGAGTTGCGCTGTTGACGGGCGGTGGAGATTGCCCTGGGTTGAATGCGGTCATCTATGCCGCGGTAAAGAAGGGAATCAACAAGTACGGCGATGAGTTTGTCGGCTTTTTGAATGGCTGGCGCGGTGTGCTGGATAACAAGTGGATTCCGCTGACACTGGAACGGATCGACGGCATTCAACTGCAGGGCGGCACGATTCTGCACTCGTCGCGGACCAACGTGAAGAAGATTCCTGGCGGTATCGAGCAGGTGGAAGCGGTGCTGAAGGCCAACAAGATCGATGCTCTGATCGCCCTGGGCGGAGACGATACGCAGTCGGTGACACTGGCGCTGACCGATGCCGGCATCCCCGGAGTAGGTGTGCCGAAGACGATCGACAACGACATCAATGGAACGGACGCGACCTTCGGATTTGACACTGCAGTTTCGATTGCAACTGAGGCTGTGGATCGTATTCGCACTACAGCGGACTCGCATAACCGTGTCATTGTGATTGAAGTGATGGGCCGCGATGCCGGGTGGATTGCCTATGCCTCCGGTGTGGCTGGAGGCGCGGATGTAGTGCTGGTTCCGGAGAAAGAAATCGACATCGATCATGTGGCGGCGCTGCTCAAATACAACTACGATCGCGGCAAGACCTACGGACTCGTCGTCGTGGCTGAGGGCTGCCATCTGCCCGAGGTCGGCCAGGTGACGGGAACTGCTGAGCTGG
This sequence comes from Acidobacteriaceae bacterium, assembly GCA_036271955.1. Lineage (GTDB taxonomy): Bacteria > Acidobacteriota > Terriglobia > Terriglobales > Acidobacteriaceae > Acidicapsa. The sequence continues at coordinate 14,620 of DATAZR010000084.1, forward strand.
ATTCTTTCGGCCATGCGCGGCTCTCCGGCATCGGCGAGGCGCTGGCCAAGCTGATCGAGAAGAAGACAGGCTTTGAGACTCGCTCGGTGAACCTGGGACACACACAGCGTGGTGGTTCTCCCACGGCGTATGACCGGCTGCTGGGGCAGCGGTATGGGCTGCATGCCATCGACATGGTGCATGAGCAGAAGTGGGGCCGGATTGCAGTGCTGCGCGGCACCGATATCACCGACATCACGATCAAGGAAGCGATTGCGACCAATCGCAGACTCGATCAGCGCTTCTTCGATGTGATTGCGGATCTCGAAGCCAAGGTCTAGATAACTCGAAATTCAAATAGCTCGAAGTAACTCGAAACAAAAGCAGATCGGGAGTCATCGAAGAGATCGTGAAGGCACTTACTCCAGTGACCACGCGGCTTTTTGAGGCTCCCGATCTTCGTGCGTTGTACGCGATCGAGGAGGCTTGCTTCGAGCCTTCGGTGCGCTTCAGCCGCAGCCTGATGCGGTCGCTTGCGCATGATGCGAATTGCCGGACATGGCTGGGCATTGTCGATGAGGTTCGTGTGGGATTTGCGATTGTCGGTCTGCGGGGCGAGGACAATTCTGGCGAGGGAGATCCAGATTCGGCTTACATCTGGACGATTGAAGTGCTGCCTGCGTTTCGACGGCTGGGTGTGGCGCGACAACTGCTGATGCGCGTGGAAGAAAGTGCGCGCGAGGCAGGCTGTGCAGCGGTCGAATTGCATGTTTCCGAGCGCAATGCAGAGGCGATGGCGATGTATGAGGCTGCGGGGTTTGTGTCCCATGGCGTCGAGCCACAGTATTACGGACGGAATGAGGATGGCTTTCGATATCGAAAGACCATCCGCTAACAGCTTTGATCAGACCAGTCCAAGAAACTGCTTCGGATTCAGCTTTGCTCCGGGGAAGGTTGATTCCAGGTTCATTTGGCCGAGTGTCTTACTGACGAGTTCGCCGAGCACGTGGCGGTAGTCGGTTGTGATGGCGAGGTCGCGGCCTTCATTGAGCTGATGGTCGGCCAAGCCGGGCCACTTGCCGTAGACTTTGCCGCCTTTCACATTGCCGCCGAGAACGAACATGGCGTTGGCATGGCCGTGATCAGTGCCGCCGGTGCCGTTTTGATGCGCGGTGCGGCCGAACTCGGACATAGTGACCAGCGTGATGTTCTCTGCCTCGGGCCCCATGTCTCGCCAGAAGGCGGCGATCGAGTCGGAGAAGTCGCGCAGGCGGTTGGCGAGCTGGCCCTGTGTGCTGCCCTGGTTCTGATGTGTGTCCCAACCACCGATGTCGGTGAAGGCCGCTTCGACGCCGAGATTGGCTTTGAGCAGTTGGGCGATCTGCTTCATATTCTTGGCGAAGGGGCTCTCGGGATATTGCGCGCTGGGATCGGGAGCGTAGTGCGCTGGATCGGTGGCGCGCAGCATCTTGATGGCTTCAAAGGTCGAGTCGCCGGCCGAGTGGAGCAGGGAATCGCTGCTCTGGTCGTACATGGATTCAAAAGCTGCGGCAGCGGGAGCGATCTTCGGGCCCCGTCCGCCAACGGCAAAATCCTGCACGTTGTTGATGGCCAGGGCTTCGATCTTGCCTTCGAGCGTGCGCGGCACATCGGGGCCGAGGGCGACAGCGCGGAAGGCTGTGTGCGCTGTATGACGGCGCACGGCGATATTCGAATCTTCGGCCTGCAAGGCGCGGTTGAGCCAGCCGTCGCGAGTGCCTTTGATGCCGGGCGTGCCAGACTCCATAAAATCCTGCGCATCGAAGTGCGAGCGAGAGCCATCGGGCGATCCCGTGGCATGGATGATAGCCAGATGGCCTTGCTTGTAGAGTGGCTGCAGTGAAGCCATGGCTGGATGAAGGCCGAAGAAGCCATCGAGATCGAGGACCTGATTCTGCTGGATAGCGATGGTCGGGCGCATCGCGTAATAGTTGGGCTCGCGCCAGGGGACGACAATGTTGAGACCGTCCGCCGCGCCGCGCTGAAAGACGACTACGAGCTTCCTGCCTTGCGCAGTTGCTTCTGTTGCTGCAGCCATGACTGCGCGGGTCAGAAAGGCAGGCAGCACTGTGGTTCCGGCCAGAGCGAGCGCGCCGTTGCGGAGGAAGAGGCGTCGTGAGGGATTCATGAGTGCTCCAAAAGCTATCTGCGTTGAAACTCGGGCGAGCCGAGCAAGAGGCCTGCGATCTGGGCATTCTGTTGCTCTCGCGCTCGCTGTAATTGCTGTGTGATTTTCGATGGTGGATTCTCTGCCGACGGCGGAAAGACCTGTGTCTGCGGCTGGGGTTGAGTCTGGGTTTGGGCCTGTTCCAGAACTGCCGCACGGGTCTTGTCACTTACTCCGGCAGGGATAAGCCGGTTTTCCAGAAGCTGCTCTATTTCGGCCGGATTTGTGAGTTGCAGAAAAGCCGGTGTCCATTGCGAACGGATGCCACCGAAGTGGTTAGTGGCCAGAGATAGTGCAAAGTTCATGCGAGTTACTAACTCGCCGGTGCTGACCCAGGCATCGGCCTTATCGGAATAGCCGGTGGGAGGAACACAGGAGTAGAGTGGCATACCCATCTGGTTGAGAGCTTCAACGAGCGGATGAACATTTACAATTTCCGCGCTACTGGCGCGGGCGGCGGAGACAACATATTCGAGAGGGGTCTTGACCTTAGCCTGATAGGTGGCGGGGTTCCAGAACTCGGGCGAGCGCAGCAGAACCCGCAGGACAGCGGATATCTCGCCGTGGGTTTTGAGAAATTCATGAGCCATGCGATCTACGAGCACTTGTGGCGGATTGTCGCTGACGAAAGCCACCGCCAGCTCCTGTGAGATAAAATGCGCCGTAGCTGGGCTGTTGGCAAGGATGTGCAGGAGCTCGAAGCCTTCTTTAGGCCCATTCGCCTTAATCTTGTGGCCGAGCACGGTCTTTGCGCCGGGCTCATGGCGTGTCTCATCGAATTTGAAATCGCCGCCTAACTGCGGCCGGTCGACAGTCCATCCGGTGAAGATTTTGGCGACCTCAGTTACATCGGTCTGGGTATAGCCGCCGTTAACTCCGAGCGTATGCAACTCCATCAGTTCGCGGCCATAGTTTTCGTTCAGGCCGGGAGCGGTGGCTTTCGCGGGCTTGCCTTCGGCTGCTCGCTCCTTCTGCCTTTGGGCCACGATGGAGTCGGGTCCGGTGCTGCTGGAGTTATCGAGATAGAGCAGCATTGCTGGACTAAGCGCAGTCGCATCGAGCAGGTCTTCAAAGTTACCGAGAGCGCGCGGGCGAATGGCATCGCGCTCGTAACTCACAAGGTAGTAAGGGGTTTCTTCGTTCTTATGGAGATATACGTTGAAATGATTGAGCCAGAAGGTGGTCATGACCTCTTCCAGCTGATTGGAACTATAGATATCACGCAGCAGACGCTGCGCCTGAAGCGCCTCGATAACCGTGTGGGTTGGATTCTCAAAGTCTGACAACAGCTCACGTTCTTTGGGGGTCATTCCCTGAAGAACCGGCGCGCGGCGGCCGCCTCTGGTATTGGCCTGAAACTCCTCGAACTCCGCTGGACGCATGTTGAGAATGCGCTGCAATCGCTGGGAGGGCGGCAGTGCAAGGACGCTCTTGACGAGCAAATCCGAATAGGCAGGGCGCGCGGTGTCAGGCATTTTGCTGGGGGACAAATTGCTGGAGGGCGAACTTGACCCGGCATCGGCAGAGACTGCGGTTTCCGCAGTCTGCGGGGTAGCCCCTTCCGCTTTGACGGGCGACTCGGGCTTGCCTTGATCCTTTTCCTTCTTGGCCTGTTTGTCTTCGTACAGGCGAATATGGCGGCGATAGATTGCGTAGAGATTTGGATCGTTGGGGATGGCCAGCTTTCCATTCGCAGTCTGCCGGATGATGGCGCCGCTGGGGAATTGCATCAGAAGCTCGTCGGGCTGTAACTGAAGCTCGGGGAAGTCCGCCAGACGGCCGGCAAGCATCAGGTCGTCAGCCGTGGGACGGAGATCGTCAGGCCGAAGCTGCTGGTCAAACCATTTTTCGATTCCATTCTTGCCAAGGGCACGAACCGAGGCAACATCCTCTGGCGTGGGGCCGAAAGTAAAACGGCTTAGGAGATGGAGAATGTGGGGGTCGGAGGTGGTTTGATTCGGGTCGATTTTGGGTGCGCCGAGTTTGATTGAAACGGACTTTGAGATTGCTGCGTCCGGCGCTGCCGATGGCGTTTTTTCTTCGTCCTGAAGCAGTCCGGAATGAACCGATTGAGTCTGACCCGCCCTGGTTGGAGCCAATTGAGTTTGAGCCTGCTCGATCTGGGCCCATCCCGGCTGGATCGACAGGATCAGCGATAAAACGGCTGCGGCACAGGGACGGAGGGAGTATGCAAGTCGGGATGCAAAACGATTGGAAGACCCGGACATGGTTTCCTCCCGGCGGTACAAAGGGTGACGCACGTCATGACTGACAGGGCCGCGGGCCGGCTACTGGAGATTAAAACACTTCCCAGCGCAGGAAGTTGTATTTTGGCCTCACGAAAGATTTCGCCTCTCATTCCGGAAACGGAAAAGCTGCACCATCTGCCGCAATGACCCTACGGATTGTGGCGCAATACTGACCGGACGCTACGGGCAGCGATGGATCGTTAGGGTGGGGAAGTTTGCAGTCCGATAAAAGCGGCATTGCGCCTAAGCTTTGCGGAGAAAGACGGAAAAAGCCTTGAATTGCCGGTTGAATCCGGGTTATACACAGGGATAAGACGTGCCCGGTCCCCCAGACCTTTCTGAGTTCCAACTAGCTGCAATCGGAGACTCCCCATGCGCAACGCTGCCAAGTCCAACCTTCTGGTTCCCGAGATTCGCGAAGTCATGGACATTCGCCAGGCTTCGGATTACCTGGGAATTTCGCCGGATACTCTCTATAAATATGCTTCCGAGGCGTTTGTGCCGGCCTTCAAGCTGGGCAACAGATGGCGCTTTAAGCGTTCGCGGCTCGACGAATGGATGGATCGCCAGTCGGATGCGTCGACGGCTCAGCCGGAGCCTGCGGTTGGGGCTAAGCAGAGGAAGCCGGTTAAAGCGGCGTATTAAATAAATCGCTGAAACGCTCCGGGGTAGTAATACATGGCCAATCGCAGGAAATCCGGGATAGAAATCCTGATGATCGTTCTTGCTGGATTGGCGAGTTTGGTGGTTTCCGTCTTTGGACTGTTGGCAGGTGGATGGGGCGGTTTCCTCGGAGGCCACGGCCGACCGTTTTCATTGACAGTGATATTTTTCTGGCTTACCCCCGCGCTCTGCCTTCCCGCCTTTTGTACGACATTCCTATATCGGCGAGTTGGGCTTGTGTGGTTGTGGATGGTTCCGGTCGGAACTTGGCTGGCTCTTTTTATTGGGACTTGGCAGTCTTGCGCGGAAGGTGAATGCACGACCACCAACCCAGTCTCCATCGCTCTAGGAGCGCTTGTGGGGCTAGGTCCCCTTTGGCCTGTCATTTGGGTCGCACCGATTTGCATGCAGATTGCGATGAGCAGGAAATCCACGCAAGTCTAGCGTCCCCGAGCACTCGCACCTGTTCGGGAACTCTGGCTGCCGCTCTCCGCCGCGTGATATACCTAACCGGGTGAATTATTCCAAGCGCATCGGGACGTTGCGTCGCAAAATGGGTGGTTTGACGCTGCCCGGTCTCCTCATTACCCACTTTTCCGACATTCGATACCTATGCGGTTTCACGGGCTCAAGCGCAGCTCTTGCAGTAACGCGGCGCGCGGTACGGCTGTTTACCGATGGCCGCTATACAGCGCAGGCTGCCGAAGAAGTGCAGAGCGCGAAGGTCGAGATTGTGCCTTCGGCTCCGGCTGTGGCCGCGTTGCAATGGCTGGCGGCGCAAGTGGCCGCGACTGGAGACAGTGCGGCCTCGATTGGCTTCGATGCGGCGCATACTTCGGTGGCCGAGTTGGAGCGGTTCAAGGCGGCGTTGCCGGCGAGTTTGCGGCGCAAGCTGCTGGTCCCAGTGAAGCCGCTGGTGGAGCCCGTTCGCTGGCTCAAGGATGAAGATGAGCTCGCGATTATGGCCGAGGCGGCGCAGCTGGGTGACAGCCTGTTTGCGCATCTGCTTGGATTCATTCAGCCGGGACTGACCGAGGTTGCAGTGGCGGCAGAGCTGGAGTACCAGGCGCGGGTGCGCGGGGCCGAGGGAATGTCCTTCGAGAGCATCGTGGCTTCGGGGGCTCGATCGGCGCTTCCGCATGGCCGGGCGAGCCAGGCGCAGCTGCCCAAGCATGGGTTCCTTACCCTGGATTTCGGTGTTATCCTCAAGGGTTACTGCTCGGATATGACGCGTACCGTCTTCCTGGGCAAACCGGCTGCCCGCGAGCGCGAAGTCTACGAGACAGTGCTCGAGGCGCAGGAGGCAAGCGTTGCGGCTGTAATCGCCGGGGTGGAATGCGGCGTGGTCGATGAAGCGGCGCGTGGAGTGTTGCGCAAAGCGGGCATGGCCGATGCATTCAGCCACTCCACCGGACATGGGGTGGGGCTGGAGATTCACGAAGGACCGCGGATTGGCGCGGGGCAGAAAGAGAAACTGGCTCCTGGGATGGTGATTACCATTGAACCGGGAGTGTACTTTGCAGGTGAGTTTGGCATTCGAATTGAAGACATGGTGGCGGTGACGAGGACGGGCGGGAAGGTCTTGACCGGTTCTCCGAAAGCGCTGATCGAGTTGTAACGACAAGAACGAGACGTAGCCAACAACAGAATCAGAATCGCGCATCCGATAAAACGCCGTGGAGTAAGAGTTACGTATGAAACCAGATGATATTGAGCAGCTCAAGGAGCTGGTCGCTTTTTTGAAAGAGAATGAGATTGCCGAGTTCGACCTGGACCGGGGCGATCTCAAAGTGCGATTGAAGTTTGCTTCGGCAGTGGTTCAGCCCGCAGCGCAGGTGGTGAGCGGAGGCGCAGGGCTAGATCTGGCCTCGCTGGCGCGGCTGATTGGGTCGTCGCAGGCTGGCACAGCTCCTGTTTTGGCAGCACCTGCGGCTGCTGGACACGCTGCTCCGTCAGCGGAGGAAGCTCCTGCTCCAGTTGAAGAGGCTCTGCATATCATCAAGTCGCCGATTGTGGGCACCTTCTACGAGTCGCCTTCGCCAGGTTCGTCGGCCTTTGTTTCCACCGGCGACCGTATCGAAAAGGGCCAGGTGGTTTGTATCGTGGAAGCGATGAAGCTGATGAACGAGATTGAAGCCGACGCTGCTGGCGAAATCGTCAAGCGTCTGGTGACCAACGGCCAGCCCGTCGAGTACGGCCAACCCCTCTTTGCTATTCGGACCGCTTAAATTGCCCATGTTGCGTAAAGTACTGATTGCCAATCGCGGCGAGATCGCTCTGCGAGTTATTAGCGCCTGCAAAGAGCTGGGCATCAAGACCGTCGCTGTCTACAGCGAGGCAGATCGCAATTCGCTCCATGTGCGGTTTGCCGACGAAGCCATCTGCATCGGACCGCCGCGGCCGGGCGACAGCTATCTCAACGTTCCAGCAGTGATTTCGGCAGCCGAGATCGCCAACGTCGATGCAATTCATCCCGGCTATGGGCTGCTGAGCGAGAATGCTAACTTCGCCGAGGTCTGCCGGGTTTCGAATATCAAGTTCATCGGGCCTCCTCCGGAAGTCACCCGGCTGATGGGCGAAAAAGAAAAGGCACGCCAGGCGATGAAGAAGGCCAAGGTGCCGATTCTGCCTGGATCGGACGGCATAGTCGCCGATGCCGAGGACGCGCTCAAGTGGGCGGATGAAGTTGGCTATCCGGTCATCCTGAAGGCCAAGGCCGGTGGTGGCGGGCGCGGCATGCGCATCGTGCGCTCTCCCGAAGAGTTGCCCAATCTCTATGCTGCCGCTTCGCAGGAGGCCGCGAATGCCTTTGGCAACGGCGAGATGTACATGGAAAAGTTCATCGAGCGGCCGCGGCACATCGAGTTCCAGATATTGGCCGATGAGCATGGCAATGTCGAGGTGCTCTTTGAGCGTGAGTGCTCAATCCAGCGGCGGCATCAGAAGCTGATCGAAGAGGCGCCAAGTCTGCAGGTGACGCCGAAGATTCGCGAGCATTTGAGCAACACGCTTAAGCATTGCCTCACCGAGATCGGCTATCAGAACGCTGGCACGATCGAGTTCCTGATGGATGAGGATGGCTCGATCTACTTCATCGAGATGAACACGCGCATTCAGGTGGAGCACCCAGTGACCGAGGCGATTACCGGGGTCGATCTCGTGAAGGCGCAGCTCCGGATTGCCGCAGGCGAGACGCTGAAGGAGATTTTGCCGCCGCGGCTGGGGATTCGCGGGCACGCCATCGAATGTCGGATCAATGCGGAGCATCCCGTGAAGTTCACGCCTAGCGCGGGGAAGATCACGGCGTTCAATGTGCCGGGCGGTAATGGCGTGCGCGTCGATACGGCACAATACGCGGAGGGTGTTGTGCCTCCGTATTACGACTCACTGATTGCCAAGTTGATTGTGCATGGTAAGGACCGCGAAGAGGCGATTGCGCGCATGGAGCGGGCGTTGAGCATGTTCGTGGTGGAGGGCATCGACACCTCGATTGCGCTGCACAAAGAGATCTTCGCCGATCCTGATTTTCGCGCAGGCAACTTCGATACGAAGTTCATGGAACGGTTCCTGGCCAAACGAGGGAGTTAGCGCTCTCAAAGATTAGAGCTTTTTGATGCGGCCTGCCCACTATGGAGCGGGCCGTTTTCGTTTGCGCAGCCAAACGGTGGCACTTTTAATTTCCATTCGCTTTCTATTCGCTTTTATGCTTGTGTGCTTTATTCTTGTCTCGCAACTTTGGAGGTTGCTAATGGACATTCAAAAAGAACTGATTGCAGAGTACGATCGCGAGCTTGCGACGACGCGCAAGATGCTCAATGCGATTCCGGATGGGGCAGATATGACTTGGAAGGCCAATCCGAAATCGATGACTCTGGGCCGGCTGGCTGGGCATGTAGCGGAAACGGCTGGTGAGTGGGCGCGAGACACGCTGGCAAAAGATGGAATAGTTTTCGACATGGCAGACTACAAGGCGTGGGCTCCGTCCACCAAAGAAGAACTGCTGGCGAAGTTCGATAAGGATACGGGCGAGGCGCGTGCGATTCTGGCGGGGTTCGATCCGGCGAAATGGGACGACAACTGGAAGATGACGGCAGGCGATCAGGTGTGGATCGACAGCCCGCGGTACGAGGTTTTTCGGACGTGGGCGCTTAACCACATGATCCATCATCGGGCACAGCTTGGCCGCGATCTGCGCACGCTGGGAGTTCCGATTCCAGGATGCTACGGACCGTCGGCAGACGAGTCGTAACCCCACGGCATTTGGAGACGAAATGGCTGGGGAGACGATGCTCCCCGGCTGTATCAGATCTCGCGATTGCATCCGGTAACCTGAAGAAATGCGATTTGTTGTTTCCAGGATTTATCCGATTCTCGACTCTTCCTATATTCCGGAAGAAGATAGCGCAGGGTTTCTGACCCGGTTGGGCTTGTCTATGGCGGATGCCGGGCTTCAGATGCTGGAGTATCGCAACAAGAATGGGACAGACGCGCAGGTAGTGGCTGATGCAAAGCTGCTGCGGGCCACAATGCCAGACGTGAAGCTGATCATGGACGACCGCGTCGATGTGGCGCTCGCAGCGGGTTTTGATGGGGTCCACGTCGACGCGGGCGATCTGCCAGTCGCGGATGCCCGGCGGCTGCTTGATCTGGACCGCGGAGCGAGTGCGGCTGTGGTTGGAACTTCGGCTGGGAATGAAGCGCAATTGGGAGAGGCCTTAGCCAGCGGTGCGGATTACATCGCCTTTGGGCCGATCTTTCCGACGAATACGAAACAGACATCAGCGACGCCGATCGGAATTGAGGGTGTGCGGCGGTTTCGGCAGGTGGCCGGCGATGGGCCGTTGCTGGTAGCCGCGGCGGGAATTACGCTTGAGACTGCTTCGGTTATTCTCGATGCTGGAGCGAGTGCTGTCGCTGTCTCGGAGGCGATCTTCCGGCGCGGCGATCCAGCGGCCGAGTTTCGCCGATGGATGAAGGCACTCAGATAGACGTAAAAGAAAGCAGAAGACTTTTTGTTTCAATTCCGGTAAAAACATTCCAAGTGACGATCCCAACCGTATCCCATAAAGAAGAGACTTCCGCTCCGACCTCTGTTTCGTCCAGTCCGCAACTGGTACAGTCGCTTGGACTTTTCAGTTCAACGACTATAGTGGTCGGTTCGATGATCGGATCGG
>DATAZR010000085.1:0-7243 GCA_036271955.1 Acidobacteriaceae bacterium
CTGCTGAAAGACACGTCGCTTAAAGAGATGGTCGAAGCCATTCAAACGGTCCACTCGGCAAAGCGGTATATTCCACGCGAAATTGCTTCGCGGCTGGCAGAGCGCATGATGCGTTCCGATCTTACTGCTCGGGAACTGGAGATTCTGAAGATGCTTTCCAAAGGGCTCACCAATAAACAGATCGGCCACGCACTCGGCATCAGCGATAATACGGTGAAAAACCACGTGAACAGCATCATCGAAAAGCTGGAAGTCTCCGATCGCACAGAGGCTGCGACGACAGCAATTCAGCGAGGGCTGATCATGATCGAGGAGTAGTGGCGTTCCCGAATAGCCTACATGGACTATAGACCGGCAACAGCAGACGAGTGACACTACCTGAGCGGATGGAGGCACTCCTGATTGCTGGAACGTCGCGAATTTTTGAAGCTTCTTGCTGCGATCGGCGCCGATGCCGCAGTGAGGCCAACATTTGCCTTTGCGACAGCGCTGCCTCAGGGTAACTATTCTCCAGGACGCATTCCCAACGAATACACGCTTTGGCTACCCTCCGAAAAGCAGACGCTCGAGAACACACCGGCGGTCAGCGACTTGCGCGGCGGAGAACTCACCGCGCGCGTGGGTAAGACAAAAGCGCAAGTGAGAATCGGCGAGCTGGTGGAAGGCTGGCAACTTCTCACGATCACAGAGATCAATGGAGTAAGAAACGCAGTCTTCGAAAAACATGTCACCCATCGGGGAGCCATTGCATTTGTTACCGAAGACAGAGGCACGATCGCCTTCATTCCAAAATACATTGGCGATCTTTCTCGAATCCGGCCACGGCCTACCAATACTCCCGATGGCATCCGATTGGAACGGCCAGCACACTATGTGCCCGGACCGGATACCGCCGGTCTGTACATTTTGAAGTCGCGGAAAGACCCTTCTTACGAAACCGTTGCTGCTCTCGGCGCCGAGTACATCGGTTGGACTCTGGTCGCGAATGAGCAGGGAGGGCCAAAAACATCACTCTACCTGGAGCCGGATGGAAAATCTCGTGAGCTTGCGAATAGTGATGGCGCCTGGAAACCTGACGAAATGGGAAGCTACTTCGATCCCAGTTCTCTTGTTCCGTCGGACAATCCGCAGCTTTACGAATATAGAGATGGTTACAGCAAACGCACTTTGTTGGGCGGTTATCTTCCCATCGCAGACATCGGAGTATGGAACCCTCAATACGAGTGCGGGTACGAGGCGATGCTCCTGCTGCCGCCTGGAACGGATGCGAAACCGATCGGACGAGTGCGTTCCATCGGTAAGGGGGGAGTCTCTCAGGACCGGTACTGGAATTGCTCGCCCCACACCTTCTACACCGAGTTAGCGGGCATCTGGAATCGCTGGTCTTCTCTCTACGAAACCTCAATGCGAGTGGATATTCCCGACGAATGGCTTCTGAACGCAGCCCGCGCCGGCATTACCCTGTCCCGTTGCAGCTATCGCGGTCTGGAACCTACCTACCAGATAGGCGAGGGTGCCTACACGAAAATTCCGGAACGCAGCCATGCGCTCTTTCCTGTTGCCCAATACGAATTCGTTTGGGCCCAGCAGCTATGGAACCTGACCGACGATGCGGATGTTTATTTCCAGTATTATCTCGACAAATACATCCAGCCGAACGGAGACTTCCTCTACAACACGCAAGACCAGGTGGAAGCACCTTTGAATATTGGGGTTTTTCTTGCGAATTCTGCGCGTTCTTTCGATTACAACCGAAATATTGGAAATCTACGCAGGCGTTTGCCTGCACTGGAACGCATGATCGCCTTTGCGCTGGAACGCTACGAGTTTAGCAAGCAGCAGTTCCCCGTGGGCGATCGCAGACGCGGACTCATCTATGGTTCGCCTGAGGCCGACCTGGGCGATCCACACAATGATTTCCCGCAGTCGCATCCTCTCTATTATCAAAATTCTGTGTGGATCTGGCGCGGGCTTCAAGAGCATGCACGGTGCCTCGGCCTGGCTGCACAAAGCGACGACACTTTCAAGCCCGAGGCGTCTAAATTGTGTGCGATCGCCAAGGAAATGCGGGCCAGCATCCAGGCTTCTCTCGAAGCTACGCTTGCCTTGCGCACGCCGGAGATGAAAGCCGCAGGCATTTCTCCGTTTACCCCGGAGGACATCCATCGCCGCCCTCAAGATCTGTCCAGCTATGAAAACCACCGCTTCATGCAGGACTGGTTTCTCGCCGACTGGGGGGATGAGGCGCTTGACCTTGGTCACCTGAAACATCGCGAATTGGCGGGCATGCAAATCGTTGGCCTGCATACGGACGGAGCGCAAGCGCGCACATCGAATTTCATGGATCACGGTAGCCTGGCGGTGAAAATCCGGCAGGAGGACTATCGGCCCTTTCTGCTCAACCTATACGCATTGGTCTGCTATACCGCTGACTGCGGGAATCGATACTCGCCGGAGGATGCCCTGATCCCCGGGAGCTTCGCCGGCGAGGGAGACAGATACGGCTGGGCATCGGTCGTCAACAGTACGCTGCAACCGGCGTTGGGCCTGCGCTGGCTTCTCTGCTACGAGGAATCAGACAGCGACGTTTGCCACCTGCAAAAAGCGGCGCCCAAGCATTGGTTTGGCCGTGGAAACACGATTGCGGTTTCCGGATGTCCCACTCGCTTCGGCACTCTTAGCTGGACGATGAATGCAGTTTCAGACCGCGAGTGGAAGATCACCGTCGACTTCTCGAAAGGCTTTACCGGCGATCTGGTGGTTCATATTCACCCCATCGACGGGGTGCCCATTCAGAGTTCGACCATCGGCACCGTGGCAAGACAGAGCGTCCTTCTAAAGATGGACTCGCTGGCAGGCAAATCGCATATAGAACTTAGTGTCACCTAGGGACATAACAGATGGATTCAAAGAACCAGGACGACTGTATCTCTCCAAGCCGCCGCCGCTTTCTAAAGCAGGCAGGTTCAGTGGCTATTGCTTCTCTGCCCTTGGGTTCTCCCATGGTTTTTGCCGGCAGTTGGTTTGCGAATCCGCCCGGGTCGCCCTCCCCGGTTGTCAGAAACTCTGCTCCTCTGGCGCCGAACGCTTTTTATCTTCTTCCTCTGGGGTCAGTTCGGCCTGCCGGATGGCTGCGGGATCAACTGCAGATTCAGGCCAAGGGCCTCAGCGGACACCTCGACGAAACGTGGGCCGATGTTGGGAGCAATAGCGGCTGGCTCGGCGGCACGGGAGAATCCTGGGAACGAGGACCTTATTTTCTCGATGGTCTCGTGCCGCTGGCGTATTTGCTTGACGACCAACGCCTCAAGGCAAAGGCGCAGAAATATCTCGACTGGACCCTTGACCACCAGTCAGCTGACGGAATGATCGGGCCCACCAGCAACAACGATTGGTGGCCACGCATGGTGATGCTCAAGGCGCTGGCACAGTACCAGGAGGCGACCGGCGATCCGCGAGTGGTCCCTGTACTCACCCGCTACTTCAGCTATCAACGCAAGGAACTACCGAATCGTCCCTTGCGTGACTGGGGCAAATTCCGCTGGCAGGATAATGCGCTCATCGCTCTGTGGCTATACAACCGGACCGGCGATCCACAACTGATAGAGCTGGTCCGATTGCTTCACAAACAAGGTTATGACTGGCAGGCACAATTTGCCGACTTCCGATATACGACACCGGTGACGGCGCAAATGATCAAGCTCGATCAGGATCAGGGATTGACGGACTATTCGCTCGCCACACACGGAGTCAACAACGGACAAGCCCTGAAGGCTGCTCCGGTATGGTCGATGGTTTCCGGCAGTGACGTGGACCGGCGTGCATTTCAGCAAATGCTGGATGCACTGGATAAATATCATGGCCTTCCCAACGGCATGTTCTCGTGCGATGAGCATCTCGCCGGACGTAATCCATCGCAGGGAAGCGAACTTTGTACGGTCGTTGAAACCATGTATTCGCTGGAGCAGTCCCTGGCGATCCTGGGAGACGCGAGCATCGGCGATCGGCTGGAGCGTATCGCGTTTAACGCGCTGCCTGGAACATTCAACGACGATATGTGGGCGCACCAATACGACCAGCAGCCGAATCAGGTGGAGGTCAGCCTTCATCGCAAGCCATGGACAACCAACGGCCCCGAATCTAACCTGTACGGGCTGGAACCGAACTTTGGCTGCTGCACGGCAAACTTCCACCAGGGATGGCCGAAGTTTGCTGCCAGCCTGTGGATGGCCTCTCACGACGGCGGTCTGGCAGCGGTCGCTTACTCCCCTTGTGAAGTGCACACAGTGATTGGCTCAACGCCGGTCCATTTGTCGGAAGCGACGGAGTATCCGTTCCGAGGCTTGATCCGCATCACCGTAAATCCGGCAAACGAGCTGAGCTTTCCTCTTCGATTCAGAATTCCTTCCTGGGCGGATGGCGCGGAGGTCCGCCTCGACGGAGCGCCGATTACCGTTGCCGCCAACGAGGGGTTCGCAAAAATCGAACGCAAGTGGAAAGCGGGCGATGTAGTTCAATTGCAGTTTCCTTTGCGGCCCGGGCTTGCGCGCGGGTACAACGATTCGGTATCGATCGACCGCGGTCCGCTGGTCTTCTCCTATCCAATCGGTGAGGATTGGGTAAAGTTGCGAGACCGCGGCATGACGGCCGATTGGCAGGTGTTTCCCAGTTCGCAGTGGAACTATGCTTTGGCAGTGAACGAGAAGACGATTGCGGAAGTGCCTGTGACCGAGCGGCCGGTCGGTCCTTCTCCGTTTTCTTTAAAGCAAGCGCCGGTGACGTTGCAGGTGGAGGCGCGCGGACTGCCGCCCTGGCGTGCGATTGATGGCGCCGCGGATCCCGTTCCACAAAGCCCGGTCACAAGCGACGAACCCCAGCAAAGCATCACCCTGGTGCCTTATGCGGCGGCGAAACTAAGGGTCACGGCCTTCCCTGTTTTGAAAAGCTAAGACTACGCCTCGACTGGATCCTGATGGATGGAAAAAGATTTTCGTTCGACTGCGGGCAGGCGTAGGGCAAGGGTGATAGCGCGCAAAGCCATGAAGGCCAGCATGGCGCACCATAGGCCGTGATTGCCGAAGCGGGCGCCGAGCAGGATGGCGAGGCCGAGATACCCAAGCAGCGCGATCAGCATGCTGTCGCGTAGCTCGGCTGCACGGGTGGCGCCGATAAAAACTCCATCGAGCAAGAAGCTCCATACAGCGACCAACGGCAGAACGATCAACCAGGGGAGATAGCGCCCGGCGAGCAAACGAATCGCTTCCTGGTCGGTGAAGATGGCGATGATGCTGCGGCCGAACACCAGATAGAGAAGCGAGAGGAAGGCGGCGACGGTGAACGCCGAAACGGAGCTGGCCTTGAGCACAGCGCGGTAGTCTGCCACGCGTTGTGCGCCAATGGCCTCGCCCACTAACGCCTCGGTGGCGTTCGCAAAACCGTCGAGGCCGTATCCGGCAATCCAAAGAAAGTTGATGAGCACTGCGTTGGCGGCCAGCATTGCGTTGCCTGCGCGGGCCCCGGTGCGGGTGAACCAAACGTAGGCGGCAACCAGGCTCAGGGTGCGCAGAAGGATGTCGCGGTTGAGGGCGAAGAGCCGGCGCAGGCTGTGGGCGTCGATCAGCTCCTTCCAGCGGACGTGGCCTGGACGTGCGCCGCTGGCTAACATGAGACCCAGGCCGAGAATGCATCCGATCCATTCCGCTGTCATGGTGGCAGTGGCGATGCCGGCGACGCCCCAGTGGCGCCATAGCACCAGGGTCAACGCAACCACCACGTTGACGATGTTGATGGTCGCCTGAAGCAGCAAGGCGGTGCGGGCATGCTGCTTTCCTAGCATGTAGCCCAGGATGGTGTAGTTGGCCAGCGCTGCGGGCGCAGACCAGATGCGAATACTGCAGTAAAGAAGAGCGTTGCCCTGCACCTCGGGGCTGGCGCCGAGCAGCGCCAATGCGCCTGAGATCAGCGGCCGCTGTATGGCGAGAAGCAGCGCCCCGATCAGCATCGCGGTGAGTAGCGCACGGCCGAAGTGGTGCATCACCTGATCCTGATCCGCGGCCCCGTGCGACTGGGCGACCAGCCCGGTGGTGGCCATGCGTAAGAAGCCAAAGGTCCAGTAGATGGAGTTGAAGAATATGCCACCCACGGCAACGCCGCCCAGTGCAGCGGCGCCGGGCAAATGGCCGGAGAGGATGGTGTCCACCATGGACAGCAGCGGCTGGGTGAGATTGGACAGAATCAGCGGAATCGCCAGCAGGAAGACTCGTCGGTACCAATAGGGCATTTCCATGATTTCTGGATTCAGGGTTTCACATTGCCGGCGTTTTTCCTAATGAACTTGCTGGCTCACGTTCGGGTGATTTCGATCGGGCTGATAGGCTAAGGGAAGAAACCTTTCCTAACGATGACTGAGACGATTCTGATTCACTTTTCTGGCCGGGACCGGCCAGGGCTCACTGCAGAGTTGACCGCGATCCTGGCTAGTTATGACACGTGCGTGCTGGATATTGGGCAGGCCGTGGTTCACGAAACGATGTCTCTTGGCTTGCTGATCGAGATCCCGCAAGGCGAGAGCTTCCGCGGGCTTCAAGAGACGCTGGTTGCACGATCCAAAGAGCTGGGCTTGCTGGTCGACTTCACCTTGATCGCCAAGACTGATCTGGACGAGTGGATTTCCTCCCAGGGCCAAGATCAATTCATTGTCACGATCCTGGGACGAGCCATTTCGGCAAACCACCTCGCGCGAGTGAGCCGCATTATCGCGCGACATGGTTTGAATGTGGATCGGATTGAGCGCCTCTCCGGACGGTTATCTCTCGCCGTGCACTCTCCCGATGCGAACGCATGCGTCGAGTTCGTTGTGAGCGGCAATGCATCCTCCGAACAGTCGATGCGCGCGGAATTTCTCAAGACCGCCCACGATCTGAAAATCGATATCGCTTTCCAGCGCGAAAGTATCTTCCGCAGGAACCGCCGCCTCTTTGCCTTCGACATGGATTCCACCTTAATCGAAGGGGAGGTGATCGACGAATTGGCAAAGTTGGCCGGCGTCGGTGACGAGGTAGTGAAAGTCACGGAATCTGCCATGCGCGGAGAGATCGAGTTCCAGGAGAGCTTCCGGCGGCGGGTGGCGCTTCTTCGCGGGCTTCCTGAGACCAAGGTTCGCGCATTGCTTCACAGCATTCCCCTGGTTCAGGGCGCGGAGCAGCTGATCGCAACCCTGAAAATGCTCGGCTACAAAACGGCG
>DATAZR010000086.1:0-55401 GCA_036271955.1 Acidobacteriaceae bacterium
GCGACAAAGAGCGAAGCCTCGTCGCCGCCGGTGCCGGCGCGGATTTCGAGGATGACGTTTTTGTCGTCGTTGGGATCTTTGGGCAGCAGCATCACCTTGAGCTCGGCTTCGATAGCTTCGAGGCGCGGGGTGAGCGAGGCGAGCTCTTCCTGGGCCATGGCGACGAGATCGGGGTCGCTTTCGGCGAGCATCGCATTGGCTTCGTCTACGCCCTGGCTGACCTGCTTGAACTCGCGGAACTTGTCCACGGTCTCTTCGAGGTCGCGATGAGCTTTGGAGGCCTTGTGGTAGGCTTCGCGATCGTTTTGAATCTCAGGCTGTGCGAGTTGGTCACCGAGGTCGTTATAGCGGTCTTCCATCTGTTGCAGGCGGTCAAACATGGTCTTCTCTCGAATGGCTGCGCGGTCCGCGAAGGGGCGCGGTTGCTTCTTTCATTGGATGTTGCAAAGGGGAATCGGGCGCAGAAGCAGTATTGGCGGCGGGAGCCGCTAGAGAAGCGCCGGGATGGGCTGATGAAGCCGCATAGTTAACCCTCTCATTATACCCTGACCGGATTCAATCATCGAAAAGAATGAAAAGGTCAAAACTAGATTGTGAGTTTAGATACCAATTTCAGTTCCACTACTCGTTGCGGATAGATTCCCTATCAACTCTTAGTCGAGCAGAACTCTAGCTTAGAGTTGGAGTTGCCTTTGGCGCTCATTGATGAAACTCAGAGTGCGAAGAGTATCATCGTCATAATTTGCTGTTGCTATAGTCGAAGTAAGCGCCGGCAATATCACATCTCGAAAGCTCAAGATCTCAATCTCGAAATCTTCGTCGAAACCATTCGGTTGGTGCAGAGTTCGAATCGGAGTCTCGAGTATTTTACCTTTGACCGCCCAACAGACGTAGACACGGTCTATTTGAGACAGATCAAAGCCAAGCTCCTTGTAGGTCTCTTTAATTTGGTGCCAGTACGAAATACCGCGTTCCCAATCGGTTTTTCTTGAACCGCTGCTCGATCGTTTCGGAGCTACACCGAAAAACTTCTTATCAAAATCTTCGCCTAAGTCACTGAGTGTGTAGCACCAGTTAAGCCGGTGAGTGACGGTTATTTCAATGTGAGCCAGTCGATCGTCCTTCGGTTTGTGAGCGAGAAGGTCGAATTGTCGATTATTCCCTCCCTTGACCTTGCGATCCGGCATCGTAAAGCATTCACGACAGAAGCGAAAATAAGACTCGACAATATGTTCAGCAGTGTTCATGTCTCTTACCTCAGAGCGAATCGGACTTTAACATCTCTACGGCATCACCGGCAGCGTCAACTGCGAGGGGTGGTAGGAATCGCTGACGATGGTGATGGTTGCTGCTTTGAAGTCTTCGGGCTTGGCGAACATGATGTTGGGTACGAAGGTCTGCGGATTGCGATCGTAGAGCGGGAACCAGGTGCTCTGAATCTCGATCAGCATGGTGTGACCCTTTTTGAAGACGTGATCGACGCCGTGCAGGCTCCACTTGAACTCATTGACTTCGCCGGACTTTAGCGGCTTAGGGTTGTCGAATCCGCTCCGGTAGCGACCGCGAAAGATCTCCATATTGGTCATAAGCTGATAGCCGCGCATGGCCGGGTCGGGATCGTCGTCAGGGTATTGGTCGATGAGCTTGGCGACGAAATCGCCGTCGCTGCCGGTGGTGGAGGCGAAGATATCGGCCATCACTTCGCCGGTGACGGTCAGGTCGTGGTCAACGGGTAGCTTCCATAAAGCGATATCTTTGCGATCAGTTACGAAGCGCTGGTCTTCGACCATCCATGTGCCCCACTTCGAGCCCGGCCCGTAGGTTGGCTGGATGGGACGATGGCGGTAGGGAACCGGATTGGCCGGGTCGGCGACGTAGCTGACTTTGCCCTTTTCACACTCCTTGCCCGCGTTGATGGAGCCGTTGGGGCAGAGCATGTAAGCGGTGTTCTTCGCGTCGGCCGGGGGGAAATGCGTGTAGCGCTTCCAGATGTTGGAGCCGGTCTGGAAGCTGGCGGTGTCTTCGAGGTCGAAGCCGGGCTCGTCTTTCAGATATTTAGCGAAGAACTTTGCCTCGATCTGCGAGCGGTACTCGTCGCCGATGGACGCGCCATACTGCAGCGCGCCAAGGTGGTGCGCGGACGATCCCCAGGAGCCGTGACGCCAGGGGCCGAGGACGAGGAAGTTTTCGTGGGCGCTGTCGTGTGGTTCGAGGCTGGCGTACTCCTCCTGCGGACCGTACATATCTTCCTGGTCGTAGTAGCCGCCAACGCTGAGGGTGGGCACGGTGACCTCGTCGAGATGATGTTCGACGCCGCGTGCGCGCCAGAAGCTGTCATAGGCAGTGTGCTCTTCAAAGGCCTTCCAGGTAGGCAGCTCCTTCTTTACGCCGGATTGCTTTACGTCTTCGGCGAACGAGCCGCGCTTGAGGAAGTAGTCGTAGCCATCGACACCTTTGCCGTAGTCGACATCGGTCGATTCCTTGCTGGATTCGAGGCCGATCGCGTAGTCGTAGCCATAGGTCTGGCGGAAGGCTCCGTTGTGGAAGAAGTCGTCGCCCATCCAGGTATCGATCATGGGGGCCTGCGGCGAGATGGCTTTGACGGCCGGGTGAGGATCGATGCCGGCCATCATGGCCAGGAATCCGGGGTAGCTGGTGCCGAGGACGCCGACGCGGCCATTGTTGTTCGGAACGTGTTTCAGCAGCCACTCAATGGTGTCGTAGGTATCGGTGCTTTCGTCGATTGCCTTGGGATCGCTGTGGTCGGCGAGCGGGCGGCACATTATGAATTCGCCCTCGGATTTGAAACGCCCGCGAATGTCGGCGCCGACATAGATGTACCCAGCACGCGCCAGATCTGGACGGCCGCGGAAGAAGCTGGCGTCGTTGGTGCCGTCTACTCCATAAGGCGTGCGCTGCATGAGGATAGGCAGCGGCCCAGGAATGTCGATCGGAGTGAGGATGACTACATGCAGCTTGACGCCGTCGCGCACGGGGATCATCGCTTCGCTTCGCTCATAGTGATGGAAGACGTGGCGTACGGCGTCGCCAGTGCGGCGATACTCGCTTGCGGGCTGGTCGCGTTCGGTAACGGCGAGCGTGCTTCCGCTGGCGGCAACGGTGAAGTGGTAGCTGGCGTGCGACTCCGGCAGGGTGAACTCGGTGGCGGAAACCGCTGTCAGTGCTTCGGGGATCTGGCGCGCGCTCTCGATATATAGCTTGCCGTCTTTGGCGTAGAAGCTGATCGGGGTGTCCGGCTCGGCGACGCTGATGTATTCGCCGGAGACGGCATCGAGCTGGGCGGCGCTCGGAGTGTTTTGCGCGAGAGCGGAACCGATAAAGGAGGAACCGGTAAAGATCGGACCCACAACGGCTAAGGCAATGAGAGAGCAAAAAAGAAACTTCCGCGACAAGGGCATGAACCTCCAGGGACTGGAGGCCAGAGTAGCATGGCCGAGCGCTAAACCTTTCAGCCTGAAGAGGGGACTAGTGGGAATGACCGGCGTGGCTGTGCGCATGCCCATGCGAGTGGCTGGACTCGGCAGCCATTTCGCTGATCGGCACAACGCAGCCGTGTGTCACTTCGCAGCCTTCACACTCGAATTGAATGGTGGTGTGGTGGATATGGAAGTTTTCTTTGGCCAGGGCATTGATCCTGAGCAGGATGCCGTTGCTCTCGGATGGCGGAATGTCCTTGATCTGCACATGGCAGGCCAGCGCGTGCGACTGCGAGCCGAGGCTCCAGACATGCAGGTCGTGGACATTGATTACTCCGTCGATTGATTCCATGCCGGCGCGAATCTTGCCCAGCGACATGCCGCGCGGCGTGCCCTCAAGCAGAATATTGAGGGTTTCGCGGACGATGTCGGCGCTGCTCCACAGGATGAGCGCGGCGATGATGAGCGAAAGCACCGGATCGATCCAGTTCTGGCCGGTGAAGAGGATGCCTGCGCCGCCGGCGATGACCGCGGCGGTCGAGAGCGTGTCTCCAGCCATGTGGATGAAGGCGCTGCGCATGTTGACATCGCGGGCCACGCCCCAGAGCAGCCCGGCGATGACGCCGTTCATGACCACGCCGGCGGCGGCAACGATCATCATCAGGCGCGGTTGAACTGTAACTGGAGCGCTAAGCCGATGCACTGCTTCGACGGCTATCCAGAGGGCGATGAGGATCAGGGTTGCGGCATTCAAAAACGCTGCCAAAACCCCCGCGCGCTGGTAGCCAAAGGTCTTCTTCTGCGTCGGCGGACGGCCCTGAAAATAGACAGCTACGAAGGAGAGCGCCAGCGCCAGGAAGTCGGACATGTTGTGGCCGGCTTCGGAGAGCAGCGCCAGCGAGTGGGCGCGCAGTCCGGCGATCAGCGTTACGGCTACATAGGCAAGAGTCGCCAGCATGGAGAGCCAGAGAACTCTGCTCGTCTTTACCTGCCCCGCCGGTGCCGCATGAACATGCATGAGTTAAGTTTATTCGCGTTTGCGAATAAATGGAAAAGACAGGGGAGATTCGACTTTCACTGGATTGCGATATTGGGCGAGACTTGGCTTTGCGGATCAGTTGGTGAAATCCACATGACCGGTACGCCATCGCGCAGGCCGCTCCAGCGCTCGGCGACGAGAATGCTGTTTTCGGGGCTGCCGGGCTGGTAGCGAATGGAGCAGGGCATGCCGACCTTGATCTTTGCCGGATCGAGGATGTTGGCCAGGAGCGTGATGTCCTGTGAGCACTCGTAGACAACACCTGAAATTTCATACTGATAGAGCAGCATCTCGCGAGTCGTGCCGTCTTCCGCGGTGATTGGGAAGCAGTCGAGCAGGGAGCCATCAACGATGCGGCCGAAGTTGACCAGCATCAGGCGGCGCTCGTATTCGAGTTCGTCGGGCGTGGGATGCTTGCGGTTCAGCAACCAGAATGCGGCCCCCGCAGCCAGCGCAACGCTCGCTGCCAGGGAAGCAATCTGCCACTCGCGAACAGTTATGTGAACCATCTGGAGAAAAAGTCGATGGCGGATAGAAAGACAGCCTGCACCCCAGCCGTCCCCGGACACCGCTCTTCCAGAGAATACCGCAGCCACCGCCAGCAAAGAATGACCAGTTTGTGCAAGCCCGGCAACCGCTGCAATGGATGGGGAAAGAGAGCGGCAACTTAAAATGGTTGGCGAAGTTGAAGTGTGTGCGTCCAAAACAGTAAGCACCCCAAAAATTATGGAAATAAGCAGAATGGAGAAGAGGATGAAACGGTTTGTATCGATAGCTGCTTTGTTGCTGGCGGCAACAATGGCGCCTGCTCTTGTGGCTCAGGAATCGACGGCGCAACCTGCCGCATCGGGAATTGTCAGTATCAGTTTCAACGCGGCCGTGCTGCGGACTGCCGAGGCGCAGCGGGATCTGGGTGCGCTGCGAACCAAGTACGCTCCGCGCCAGGCGCAGATGAAGGCGCTCAACGACGAAGTTGGCGACCTGCAAAAGCAGCTGCAGGCCAACGGCGACAAGTTGAGCGACTCCGAGCGGGGAACGCGCGAGCAGGCGTTGGCGAACAAGGAAAAGCAGCTGCAGCGCGACTCGGAGGACTACAAGAACGACACTCAGGCCGATTCGCAGGAGGTTATGCAGAGTGTGGCGCAGAAGCTCTATGCCTTTGTGCAGACCTACGCCAAGCAGCATGGCTACTCGATGGTCGTCGAGCGCGGCTCGGATGCCAATCCGGTGGTCTGGTATGTGGCGAGCAACCTGGACATTACGGAGGCGGTGGTGAAGGCGTTTGACGCTCAGCCGGGCGCGGCCCCCTCAGCTCCAACCCCGAGACCCAGCACCCCGCAGAAGGCGCAACCGAAGTAGACCTGGACGATGGATCAGGACGAGAGTTGGCGGCGCGGTTTAGGGTAGAGTTCAGACGATGTCTTTCTGTGTCTTACAACGATCTCGCTGCCGCCTTCGATTACGCATTCAGGGCTTCGCGCGTTTTACGCGGGGCCTTGCGTGTCTTACTCTTCCTTGTCTGGCGCTCCTGATTCAGGTGGCTACTGCGTCGGCAGCCGCGCCGGTGCTTGGGTACAAGGTGGTGGCGAAGCTGCCGCACTCGACCGAGAGCTACACGGAGGGATTCTTCTACCGCGACAGGATGTTCTACGAGGGAACCGGTCGCAAGGGGCATTCGCAGTTGCTGGTAGTACAGCCGGATACGGGCAAGGTCCTGCAGCATCTCGATCTGGTGCCGCAATATTTTGGCGAGGGCATCGTCGATTGGGGCCCGAACCTCTACGAGTGGACCTGGCAATCGCACATCGGCTTTATCTACGACCGGTTCAGCCTGAGGAAGATAAAGGAATTTACGTACACCGGCGAGGGCTGGGGTATGACGCGGACGGCGACCGAGATCGTCACCAGCGACGGCAGCTCTACGCTGCGCTTTCGCGATCCAGCGAGCTTCAAGGAGATTCGCCACATCGTCGTGAAGGATGGGAAGACGCCAATTGAGCAACTGAACGAACTGGAATTCATCAAGGGCGAAATCTATGCCAACGTCTGGCACTCCGACCGGATCGCGCGTATTTCACCGAAGGACGGGCATGTAATTGCCTGGATCGACCTGAGCGGACTGCTGCCGGACGACCAGCGGGTTGATTCTGAATCGGTGCTGAACGGGATCGCCTACGATGCGCAGCACGACCGGTTGTTTGTGACCGGCAAGCAGTGGCCGGCGATCTTTGAGATCAAAACCGTGGAGCCGGAGGGTGCAAAGCAGGCGAAATCTGCCTCGCCGCATCGCTAGCAAGTCATGTTTCAATTGGGTATTTGGCACGAGATTTGGCCAGAGCCGTTGTTTACAGAAATGAGCTTGATCGGATACTTCGTCCAGTAGTCTGGTGCGGATGGATTCGGCGTTTCATTGGCTGGAATAACTCCGTCGAACCAAATTTCTCCGTGGCCGATGCTGAATCCGTCAGAGTTGCCCCACACCTGCCGTGAATCTGTAGTGAGAAATCACGCACTGCACTTCCAAATCGAAGATGTGATCGAAATTCTTGAGCAGCGCTTCCCGATCCTGAATGTAGTCGTGATTTTTGTCACGGTTTATTAAGAGAGGGTAATCGACATAGGACGCGACTGCATCGCGATCTCCGGATTTGAGCGCAAGTTTCAGCTTCTCAAAGAAGGCGACAGCATGCGGGCAGTCCGGCCGCGTTGAACTGTCTTTCTTAGTGCAATTTCCCATTTCCGGCATGGGGCCCGGCGGGTAAAGGCTTTGAGATTTCTCAATTCGCCACATGTACATCCCGTTCAGTTCCTCCACGCGTCGCCTGGTTACTGCTTCCATACAGGCGTTGTACACAGGGCCAACTGCTGTGCCACTGCCGTAGAGAGCCTTTTCTGCAAAGCAATTGGCATCGCGAAATTGGAGCCATAGCCGCTGGGCAGAGCGAAGGGCATCTATCTCATTCGGGTCAAGCACACGCCGAATGACCGCATATGTATCGTTCAATTTACGATCGCTTTTCTGATACGCAGAATAAAAGCAATTCGCACTGTCTACCGTTGAAACGGAGTCTTTACATGGGGAGTCGGGAGCATTCATTTGTTGGGCATCTGCCCGAGCATCCGAGGCCACGAGAAGTAGAAAGGTGATAAATAGAACTCGACGCATGAAATTTTCCTTTTCTCAAGAGAGGAAAAGCGACTCTTACGCGGATCACTGGGAACAATCCCATAGTGTACTTCCGTCGCCGTTGGCTGCCAAAGTTCGAGCGGTTCATTCCTGCGGTATACTAAAGGTTGCGTGTCTTATGCTCAGGTTGCACCTCATCTGGCAGAAGGACGGCGCAAGAAGGATAGTTTCTTGGCTGCAAAAACCCCACACATCGACGATCCCAAACAAAAAAGTTCTCAGGTTTCCATCCCATCCGGCAGCGCGCCCGAGGTGGCATCGCGCGCGGGCCGCATTCGCTCTACAACCGTTGTCTGCGTACGCCGCA
The DNA here is from genome assembly GCA_036271955.1 of Acidobacteriaceae bacterium. Lineage (GTDB taxonomy): Bacteria > Acidobacteriota > Terriglobia > Terriglobales > Acidobacteriaceae > Acidicapsa. The sequence continues at coordinate 7,971 of DATAZR010000086.1, forward strand.
ATGGCCGCGTAGTCATGGCCGCTGATGGCCAGGTGACGCTGGGCGACCATGTACTGAAGCATTCGGCAAAGAAGATTCGGCGTCTGTATCAGGACAAGATTCTGGCTGGCTTTGCCGGCTCGACCGCAGATGCCTTTACGCTCTTCCTGCGCTTTGAGGCCAAGCTGGAGCAGTATGCCGGCAATCTCAATCGCGCTGCTGTAGAGTTGGCCCGCGACTGGCGCACCGACAAGATGCTGCGTAATCTCGAAGCGCTGCTGATCGTTGCCGATGCCGGACAGACGTTTCTCATCTCCGGCTCAGGCGACGTAATCGATCCCGATGAAGCAATTGCCGCGATTGGCTCAGGCGGCAGCTATGCGACGGCTGCGGCACGCGCGCTGCTCGAGAACACGACGCTGAGCGCTCGTGAAGTTGCAGTGAAATCGATGAAGATTGCGGGCGAGATCTGCATCTATACCAACGACCGCATTACCATCGAAGAGTTGGGCGCGGAGCCTGCGAAGAGCAACGCTGACTTACCTAGCTCAGAACCTAAGTCAGAACCTAAGTCCGAACCTATCCTGGAAAGACAGGGGGAGTCGCAGGCTTAGGCTCGTCTTAGCTGACCGCGAGTTGCATTTCTTATGGCCATTTATCTCCCAGGAACCGCTGAAGATCAGGATGTCGCGTTGGAGGAGTTGACTCCGCGCGAGATCGTTGCTGAGTTGGACAAGCATGTTGTCGGCCAGAAGGCCGCCAAGCGCGCCGTTGCTATCGCACTGCGCAATCGCACGCGCCGGCAGAAGCTGCCGCCCGATCTCGCCGACGACATCATGCCCAAGAACATCATCATGATCGGGCCCACCGGCGTGGGCAAGACCGAGATTGCGCGGCGGCTGGCAAAGCTCACCGACTCGCCATTTCTCAAGGTCGAGGCTTCGAAGTTTACCGAGGTCGGTTATGTCGGCCGCGATGTGGAGTCGATGATTCGCGACCTGGTCGAGATCGCCATCGACATGGTACGCGAAGAGCGTCTTGAAGAAGTCGAAGACAAGGCAGAAATGAACGCCGAGGAGCGGCTGCTCGATCTGCTGCTGCCTCCGCCGCCTGAGGCGCACCAGCCAGCACAGGAGGGTCAGCTGACGCTGCCTGGTACGGAGAGCTATCAGCGCACGCGCGAGAAGCTGCGGCAGCAATTCCGCGAAGGCAAGCTCGACGACCGCACGGTGGAACTGGATACGCGCGAGAGGAATCAGCCGCAGGTCGGGTTCATCTCCAGCCAGAACATGGAAGACATGGATATGAGCCTCAAGGACCTGCTGCCGAATATCTTTGGCGGCGCGACCAAGAAGCGCAAGATGAAGGTCAACGAGGCGTTTGAGTATCTCATTCAGGAAGAAGAGAGCCGTCTGATCGATATGGATCAGGTGACCAAGGCCGCGGTCGATCGCGTGGAGACCAGCGGCATCGTCTTCCTCGATGAGATCGACAAGATTGCAGGACGTGAAGGCGGGCATGGGCCCGACGTAAGCCGTGAAGGCGTGCAGCGCGACATTCTGCCCATCGTTGAAGGCACTACGGTAAACACTCGCTATGGCATGGTGCGTACGGACTTCATCTTGTTCATCGCAGCCGGAGCTTTCCATGTTTCGAAGCCTTCAGATTTGATTCCCGAGCTGCAGGGGCGCTTTCCGATTCGCGTGGAACTGCAGTCGCTTACGGTCGACGATTTCCTGCGCATTTTGACAGAGCCAAAGGCTTCGCTGACCAAGCAATGCACAGCGCTGCTGGAAACCGAAGGCGTGCGGCTTGAGTTCACTCCCGAATCGCTGCGCGAGATGGCAGCCTTTGCCTTTCGCGTGAATGAGACGACGGAGAACATCGGCGCGCGCCGCTTGCATACCATCATGGAGCGGGTGCTCGAAGAGATCAGCTTCTTGGCTCCCGATCTGGCTCGCGTCGCTAAGGACGCGGAGCAGGCCGATGCGATCACCAAGGCGATCCAAGATGAGTCGACCACGCCGCTGCCCTATCTCGAACGCGAAACACAGTCAGGGTCGGAGAAGGTTTTTCTCATCACGCCTGAGTATGTGAAGCACATGGTGGCGAGCATCGTGAAGGATCAGGACCTGAGCCGCTACATCCTCTAGTGAGTGCTCTGCACGTTATTTCTCCGCGCAGAGCACCTCCAGCTTGCGCAGCGATTTGAGCATCTCGCCGAGTGCGGGCTTTCCGATCTCCGCTTCGAATTCATGTTGCAATTTGTCGAAGGCGGCGATCACGCGAAGCGCGCATCGTTTCCCTTGTGGCTTCAGTGTCAGCAGATAGGCGCGCGCATCTTCGGGGTCGATGCGGCGCTGCAGTAGACCTTTGGCCTCGAGCGATGAGACGCAGTGGCTCACGTTTCCGCGTGTCGTGCCGAAGGTCTCCGCCAGTTGGGATGGCTTGACCAGTCGAGGCGCTTCGAAGAACATCGCAGCCAGGATCAGCCCTTCGAGAAAGCTAAGGTTGTCGCCCGCGAGCACTTGCGCAGTAAGCGACTCAAATCGCCGCGCGGCGCGGTTGACTGCGAACATAGGGCTGTGCTGAAGGAAAGCATCGATGCGCACATGGATAGTCTTGCCGAGTTAGTTTAGCAAGTCAACTATTTAAAACAACATCAAATCATCCTTGCGTTTCTTTCCTTCTGCACGGACCATGACAAAGAGTCTATGACAGCCTTCCATAAATCGACCCGCGCTATCCTTTTCTTTCTTCTGACTTTCAGTTTGCCGTCGGGTCTGGCGCAGCAATCCGACGAGCAATCGATTACCGTTCCACACCCCTCAGAGACCGTAGTTGTGCTGGGATCGGCAGTGCCCGTGCCGTTGGCGGAGTCGCCGCGATCGGTAGTAATTTTACCGCTGCGTGAGAATGAGCTTTTGCTCGCGACACCGCTCGATCCCTTGCGCAGTGATTCCTCGGTCTTCCTGGAGCAGCGCGGCGCGGGTGGCGCGCAGACCGACGTCACGCTGCGTGGCGGCAGCTTCGCTCAGACGCTGGTGTTGCTCAACGGCTTCCGCATCAATGACAGCCAGGCAGCGCATCATAATCTCGATCTGCCTGTTCCGCTTGAGGCTATGGACTCGATTCAAGTGCTGCATGGGGCGGGATCGACACTGCACGGGGTTGACGCACTGAGCGGAGTTGTCGATTTTCTCACCGCCGCTCCGCACGAAAACTTGTTGCAGATAGGTTCGGGCTATGGAAGCTTTGGCAGCAATGAACAATCGCTGCTCACAGAGCTATCGCGGCATAACTGGAGCGCCCGGCTCACCGGCAGCCATAATCTCTCTACGGGATTTACGACGGATCGCGACTATCGTAATCAGACAGCTTCCAATGAAGATTGGTTCAGCTCGCGGCTGGGGCTGACAGATCTGCTCTTCGCGGCGAGCGACAGATCGTTTGGAGCGAATCAGTTCTACGGCCCTTATCCCTCATGGGAACGGACTAAGGGATGGTTCGCCGGTGCGCGGCAGGAGTTAGGCGAACACACGCAAGCCGCCTTTGCCTATCGCAGGCACACGGATGAGTACGTGTTGTTTCGCGACGATCCGTCGGTCTATGAAAACAATCACATCGATGGCTCATGGCAGGCTTCACTGCGCCAGTCGGTTCCGTTTGCAAGCTCTTCCATCGTACTGTTCGGTATCGAGGCTGATGGAGACTCGATCGACAGCAACAACCTTGGCCGTCACGCGCGCAACCGCGAGGCAGGTTATCTGGATATGGACCTGAGGCCTGCGAAGAGCCGCTGGAATCTTTCGGCCGGTGTGCGCGGCGAGGGATTCTCTGGTGGCATATCGCCAGTTTTTGCGCCGCATCTGCAAGGCAGTTTTCGCATCGCTAATTCGATCAAGCTACGCGCCAGCGGCGGCTATGGCTTTCGCATCCCGACGTATACGGATCTCTACTACTCAGACCCGACTACGGTGGGGAATGCTGATCTGAAGCCCGAATCGGCGTGGAGTGGTGACGGAGGCGTTGATTGGAATCCCGCATCGCGGTTGACGATCTCCGTAACGGGCTTCTACTCGCGGCAACACGATGCCATCGATTATGTGCGCGCTACGCCTGCCGATCTCTGGCATGCAGTGAATCTGAGTGGATTGCATTTTGCAGGAGTCGAGTCCTCGGCCACATGGCTGGTAACGAAGTCGCAGACGGTTCGTCTTGCTTGGACCAATCTTTACGGTGCGCAGGATGCGCTGCACAGTCTGCAGTCGGAGTATGTCTTCAACTACCCGGTGCAGAATGCGCATGTGGAATGGGATGCTGCGCTGGGCCATCAGATCACGCTGCGTAACGCGGTACAGATTGCGCAGCGTTATCGGCAGAGTCTCTATCCAGTTTGGGATTTAGCCCTGGCGCGTGAGCCTGGAGCGAACTCGGGTTGGATGAGTAGAGTTCGACCTTATCTGCGACTGGCTAACCTGAGCAACACGGGCTACGAAGAGATCGTAGGGGTGGCGATGCCGGGGCGCTCTATTACTGGCGGCGTGATGATTCGATTGAACAGATGATGCAGATGATTTCTTGATTGCGCAGGGTACCGGCTATTTCGGCTGAGGTGTTTGCTTCGCCGTTCTCAACGCAATGCCGCCGAGCAACACGATTACCAGGATAAGCGCGGCCCACAGCAGAATGGGATGCTTCTCAGTGAAGGGGCGCTCATCCGGTCGCGGCTCGTATTTTGGATTTTGCTGTTCGGGCGCGGCAGCCACAAGCGAGACATCGGCCTGCAGTGTAAACAGCGATGCATAGTCGTAGCGCGGAGCGGTCAGCGCAGGATCGCCGTAAAACAAAGCGTATTGGCCGGATGCAGCAGCCTCGAAACACAGATCGCGCTCAAGCATTTCGAGACGGACCGATTTCAGCTCCACCGGCGCATCGTCTCCATTGTCGATGGTGATCTTCCATGAGGTAGGTATGTTGAACCCACTCTCTGGCATGTCGAGGGTTAGGCGCTCCTCGTCGATTCGGTGGCCATCGCGCACCGTGTGCAGGCGCAGCAGATTCCCGGAAGATATCTGCCTTGGAGAGGGCTGATTCTCATCGCCCGCTTGCGATGAGACAGGCGGCATCGTGGCCATCGAGATAGACACATTGCGGCTGAAGTTCGCCGGCGCATCACCGGGATTAAATACGATGCGATCGACTGGAACATTAGCCGGCACCGTGAATTCAAAGATCGAAGAATGGCCCTTCTGTTGCGCCCGCGAGGACTCCGCAACGCCAATGTACTTTGGCGTGCTGGCCGCGAGACGCATTGTCGAGAGGCCTGAGATGTTCTCCGGTATGAGCGGCTTGCTGATGTGAAAGTGAAGGTAGCGAAAGTCCGACTCAGGCAGATGAAGCACCGTACTGCGGCCCAGCTTTTGGTTGGTGAGATCAAAGATCGTGAACGACCCGAGCTTCGTTTCGGGACTGCCTGATTCCACTTGGCTGCCGGAGACTAAAACTGCCGCGATGAAGTTCTGCGCATCGACATTGATCGCGACGTCGCTGTATCTTCCATCGGGCATGGCGACATCGAAGACGACCTCCCCGCCGCGCAGGCCTAGATTGAGCGGCGCAATCGACTTCTCCTCGCCCTGCAAGGGAGCGGCGATGCGGACAACATACGGCGTTTCATGTTCGTCGCGATAGAGGCGAAGATCGGCAAGTCGAGGAGCCGAGTGCGTGAACTCCGTGGCATCGAGGACCATGCAGGTCTGCAACGATTGCTGTGCGGGGATCTGGACTGGCCGCTCATAGCGGAAGTAGCGGATCTCGGGCGAAGCAGAGACAACGACCAACAGCAGGAAGGCATGGAATATCTTCATGAAGTGCTTTCTTCCTGATCCCGCTGCACGTTTCGTAGGTTGAGCCAGTCACGCTGATAGACAAAGCTTACGGCGAGCAGTAGCGCCCCGAGACCGAGGAAGCTGAGGATGCGATAGCCTTGGCTCAGCTGGCTCACGTCCAGCAGAAAGACCTTGCCAATCGCGGCTGCAAGCAGCACCAGAGCCTGCCAGCGAACAAACGCTGATCTACGCCAAAACCCTGCGGTTAGCAGCACTGCGCCGAAGGCCATGAACAGCGCCGAATAGGTGAATTGCGCATACATTTGGTAGTTGCGATAGAACTGCGATTCGCCATGCCAGCGAAGGTTCCACCAGTAGCTGTGAATCTCCCAACCGAGCGCCAGCAGGATGAGCGCATTGGTGGCAAGCACTGCTGCACCGGCAATTTCAGGCCAGCCAGGAGTCTCTTCGGAGAGATTCACAGCCCGAGCCTGCATAGCCACCCAGCCAATGAATACGGAAGCAGCAATCGCTACGCAGTAGGTTCCAAATCGCTGGTTGAAAAACAGCGGGGTTGATGCGAGCGGGTTGACAGTTACCAGCGCGATAAGACCCAGTATGGCGCAGAGCAGCGCCAATGCTCGCAGCAGTTTTGAACCGATGCGGCTGGCGGCCCAGATCAAAGCAGCGCCCTGGACAAGCCATCCGATAGTAAGCCAGCGGCCGTGCGCTTTGAGTGGAATTGCGACTGTGAGGAAGACTACGGCGGTAGTCAGATGCAGAGCAGACAGGCTTGCTGGGTTTTCGCGCAGGATTCCGTTTGCAGGCAGCCGGAGCAGCGCGAGATAGAAGGTTGCAAAGATTACCGCAACCCAGGGCTTGGCCCAGTCTGCTCCGGCATCGTCGCACATAGCGTAGAACGCGATAAATCCCAGGCCGGCATTGACGACGGGCATCAGCAACAGCGCCAGCGTATCCCATCCTGAATAGCTGCGGCCTTCTGCGGTCCCTTCTGCAGCAGGCCGTACAAGCCGTGGCGCGAAGGCAAAGATCAGGCAGAAACAGCTAACAAACACCGCAGTGCGCGAGAACTGCGACGTGGAGTAATACTCCGTCGACCAGCCTCCAACCAGCAATGCCGTGCCACAGAAGGCCATGAACAGCAGGCGCGACCAGGGGCGCAGTAGCACGAGTATGAGCACCGCGATATCCAGCAACAGCAGGTAGCTGAAGAGAGTGATCTCATGGTTTTCCCCGGTGGAGACCAGCAGCGGCGTGCTCAGCGCTCCGACGATGGAATAGAGGGCCAGCAGTTCGGAGTCCTGCATCCACGCCATGTAGCCGTTGAATGCGGTGACCGCGATCATCGCGACAAAGGCAGCTCCCGATGGAATGAGATGGAAGAGAGAGAACGCGGCCCAGAGCGACAGGTATAGAACGCCGCTGCCTACCGCTTTCAGCGAATAGGAAAAGCCGGTGTATCCACGGCTGCGGAAACGCTCCGACCATGCGATCAGCGCCGCGCCAGCGAGCAGGCCGATCATCACTCGTCCTAACGGTCCGATCCAGTGGCTGTCGATGGCCAATTTCAAGAACCACGCAGCGGCGATCAGCACCGCAAGAATCCCAATGCGGTTGAACCAATGCGAGCCGATCTGGCTCTCGAGCGAACGGCCGTCGTCTTTACCGGTACTCATCGCATTGAACAGGGAAGTTGGACTCGCAGGAAATCCGGGCTCCGTGGGAATCTCCTGCGCGCTTTGCACGGCTGCCAACTCACCCGGCGCTGTGGTTTCCCTGGGGTACGTTTCTGCGGATGCTACGGGACTTGCGGCTTGGTGTTGGGTTATCGCCGGCTCAAGCGGTGGCAACAAGCCGTGGTGACGCAGGACCTCTTCGAGGCGATAGGTGCGTGCGGTCAAAGCTGCTATCTGCTCGTCGTAACTGCGTGGATTGACCGGGTCCATTGCCGTCCAATCTACAGCACATCACTGCATCCTCGCCAGTGAATACTGGAGAAACAACTTGTTCATTTGACCGTCTCAATCATGTAACTCGACTGCTGAGTAATGCTTCGCCGGGCTATCCAACCTCTTCGGCTACGAGCTTCGGCGCGGTCTTCTTGACGGGCGTCGTTGTGATGACGACAACGCTGACGAGGATGAACAGCGTTCCAAGCAGAGTGCGTGCGCCCAGCGCCTCGCCGCCCAGGAAATAGCCGACCAGCACAGCCACGACTGGATTGACATAAGCGTACGTTCCGACCTTGGTTGGCGATTGGTGATGCAGCAACCACACGTACGCGGTAAAGCCGATGATCGAGCCCGGAACAATGAGATAGATCAACGCAAACCACGCAGCACCCGAGACTGCGCTGGGATGGAAGCCGCGAAACTCTCCAGCGGCTGCTGCGGCGACGGTGAGCATCAGCCCTCCAGCAAGCATCTGTGCGCCAGAGCTCATTACTTTGGACGCCGGTAGCGGCAGCTTGCGTGTGAGCGCCGAGGCGATAGACCATGTAACGGATGCGATCATGAGCGCCACCGCACCAGCTGTCTCAACGGGCGGACCGCCAAAGTTGAGCCCGTGGCTCATCAGCACAGCCACGCCTGCTATGCCGATAAGCAGTGCGACCGCCAGGCGTAAGGTCAGTTTCTGTGTTCGCAGAATGGCGATCTCCGAAAGCGCCATCCACGCTGGAATGGTAGCTAGCATAACTGCTGCAATGCCCGAAGGCACGCGCTGCTCAGCCCAGAAGAGCAGGCCGTAATCGCAGACGAAGATGAGTAGAGCGAGGGTGAATGCCGACAGCCATTGGCGAGCCGTGGGCTGGCGCTCGCCTCGCACGGTCATCCAGCCATAGAGAGCGAGCCCGGCAGCGAGAAAGCGCATCGCTGCAAGCAATAGCGGCGGCACCTCATGTACGCCGATGCGGATGGCGAAGAAGGTCGATCCCCACACGAAATAGATGATGGCGTAGGCCAGCAGCGTGGCTGCGCGGGCCGGTGGTTTGCTGGCTTGCATGTTCGTCCTGTCTGCAGTCTACCGATTGCGCCTCGGAGCGGGATGGACGCTGGAGCGCGCAGAAGCTTGAGCAGTAGATGGCCGCAGAGGGCAATAGGGAGCAGATTTTGCGATGCGATTCTGGCTGCTTGTGAAGCCGCGAGCATACATCGCTCATCTGATAGAAGCGCGTTTCTGGGGAAAATCATGGGCAGAAGATTCGCAGAGCTGGCATTTACGCCGTTGGTGAAGCAGCAGCAGGTGCAACACGGAAGCCGGCATCTTTATGAGCGAGTGGAGCACTCCTCCGATTTAGGCGATCGCCTCGGGGAAGACGAGCAGGCCTTTCTCGAAGATCGCGACGGTTTCTACATGGGTTCGGTCATCGAGAACGGCTGGCCGTATATTCAATATCGCGGGGGCGCGAAAGGCTTTCTGCACGTGCTCGATGAGCGCACGATTGCCTTTGCGGACCTGCGGGGAAACAAGCAATACATCAGCATCGGCAATCTGGAGCATGATGACCGCGTTGCGCTTTTCTTTATGGACTATCCACAACAGGCCAGGCTCAAGATCCTCGGGCGCGCCAAGGTACACGAAGGGACCGAAGAGGCGAGCAAGCTGATCGCGCAGCTCCGCGTGCCGGAAGAGAAGACGCCACCGGAGCGCGCGATTGTGATCCACGTCGAGGCCTTCGACTGGAACTGCCCGCAGCACATTACTCCCCGTTATACGCAGGAGGAGATGGCCCGGATTCTCGAACCGATGCGGCAGCGGATGGAAGTGCTCGAGGCTGAGAATAAGCAACTGAAAGCGGCAGCTGCGAGTTGAAAAGCAGGGTTGGCGCTCAGGCTCGCGTCGCGGTTACCTGCAGATATTCGTTGCGGATGAGCGTGTGATTCTCCGGGTCGGGTGCAACATTGGCGCTTGCCCAGAGTGTTTCGAGATCGGCTGCCATCGCCGTCTGGCCTGCTTCATCGAGGCGGCTGAAAGCGACAATTGTGGGCCCGAAGTACTTGCGAAAGAAGGCGACAGCTCCGGCGGGATTGGTGGGCATGTCGAAGTCGATGGGAATGATCTCGGTTTGAATGCTGGTGAAGTACGGGGCCAGGCGCTCGCGCACAACAGTGTCGTCACCCCACAGCGCCGGTGGCGCAACTCCAGATGGCGGTGGAACGTGAAGGCTGCCTACCTTGAACATCTTGCCAGTGAAGCTGGCTGGGTTCCAGTTGGCCATGGCCAGCAAGCCGCCGGGTTTCAAAACGCGCGCGAACTCAGAGGCGACCAGTTCGGGACGCGGCGCAAACATAGCGCCGAACATGGTGACCACGGCATCGAAGGAAGCGTCCGCGTAGGGAAGCTGTTCGGCATCACCCTCATCAAATGTGATGGCGAGGCCCTCAGCGGCAGCGCGTTCGCGAGCCTGCACGATAAGGTTGACGGCTATGTCAACTCCCGTGACCGTGGCGCCATGGCGTGCGATTGGAATGGCTGTGTTGCCGGTGCCGCAGGCAACGTCAAGCACTCGCGCGCCGGCCGGAATCGCCAGACGGGCGGCAAACTCTTCAGCGGCTGCTGTGATGGTTTTCGCGACAACGCCGAAGTCGCCTGCCATCCAAGTGGCGCGCATCGAGTCCTTGAGCTGTTGGATCGAAGGAGCGTTCATTTGTTTTCTTCCTCTGAGCGATGGGGTCAAGGCAAGCGTGGCTCAGTGCATGCTTCAGCGTCAAGTGTTGTTTGGTGAAAGGCGAAAACTTCGCTGGAAGCTCTATCCCGCTTAAGGAACGTGGATCAATACTTCACGACGGCTTCAGGACGTCGATGCGATCTGGCCTGCCGGTTGAGTCTCGGGTAACTCGGCCGCACACACCTGATTGCGCCCGCCGCGTTTTGCCTGGTAGAGAGCCCGATCGGCCGCTTCGATCAAGCCTGTCTGATCGCATTTGTCATGGGGAGGGCGGCTGGTTGCGCAGCCGATACTCACGGTCACACAGCCATGCTGGTTGCCCTGGTGAGCGATGCCGCGCTGTTGCACTTTCACCCGAATGCTCTCCGCGATTTCGCGGCTTCCTTCCTCGTCCGTATTGGGGAGGATTACGACGAACTCTTCACCGCCAAAGCGTGCAACCAGATCGCCGGGGCGCTGCGCCCCCTCGACCGATGCATCGGCGATCTGCCGCAGGCAGTAGTCGCCCGGCATGTGTCCGTAAATGTCGTTGTAGGACTTGAAGCAATCCACATCGAGCATCAGCAGGGATAGGCAGGTGCGATCGCGCACCGCACGCCGCCACTCCAGCGTCAGAACCTCATCCATGCGCCGGCGGTTGGCGACTCCGGTCAGCGAGTCAATCGTCGAGAGCGCTTCGACAGCATCGTAAGCAGCCTGCAATCGCTCTTCAGCAGCTTTTCTGCCGGAGATGTCTCTCATCGCGCTGACCAACCCGGTGGGCTCGTTCGACTTTGGATCGAGATAGAGCCGTACGTTGGCTTCGATCCATAGATACGATCCATCGGGCTTGCGACATCGATACGATACCGCCTGCGACGCATGTCCCTTGCGGCATTCCTCAAAGAGATTCAGGACGAGATGCAAGTCGTCGGGATGGACGATCTCGCGGTCGGTGAGCTCGATCAACTCCTCCGGCAGCCAGCCCAATACCTCCGTGACGGATGGAGAGACATACGTTCTGCGGCCATCGAGTTCAGAGAGCAGGATGATGTCCTTCGAGGCCTCGGTCATCAGGCGGAAACGCGCTTCGCTGGCCGCTACCGCCTGCTGCAGCAGACTGTTACGGCGAATGAGGACTTCGGCGCCGTAGAGCAGGAACATAGTCGAGGCGATGAAGAACTGGAAGACCAGAATGTGTTGCGCCGCGGTCGAGTGGGGCACCAAAAGCATTGGTCCGCGGCCCAGGCTGGTGAGATAGCCACCAATGATGGAAACAATCACCAACCCCAGCGACGCGCCGAGCAAGCCCAGGCGCACGCCAGCAAGCAAAAGCAGCGGAGGGATGAGAAAGAGAAACGGATAGCGGTTCTGGCCGAAGATGGCCACGGTGGAAACGACGATCAGGCCGAAGATACCCAGCGTCTCCCCGCGAGTTCTCGATGCGGGGAACTCACGGCGCGCCAGCGCCAGATACAGCGGCGTCATGGTGGCGACGCCGAGCGAGTCGGCCACGAACCACGACCGGTAGGCGACTAGAATTCCCGCGCCTCCAAAGTATGTCACTACGGAGCATGCCAGCAGCGTGGCGATAGCCGGGGCTAAGATCGCTCCAAAGAAGATGAGCTGCAGCAACTGGCGGATGCGCGTGAAATCGGGTGTGCTGGGCAAGACCATGCTCAGGGCCGTTGCGGCCAGCAGCACCTCAATCATGTTGCAGATGGAGAGGCAAATCTGTTCCACGTTGAACCCGGCGGTGGCAGAGGAGATGGCAAAGTCCACCGAAAAGCCCAGCGCAAAATACGAGAGCCAATGCCGCCGCGGCGCAAGCAGCAACACGCCCAGCAGCAAACCGTTGGATGGCCAGAGCACCGTGATACCGTCAGTGCGGGTGTTGAGCAGTAGTGTTCCAAAGGTCGCGGCGCCCAGGAGCAAGGCAAGCAGAATCACCCGCCGGAGTGTCGGCAGTTTGTGCTCATCCCCGGGTTGTGCGTGGGCAGGCATTTTAGTCAGCTCTTGAAAAGTTATCGGCCTCCGGAAACGCCGAGATTAAATCGCGGATCGGCGGTGAGGGTGGTTGGGAGACGGTGTGTTGAGACAGCTTCCGTCAATGCTACCCTCCAAAGCTGTGCATTCGTAAAATCAATCGGGCGGCAACGCCGAATTTCTATTGCCCGGTCTTTGCTGCTCGGTTACATTGAGCTTGTACCTCGCGAGTCCGCGCTCAAGATAGAACTGGCGGACTCTACTCACACTTTCCAGCTCTTGAGAGAGTGTGGATGGAGGCGCTTCGAGAGCACACCGGGAAGGGTGTGCCTGCGGCGCTGGCGAAGGCTACGCGGCTCTCCTTTCCCGAAAACCTCAGCGTCGTAAGCCTGTGCCAGCGGCAGAAACCGTGCCCGGCCAAATCAGGAGAGATGTTATGAGCGAATCGAAAACCAATATCCAAAACGACCGCAAGATCAACTACGTTGAGTTTGTTTCGACCGATGTAGCTCGAAGCAAGCAGTTCTACTCGGCCGCCTTTGGCTGGAGTTTTGAGGACTGGGGGCCTGACTACATCAGCTTCCAGGCTGCCGGTGCAGGCATTGATGGCGGATTCCGAAAAGGCGAGGCCCAAACAGGCAGCCCACTAATTGTGTTGTATGCCAGCGACCTCGCTGCGACAGAAGCGGCAATTGTTGCGGCCGGTGGCAGTATCACCGTACCCACCTTCGAGTTTCCCGGCGGGCGCAGGTTTCATTTCAACGACGGCGCGGGCAACGAACTGGCCGTCTGGTCTGAATAACAGAGCGGCGTAATCAGTTCACGCGCGCGGGGAGAAACGCCGGCTTGTTCAGCGTCAGCTCTTCGCGCACCAGCCGCAGACCGTAAATGCAGCGATCGAACCATCCAGCGAGGCGCCGGAACATCGGTGCCTCGTCGGCATATTCTTCCAGATCGAACTGGCTGACGATGTAGTAGCTCTCCTTGCCTACCTTCACCAGCTCTTCAAAGCTTTGCTGGCCGTGCCGCCGTCGATACGGGTCCATCGATTCCGGATACATGCCGGAGACGAAAAGTGCGTAGTCGCCAATGTGCTTGCGCACCGCGCGCTCCGCGTCAAAGGATGTAGCCGTGCCATGTACCGGATCGGAAGCTTGCAGCAGTTCATCGAGCGAGAGGATCGGTTTGCCCTCTTCGTCGCGTACCTTATAGAGCTTGTCCGCCTCGCTGAATTCGCAAAGCAGCCGTGCTACGTATTGAGTGATTGCAGTGTCGTGCATGCCGAGCTTTCCGGCATAACTGTTGCGTACCATCTGCTGAAAGAAGGGTTCGAGCGGATGAACTTCAGCTTGCATACACGCCTCCTGAGGTCCTGCGGTTTAGCAGAACTTATCCCGAATTGCCCAAAGGCAAGGTGGGACTCTGGGTCGAGACGGGCTTCAAAAAGGAATTTCGAAGGCTCGTCACGGCATATTTACATTGCATTGACACAGAGATTATCGGAATTATTCGGTCCCGCAATAACACTTCGTGGTTATTCTTCACACTTGCGTAATGAGGGTGCCACCGAAGTCAACAGGAGCAGGGTTTCCGGCCCGCGCTTCCATCCTGCTCCAAAGGTCTATAAAATTTACGGCAGGTGGCCGCGCTGCGCCTCACGCGAATGCCCGATAGCAACCGAATGAAGTCCATGCAGCCTCGAAACAATTTTCGTATTTACGCAGCTGGGAACCGCGTGCGGCTCTGCCTTTTTTCGCTCTGCCTGTTCCTGCCAGGATTCATTACACTGCCTGCCAGCATGGGTGCTGAACAACCCAACTCGACAGAAGTGGTATCGCCCAATCCATCAGGCAAGCTGATCGTGATTGGCTTTCTCGGCGGCAAGGTCAGCGCGGGTAATCTCGTGCATCGCGAGGCACAGCTAATCCACTCGCTGCAACAAAGCCATCCGCTCGCCATCCACGCCGCTGCTTTTGCCAATCGCGATGGGGACGCTGCTTTGAAGACGATTCTTGAGCTTCTCGACCACGACAAAGATGGACAGCTCAGCGACCGGGAAAAGAGCGCGGCGCGCATCGTCATCTTTGGCCACAGCTGGGGCGCGTCCGAGACGGTGACGCTGGCCGACCGGCTCAATAAACTCGAGATTCCCGTGCTACTCACTATCCAGGTAGACAGCGTGCGCAAGCAGGGCCAGAACGATGCGATGATTCCGCCCAACGTGCGCGAAGCGGCTAACTTCTATCAGTCCGAAGGACTACTGCGCGGACGAAGCACGATCGTCGCCGACGACCCGGCGAAGACGAGGATCCTTGGCAATCACGAGTTGAGCTACCGAGAGAATTCTGTCTCGTGCGCGGGCTTTCCCTGGTACGCGAGAGCCTTCATGAAGCGCCACATCGAGATCGAAAATGACCCTGCGCTCTGGGACAAGATCCAGACGATGATCCTGGCGAAAGTTCTCTAGTCCAAAATAAGAAAGGCCAGCAGGAGAATGGCCGAGAGGCCGTCCTGCTGGCTTTTCTGTCAGTTAATAAAAAGCTACTGCGCAGCCACGCCTTCCAGGTCTACCAGACGCTTGGCCAGCAGGCCTTCCAGCTTTTCGAGTGCTGCCGAAAAGCCTTCGATGCCTTCCTTCAGCTTGTCGGTAGCCATGCGGTCTTCAGCATGCATCTTGACGAAGGTGTCATGATCCATCGGGATCTTCTCGATGTCCAGCTTCTTCGCCGCTTCCGGATCGAGCTTGCGCGGCAGATCGCCTTCGGTCGACGACAGTTCGCCCAGCAACTGCGGAGAGATGGTCAGCAGATCGCAGCCGGCAATCTCCTCGATCTCGCCGATGTTGCGGAAGCTCGCGCCCATGACCACAGTCTTGTAGCCGAACTTCTTGTAGTAGTTGTAGATGGTGGTCACCGACTGGACGCCCGGGTCATCGGCACCGTGGTAGTCCTTGCCCGTGTCCTTCTTGTACCAGTCGAGAATGCGGCCGACAAAGGGCGAAATCAGCGTTACACCGGCTTCGGCGCAGGCAATGGCCTGGTGCAGACCAAATAGGAGAGTCAGATTGCAGTGGATGCCTTCCTTCTCCAGAGTCTCCGCAGCGCGAATTCCTTCCCAGGTGGAGGCGATCTTGATCAGCACTCGGTCGCGGCCAATGCCGGCCTTGTCGTACTGCCCGATGATCTCCCGCGCCATGGCGACGGTGGCCTCGGTGTCGTACGAGAGGCGCGCGTCGACCTCGGTAGAAACGCGGCCCGGAACGATATGCAGAATCTTCTTGCCGAAAGCCACGGCCAGCCCTTTGAAAGCAAGGTTGGCAACGGCTTTCTCATCGGCACTATCGCCCAGCTCTTTGCGGGCGTCCTGCAGCACATCATCCACAATGGACTGATACTGCGGCATCTGGGCGGCCGCCGTAATCAGCGACGGGTTGGTGGTGGAATCCTGGGGGCGAAACTTCTCCATCGCCTCCATGTCGCCCGTATCGGCCACGACTACGGTCATTTTGCGAAGTTGCTCTAGTAAATTAGCCACGCTTGTCCCTCCAGGGATGAATTTTCTTCGGCTTGGAATTTCTCGGCCAAAAACTGTATCGAGGGCAAGAACCTCGAACTGCAAGTCTACGCCTCAAAGTGTACCTCTGTTTGGATGCGGACGCATGATGCGAGGTGACATATACCTTCGTAGCCGCCGGAATTCTTCGGGATTTATTCTGCTTCCGGCTGCGCGGTGTTGCGGAGAGTTCCCAGACCGGGAATGCTTACCTCGACGACATCTCCTGGCGCCAACGGGCCAACCCCGGCAGGAGTGCCGGTCAGCAGCAGATCGCCCGGCTCAAGAGTGATCGCAGCAGTGATGTATTCGAGCAGCTCTGGCAGCGGGAAGATAAAATCCAGCGTCGAGCCGTGCTGCCGCAGCTCACCGTTCTGGTGAGTCTCTATCGTCAAACCCGAAGCCAGGTCGAGATCCGTGTCGACAATCGGCCCGACCGGGCAAAAAGTGTCGAATCCCTTGGCGCGGGTCCACTGTCCGTCTTTTTTCTGCAGATCGCGGGCGGTAACGTCGTTGGCCAAGGTGTAGCCATGAATGTAAGGGCGCAAGTCATCATTGCGGTGTAGCTTGCGCGCCCGCTTGCCGATGATGACCGCCAGTTCGCCTTCAAAATCCACGCGCTGCGAAACCCCGGGCATCCGGATCACGCCGCCCGGCTCCAGCAGCGACGATGGCGGCTTGAAAAACAGCAGCGGCTCGGCGGGGACTTCGTTGCCCAGTTCTTTGGCGTGGTCGCGATAGTTGCGGCCGACGCAGATAATCTTCGATGGCACAACCGGCGGCAGTAACTTCAACTCTGCGATTGCTTTGGGGACGAACGATTGCGCTTCCGGTGCGCCATTCCCGGAATCCCACGGCGAGGCCATCAGGCTGGTTATCCAGAATTGGCCGTCCCGTTCCTCAACTCGTCCATACTTCAGGCCATTCTCTGATGTAAACCGGCAATACTTCACACTCTGCTCCTCAAGGGTTCAAAACTGGGTTCAAGGATTGGGAACGGACTCCCGGGCTTCATGCGAACGCTTGCTCTCGTGCCCGCCGAGATCGATAGCCGTCACCGCGTAACGATATTGATGGCCAGGCGTTACCTGAGTGTCGCGGTACGCCGGCCCGGGAAGCGGCTGCGAACCTGAGATCCGCTTCCAGTCCTGACTTGATTCTTGTTGGCCTGCCTCGGCGCGATAGACGATATATCCAGCCAGATCCCGGTCTGTGTAGGAGTCGGTGTCCGGCTGCCAGGAGAGGTCGATGGTCTTTTCTTCAGGAACAAGCACGGCGACCAGGCCCTGCGGGACCGAGGGTGGGAATGCATCGGCCACGTCGATCCGGATGGGCGCAGAGACCGGCCCGGCAAGCTCCAGAGGCTTTCCCTGAAGCATCACCCGCCGAACCCGCTGCGCAGTGTACTCGTAAGAGGCCCCAAACTTCGCTGTACGGTCGAGAGCTCCGGCGGTAGAAGCCTCAACGAAAAGATCGCTCAGCAGCGGCTCAGCTTCGGGTTGCGCCAAGGCGTTCTTCGGCTTGGCATTCGGAACAGGCTGAGCGGGAGCCGACAGCAGCTTGCGGTGCAGCCGAACAGACCCGGATTCGCCGTCATTCCAATGCAGCGCCACTCCGTCGGCTCGCACCTCGGCTGCCAGTCCAGCGATGGCGTTGGGAGCTTTCCCAGCCAGCACTTCAGCGTTATTCGACGGCCCCGCAGAGTGCCCCTTGGAGTTCTTCAGTTCGACAAACCACGAAACCGGCCGCGCATCACCTTGCGAAAGCGAATCCGGAAGCGTTGCGACAAACGCACTCGCCGCTCCCGGAGCGAACGCAGTCTCGCCAACTCTTTGGCAGCTGTCACCTTTCTCTCGCCAGCAAACCTGCGCCGTCACCGGGCTTTTGAGCCGCAGATGATCGGTCGTTTTGCGAGGCATCGTCCAATGCAGCGTCACGCTGTCGCCGGCGCGAACGGCGGTCAGGTCCGTTACCGGCTGCGGCAGTTGCAGCGACGGAGGTTGCGGCGGACCCGGCGTTCCACAGCCCGTCATTCCGATCAGCCCGGCCCAGCTCAAGGCAAAGAGCGCTGCCAGTCCCGCTCGAATTCGATTTATATGTGGCGGAAATTGCATCCGTCCCAGTCTATCCAACTTTGGTCCAGCGACTCGCCGTCGAGGCAGCGCTTGGTTCTGGAAGACTGAAGAAGTTGCTATTTCCCGAGCGCAGCCGCAAACGCCTCTGCCAGTGTCGGATGCGCGAATACAAATCCCGCCTGCTGAAGGCGCTTCGGAATAACCCGGGAACTCGCCAGCAAAGCTTCGTCGGCCATCTCACCAAAAGCCAGCCGCAGCGCAAATGCCGGGGCAGGCAGCAAAGCAGGTCGATGGACAGCCCTGCCCAACTCGCGGGTGAATTCCGTGTTCGTCACCGGCTCGGGAGCGACAACATTGACCGGGCCGGCCAGATTGGCATTCTTCAAGGCAAACAGCGCTGCCGCAACCACGTCCGCTTCGCTCACCCAGCTCATCCATTGCTTTCCACTGCCCAGCCTCCCACCCAGACCGAGCCGGAAAAGCGGTGACAGGCGAGCCATCGCGCCGCCATCTTTGCCGATCACCATCCCAAAGCGCAGATGTACGACACGAATGCCGGCTTCTTCCGCTGGACGGGCAGCCGTCTCCCAGGCCGTGCAGAGTTCAGGAAAGTAGCCTTGACCCCGCTGGGAGTCCTCATCGAGAATCTCATCTCCTCGATTCCCATAAATCCCTATAGCAGAGGCAGTTATCAGCACGCGAGGCGGCTTGCTCAATTGCGCCAGCGTCTCCGCCAGCAGCCGCGTTGTTTGAATCCGGCTATCTCGCATCTCGCGCTTATAGCCTTTAGTCCAGCGCCGCGCCGTCACATTCGCGCCGGAAAGATGCACCGCCGCTGTAACTCCTTCCAGTGCCTGTGCGTCGATCTGGCCGGTCGCAGGATTCCACTGAACCTCGCCGGAATTCCGCGGTTGACGCCGGACAAGCCTGAGTACAGGAACGCCCTGGCGCTTGAGAGCAGTCCCAATTGCTGAGCCCAGCATTCCGGAAGAGCCGCTCAGCACTACCTTTTCCTTGTTTTCGCCGTCCATAGTCATAGCTCAAGCCCTCGACCCGCTGTTCGATGCGGAAATCCCCCATGTTCGATTTCGTACAGTAGAAAAAGATTTTGATTCAAGTAACAAATTGGATCAAACCTGCATCTATACAGTCGAGGCGAAAGTACGAATCATGAGTGAAACTGCAGCCGTTCGCAACGATACTGTGATGCCGACCCAGGTCGACTCCGCCACCGCCGAGCAATTCATCGCGGAAAAACATATTGGAGAGCGCATCAAGCGCCTGCGCCTCAAGAAGTCGATGGGCCTGGTTGAGCTTGGCCGTCACACCGGCTTATCCGCCAGCTTCCTCTCGCAGCTTGAGACTGGCCGAGTGGTTCCGACGCTGCGCAACCTGGCCCGTGTAGCCATGGTCTTCTCCAAAGATCTCTCCTACTTCTTCGAGCCCGAGCCGCAGTCCCTCTTTCGCGTGCATCGCCGCAAGGAGCGCGTCCGTCTGCCCCAGACCGGCGTCGACGACCCGACGTATTTTTTCGAGAGCCTGGGCTACATGGTCCCAGACCGGCTCATGGACCCGTACTTCGCCGAATTCGTTCCCCACAAGAAGATGCAGGATATTCGCCCCCATGTCCATGCCGGATACGAGTTTCTCTACGTCCTGCAGGGCGAACTCGAGATTCGCCACGGCGACCAGCTTACGCAGATGGAAATGGGCGACGCAGTCTACTTCGACGCCAGTACCCCGCACGCTTATCTGTGCGCGAGCAAGACGCCGGCCGTAGCGCTGATCGTGACCATGCATCAGCCTCCGGTCGCGCAGCCGACCATGCAACTGCGGCCATTGGGTACTGCAATTCCTGGACGAGCCATGCCCGGAGCACCAGTACGGTCCGGCAATGGAACCGCTTCCGGCAACCGCTTTTAAGATTTTCGTAAGCAGCAATCGGTGCTATTTGCCGACGAAGTAGGCTGCGACCTCCAGCCAGTTCTCGACCCGAGTAAATCCGTGCGCAGCGCGATTGTGCGGAGCGGAATACAGAAGCCCTGTTCCCATGAAACGCAATAGGTTTCGCGGCATGTCGTCGATCAGATAATCGGCGTGCAGAATGCCTTTGTCGCCGCAGAAGACGAAGTGCGTCGGCGGAATGAAAGGGAAGTGGCGCAGCAGCCAGCGGTACTTGGGTCCAAAAGAGTTGGGCACGCTCATCGCCTGTGTGGCGATAAAGACCTCAAACCGTCCAACCAGGTCGCGCACCACCTCCTGCGCGTCCGGCATCAGCGGCAGATCGGCAAAGAAATCGTCAGCGTCCAGAAAGGCCCGCAACTGTGTCTGGCGGTCGTTGGCGACCACATCCCACAATCCCTTGCCCCAGAGATCGTCGGTCACGAGGCTCTCGTCAAAGGCCTCGTTGTAGCGCCGCAGATGCTCGCTGAGCGTGTCGGCGAGGACTTCGTCCATGTCAATGCAAATGCGCAGCAAAGATCTATGCCCCCGCCTGCTTGCGCTTATCCCCGCTATTCACAGACACACCCTGCGCAGTCTTGGGCGGCGCATCCGGCAGCATTGCCGGGTCGAAGTAAAGGATGCGGCTGCATGATTCGCAATTAAGCACCGCTCCGTCGCGCAGCTGGTTCCAAACCTGCGGCCGGATGCCCATGCGGCAGCCCGCACACTGCTGGCCCTCGGCGCGAGCCAGGCCCGTACCGCGCGCTTTGGCGATGCGTTCGAAGTGCGCAAGCCTCGCCCCCTCGTCAAACGCCAGGATCTCCTTGCGTAGTACCTCTCGCTCCGCTGTCAGGGCCGTCAGCTGCTCACGAAACTCCAGGTCCTGCTCGCCTACCCGCGCGCGGATCAGCCCCAGCGTCTCGGTCAGCTTCGCGGCAAGCTCGATCGCCTTGGCGCGCTGATCCTCAAGCACTTCGGTGTTCTCCATGCTGGTAAGCTCGTTGTCTTCGAGGCGCGAAATCTCGTCTTCGGCGAAGCTGATTTCGTGCTCCAGAGCGCTGGCCTGGGCGGCATTCTTCGCCGTATCCATCTGGCCACGAAAGCGCGCCGCCTTGCTCTTGTGGCTGGCGATTTCAAGCTCCATCGAAGCTCGCGAAAGCTCTTCGCGCTTGAGAGCAGCCTCGGTATCGGTTACGCGCTTTTGTTCTGCCTTGAGCAGGCTTTCCGCCTGCGCAATTTCGCCCGGCAGCGCCTTCAAAGCGGCTGTCAGGCGAGCTCTCTCAAGCTCTACCGCCTGCAGCCGAACCAGTTTTTTCGTTTCATCCGCCAAAACATTCATGAGTGCCACAAAGTGTAACAAAACTGCGGGGGCAGCGTATTGCGGACGATTTCCCAGAGCTGGTTTGATTGCGTTCACGCGCTGCAGCAGTGACTTCCCAGTTTCGTAATTCTATTTGAGGCATTGCAATCGCGGTCAGTGAGTTATGCTCGGGGTGGCCCCATCGATGACTTTTCCACGCGGGTAAATGATGAGCAGCGACGATCCGGCGAATAGCGGCAGTTGGTTTCGCAGCCCGCTGGCCTATCTAACCGCAAGGATGCAGCAGCGCGAGGATCAAGTATTCCTCATCCTTTCGCTCATCATCGGAGCCCTCACCGGCGTCGTAGTCGTTGCTTTCATTCTGCTAACCGAACGCGCCGGCCTGCGCCTCTATCCGACCGGCGGAGCACCCTGGCGTCGTCTCTTCTTTCCCGTCACCGGCTCGCTTGTCATCGGATACCTGCTCTTCCGTTACTTCCCCTATGCGCGCGGCAGCGGAGTACCTCAGACGAAGGCCGCGCTCTACGCCAACCAGGGCCGCATCACGCTGCGCACCGTCCTTGGCAAGTTCTTCTGCACCTCCGCGACGCTTGCCAGCGGCATTCCGCTGGGGCGCGAAGGGCCATCGGTGCAGGTGGCGGCCGGTATCGCTTCGGTTCTGGGGCGCAAGCTCGGCATGAGGCCCGAGCGCGTCAAAGCACTGTTGCCGGTGGGCGCGGCGGCAGCCATCGCCGCGGCATTCAACACGCCAATGGCGGCCGTAGTCTTTGCCCTCGAGGAGATCGTAGGTGACCTCAACGCGCCGGTGCTGGGAGCAGTGGTCATCGCTTCGGCTACTGCATGGATGGTGCTGCGGCTGCTGCTCGGCAACACTCCGCTCTTCAAAGTGCCGCCGTATCAACTCGTGCATCCCGTAGAACTGGCCTTTTATGCAGTGCTTGGGGTATTAGGCGGATTCGTCTCGGCGTCCTTCAGTGGACTATTGCTCGGCATCCGTCAGCGCTTCCTGCGTTTTCCCCGCTCGACGGTTTGGTTCCAGCCAGTCGCCGGTGGCCTGCTGGTGGGCCTGATGGGATGGTTTGTGCCCCAGGTCATGGGTGTGGGCTACAGCTATGTCGGCGATGTTTTGAATGGCCGCATGGCGCTCAGGCTGATGCTCATCCTCGTCGTACTCAAACTCTTCGCCGTGACCGTGAGCTATGCCTCGGGCAATGCAGGAGGCATCTTTGCGCCATCGCTTTTCATCGGAGCCATGCTGGGCGGGGCGGTCGGCACCGTCGCTCACATGTGGCTGCCGGCCTACACCGCCACCGCAGGCGCATACGCTCTGGTAGGCATGGGAGCGGTTTTCGCGGGCATCGTGCGCACACCCATGACTTCGGTGCTGATCATCTTCGAGATGACCCAGGACTACGCCATCATCGTGCCGCTGATGATCGCCAACCTGGTGAGCCTCTTCATCGCTTCACGACTGCAAAGGCAGGCGATTTACGAGGCTCTCGCGGTGCAGGATGGCATTCACCTGCCTTCATCGGCCGCGCGCAGCGCGCGCGATCAAAGACACATCCTGCAGGTGCTGCGCGCTGCGCCTGAACCTTTGCCCGGTGAGTTGACGGTTCGCGACGCGCTGGCGAAAGCGAATGGGAGCTCGCCTGCATCCGAGCCGGAAGCCAAGGCTGCGCCTCAATTTCATACCTGGATCGTCTCGGATCATCGCGGCGTTATCGGCGTCATCAATCGCTCGCGGCTGGAGGAAGCACAGCACGCTGACAAAAAGCTTGCGGAGCTGGTCGATCCACTAACCTTTCCTCATGTGCATGCCGACCAGGGTCTCGATCTCGCGCTGGAACGCATGGGCGCCAACCAGCTGGAGATTCTGCCCGTCGTAGGCCGCGCCGATGCCCACAAGCTCGAAGGCATCGTAACCCTGTACGATGTGCTCGAAGCCTATGGGGTAGGCGCACACGAGCTTGGTCTGAGTTGACGCCTGCGCGTTGGGACTTTATAGACTGACTTCCTACAGGCCATGTTTCTGGCGAAATTCGCGAACCACATCGGCCGGGTCGCGATGCTGCCCGTCTACGGCTTCGTTCATCGCGCGCATGTCCTCGGCAGTGATCCTGCCGGCCAGCGCGCTTAGAGCCATTTGTATCTGCGGCCAGCGCTGCAAAGCCTCTTCGCGTACCAGCGGAATAGCCTGATACGGAGGAAAGTAGTGCTTGTCGTCTTGGAGCGCAACCAGTCCTAACGCCTCAATCGGCCCATCCGTTGAGTTGGCTGCGATCATATCCACCTGGTGCGCCTGGAGAGCGCGATAAAGCAGCCCCAGGTCCA
The DNA here is from genome assembly GCA_036271955.1 of Acidobacteriaceae bacterium. Taxonomy (GTDB): domain Bacteria; phylum Acidobacteriota; class Terriglobia; order Terriglobales; family Acidobacteriaceae; genus Acidicapsa. The sequence continues at coordinate 31,662 of DATAZR010000086.1, forward strand.
TGGTGCGCGGCGCGGCTGCGAACTTCAACCCATAAGCTGAGCTCAGGCCGGGCAGGCCATCGGGGCGCTGTTCGAACTCATAGCCCACGCCCAGCCGCCACTGCGGCGTGTACTTCGCAGCATCGCTCAACGTGGTCAGATGCAGTCTGCGCGCATCCTCTCCGCGAATGACCATGGCGAAGGTATTTTCAAAACCTAAAGGATCCGCCGCGCGAATGTTGTAGCGCGATGCGTAGAGTCTCCGGATCGTGTTGAGTACGGAATCAGGGTTGCGGTCCACAGGCTGCTTGAGCACTGCGGTCAGCGCAGTGCCGCTGTACTCGACGTAGGCATCGATGCGTCCTGAGACCAGCGCCTGCTGGCAGATGTAGCTGCCCGCGAGATAAAAACGCCGTTCGACTTTGAGGCTGGATTTAGCCTCGATCTCCTGCGCCAGCAGCTCGCCAAGCACCACCTGCTCGGTAAAGTTTTTTGCTCCAATCACTGGATGATCAGGCCGTGGCGGAGCGCAGGAGGTCAGCAGCATACTCAAACCACAAAGAGTAGCAATGCAAATTCCGCGCCTCATTTTGCAGGAGTCCTGAACCATCGTTCCAGCAGGCCCAATGCCGCGTCTGCGCCCAGAGCCAGCAATGCGGCAGGGATAGCTCCCGCAAGCACCAGGCGATTGTCGATGGATGCAACACCGCGAAAGATCAGTTCGCCCAGGCCGCCCGCGCCGACAGCCGCGGCAATCGTCGCAATGCCTACGCAGGTCACCGTCGCAGTTCGCAAACCAGCAAGGATGAAGGACGCGGCCAGCGGCAATTCGACCTTGAATAGCAGCTGTCTATCTGTGAGACCCAGCGCACGCGCCACCTCAAGAATCGATGGCTCAATGCCGCGAATCCCCGCATAGGTATTGCGCAGGATCGGCAAGAGCGCATACGCAGTCAGCGCCAGGATGGCGATGCGCGCGGCGCGATCTCCGAGCCAAGGCAGCGGCAGCAGAAAGCCGAACATGGCCAGCGACGGAATCGTCTGCAGGATGTTGGTGATAGTGATTACCGGCTTGGCCCAACGCGGCGCACGAGTCAGCCAGATGCCCACAGGCACAGCAATAGCGGTCGCAAAGAGCATCGCCGCTCCAGTGAGCCACAGGTGCTCGATGGTGAGCGTAGCGATCTCGCCGCCGTATTGCGAGAGGAAGCCACTCATGCCTGGCCTGCTTGCTGCTCGTTAGCATTGCTTCGTTCACCGCGATGAAAGGCGCGGACATACGAAGCGATCTCCGGTTTGTCTGATTGCAGAAAGGCAGCCGGATCGAGATTTGCAACCAGCTTTCCCGCCTCAAGCAGCACGATGCGATCGGCAAGATAGAGAGCCTCATCGAGATCGTGCGTAACCAGCAACACCGTCTTCCTGCGGCCTTCATTCAGCGTAGCCAGCAGGCCGCGCAACATGTCTTGCATCTCCGCGCGTGTCAAAGGGTCAAGCGCGCCGAATGGCTCATCCATCAGCAGGATCGCCGGCTCCGCAGCAAGCGCACGCGCTAGCCCTACGCGCTGCCGCTAGCCTCCCGAGAGCTGATGCGGAAGCCGCTGCGCAAAGTTAGCTGGATCGAGGCCAACCGCCGTCAGCAGCTCATGACTGCGTTTTAGACGTTCTTCACGCGGACGGCCTTCCGCTTCCAAGACAAGCCCAGTATTGCGCTCCACATTGAAGTGGGGAAAGAGCCCGGTCTCCTGGATCACATAGCCCATGCCGCGGCGCAGGCCGATGATCTCTGAATCACGAATGTTCGCGCCGTGTACCAATACTTCGCCGCCGGTCGGCTCGACCATGCGATTGACGGTGCGCAGCAGCGTCGTCTTACCCGAGCCGCTGCGGCCGAGCACCGCAGTGATGGTGCCTTCTTCGAGCGCCAGCGAAATTCCATCGAGCAGCAGCCTGCCTTGCGCAGTAGCAAAGCTGACGTTGCGAAACTCGATAGCGGCGCTCATGGTTTGGCGGGATGGCCTCGGATTCTGCCAGCCTCCTCAGTGTAAGGTCTCGCATCGCCATGCGTGGGCCGCAGCGAGCATTTATAGCTTCGATCCGAGGAACGCATGTTTCATCGGTTTCCCTGAAGACTGCCAGCGGCGGATGATCTCGTACACAATCGCCGTCGCATACGTCACGCCGATCCACACGAAGATCTCTTCAATCGGCAGGCCGCTCCATGCCGTGATGTGGACGCCGATCATCTCGCCGTCCTGAAAGCCCCACCATCCATAAGGTACGCCAAGTGTCGCTTCCCATAGCAGGCTGATGAGCAGCATCACGACTGCCGTCAGGCTGAACGCTCTCCAGTTGATGACCGGCAGCGCCGAAGGAAGCAGCGCTGCCGAAGGGCCCAGGGCGCAAATGACAAGGAAGACAAAATATCCAGGAAATCCGGGCTCTTCGACGAACGTCCAGCGATACCAGATCGCTGCCGCAATCAGCACGATGGCCAGAATCAGCGACAGCGGATGGAAGCGCAGCAGCCGCTCGAAGTTCGTTCGCTCTCCGGAGTCGATGGGGATGCTATAAGCCGCCAGCCAGTACTCATCGAGCCAGATATAGATCAGCAGAATCGCGACGAACCCGGTGAAGTAGAAGACATACTCTTCGACCGGCACTCCGCCGCCCAGTGCTGGAGCGGTGATGTGCAGCGTAGCGCCCGAGTTGGTGTACGTAAAAAACTTTCGCGCAAAGAAGAAATCGAGCGCCGCTCCGACGGGGAACAGAATTCCGATCGTCCACAAAAAAGACTTCTTCGAGATCTTGACCTCATTCTTCGGAACCAGCCACAGGCCGATCACCAGGATCGGAACGATGAATAGCAACAGGCTCACCGTATACCCATAGGGCGACGGATCAGCTACCGAGGCATCCACCGCCGGCGCCACGCGAACCCGATGCAGCGTCAGCGCCGCCGGCACTGCGACCATGCCGAGAATCGCGAGCACCAGGCGAAAGCTGGAGACCGGAGAAGCGGTGCCTGAGGTTTGCGCCAAGGGACGTCCTCCACGATGGTTCGTCACACGCCAAGAGGAGGCAATATTAGCATCGCAGGGAATCGGATGGCGCTGAAAACCGCAATCCATACACCAATCGTCTTCGCGGCCGAAGCTCAGGAAGCCGGGACGGCAAATTTTATGTGACAAACAGCATCCAGATTCTGCATCTTCGCGGCATCGTCCCTCCTCTATATCCTGTCCTCAATGAGTGCAGCATCTCAAACGTCCCCGTTGCCCGCACAGGCTCAGGCCAAGGCCCCAACCACGGTCTGGAAGCCGCGCGCCAATCGCTGGGCCATCGCCCTTACCGTTACCCTGGCCACTTTTATGGAGGTGCTCGATACCTCCATCGCTAACGTCGCCCTGCCCCACATTGCCGGAGGCCTGGGAGCCTCGCAGGACGAAGCCACCTGGGTGCTGACCAGCTACCTGGTCGCCAACGCCGTGATCTTGCCGGCCTCGGCTTATCTCACCACCTTCATAGGCCGTAAGCGCTTCTACATGATCTGCGTGGTGCTCTTCGGCGTCAGCTCCGCCATGTGCGGCCTTGCGCCTTCGCTCCCGCTACTGATTCTCTTTCGCGTCCTTCAAGGCGCAGGTGGCGGCGGCCTCGCGCCCAGCGAGCAGGCGATCCTTGCCGACACCTTCGAGCCCAAGGACCGCGGCAAAGCTTTCGCCATCTACGGCATCGCGGTCGTCTGCGCGCCGGCCATCGGGCCAACTCTCGGCGGCTACATCACCGACAACTTCGACTGGCGCTGGATCTTCTTCATCAACGTGCCGGTGGCCATTCTCAGTCTCTTCCTCACCAACCGCATAGTCGAAGATCCTCCGCACATTGTCAAAGAAGTCAAGGAAATGCAGAAGAAGGGCCTGAACCTCGACTTCGTTGGCTTCATCCTGCTCGCCATAGGCTTCGGATCTCTTGAATTCGTTCTCGACAAAGGCCAGGAAGACGACTGGTTCGGCTCACGGCTGATTACTACCTTCGTCGGAACATGTATCTGCTCACTGATCCTGCTCATCATTTGGGAGATGCGCCAGATACGCATCGGGCACAAGCCCATCCTCGATCTCACGCTCTTCAAGCGGCGCAATTTCGCGGTTTCGTTCGTGCTGATGTTCGTGCTCGGCTTCTGCCTCTTCGGCTCGACGGTGCTGATCCCTCAATTCGTCCAGTCGCTGCTTGGTTATACGGCGGAGCAGGCAGGCTTGGTCATCAGTCCCGGCGGATTCGGCATCATCCTGCTCATGCCGCTGGTCGGCTTCCTGGTCTCCAAGGTGGACGCTCGCTATCTCGTGGCTTACGGCTTCTTTTCGTGTTCCGTCGCGCTCTTCGCCATGCTCAATCTGAACCTCGACGTGAGTTATAGCTATGTGGCGTGGCTGCGCGTCTTTCAGGCCTCGGGACTGGCATTTCTCTTCGTCCCCATCAGCACCATCTCCTTTGCCGGCATGCCGCCCGGCAAGAACAACGACGTCAGCGGACTCACCAACCTGGCCCGCAACATCGGCGGTAGCGTCGGCACGGCATTTCTGGTAACGGTGCTCGCCCGCCGCGCGCAATACCATCAGCATCGTCTCGGCGACCACCTCACGCCGACCACGCTGACCATGCAGAATCAGGTCACGCAAATGTCGCGCTACCTGCATGACAAAGCTGGCATGGCCTACTCACTGATGCAGGGCCGAGGCATGGCTCAGGGTAGCTTTATGCGCCAACTGATCATGCACTCGACCATGCTGGCTTACCTGGATGTGATCAAGTGCTTCGGCATCGCCATGGGCATGATGGTCCCCATCGTTTTCCTCATGAGCAAGGTCAAAGGCGGCCGCGGCGGGCATTAGTTTCTCAAAAGCTCAATGAATGCTTCCGCCCTTCGTCCCATTGCTGGATCATCCGGTTACCTACATCGCCAAAGTCCGGCTTCTCCTTGATATAGCTCCCCATCTCTGCTGCGGTCTCGTTCAATGCGTCTGCGATCCGCTCGAAGATCTGCCGAATCTGCGCCGGCGAACCGGTCATCCGCGCCACGCCAAACTCGTGCAGCTTTTTCGCGGCCGGCCACAACGTGCTGCCGTCCATAGTCAGCGCCATCCGGTCCTGCGGCAGATAGATCGTTGTCGTTACCATGTCGTATGCCGGCGCAAGACGGCTTGCCCCATGCACATCGTCATAGAGAATCGAAAAATTCTTCAGATGCGCATCGCCATTGCGCAAAGCGCAGTTGAGCGCAATCAGGGTGAAGAGGCTGACGAGATCTTCAAAGACATGCGGCGAGTTGGCGAACTGCTGAAAGCGCTTCATGATTGAAGTCTCGTAGCTGCCGCGGTACTTCTCATTGGTCTGCCGCGCATTCAACACACAGAAATCTTCAAAGCCGCGATAGCTTCCATCTTCGCGCAGATCAAAGCGATCAACGACCAGCGCCAGCCCATCTTCGGATAGTCGAAATGATGGTGTCTCAAGGCCGCATCGCTGGGCTGCGCGAAGGCAAAAATACTCATTCGCCGCCAGCTGCGGAAACTCCTCAGCCTCCCAGAACTTCACAATATGGGTTGCGCCCCGATAGCCCTCCGAGAGACGGCGTTTCTCCGCACCCGCTGCAAAGCCTCCCTCGTCACGAACCAGTACCTTGGGCTGTATTCCACTGATACCCGAGACAGCCGCAAACTTTTCCATGAGAAAACGAAAGAGTGCATCGCCGCTTCGGTTAGTCAGAATCTCATCCACGGATTGAAACGGGACATTCTCCTCAAGCTGGACATCCACTCCGCTGTAACGCAGGCGGCCCAACTGCGCGCGTCCGATGATCGAGAGCAGGTCGATGTCGTCAAAGCTGCCGGCAGCTTTGGCAAACGCGAGACGCAGCCGTTCGCGCAGGGTGCCTTCGGGCAGGTTCATCTCGAAGATCGGAGCCAATCCAATCGAAGTGTCCCAGGATTGCAGGCGCACCGGCATAGTCACTGAAACGGCGCGCTCCGGCAGAGCATCCGGGCGATAAGCAAACGCGGTGCCGCGCTCTCGCCCCTTCTCGCGCATGCGGTCGAGAAAGCCCGCTTCTCCGCCGTCGCTCCAGACTTTAATCATCTTCCGCCTCTTCGCGCAGCTGATCGAGCGTGGGCCGCCCCTGATTGATCTCCTGAATCCTCAACTCCATCCCCAATGCTGCAAGCAGCCGGACAACCTTGGAAAATCCAAGCTCCCCCATCCGCCCCTGTTCAAAGCTCTTGACCGTAGGTAAGCTAAGCTGCGCCATCTGCGCTAGATCGCTCTGGCGTAAATGGAGACCTTTCCGCCGGTAGATAACTCTCTCACGGATTGTGTTAAGCAAATCCATAACAGATAATATAATATTCTTTTATGCTTAAAATTATATAAAAAGTTAATATAATACACTTTCTATCTTCATAGACTCGTACTCTCTCTACATATGGAGTCATGCCGGCTCCTTCCCAAAAACCTGCGATACACTGCCCTCGTAGCCCTTGTGTCAATTCTCCCGTTCGTTGAAGAGGTAAGGCGCAGGCTAGCGTCCCAAGCTCTCAGAAGAGGCCTTTCTTGATTTTCTTGCGCTTCAGCAATGCAGTTTCTGCCGCAGCTCTGCTCGCTTTGACTGTCACGTCGAATCCGAAGGTGCATGCCCAGGACAATACCCCAGCGCTTGCGTCTGCGACGGCCAAGCCGCTCACGGTGGAAAGCATCTACGGACACAGCCCTATCGGCGGCGGCGCTCCGCAGGGGCTCACCTGGTCTCCCGACGGGGAGCATCTCACCTACCTCGACGGCGGTGAGCTGGTCGACCTCGACCCCGGCACAGGCAAGCCTCACATCTTAGTGAGCCGCGCCAAGCTCTCTTCGCTCTCCGGCAACAACGCCAGCGAAAAGGATCGCGACCACCGCGCGCGCTACGGCATGGCCAGCTACCTATGGGCGCCGGACTCCGCGCATCTGCTTTTCGACGCCAACGGCAGCCTCTGGATTTATGACCTCAAGACCGGCACCGGCCTGAACATCGGCGCCAGCGGCTCAGGTTCTGGAGACGACCCAAAGTTTTCGCCAGATGGCAAGCTGATCTCCTTCGTCAACGAGCATGGCGAGGAGCACGGCCTCTCCGTAATTCATCTGCGCGAAGTCGGAACGCCTATCTCCAACGCCGCCGTGATCAATAACCCTGCGGTGCTCAACGGCAAGGTCGATTGGGTCTACGAAGAAGAGCTCGATGTCCGCAGCAATTACTTCTGGTCGCCTGATTCCAGCAAGATCGCCTTCCTGCAGATGGATGAAACCAAGGTGCCCGAATATCCCATCACCGACTGGATTCCGCTGCATCCAACCGTCGATCGCCAGCGCTACCCTCAGCCAGGCGACCCCAATCCAGATGTGCGCGTAGGCATCGTGGGGCCCACCGGAGGCAAGGTTGTATGGATCAAGCTGCCAGCCGACGGATTCAAAGGCGGTGACGACTATATTCCGCGCTTTGGCTGGGTAGACCGCAAGACGGTATGGATCGAGGCGCTGACTCGCGACCATAAGCACCGCAACATCTATTTTGCCGATGCTTCCAACGGTCAGGCCAGGCTTGCGCTCGCGCAGAGCGACGACAAGTTCTTCGACGAAAAATACGATGTGTCGATCGCTTACGGAGAGATGGTTCTCAGCGGCTGGGAAGACGGTCACCAGCATCTGTACCTCTACAGTTACGACCAGAACAATCCCTTTGGCAGCCTGGCGAAGCTGGAGCGCCAGCTTACCAAAGGCGACTTCGATGTGGACGATGTGCTGGCAGTGGACCACAGCCACAAGCAGGTCTACTACGCCTCCAATGAAGGAAATCCGCTTGAGCAGCAGCTATGGCAGGTGAGCTTTGACGGCACGCGCAAGGCGATCACGACCAAGGCTGGCTATCATAGCGGCAACTTCGCGCCATCCGGCGGCAGCTACGTGGATGAGTGGTCCGACCGCACCACGCCGGGCACTGTCAGCCTCTGCAAAGCGGATGCGCAGTGCAATATGTTCTGGTCGACGCGCGCTATCGAAGCATACAAACTGCACGCTCCCGAGCAGCTTGAAGTAAAAACCAGCGATGGCTCAACGCTCTATGCAACGCTGCTCCTTCCCGAGGGCAAGACAGACCCAGCCAGCGTTCCGCTCATCCTCAACCCCTACGGCGGTCCCGGCCCGATGACGGTCGTCAATCGCTGGGGCGGCGCTGGTTTCCTCTTCGATGAGCTGCTTGCCGCACATGGATTCGCAGTGCTTCACACAGACAATCGCGGCACAGGCCGCCGCGGCCGCGACTTCGCGCAGGCTGCGTATCACAACTTCGGATCCGTGCAGCTTGAAGATCAGCTCACGGTCGCAGACGCGGCTCTGGCCAAATATCCGCAGCTTGACGCCAAACGCCAGGGCTGGTGGGGATGGAGCTGGGGCGGCACCTTCACCCTCTACGCGCTCACCCACTCCGACCGCTTCCGCGCCGGCGTCGCCGTGGCTCCCGTGACAGACTGGCACAACTACGACTCCATCTACACCGAGCGCTACATGAGCCAGCCAGCCGAATTCGGCACCGGCTACAAGAACTTCTCAGTCGTCAACAGCGCCGCAAAACTGCACGGCCATCTCTTACTTGTCCAGGGCACTGGCGACGATAACGTGCATCTGCAGAACATAGTGCAAATGATCCAACAGCTCACTGTGAACAACATCCCTTACGACCTGCAGATCTATCCGCGCAAGACGCACTCCATCGCCGGCCCCGAAGTCCGCCCGCATCTCTTCAACCGCATCCTGGCGCAGTTCGAGACTTACCTCATGCCGCCGGTCAGCTCAGCCAATGCGGGAGGAGAAGCAGGCAAGTGAGCGCGGCCCCGCAGATGGAGAATCTCGTTCGCGCCCGCGCCACGCTGGGCGATTTCGAAATTACCATCCTCACCGACGGTACTTACTATCTCGATGGCGGCGCCATGTTCGGAGTCATTCCCAAGCCGCTGTGGGAGAAGCGCGCTCCAGCCGATGAAAAGAATCGCATCTTGCTCGGAACCAATACCGTCGTTGTACGCGACGGCAAACACACCGTGGTCATCGAGACCGGCATTGGCAACAAGCTGTCACCGAAGCAGCAGGAAATCTACGGCAATTACGCGCTGCTGCCATCGGCCTTCGCCGCCGCGGGCATCGCTCTCGAAGATGTCGACGTAGTCATCAACTCCCACCTGCACTTCGATCACTGCGGCTGGAACACGACGCAACTGCCCGACGGCTCCGTCATACCCACCTTCCCCAACGCGCGCTACTTCGCCCATCAAGGCGAAGTGGAGCACGGCCGCCTGCAACTCGAACGCGACGCCGTGAGCTACATCGCAGCCAACTACGAGCCGTTAATAGCCAACGGCCAGATGACGCTGATCATCGGTCCGCAGGAGATCGTACCCGGCATCTCCGTCGACATCTATCCTGGCCACACAGCGCAGATGATGGCTGTGAACATCACCTCGGGCGGCCGCACGGCCAGCTACATCTCCGACCTCATCCCCACCAGCGCGCATCTCGATCTCACCTGGGGCATGGGCTATGATCTCGATCCGCTGCGTGTTATTTCAGAGCGCAAGCGCTTCTATTCCCGCGCCATTCCCGAGCAGTGGCTGCTCCTCTTCACCCACGACCACAGGACGCCGATGGGCTATGTCGAATTGAACGAGAAGGGCAGGCCAGTCCTGAGGAATATGGAGGGCGCTCGCTGATCGGGCCTGCAATTCGATAGATTACTTAGTTGAGCGACTCGATATAGCTTCGTATGCCACTCGTCAAAATCTGAATCCCGATGCAAAACAGGATGAACGAAGAGAGCCGCATCAGCACTGTCGTCCCCGACTTGCCCAGCAAGAGCGCAGCACTATGCGCCCAGCGAAAGCAGACATAAACAATGGCGCATGTCACTGCAGCGCCCAGTGCCGCCACTATCAGAATGTCCGGAGAGATAAAGGACTTGGCATGCAGCTCCGTTGGTAGGTGAGCGCCAAGCGCCACAGCTACCGAGATCGAGCCCGGCCCCACGGTAAGCGGAAGCGTATAGGGATAGAAGGCCTGATTGAGCACCTCTTCGGGATTGGGCGTCGCAGCCGAATCCTTCTGCGCATCCCGCGTCAGCAGCAACCAGCCATTGACCGCCACCACGATGCCGCCTGCAATCTGCACCGAGTAGAGCGAGACGCCGAAGAAGGAGAGAATCTTGCCGCCCAAAAGCATCGATACGATCAGCAGAAAGAAGCTGTACATCGTGATGCGGTTGACCAGCTTGCGCTGCAGGTCTTCGTCGATGTTCGACACCATGGCCAGAAAGACCGCGGCGCTGCCGATGGGATTGACAATCGGAAACAGCGCCGCCAGCACCAGGATCGAGGCCTGCAGCACCAGCACTATGTGGTTGTAGATTGCGTCGAAGCCCATACTGCGATTCTCGCACCCGGAGGCGCATCTTTCCTCGGAGCATTTACGCCTACGATGCCTTGGCGCTCAGGATGGCATGCATCGGCGCAACTGCCGGCTGCACCGCTTTGCGCGGCCCGCGCTTGCGTGCGCTCATCACCCGAATGCGCTCGATCAGCTCCGCTGGAGAGCAGCAGCCTTTGGGCAGAAAAGCGTCGGCGCGATGAGCGCGCTCGCCGGCCCGCACGGTCTCGCTGGTCAGGATCATCGGCACTTCGGGAGAAATCTCTTTCAAGCGCCCGATCAGCGCATTGCCATCCATCTGCGGCAGCCCCAGGTCGGTCAGGACAAGATCGATCTGCGTCGAGGAAAAAAGTGTGATGGCGTCCGGACCGCTGATCGCGGTATACACGCGATAGCCGCGTGTCTCCAGCATGAACTTGCGTACGGAAAGAGTCTGTTCGTTGTCGTCAACGCAGAGGATAGTTTTCTTAGGTCGCATGGGTTTAGAGGGAACTCCTTTTGGGGAACGGTATTGCGTGCCTCGCCGGCTCTTTACCCTTGCGGGGGCCGGATGAAGCACTTCAAACGATGATGGCTGCAGCAGCGCAGAAGCCTGCGCGCTCAGGGAATGGCAAACGGTCCCGCCCGCGAAGACAGCAAATCCCGTCTACGCGTGCAAGCGCAGTGCCAATATGCCTGAGGCCGGAAAGTAAAAACCCGGCTACCTGCTGCAGTGAGAAGGCGTAAACAGAACCCTAGCTTTTAGCGGAATCTATCCAGACTCGTCCGGATGAACTTCCATGGATCTCGTTGCGGCCAAGAGGCATTGGCGAAGTAGATATTCTCGATGAAGACAACATCCTGCCTGAAAATACTTCCGGCCTCGACCACAAAAAATCCAGAAAAAAGCGGAACTGTTTCCTGCCTCTCGATGTCAAATTGTGTGTGAATCCAATAGCAGGCTCCGCGTGATCTCTCGCTCGGCTCCTGCAACGCTTCCCGAGACTAAGAGCATCGGGGAGCGTGCGCAATGGGGAATAAAGGGAGAACGAAGTGTGTGGAAAAACGCTGTGGAATTTGCGTTTCGCGCTTAGGTCTCATGATCGCAATATCTTGCCAATGTGAACGCCTGTTGAAAGCGTGTGCATCACGGCAGGAAAATGCGCCCCATTGCAACGAGAATAGTGCTCCCCCCAACGCGCACATTTGTCACCTTCGATTGCAAGCCGCTTGAAGAGGCATTTCCGCCCGCGAAAATTCGCTCCGCGCTCAGGTACAAATCGCTCGGTCTGAGAATCTCCACTCCCTGCCGCACATGGATCGTCTCGCCGGAAGGCACCGCACCATGCTCGACCAGGTAGCTGATCGCGCATCCGGCAGCCGAGCCTGTTGCGGGATCTTCCCCGCCATTGAATTGCATGCGCGCACGCCACGCAGGCGCATCGGTTGAAGGCGCAGAGCCTGTCGGCCCCAACACATAGAACCAGCGCGCTCCACGGGTTCGCAGATACGCTGTAGCCTCATCCTGCCGAAGGCGCAGACGCGATAAAGCCTCAGCAGAACGCAGAGCAACGATGGCAAAGGCAGTTCCTGTTGAGACAATCTGAACCGGCAATGTGGGATCGAAGTCTTCTACGTCAAGGCCCGTCAGTGCGGCCACTTTGTGCGTATCGAGCTCTGCTCCAAACTCAGGATCTCGCTGCGTCATCGTTCCTTTCACAGGCCATGCCGCGTCACTCGACTGAGGCTCAAATCGCACCGGCACAGCGCCGACTTTAAGCGCGAGCTTCACCGTGTCATCGGCCACACACTCGGGCGCAATCGCCTTCAGCAAACTAGCTGTACCCAGCGTCGGATGCCCCGCAAACGGCAGTTCTTCGTCGGTCGTGAAGATGCGCACCAGCACGCCCTCTCGTCGCTCTGTCTCAGCATCTCTGCGCTCGACAAAAGTCGTCTCTGAGAGATTGGTCTCACGCGCAATCGCCTGCATCCTCTCCGTCGTCAACGAGCCGGAATGCAGCACCACCGCCAGCGCATTCCCCTCAAGCCGAGTCGCGCTGAAAACATCCAGCACATAGTATTCAAGACTGCTTCCCACTGCCTCATCTGCGTTGCGCAAACCACCCTGCGGCACTTGACACCTCCATTGAATCTCTCTAGTCTACGGGTATTGGCGAGGCTGTAGCACGATTGCAGCGCGCCGCTTGAGTGAGATTTCGATGCGAGTTCTGTTCTTCATCCCGGCATGTCCCAGCTGCTGTCAGTCCAGCACAGCGCGGGCGTGTTCTTAAGCGTAGATTCCGTTCTCACGAGTCGAAACTCAAGTGCCCCACCCGCTGCATCAAGCGTGGTGGGATTTTTATTGGTATAAACTTTCTTCAACACCGGATTGGAGTTTGATCCGGCCGCAGCATGAGCACCGGTGGCGAAGTGGCTAACGCGCTGGTCTGCAAAACCAGTATTCGCGGGTTCAATTCCCGCCCGGTGCTCCAATAGAATCAACAACTTAGACGAATTAGACGAAAATAAAAACCCCATGAAACCCCATTGTGATCTATAATCTGGCTCATAATGCCAGCCAAAAAACGACTCGCCTACCGATCTGCCCAGCCTCAATTCAACCGTGAACGCTTCCAGCGAGGAACCATTCGCCGGGTGACTCGCGCCTCTGGATTCGTCTGGGAGTTCCGCTACTACACGACGGAAAATGGGGAGCGGAAGCTGAAGCAGCAGACGTTCAACGGTGCGAAGTATCCGACCGAAACTGCGGTTCGCAAACACGTCGAACATCTGCTCCTCAAGTTAAACGAAGGTGCGCAGGACTTCGCCGTCGATGTCACGTTCGGCGCAGTCATCGACCGCTATATCGCGGAGGAACTTCCCCCAAAGCATTCATCGAAGGTGAGCGCGTTGTCACGAATCGAGTGCCATATCCGGCCAGCTTGGGGAGATGCGCCGGTGGCGAAGATGAAGGCAGCCGCTATTCGCTCGTGGTTGCAATCGCTACAGCTTGCGCCGTTGACTAAGGGGCATGTCCGCTCAATCATGCACAAGCTGCTCGATCTGGCCATGCTGTGGGAGTACATCCCTGCCGAGAGAAACCCCGTCGATCTGGTGATGCTTCGGGGTGTGACAAAACGGAAGTCTGCGCCAACCATTTTGAGTCCAGAGCAGGTGCAGGCACTATTGGGGGAGATACCGGAACCGTTCGATCTGCTCACCCTCGTTACAGCCTCACTAGGGCTGCGACTATCTGAGGCGCTCGGTTTGCAGTGGGTGGATTTCAGCGCAGATATGGACGCCGTCTCAGTCCAGAGGAACTGGTATCGCGGTTACGAAGACACCACGAAGACGGAATCCTCTGAGGCACAATTGCCGATAGCTGAGGAGTTGGCGGTACGGCTCAAGGCATGGCATGAGAAGCAGCCTCACGAGACGCAATGGGTGTTCTGCAATCCTGCTACAGGTGCGCCTTACTCTGGCCCGTCCATTCAGCAAAGGTGGCTGCGTACCGCTGCTGAGAAGATGGGTTTGGGGTCCGTTGGCTTCCACGACTTCCGACATTCATACCGCTCGTGGTTGGACGCGGAAGGTACGCCGTTAGGCGTCCAAAAGAGCCTGATGCGGCATTCATCCATTGCTACCACGATGAACGTCTACGGCGGGGCGCTGACGCCGGAAAAACGGAAGTACAGCGCAGCCGTCAATCGCAAGCTATTCGGGTCTCAGGCTGCGACGGAGGAATAGACACTGGCCTCTTCTATCCATAGCCGAAGACGGGATGCAGAGAAGCGCCATAGGCGACCACATCGGAACGCGGGTAGCTCACCAGCAACGGCCATCTTCGTTACCGTGCGCGGATGTACCTGTAATAGCGCTGCGGCTTGTTCTAGGTTGAGGACAACCCCATGTGTGGGGAAGGTAATCAGGTTCTCTGGCATTATTCACTCCAAAAGTAGGGCAAGTCTCACAGAAAAGGTTTTCGTTGTGGGATGAAGTGGTTTTCGGACGGTGTGGACGCCGCAGGACCACGTTGGGACGTTGTTCAGTGACGACGGAGATTCCCAAGCGCCTTCCAAGGGTTACGGACAGGTGTTCTCCTCGAATCTCTCCACTGGTTCGACGTACCCCATATTCCTGCCCTATTCGTATAAATAGCTGGTTTGCTTGTTTCTTTCGGTAGGGCGGGAATCCTCAACAATGGCACGGGTTTTGATGTGTTTCCCGTCTGGCATCAAATGAGGGCGGGGGTACGTCGAACGGCGACCGTACCGTTAGGGGTTCGAGACTACGCGTCTACGGAGTGGCCCGTCCGGTTGTGTTTCACCTGCGAGAAGCAACCGCAGGATAGCTCGTGGCCACCGGTTAATAGTGCGTGCTGGGATTTGTCCGATATATTGCCGCAGGAGCAGCGGCAGCGCCACCTTGGGCAGCCGCATCCGCTGAAGGGCGGAGCTTTGCGCAGGATCTTGAGTTCTCCGAAGATCAATCCGGTTAGGTCAATTTCCAGCACCTCTAGTTCATTTTTCAAAAGAAAGTATCGTTCGACAGCTTCTAAGTTTGGCATGTGTCTCCCTATCTTTGGGTTTCCATATGAGCCATCGGGTGGGGGAGGCGACTGCGGACAGCGGCTAAACGCCGGGCATCTTCGGCCTTTTGGAGTGCCAGCATATGTGCGCGGTGAGCCGGTGTCTGGCAGGCACAAACAACTAATCCAGGTCGCCGGATGAGGCTTTCGGGAACAATAAATTGGCGACCGCACCGGCACCGCGCAATCCATTGTGGCTCGCCTTCAGGTGTATCCGGCACGGCGGCAATGATAAGTGTGTTCCGGTTGCCGACAGCGCTTCCAACCCGGTCTCTACGGCCCGGTTGTGGGGGTGGTTCGTATGCGGAATCGAAGGTGTGTTGGGGGTCGAGTTTTGCAGGCATTGGCTTCTCCGTGGGGTGGGCAGGGTTGGCCTGCCCATGTCCTTGTTAAATCCAGCCCGCGCATATACCGATGTTTTTAAGGTGCCGATAGCGACCCGCGTTCGACTTAAACGCGTCATGCGCTTTTGCGCTGTCTGACTTGGGGCCGAAAAGTTCCATGACTTCAGCCTTAGTCGCATCGGTGACGGTGTTGGGGTCCACTCCAATGGCTTGCAGGCGACCAGCGTCCGTAAGGGCCTTCCACGCATCAAGCCCGAGACGACCACGAGCCACGTCCACAGAAATGGCAGGCTGCGCGTTGTTCTGGATTGGGTGGCTAATTTTTAGTGCTGCGACCTGCATTTCGACAATCCGCAATTTTTCCCGCTCGGCCCGGAGTTCGCTATCCAAGCGGCGATTCTGCTCCAACAAGGATTTGTCGTTTTCGTTTTCGATGTTGACTGCTGAGGTATCGAGGGACATATATTCTCCATTTTTGAGGTTGAGGCTCTCCATGAATTTGAAACCGCGTCCCGGCTGGAGAGTGACCGAGACGCGGCTATGTGGCAGGACTCAACCGCTAGACGGGAATCTCTGCGCTTTCACCAGTCTCGGAAGGATGGGACGAGACTGGTGAATCTTGAGTGTGAGGGTGCCGGGGCGATGGGAGCCTATCGCACATCCCCCGGCGTGTCCACCCGGCTCCGGGCCATTCGGCTATGGCAAGCGATGGCCCCGCAGGTGGAACTTGCTAACTCTTGGCGGTGGTCAACTTCGCATCAGCGCTCGGAAGCACGACGCCCTGCTGCCAAGCGTTTTGTTCTGCCGGTGTGAGGGTCTCGCGGCCTGCTCGGTAGGTGAGGTAAGCGCGTTGGGCGTTAGCTGTCACGTTGCGTCGCTCTTCTATCTGTTGACGTTCTTCGTCGCTGAACTGGGCCAGCTCTTCGTTATAAATATCGGGCATTGTGTACTCGCTCTCTGTATGGTTTGGGGTTAGGCGATTGGAACCGCGTTGGCTGCGACGAAGCGATGAATGTCGGTGAGCCGGATCAAGAACTTTCGGCCAACTCGGGAAGCCGGTAAGATCCCGGTGCGTGCATAGCGAGCGACGATCTTGGGGCGCAAGCGGAGAATCAATCCGGCTTCTGCGGTCGTCAAGTAAACGGAGCTACCTGGTTGTGTGGTCATGTTGTCCTTTCGGGTGCGACTGCATAGTTTGCAGTGCGGATATGGTTCTGGTCGGTCCGCCACACCTCCTGGCGGGATGGGTGGGAGTGCGTCGAAGGTCGGGCTGGTCATGCTGCCTCCGCTTGGGGCGGCTGGAGTAGCTTGCTGACCCGGATGCGGGCTTGCCGCTGTACAGGTGTAAGTCGGTCGGGAGAACCCGCCATGAGACTCCCTGCTGTCATGCTTACGGCTGCGGCGATACGCTCCGCCTCCGGGGAGAATTCTGCTGGTGGGGATGGAGGCAGGGAGACAAGGCACTGAGGAGCGGCGGGAGTGCTCTCCCTTTCCTTCTCACTCTCCCTTTCCTTCTTTTCTCCTTCTTCTTCTACGTCTCCTTCTTCTTCTCTTTGCGATCGGGTCGGACTGGTTGGCGATCGGGTGGCGATCGGGTCGGATACAGCTGCATCCTTTTTGCCCCATCGCGCCTCATTACCCCGCTTACCGGCATCGCTGAGATTGTTGCGCTTCTTCATCGCCTGCTCTCGAAGGTCTTCTAGGGCTGGGCAGAACCAATCGCCGGATTCGGTCTGCTCGAAATGTTCATCGAGGATGGATTGGATGGCCTCTTGCGCCACGTCGTTGTTGCACCAGCGGACCAACTGACTCATGTTGTTGGGCAGGGCGCCCTTCACCCAGCATCTAAGCCGCAGTAGGTAGAAGGCTGCGATCTGTTCAGCGTTATAGCCCGTCATGTCGTTAATCTCCTCCGATGCATAGCAGTAAAACCAAGGAAGCCGCTCGTCTCCGAGTAGCAATTTCTTTCTTGAACTCATTGGGACACCTTTCAAATATGTTGGTCCTATCTTTTTGGTGGAGGCGGTCCCTGCGCAGAGACACGCCCCCGAACGCCATCCGGGGAAAGGTAGGAAACCCGGCGGCGAAGCTACGAATGTGGTGCTGATTTCTGAATCGGCAGCAAGAGCCTAGAGGGTCGCGGAAGGTAACCAACGTACCTCGCAAGGCCAAAAACAAAAACGCCACCCGGAATGGGCGGCGTCTCTGTGATCTGGGGAAAGTGTGCTGTCTATATCTCGATCTTCTAATACCATGTTAACATGAATTTGTCAAATTGTCAAGAGGCTTCAGCAACCGCTAAGGCATATCGTGCACATATCAATGGTCTTACAAACCAAAAATAAAGATACGTAGAGAGCCATCAGAAACTTTCGAGGGCGTCATCTGGCTCTTGCTCTTTGAGAATCCAGTCCAATTCCAGCGCGATGCCATTTATGACCGGCGCGAGCATCGCGACCGCGAAGCCCAATCTATTCTGCACAGTCTGCCTCGCGAATCCGGTCTGGGCCAGTGAAGCCTCCTCAAGAAGTTTTCGCAGCTTGCCGCCGTCGGCGTCGAGTTGGGGGTAGAAGTTCTCTATCAACCGAGGGTCTGAGAAATGGCTATTCCGAGGATCGAGAGGTGCCCATAAAAGCGCAGCCTCGATCATCAGCTCCGCCGTGCGTGCGTTCCCAAGACTGGCGCATAATCTACGCTTGCAGACGAGCATCCATTTCTCCTTGAGGGCCTGTTTGCTACCTGCGGGGGCCGTTTCTGACCGGCTCAGGAAGGGGGTGTTTATAGTGATAGGCATAGCTTCGCCTCGCACCTGTTCAACTTGCCCACGAACGTGTTGACTGCACGCGCTAAAACTCCAACTGACTCTGCGGGACACTCCTGGCCCGTCCTGGCCATGAGAACCGCTGCCAGTTGCCTTCGGAGTCTGCCGTTGTCCGCATCGAGCTGCGCAAGGATCTTCCTGGGGTCGGCATCTTGGACTTCAGACCAATCTCTCACCGTCCCAATCAGCAGGCAGACGGCTTCCGGATTTTTCCAATCGGTCAGCAGGCTACGTTCGGCACGGGTGATGGTCTGCTCGCGTAGGAATCCCGGCTCTCCTGGTTGCAAGGTTTCCTTCGCGGTGGTTGTGACGTGCATTTTGTTGACGGTTATGGGCATAGTTCTCTCCTGGTTTAACTGGTCCAAAAATCAAAAATGTTACTCTTCTAGCGGCTTAACTTGAGCCGGAGGAATTTCTATGTGCGAGAAAATCAATCGGCAGTGCGCAAGCTGCCGCACGGACTTGGTTTGCACCATTAACTTTCCAGCGCAGGGGCGGCGCAGCACGCTATGGAATTGCCCCGTCTGCTCAAAGCCGCTGCTCAATCTTCCACTTTGTACATCGGTAGTTGTAGATAAAGGGGATAACTCTTGACTCGATTTGCAGGCGGTCAGAAAACTTCTGTGCAACCACCGCGTGCATTGCTTTCCGACCACGCCCTGCCCTCGTGTACTATGGCAAGGTTCGCGGTCTAAAATTTGCTACCAATAGACGGCGTATGGACGGCGTGCAAGTTTGTGGCTAGCAATGGCGCTGTAGCGGCGCTGGACGCTGAGATAAGACGTAGACTGCGTCAGGCAAGGTAAAGGCCACAGCACTGCGCTGTGGCCTTTGTTGTGACGCCGTATGAGCTATGCCGCTTGTTGTGCTGGTGAGCAGGCACAGCCTTTATAGCAAGCTGGCTCATCACAAGTGTATGCGCCGCAAGCGCAGCCTGCCATCTCTTGCCTGCTCCGTGCCGTGTGGCAGGTGAAGCATCGTTGGTTGCGGATGTTGCCGTTGCTGTCTACGTTGGTCTCTGTCGTCTGCATGTTGGAATCCTCCGGTTGAGATTCCCCGACAATACTTGCGATCTGGTCGAATGTCAAATTTAGCCCTTGACAAACCAACTGTGTGTGTGGTATGGGGCGGATTGCAGAGTGCGCAACTGCGCAGATTAAATTCGACTGCTTTAAGAATCAACAAGTTACATAATTATACAGAATTGTGTTGACGCAGTGAGCCAATCTGAGGCATTCTCTGAGACATGACGAAAGCATTTGCATATCTGAGAGTGAGCGGCAAGGGGCAGGTTGAGGGTGATGGCTTCGACCGGCAAGCGGAGGCAATCCGAAAGTTTGCTACAGCGAGCAACATCAAGATTGTGAAGACATACCGAGAGGAAGGTGTGAGCGGTACAACCGACTGGGGCAACCGTCCTGCATTCTCGGAGATGATGGCTGCACTACTGTCGAACGGTGTCACCACTGTGCTGGTCGAACGTATGGACCGTTGTGCAAGGGATTTGATGGTACAGGAAAGCATCGTCGCGGATTTTAAGCGCAAGGGGCTGGAGTTCATCAGCGTCAGTGAGCCTGACCTATGTAGCGATGATCCTAGCCGCATCCTCATGCGTCAGATGCTAGGCGCGTTCTTTCAGTATGAGAAAACCCTTCTGGTAGCCAAACTCAAAGGCGCAAGGGTAAGGGTAAGGGCTGCAACGGGTTCCTGCGAGGGTCGCAAGCCATACGGTGATCGTCCTGGAGAAACCAAAGTCATCGACCGTATTGTCACTCTGCGTCAAGCTGGTGCAGCCATCGATACGATTGCAGAGACCCTGAATGCGGAAGGTGTATCATCTCGGAGTGGTGGGAGTTGGTATGGGTCCGCTGTCCGCAACGTCTTACTCAGAGCATCGAAGCGGTGAGGGTTTGCCTAAAACCCCATGCAGCCCCCACTATACCCGTGCAAGTCGTTTCTTTTCAGTACATCAAAATACAGTTGAATTCCACTAAGTTATTGATTTTAATGAGCATAGGCGTTCTGCAAAACCAGTATTCGCGGGTTCAATTCCCGCCCGGTGCTCCATAAGATCAGCGACACAAATCATGTCGTAAGATGAGTCGATGAATCGCCGCAACATCCTCAAGTACGCTGGCCTTTCCGCTCTCGCAGGCGCTCTCTCCGAGCCATTGGCAATCGAAGCTTCCACGCCTACTGAACCGGCCAACACCCTCTCGCCCGGCAGCGCGGCTTTCAATCAAGCCGGCTATCTTCCTAGCAGCGAAAAGATCGCTTCTCTCCTCGCGCAGGACACATCGGATTCTTCCTTTGAGATCGTTGCTGATATTGCGACAGGCATTGTCTCCGGTAGTGCAGACACAGTAACTCCGGGCCAGCCAGTCTTTCGCGGCACTCTTTCCGCTCCAGTGCTCGACGCGGCTTCGGGCGATCGCGTAGCGTGCGCCGATTTCTCGGCCCTCGTAACACCGGGCGCGTACCGGCTCTTCGCGCAAGGCAGGCGCAGCGAGCGCTTCCTCATCTCCAAAGACGTCTATCGCGAACCACTGCGCCTCGCCATGCGTTCCTACTACGGCCAGCGTTGCGGCTGCGCCGTTGACCTCGGCAACGGCTATCGCCACGCCGCATGCCACGCCATCGGAGCCTATCACCGCACCTCGGGCCGCGAAGGCGCAGTCAGCAATCACGGCGGCTGGCACGATGCCGGCGACTACGGCCGCTACATCGTCAACTGCGGCATCACCTGCGGAACGCTCCTGTGGGCGTGGGAGCTCTATCCTCATGTACTGCAAAATCTCTCGCTCGCCATTCCTGAATCCGGCGGCAAGACGCCCGACTACCTCGCCGAAATTCGCTGGAACCTCGAATGGATGCTCTCCCTGCAGGATGCCGACGGCGGCGTCTGGCACAAGCAGACCAGCGAGGGATTTTGCGGCTTCATGATGCCTGAGCAGGACACGCTCACCAGCTACATCATCGGCACGGGAAAGGCTCCATTCAAAAGCATTGCCGCTACTGCGGATCTGGCCGCAGTGGCAGCCATTGCCGCGCGCTGTTACGGTCCCTATGAACCGGCTTTCGCGGCACGCTGCCTTGCCGCAGCCAGGCGCGGCTGGAACTGGTCTATTGCGCACCCCGGCGTCTCCTTCACCAACCCTCCCGGCATCACCACAGGCGGCTACGATGACAAGCACTACGAAGACTCGATCCTCTGGGCTTCCGTCGAACTCTGGCGCACCACCGGCGATGCGCAGTACGAGAAAGCCTTCCTCAGCGGCATAGCATCCCAGCCGCCTGAAACTGCCATCAAAGCGCCCTCATGGCCCAACGTCGCACCCATGGCTTATTGGACTTACGTTCTAGCGGAGCGCAAAGGTTCCGATGCGATGAAAGACCGCATCCTCAAAGCAACCGCGGTCGCCGCGCAATCGTTGATAGCCCAACGAAGCACAAGCGGCTACGGCAGCACGCTCTTCCTGGACGACTACACCTGGGGCTCGAACTCCGTCGCTGCGAACCAATCACTGCTGCTATGGATCGCGAATCGCTTCCAGCCCGATCCGAAGGCCGTGCAAGCCGCGCTTGGCAATCTGCACTATCTGCTCGGCCGCAACTGCTTCGGAGTCTCCTGGGTCACGCATGTCGGCAGCAACTCATTCCAGCATCCGCATCATCGCCCCAGCGCAGCCGATGACGTCGCAGCTCCCTGGCCCGGCCTGCTCTCCGGCGGACCCAATGCCCGCCCTGCAGATCAACTCGCGCGCACCCTGCCCAAGCTACCGCCAATGCGCATGTGGATCGACGACCAGAGCGCCTATTCACTCAATGAAATCGCCATCAACTGGAACGCGCCGCTGGTCTTCCTGCTCGCCGCCGCCAACACACTCATGAGTTAACGGCCGCCATCGCGAGGCGATCGCACCCTCTGCACCAGCGCCAGAAACCGCGGTTCCAATCGCAGCGCATCAAATCGCGGATCATACTGCAGATAGATCACCCAGTTCGAATGCAACTCAAAAGCCCGCTCCAGCGCAGTCAGGGCCTTTTCTTTATTGCCGACGGCTGTCCACGCTGCCGCAAGATAGTAATCGGGAACCTCAGCGCCCTTCGACTTCGCGAGAAATTCTGCCAGCCTTCGCGAAGCCTCGTCCCGCTTGCCGCTGCGAGCCAGCTCATAGTCGATCAGGATCGGCGTGATTGGTCCATCCTTTTCGAGCGTCAGGGCGCGATTCAACTCGGCCATCGCTCTCTCATCGGCTCGCATCTGCCCATAGACAATGCCCAGTAGTTGATGTGCGGGAACGAAATCCGGATACAGCTCCAGCACGCGCTTGCCCTGATCCACCGCCTGCTCATACCGGCGAAGCAGAAAGTACGCCCAGGCCAGCGAAGCCTGCACACTCGGCGATACCGGATCGAGCTCCGCCGCATGCTTCATCGCCGTCAGCGCTTCCTCGCCGCGTCCCTCGCCCAGCAGAGCATAGCCGTAGTACTGGTAAGCCACCGCATAGTTGGGGTCGATAGCAACAGCCGCTTTGAACTCCCGCTCCACTCCTGGCCAGTCCCAGTCATAGTCGGCCAGCGTCGAGAGCAGTGAAACATGCGCCTCGGCAATCGAGCTATCCAGCGACAGCGCCTTCAGCGCCGCGGCCTTGGCGCGTGGATAAGCTTCCGCTGGCGGCGCAAATTCATAAAATCCCTGCAGCTGGTAGCAATCGGCCAGCGCCGCATAAGCACGCGCATAGTTGGGATCGATGAGGATCGCCTGCTTCAATAAATCAACCGCTTTGGCCAGCGAATTCTGCGTACGCGTGCTCGCAAAAAACTCCGCCTTCATGTATTCGCTGTAAGCCTCGGGATGAACCGTATCCGGCCCCGGCGAAGTCTTCACTGCACTCCCGCCAAACTGCGGCAGCAGCGCGATCGATACCTGCTGCGCAATCGAGTCTTCGGTGGCGAAGATGTTGCTGTCGTCGGCATGGTATCTGCCCGACCACAGTTCTCTGCCGCTGTTGCTCTCAATCAGCCGGACGGTGATATCCACCTTATCCATCACCCGGTGGAGCTCGCCCTTGACAAGGGCCTGTACCTGTAACCGGCTGCCGGCCGAGGCCGTATCCGGATGCGTCCCGAGAATGGACCGCACGGTTGTCGAGGAGCGCACGCTCAGTTGAGGAACAGTGCCCAGCTTGGCAGCCACGGCATCGGCCAGCCCCAGCCCGAGATACTGATCCTCCTCCTTGCCGGTTTCGGCAGTGAAGGGAAGCACAGCCACGGATCGAATGAATGACGGAGTTGCAGCCTCAGAGGTCTTGCCTGGTTCGGCATTGTGCAGGTCTACCCGAATGGCAATCAGAATTAGGAAGATCGCCAGAGCAGCCGCGGCATAGACCAGCCATCGCCGCCAGGGGCTCTTCCGCCAGAATTCCTTTCCGTGCGGAATCCAGCGAGCAATTGGCATGGGCTCAGCGGCAGGTGCGACAGCCTCGCTTGCGATCAGTTCCTCAACCGGCATTGGAATCGAAGGAACAG
>DATAZR010000087.1:0-3563 GCA_036271955.1 Acidobacteriaceae bacterium
CCTGATTGGCATGGATTATCAGCAGGATGTCGATCTCGACAAGCTTTTCATGGACGTCTCGGTTTTCAATGAACGCATAATGGGACCAGCCCACGCTGTCAACGTCGTGGATATGGCGGTGCGCACCGCTTATGCTCGCCATGGCGTTTCGCACATCTGCATTCCGAAAGACATTCAGGAGTGGGACGTTTCCGAGAAGCATCGCAGCGGCGCCAACGTCTCGCACCACAGTGGGGATTGGAGCGCCCCGTCGACAGCTAGACCCTCGGACTCCCTTTTGCAGCAAGCGGCCGACATCATTAATGGCGGCTCAAAAGTTACCGTCTTCGTGGGACGCGGCGCCCTTGCCTGCCGGGAAGAGGTTACGCAGCTCGCGGGCTTAGTGGGCGGGCCTGTGGTTAAGGCGCTTCTTGGCAAAGCTGTGCTCCCCGACCGCAGCCCCTACACCACAGGCGGTATTGGATTGCTCGGCACCTCTCCTTCCGTCGATGCCATGAATGATTGCGACACGCTCATCATGATCGGCACAAGCTATCCCTACATGGAGTTTCTGCCCAAGCCCGGCAAAGCAAAATGCGTGCAGATCGAAATTGATCCCTCGCGTGTGGGTCTGCGGCACCAGGTGGATGTGGGATTGGTGGGTGATGCAAAGACGATCCTGACTGCGCTCTTGCCGCTGTTGGAACGCAAAACGAATCAAGACTTCTTAAAGAAGTCTCAGGAGCGGATGAAGGACTGGAACGATCTCATGGAGGAGCGCGGCACGCGTCAAGACATGCCGATGAAGCCGCAGGTGGTGACGCATACGCTGAACAAATTACTGAATGACGACGCCATCGTTTCTTCAGACAGCGGGACGATCGCCACGTGGACGGCGCGGTATGTGGAGATCCGCGACCGAATGCAGTTCTCGCTTTCCGGGTCGCTGGCCACAATGGCTAACGGCCTGCCTTACAGTATTGGCGCGGCGGTTGCCTATCCCGGACGCCAGGTAGTGTGTGTAGTGGGCGACGGCGGTTTAACCATGTTGATGGGCGAACTCGCCACGCTAGTGAAGTACAACCTTCAGGTGACGGTGATCGTAATCAAAAACAACGTACTGGGCCAGATCAAATGGGAGCAGATGATACTTGAGGGCAATCCCGAGTTCGGGGTCGAGTTGCAGCCGATCGACTTCGCCAAGGTGGCTGAGGCCTGCGGAGCCAGGGGTTTTACATTGGAGAATCCGGCAGATGCGGAACGCATTTTGCGCGAGGCTTTGGCTCACAAGGGTCCGGCGGTTGTGCAAGCGGTCGTTGATCCCAATGAGCCGCCCATGCCCGGAAAGGCAACCACTGAGCAAGCGCTCCATTTCGCCAAAGCTTTATTGCGAGGCCAAAAGGACGCAGCAAAGATTATCAAGACGATTGTTCTGGACAAAGTTCGCGAGGTCATCTAAGCCAATGCCGAACCGAACTGCGCTCTCGATCCGGCGGCCTCGCCGCGACCTTGAGGTCGCCGCCAACCAAATCCGCGAGGGGAGGTTCCAGAAAAGTCTTTCTTTGCTGACGGCGGGGACCAGCATTATCAGCGGCCTAGAAGTTGCTTACGAGCATTATCGCGGCAGCTATAGCCGACGTGTCATGTATACCCCCGTAATCATGAGTGTTCTGCTGGCGGTCGCGGGCATCGCCGGCTTTTTCAGCCGCCGGATGGCAAGAACTGCATTGCGTCTGGTGTCGGCCGTGACGCTCCTGGACGCCGCCGTTGGATTTTATTTCCATGTCCGCGGGGTTAAGCGCAAGCCGGGTGGATGGCGGCTTCCCATGACCAACATGATTATGGGACCGCCGATTTTCGCTCCGTTACTGTTCGGAACCAGCGCATATCTTGGCTTCGTTGCTTCCTATCTCCAGCGAGAAGAGGCTTCGCACGTTTCGATCTCAGGTAAGGACACGCTTCTCGCGCGACTCCTGCCTGCGCCAGAGAGCCGCAAATTACTCTCGACGGACCAGGACATGCGCGAGGGGCGTTTTCAGCGACAGGTAGCCATCGTGACCGGTGTGAGCGCCTTGCTCAGCGGGTTCGAGGCTTTTTATTCGCACTATAAAAATAACTTCCGCTACGCGGCGCAATGGACGCCGATTATTCTCGCGCCGGCTCTCGCCGCCGCTGCATTTGCTTCCGTGAGGAGCCGGAAAGTGGCGACGACCGTATTGCCGGCGCTCTCAATGCTGGCTGCAGGGGACGCAGCCGTCGGCTTCTATTATCACGGCCGCGGTGTACTTCGCCGACCCGGTGGAACAAAGCATCTTCTCTATAATCTCCTCTATGGTCCGCCGGTCTTTGCCCCGCTGTTGTTTGGAGCCGCTGGGATGCTGGGCATGCTGGCCAGCCTGCTGCGTCGAGAGCAGGAATGAAGAAAACCTATGATGTCGATTCCTCGCTGCTGCCTCGCGACCCCAGCACAGGCGAATCGCTTCCGCCACGGCGCACACCCGGTTATTACCCGGGCTTTAGTACTCTTTCGCAAAGTCCCTTCTGGGATGACGCTACCCGGCGCGTCGTTACCGATCGCGTGGATTCGCCACCGTCGTTGAAGTTCTTCTCCGGGGAAGAATTTAAATTCTGGACCGTGGTCTTTGCTCATCTGGTACCTCAGACAGATCGGACTCCTGACCGCCAGATTCCACTCGTCGCTCCTCTCGATCATCGGCTTTATATAAATCAGACCGTGGGATACCGCTACGATACGATGCCGCAGGATCGCGACGCCTACCGGTTCGGGCGAGAGGCTTTGAATAAGGAAGCCTTGCAACAGTACAGAAGCGACTTTCTCTCCCTTCCTTATCGAGAGCAGGATTTAGTGCTCAAAGCAATTCACGACGGAAAGCCGCAGGCTGCGCAGGAAATATGGAGTTGCATGTCGGTGCATCGCTTCTGGCAGTTGTTGATGGGCGATGCCATCGATGCGTACTATGCCCACCCATGGGCATGGGACGAGATTGGATTCGGCGGACCGGCGTATCCCCGCGCGTACACGCGCCTCGAGCGAGGCGAACCGGAGCCCTGGGAGGTGGCGGAGAAGCGGCATGAGTGGCTGTCGCCTGAAGCCGCGGTCTCGCATGAAGCGTATTCGGCAGCCCACCTTCACACCGAGGCTGACCAGCATAAGTTGACGGAAGAATCATGAGGTCGTTGTGAAAGAACCGGTTCTGGGCGCGTTCCAATCGCCGAGCACGGGCAAGCACATGCTGGGATCCCTCCAGTATCTGAACGTGCCTATGCGGAAGTTCGCCCAAAAAGAAATTGTCGATTACATCATTGTCGGGGTCGGCGCCGCGGGCGGAGTTCTTCTGCAACGTCTTTCTCGAGCCGGCTTCAATGTCCTGGGCCTCGAGGCGGGACCTTTCTGGGATACCGAGCGCGACTGGGTGAGCGATGAGGCGGGATCGCATGAACTCTACTGGGAAGATCCGCGGGTGACCGGCGGTAGCGATCCCCTCGCGCTGGGCGCGAATAATTGCGGGAAGGGTGTGGGCGGGGGATCCGTGCATTGGGCTGCCTTTACACCGCGGCTGCAT
>DATAZR010000088.1:0-32051 GCA_036271955.1 Acidobacteriaceae bacterium
CAAGGCCGACCGATAAATGGCAGCATCGACTCTCCTCTCGAACCCCAACCGGCACCGAGCTTGCACCAAGACAGCTCATCAAGAGTGCGAATAGAAACAAGGTGGAGAGCAACAAGCAATGAAATGGCAAAAGCAAAGACCTTGATAAGGAATGAATCTTGACACTAGTGACCTGCTCATAGAAAGTCGGCTTATGGGAAGTGATCGGGATACCATCGCTGAGTGCATTTGCGATTTTGCGCTCATCGAGGCCTTCCCTAGCAACCGCAAGCATCATCTCACCGAATCCGGGGCTGTAGCCGTAGCGCTTGCATTCAACCTGTAATGGAACGGCCGAAATCGCCAACAGAGAATCTCCGATAATTCAGCGCATTTTTACATGCCCGGAGAGACAGTCTACCGTTCCATTGCTAGTAGGGATTTCGCATATTCGCGGGGAAAATTAAAGGAACTCGTGATTCGCTTCTCGTAAATCATGGATTCTAAATATAGATGGCGGAGAGACAGGGATTCGAACCCTGGATACCTTGCGGTATACACGCTTTCCAAGCGTGCGCCTTCAGCCACTCGGCCATCTCTCCGGCTAGGAAATCTTCTCGTTGATTCTAGCAGAATAGGTGCACGGCTGGCTTGTCGGAAGCGATGGATTCGTAACCCGCCTGAACAGAACCGTGGGTAACGGCCGAGTCTCATGCCATCAGATGAAAGCGTTTACTGGCCCCGCCGCAATACTGTATATTCTGCTTGCCGAAACTGGGGTCCGAATCCAGCCCGCCTATGGACGTTTAACCTTAGCGGACTCGAATCCAAGTCGATATCCACTAAGTCACACGAGGGTCCATCATGTCGAATTTCACTCGCCGCGATTTACTTCGCTCAACAGCCACCTCAGGCGCAGCTCTCTTCACCGCATCTCTGATGAGCCGGTCTGCGTGGGCAATAGCTTCATCTGCCGGGGCCGCTTCTGATGCTGCATTGCCTGCTCTTGCACCACGCGAAAGGCTCCTCTTTGACTTCGGCTGGAAGTTCCAGTTCGGCAACTCCATCGATCCTGCTAAAGACCTCAACTTCGGCTACGGTCAGGGAGACTTTGCCAAAACCGGCGACTTCGATTTCGCCAAGCTCAAATTCGACGACTCCAAATGGCGCGAGCTCAACTTGCCTCACGACTGGGCCGTCGAGCTGCCTTTCGTTCATGATGACGAGCAGATGTCGCACGGCTACAAGCCCGTCGGCCGCCGCTATCCCGAGAGTAGTGTGGGCTGGTATCGGCGCATCTTCGACATTCCTGCCACCGACGCTGGTCGCCGAGTCACCATCGACTTCGATGGAGTCTTTCGCGACGTTTTCGTCTGGGTCAACGGCTCCTTCATCGGCCGCAACGACAATGGCTACACACCATTCCATTTCGACATTACAGACTTCCTCGCCATTGGCGCCAAGAACTGCATCGTAGCTCGCGTCGACGCCAGCTTCGGCGACGGATGGTTCTACGAGGGCGCAGGCATCTATCGCCATGTCTGGCTCACTAAAACCGATGCTGTGCATCTCGACAAATTTGAGAGCTATGCCCGCACGACAGTCGAGGGAGAACAGGCAGCGATAAGTCTCGGCGCCGTAGTTAATAACGCCGCATCCAGGCCTTCGAATGTCAGAGTTACTTGGAAAGTCCTGGATGCCGCAGGCAAGGTAGTCGCTACCGCGGATGCCGCATCGCAATCCATCGCTTCCGATGGATCTGCAACCTTCACCGCGACAGCAACCCTCGCTAATCCCGCGCTCTGGTCTCCGGATTCACCCAGCCTCTATACCGCGATTGTTACTGTCGAATCGCCGCACAAAATCCTTGATGTCGAACAGTTCAACTTCGGCGTCCGCACCGTGCTTTTCGATGCCGACACAGGATTCTTTCTCAATGGCAAACCCCTCAAGATTCAAGGCACCTGCAATCACCAGGACCACGCCGGCGTAGGCGCCGCATTGCCCGACCGCCTGCAGTATTTCCGTCTCGCCGTCCTCAAAGAGATGGGCGGCAACGCCGTCCGCACCTCACACAACATGCCCACTCCCGAATGGGTTGAAGCCTGCGATCGCATGGGCATGATGATGATGTGCGAGACCCGCCAGATGAGCTCCAATCCAGAAGGCATGGCCCAGCTTGAGACCATGGTCAAGCGCTTCCGCAACTCGCCCTCCATCATCCTCTGGTCCATCGGCAACGAAGAGTGGCAGCTGCAAAATGAAGAAGCCGAGCAGGGCGCAAAGATCGGCGCCAGCATGGTCCGCCGCTGCCACGAGCTCGACCCCACACGCGTAGTCTCTGCCGCCGTCAATGGAGACAACTCCAAAGGCGTCTCAGAATCCTTCGATATCATCGGCTTCAACTACAACCTCAAGTTCCCCGACGAATATCACAAGAAGCATCCAAAGATGGCCGTCTACGGCTCTGAAACCTCAAGCGCCATCGGCACCCGCGGCGTCTACTCCACCGACCCGCTACGCAACACCGTCAACTCCTACGATGGAGTCGTGCCATGGGGCGAGACCGCCGAAGAGTGGTGGCAGTTCTACGGCACCCGCGATTGGATGGCCGGAGGCTTCGCATGGACCGGCTTCGACTATCGAGGTGAGCCCACTCCCTACGGCTGGCCCTCGATCAACTCCCAGTTCGGCATCGTCGATATGTGCGGCTATCCCAAAGATAACTTCTATTACTACAAAGCCTGGTGGGGCCAGCAGCCGTCGCTGCATATCTTCCCTCACTGGAATTGGACCGGCAGGGAAGGCGAGTCCATCAAAATATGGGTCTACTCCAACCTCGATGAAGTCGAGCTCTTCGTAAATGGAGTAAGTGCCGGAAGCAAGAAGACTCCACACCTCGGCCATCTCGAATGGACAGCCAAATACGCACCAGGCATCATCGAAGCACGCGGCAGCAAAGACGGCAAAGTAGTGCTCACCGAGAAGTGTGAAACCACCGGCGATCCCGTTAGCATTCGCCTCACACCCGATCCCAGAGATGCCCGCACCGAGATCAACGCCGATGGTGAAGACATCGCCATCCTTCGCGTCGAAGCACTCGACAAAGAAGGCCGCCTCGTTCCCACCGCCAGCAACTTCCTCAGTTTCAAGGTTTCAGGCGAAGGCAAACTCATCGGCGTAGGCAACGGCGATCCCAACTGCCAGGAGTCCGATAAAGAGCCCAAACGCTCACTCTTCAACGGCCTCGCCCAGGTCATTGTTCAATCCACAAAACGCCCCGGAGAAATCCACATCGAAGCCGCAAAAGAAGGCTGGGATGGTGCAGAGCTCACGCCATCCAAACTCATCATCGTGACAAAGAGAGCCGAGCTGCGGCCGCAAGTTCGATAGATCGCAGGCTCTTTGGAATCACCAGCTCTGGGCGCGCCACCGCAGTCTCTGAATCGTCGAGCTTCTCCTGCATCAGCTCCTGGAATGCCTCCATCGCTGGAGACACCCATTTGTCCTTATGCCAGAGAATGCGCGTCTCGATATCCAGGGAAGGTCCGCCCCAGTGCAGCGCCTTGATCTGATGCTGTCGCAGCTCCCGCGAAACCACGATTGCCGGCAACAGCGCCAGGCCCATGCCCGCAATCACACATTGCTTGATCGCTTCCACACTCGAAAACTCAGTCACGTTGCCGCGGCGAATATTCTGCAATGCAAGTATCTGGTCGAGCTTCTCACGATAGCCGCAACCAGCCTCGGTCAGCAGCATCACCTGTCCCGCGAGGTCGGCAGGCTTGATCGTGCGCTTGCTGGCCAGCGGATGGCTGGCGTCGCTCAGCAGAAACACACGCTCCGTGCGCAGCCTTATCGACTTCAACACTGGATTCGGCTTCGCATCCGACATCTGAATGGCCATGTCGAACTTGCCGGTTTCAAGCTTTGCGCAGAGCGACGCATCCGAATAGGGACGAAAGATCAGCTCCACACTAGGAAACCGCTTTCGATAGGCGCGCAGAATTTGCGGCAACCGATACGTCAACACGGACTCCGGCGCTCCGATGCATAACGGCCCGCTCGGCTCTGCGCCCTGCTGAATCACGCGCTGCCCCTGTTCCATTGCCGATAACGCCTGCATGGCAAAGGGTTGAAAGCGCCGTCCTGCTTCTGTCAAAGTTACCCGTCGCCCCAACCGGTCAAACAGCGGCGCGCCAAGCTCATCTTCGAGAGCCTTGATCTGGGTCGTCACGTTGGACTGCACCGTATGAACCCGCTCGGCAGTCCGCGTGAAGTTCAGTTCCTCGGCCAGAGTGCAGAAAATCTGAAGCTGTCGCACTTCCATCGTTTCATCTCCAATACAGATGGAATCTATACTATCAATCTATTGGACGAATGCAAGCGTTGAGACCACACTCACGGAATGAGAGTCCGATTTAACTACCCCATCGCGCCTCCTCTTTCGACCGTTATCTTCCTTTCCGTTTGGATCATCTTCGCGCCATTGCGAACCTGGTCTCAAAGTCCCGCGCAGGATCAGGTTTCGAATGCGAGCCGTCCTGGCGTCGATACGTTGGCAGTCTTTCCCGATCCCAAGGCATCCCCACTGTCCGATGATCTGTGGCAGGCACTCGTTGCGTCGCTGCGTCAGCAAATGGCTTCCGGATCGCCTGAGATTCAGGCTCTGGAATCCTCGAACCCTCCGGCAAATCACGAACGGCACGTCGGTGGCCCGATGATGTTTTCCGCAGAAGCTGCGCCGGAAACACCTTCTCTGCAGATCCTTCGCGGGGAACAGATCACACCCGGCATTAAGGTCAACAACCCCATCACCGTCTACCTGCGTGGCGAGTGCAAGACCACGCTGGAGTCCGAGTCCATTCAACCCGGAACCTCGGCCACCCTCGGCTGGGTAAATCGAAACAACGGTCAGATAGCGCCCTTCATCTACGTGGATTGCAAGCGCATCGGCCAGATGCTCCGTCCTGCGGAGCGGGCGAGAAAGCCCGAACAGCGCACACAATTGATGGCGGATGCAATGGCCCGGGTCATCCTTCACGAATGGATTCACATCGCAACGCAAAGCCCGGAGCACGCGAAAAACGGCATCGCCAAAGCCCAGTTTGGTGTGCAGGATCTGGAGACAAACTGGCCAAATCCGTCAGGCAGCAGGTGGCAAACCATCGACCACGACTCTATTCAGGGGTTCGCTGCTTCGCCGCCACCGAACCAAACTTCCAGTTCCCGTGTCTGGGCCACACGTTGAACCCACCTGATGCCCGGGTTCGATACATCCTTTGATAAGCCCATTCGACAAATAAGCCTTTACGTTCCAGCCAGACGACCACCAACAGCCGTCTGGCCCTTTTTTCAGAACCTTCCGGAAAACCAGTTTTTAACTTTTTGGCATATGCCGCGGCATATGCCAGAATCAGAGGCTCTACCACAAACACCCTTAATTAAATGCAAATCTAAACCCAAGAAAACAAGCCAGATCCAGCAAATTCGCTTGCATACCTATTTGCAGCCCGATCACCCCAAATTGTTCCTCGTGGAACAATCGATGTTCCACGCTCCTTTCTGCCGGAATCTCCAAGCTAAAATCGGCCTATGCCAACGCTCCCTTCAAAAACACCTTCCCGCATTACCCGCACTCTCATCGCCGTCTCTTTTGTTCTCTGCATCGGCCCATACACTAGCGCGCAGTCACCAGCGCTCACGCCAGTCGAGCAAAAAATAGCAGCCTCGGTCGACGCTCACATCGCCTCCGATCAGGCGCTCCTTCAGCAGATCGTGGACATCAACAGCGGCACGATGCACTCCGCCGGCGTCGAAGCAGTCAAAGATGTGCTGATACCGCAGTTCAAGTCTCTCGGCTTTGAAGCGCGCTGGGTTCCCATGCAATCCCAGACCAACCGCGCCGGCGATCTCGTTGCCGAACATCCCTGTCCGCAGGGAGAAGGGAAGTGCGGCAAGCGCCTGCTCCTCATCGGCCACATGGACACCGTTTTCGAGCCCTCCAGTTCCTTTCAGAAATATGCCATCGTTCCCGGCACAGATGGCAAGGTCGCAACCGGCCCAGGTACTTCGGATATGAAAGGCGGCCTGGTTGTCATGCTGGCTGCACTTCGCGCCGTGCAGGAGGCAGGCGCGCTCGACAAGACAGAAATCCGCATCGTCCTCAGCGGTGATGAAGAGCGCACCGGCACTCCCATTGAGCTCGCTCGCCGTGACATGATCGACGCGGCGAAGAAGAGCGACGTCGCCCTCGAATATGAGCCCAGCGTTCGTCTCAACGGACAGGATACAGTCAGTATCGGCCGCCGCAGTTCGACAACCTGGCACCTCGAAGCCAGCGGCCTCAGCGGTCACTCCTCGCAGATCTTCGGCGACCGCCTCGGCTATGGAGCCATCTACGAAACCGTCCGCATACTCGACACCTTCCGCCACGAACTTCCCGAAGAAGGCCTCACATTCAACGTAGGACTCATCCTCGGCGGAGCCACCGCTCAAAGCAACGCCGACAGCACCGGCGGATCGGCCACCGGCAAGGCCAACGTGATCCCGCCAGCTGCGATGGCTACAGGCGACATCCGCACGCTCAACAACGAGCAGACAGAGCGTGTTGAAGCCAAAATGCGCGCCATCGTCGCCGCTCACCTAAATAAGACCGATGCCAAGATCACCTTCGATGAGGGTTATCCTGCCATGGCTGTCACGTCTGGCGGCAAAGCGCTCTTCCAGCAATGGAGCGAAATCAGCATTGCTCTCGGCCTTGGGTCTGTTTCCGAAGGTGGACCGATGACTCGTGGCGCAGGGGATATTGCGTTCGTGGCTCCTTATGTCTCCGGTCTCGTTGGCGTCGGCATCATAGGAGAGGGCGCTCACGCAGAAGGCGAAAAGGCATATCTGGACTCGCTAGCTCCACAGGCCAAACGCAATGCTGTCCTGATGGAGCGTCTGAGCCATGAGCCTTCGGGCCATTGAGCTTTTCGATGCAGTCGAATCATTGAGTCAACTTTCCCATCTGCCGTTCCGCGTTGGGAGACGCGATGGTGGGAAGCAGAGGACATCTCTTGAATCGTCCATGTATCCTCGTCTGTGGATTTGCGGCGCGCCTGGATTATCTTTAAGCGCTACGATGCAATACGAGGAGAATGCAGTTGTCCGATTCCATCATCCGTCGAACGAAATCATCGCACCTCTGCCTCGCTGTTCTTGCAGCGATTCTCTATTGCTTCGCGCCAGCATCAGAGGCGCAACGCCAGGATTTGCCGGGTCTCGGCGATTCGCCATCCGATGCGGGTCCGCTCGCGAAAGACCTCTCACCGGCATTGAAGAAGAAGGACGTTATTCATGCTCTTCGCAAAGTAGCGGACTGGCAACTGCCTCGCGTCGAGAAAAACTACAGCCTGGACTGGACCTTTGCCACGCTTTATGCCGGCTTTATGGCCGTGCCGCCTGCAGTTCACGGCGACACGTATCAGGACGCTATGCGCACTATGGGCAAGCAATTCAATTGGCAGCTTGGCCCGCGTCCAGAGCATGCGGACGATCATGCCGTGGGTCAGACCTATCTTGAGTTGTACGAAAAATTGCACGACCCGGCGATGCTGGCTCCTACCCGCGAGCGAATGGACGCGCTCCTGCAGCGGACCGACGACCCCGCAAAGCCACTCTGGTGGTGGTGCGATGCGCTTTTCATGGCGCCGCCAGTGCTGGCGGATTTGTCGAAAATCACCGGCGATGCAAAGTATCTCCACTTTATGGATCAGGAGTGGTGGATCACGTCTAAACTTCTCTACGATCCGCAGCTGCATCTGTACTCGCGCGATGCTTCGTTTCTCGACAAGAAAGAAGCCAGTGGGGCTAAGGTCTTCTGGTCGCGTGGCAACGGATGGGTGATGGGCGGGCTGGTTCGCGTACTTGCAACCATGCCTGTAAACGATCCTGCACGTCAGCAATATGTCACCCAGTTTCAGCAGATGGCCCAGGCCCTCGCAGCTATTCAAGGTACAGACGGTCTCTGGCGTCCAGGCTTGCTCGATGCGGATGCCTACAAGCTGCCTGAAGTATCCGGATCGGCCTTCATCACGTACGCAATGGCCTGGGGAGTTCGCAATGGCCTTCTCGATCGCAAGCAATATCTGCCGGTCGTTGAGAAAGCGTGGAAAGGCCTGCTCACACATGTCTATCAGGATGGCCGCCTCGGCTGCATTCAACCCATTGGCGCCGCACCGGGAGCATTTACGCCGACATCGAGTTATGTCTTCGGCGTGGGTGCATTTCTTCTGGCAGGATCGGAAGTTTATGAGTTATCGAAGTAAGTCAAGATAGTATTCAATGTTACTCGCAACAGAGCTATGAACCTAGGTTGAGTTATGACATTACTCAAGGCAAAAACAATCCGCCTCGCGCTTGCCATGCTGGTCCTCGCAGCCGCATCTGTCTGCGTTCTACCGGCGCAACAGTTGATTGTCACCGCTCCAGACAAGACACAACGTGCGCAGGAGATATTGGAGCTGCCGCTGGCTCAGGCTCGCAAGCATGTACCAGGTATCGAACACAAGATCGCAGTCAACGCCGCTACGCACGAGACTTTGACCACACAGATTTACTCGGGCCCCAGCGGCTCAGAACACGACATGCTGTTGATCGCGATACAGATGCCTGCTGACGGAAAACTTACCATTGCTTTCGTGGACAAAGGCTCTGCTCCGCAGGAACCACAGGTCTTCGGCCGTGAAGCGCCCGAGCGCAAAGACGATTTTGCCTGGGAGAACAAGTATGTGACGTATCGCGTCTACGGCCCTGCGCTTGAAGCTACAGGCGAAATTACCTCAGGCATTGATGTGTGGTCCAAGCGAGTTCCAAACTTCGTCATCGACAGCTTTTACAAGCACGATGCAGAGGGGCAACGTACGCACAATCCAAAGCTTTCGTATCACGTCGATGATGGCGTCGGCCTTGATTCGTACCTTGTGGGCCCATCGCGCGGCTGCGGCGGCACAGGCGTATTAAGTGGCGGAAAGCTGTGGGTTTCGAAAAATTATACCCATCTCACGATGCTCTCCAGCGGCCCGGTGCGTTTCGCTTTTGAGCTCACCTATGCGCCATGGAACGCCGACGGCGTTGAAGTCACTGAGACCAAGCGCATCGTACTCGACGCCGGTACACACCTCAACCGCATCACTTCCACCTTTACCTACGCAGGCGGCATGGTGCTCAACACTGCCGTAGGCCTGCCTATTCGCGAGGGCGGTGCATACCACCCGCTCGATGGCCGCATCCTCTCGGTGTGGAGTATCCCGCAAAATCCCACAGCGGGCCACATTGCCACGGGAGTTATCGCCAGCCCCACGCAGCCGTCGAGTATCACCCAACTCGACGATCAGGCACTGATGGTTTACAGCGTTCACTCGGGTGAGAGTTTTACCTACTATGCCGGCTCCGGCTGGTCCAAGGCCGACATGCCGTCTCAGCAGGACTGGGACCATTACCTTAGCCAAGTGGCTTACGAGCTTGCACATCCGCTGAAGCTGGCATGGCAGGATAACCTCGCCAGGTAAGACCGTGCGACTTCCTGCCAGAGCAGTGTTATCATATATATGAACAACTAACATAGTACGAACTAATCGACTATCTTTTTTCAGTCCAAAATTGAACATTGCGGGCTACCGGTTGCTGCGATACATTTGACTTAAGTCAACATGGATCCCGGTAGTCTGATCGCCGCCATCTTGCTCAGGAGACAAGACCATGATCTCACGGGAATTGAAAGTTGTGTTCTATATCCTGCTGTCGTTGCCCCTCGCAATTTCCGGCTGGTTCTACCGCGTTTTTTTTGCACCTCGCAAGGGCACTGTAAAGGTTCAACTAGGCCCTGGAAAGCGCAATTACCTGCCAGGTTGGATCAATGTTGACGCGAATTTTATTACCGCCAAGGTTGATTGCATAGCGGATTTCAGGCGTAAATTTCCATTTCACGACAACTCAGTCGACTGTTTCTATTCGATGAATGTCATCGAGCATATTCCAGATCTCGATTTCCACTTCAAAGAGATGTACCGCTGCCTCAAGCCGGGCGGAGTCATCCGCGTAGGCGGCCCCAATGGCGATTCTCACATACGGAAATTTCTGGAAGGTGATCTCGAGTGGTTTTCAATATTTCCCGATCGCCGCGAGAGCGTCGGGGGGCGCCTTTCGAACTACATGATGTGCCGTGGCGAGCATCTGCATATTCTCACCCGGTCTTACTTGACCGAGATATCGGAGAACGCCGGTTTTCGTGAACAAAAAATCTGCCGTCCAGTATCTGAGACAAGTTACGCCGAGTTCTTTGCGCCTGCCATTGCAACGGAATACGAAAGCACGCCCGAAATCCCAAAATTATTAGCTATTGAAATGGTGAAGCCTGTCCATGCAAGACAACAGGTTCCCGAGTCTGAAAACGTCTCCGCTGCGGTTATGAGTTAGTTGTTCTCCGCTGTAACGCCGCCTTTGGCTTCCACTTGTCTGAGCATTTAAAGTAACCAGATGAGCGCACGCGAAGTCTGGAAGAGGGAACTAGGCGCTCTGACGCAGCTAGCCATCCCTGTCGTGCTCAGCGAACTTGGCTGGATGGCGCAGGGCGTGGTCGACACCATCATGGTCGGGCGGCTCGGGCCTGCGGCCATCGGTGCTGTAGCCGTGGGCAATGCGGTCTTCTACACGCCATCTCTCTTCGGCATCGGCATCCTGCTCGGTCTCGACACCATGGTCGCGCAGGCCTACGGCCGCAAGGACTACGACGATTGCCATCGCTGGCTTGCACAGGGCATTTACGTAGCGCTTGCGGTGACGCCTGTGTTGATGATCCTGATCGCCTGCGCCAGCTTTTTATATGGGCGCGTCGGCATCACTGCTGAGGTTGCCGGTCCTGCGGGCGCGTATCTTCGCATTCTCGATTGGAGCGTGTTGCCACTACTCATCTATGGAGCGTCGCGCCGCTATCTGCAAGGTGTGGGACAGGTACGTGTAATCACCGTCACGTATATCGTTGCCAACCTGCTCAACTGGGGAGGGAACTGGGCGCTCATCTATGGCCATCTCGGATTCCCGGCGATGGGTGTGAGCGGTTCGGCGCTGTCCACTGTCATCGCCCGCGTTGGCATGGCGATTACATTGATGGGCTTTGCGTGGCGCTATGAGAGACAGCGCGGCCATCCGCTTTTCAAACACTGGAGTGGGCCGCAGCTCGATCGCATTAAGCAGCTTGTTCGTCTTGGACTGCCTGCCGCCGGCCAGATCACTCTGGAAGTTGGCGCATGGAACGCGGCGACGCTCTCCGCGGGATGGCTTTCGCCAGTCGCGCTGGCTACACATCAGATCGCGATCAACTATGCCAGCGTTACGTACATGGTGCCGTTAGGGGTTTCAGCAGCGGCAGCAGTCAGCGTAGGCCATGCCGTCGGCGCTGGAGACAAAGCCAAGGCCCGTCGCGCCGGCTGGCTTGCGCTGGCGCTGGGCTCGGCGTTTATGGTGCTTGCCGGCATCGCTTTTTTTATCGTACCCAGGCCGCTGATCGAGCTCTTTACACATGATCCGCGCGTGCTTGCCGTCGGCCCCAGCCTGCTTTGGATCGCCGCAGCCTTCCAGATTTTCGACGGTGTGCAGACCGTCTGCACCGGCGCTCTGCGAGGTCTTGGCGAGACGCGTGCGCCCATGATCGCGAACTTCATCGGCTATTGGATTCTCGGCCTGCCGCTTGGCCTTATCCTCTGCTTCGTTTTCAAGTGGGGCATCTACGGCATGTGGATCGGGCTGACCTTGGCGCTGATCGTCATCTCGTCAATACTGCTCATTCGCTGGCACAAGGTCTCGACAGGTTTTATTACGGAAGCGCCCATTATCGGCCCTGCGCCTATCGTTGACTAGCCTCGCCGGCCGCCACCTGCTGATTGAACTCCTGTGAACGCCCGCGAGGTACACTCAGGTTCTGCCAGTTTTCGGCTCCCAGATGTTTAGCTAGAAAGACAATCTGCCCGCAGTGATAGGGATAATGGGCCAGCTGCCGGTTGATGGCCTGCATCACGGAGTGCGCTTCACCACGGATTGTCACCGTGCGGCCCAGGTCGGCCTCGGTGAGCGGCTCAAGCGCATTGAAGAGAGTCGTCCAGCCAATCTCCCATAGCTCCAGGAGAGCCTCACGGCCTTCCGGCGGCAGCTCAAATTCGCAGTCGCGATTGCGGTTCGGTTTCTCGCCATCGCTCACCAGAAAATCACTCCACCGCGAACACATGTTCCCAGCCATATGCTTCACGATCACCGCGATCGAGTTCATTTCCGGATCGAGCGAAGTATAAAGCTGCGACTCCGAGATCTGCGCCATCGCTCCCTCGGCCAAGCGCTTGTAATAGTGAAAGACTCCGGCAGCATCTTCCATATAAGAAGTCGTGAACTTCAGTCCCATGCCTCAATTACCTCCAGCTATCGCAAGCAGTGTAAGGCGCTGGCATGCCAAAGAAAAAGGGGCCGCAGCGGCGACCCCTCACGATGTGATCCACGATGCAATTCGCGACCAGGCTCAGCCCTTGGCGGCGGCTTCGATCTTCGCCCATTCTGAGTCGCTGAGGCTCAGGTCGGCGGCCTTCACATTTTCTTCCAGATGCGCCACGGACGAGGTGCCGGGAATAGGCAGGATTACCGGCGAGTGATGCAGCAGCCATGCGAGCGATAGCTGGCCGGCTGTTGCGCCGTGTCTGCTTGCCGCGGCATCCAGCGCGCCGCCCGGCTGGGCCAGCTTGCCCGATGCGACAGGGAACCAGGGGATGAAGGCGATCCCATGCTTTTCGCAGTACTTGAGCACGTCTTCGTGGGCTCGGTCGCCGATGTTGTACCTGTTCTGTACGCTGACGATTTCGACAGTCTTGCGCGCCCGCTCGATCTCTCGAACCTTCACCTCGCTCAAGCCGATATGCCGGATCTTGCCTTGCTTCTGCATCTGTTTCATTGCTCCGAGAGACTCCTCGACGGGCGTCCTGGGATCGATGCGATGGAGCTGCCACAGATCGATCCGCTCCAGCTTCAGGTAGCGCAGGCTCAATTCAAGTTGCTGGACCAGATATTCGGGTCGGCCCAGGGGCACCCACTGGTTTGGACCCTGGCGAGTCAGGCCGCCCTTCGTAGCGACCACCACACCCGGCTTGTAAGGCGCCAGCCCCTCGCCGATCAGCTGCTCGCTTACCGCTGGACCGTAGGCATCCGCCGTATCGATGAAGTTCACGCCCAGTTCGACCGCCCGACGCAGAACCTGTTTGGAATTATCAGGACTTTGCGGCTCACCCCAGACACCATCGCCAACGATCCGCATGGCTCCGAAACCGAGACGGTTGACCGTGAGGCCGCCGCCCAATGCAAATGTTTTTGTGATTGCACTCATGGGCTGATAGATGCGGTGTGGGTGGAAAGGGTTCGGTACGCTTCGAAGCACGAGGGCCTAGGTGGCGAATGACGACCTAAATACAGATAAAAGCTAAAGTTCAATCATGTCCGATAACAGATATTCTGTGATGTTGATTGCGCTCAGAGTCAAGCCAGGCTATCTGCAGGTTTATCAAACACTTCCCCTGCTATACTTCGCGTGAAAATAGAAGTCCGCAAGTGACAGGACTACATCTTGTAACGGCCCAGGTCTTCATCGTTTAGGCCTTCGAGCCATTTGCGCAGATCTTCTGTGCTTGGATTATCCGGCTGTCCGGATGGGTTCAACCGAGCCACAGCAAGCACAGATTCGGCTACGTAGATTGGGCAGTCTGCGCGCAGCGCCAGCGCAATCGCGTCGGACGGACGTGCATCCATGGTCATAACTTCGCCATCTGTCACTTCGCCGGTTTGGCTTAGCCACAGAATTGCATAAAATGTGTCGTCTTTAAGTTCTGTAATTACAACGCGGTCCAGGCGATAGTTCATGTTCTCTATCAGATTGCGGAGCAGATCGTGTGTGGTTGGCCGGGGCCAGGCCAGCTTCTCAATTTCTGTAGCGATGGCGTTGGCCTCGAAGATGCCCATCCAGATTGGCAGCACGGTGTCGGAGGCTACGTCCTTGAGCACGACGATCGGCATATTGGTGCTGGGGTCCATCATCCAGCCGCGAATTTTCATTTCCACGTCCATGCCGTTCCTCCCTTTCCAGCTTTAGACAGCCTCGCCTACCAGGCTGTTGGGGAAAGTCTTCGTGATGAGTACATTTCTATAGCTGCCAGGCGCTGGCGCAATCGGGCTGGCAGAAGTAAAGTTTACCGGCTTATTCTGCGAACTCCGCGCGGTGATCTGCCCCCTGGCTGGATTTGTACCTTCGACCATTACTTCCATTGTCTCGCCTAAGTGCTTGTCATAATTAACTCTTTGGATTTCACGTTGACGGTCAAGCAGCACTTGAAGGCGTACCGATTTTTCCGCATCTGGGATGGAGTCGATCATCACGAGAGCCGGCGTATTGGGCCGTGGCGAGTACTTGAATCCGAAGACCATGTCGTACTGGACTTCGTTCAGAAGGTCGACGGTCTGCTCGAAGTCCTCGGGCGTCTCACCAGGAAAGCCAACGATGATGTCTGTGCTGAGGGCGATTGAGCGCTTCGCGGATTTGATCCAGCCAATGCGCTCCAGATACCAATCCCGTGTGTACTCGCGCGCCATCATGCGCAGGATGCGCGACGAACCGGATTGCACTGGCAGATGGACGTGATCGCAAAGCGTTGGAACGGCGTCGATGACCTCGACGATGTCGCGGGTAAAGTCGCGGGGATGACTGGTGGTGAACCGCACCCGGCGAATGCCTGGGATTTCTCCGATGGCGGCCAGCAGTTCGGCGAAGCTGCGCTTCCCTTGCGGGTCGCGGAAGCTGTTCACATTTTGGCCGAGCAGCTGAATCTCGGTGTAGCCCAGATCGGTGATTCGCCGCGCCTCTTCGAGGACGGAATCCGATCCCCGGCTGCGCTCTTTGCCGCGGGTATACGGCACCACGCAGTAGGCGCAGAACTTGTCGCAGCCCTCAATGATGGTGATATAGGCGCGGTAGGGGTTGGTGCGCGAGGTGAACTCAGTCTCGAAGGTCTGGTCGGTCTGCCGGTCGTCCAGGCCGGTGATGCGCGTCTCCCCTGCTTCCAGGCGCGCCAGCATTTCAGGCAGCTTGCGATACGAGGCCGAGCCAGCCACCAGCGAGACATACGG
The DNA here is from genome assembly GCA_036271955.1 of Acidobacteriaceae bacterium. Taxonomy (GTDB): domain Bacteria; phylum Acidobacteriota; class Terriglobia; order Terriglobales; family Acidobacteriaceae; genus Acidicapsa. The sequence goes on from DATAZR010000088.1 coordinate 15,175, forward strand.
GGCGCGCTCGAAGATCTTCTCGCCCTCCTGCTGCGCCACGCATCCGATTACCGCAAAGCGTTTTCCCAGCTTGTGCAGCTTCTTGTAGTCGTTGAGCCGATTGAAGACCTTCTGCTCCGCCTTGTCGCGGATGGAGCAGGTGTTGTAGAGCAGCAGGTCGGCTTCTTCCTCAACCTGCACTTGCGCGTAGCCCTGCTGTTCCAGCGTCCCGATGACTTTTTCTGAGTCATGGGCATTCATCTGGCAGCCGAAGGTCTCGATATAAAATGTCTTGGCGGTCGCCATCTTCCGAGTATACCGCGAAGCAGAACGACCTCGCTTTATGGCTGTGGCAGCGGCATGCTGGTATGGAGATAGGCCAGCAGCGCGGCCATCTGCTCCTCAGTAAACCGCCCCGAAAAGCTGGGCATCTTGTTCTTGCCCGTCAGCACCAGCCTGCGTACTTCGGCATCGGTTGCCGGAGCGCCGCTGGGCAAATGCGCGTTGCCCATTGCGCCGTGAATATTAGGTGGTGGCGGCTTTAGCGCCAGGTCATTGTCTTCGTGGCAATGCGCGCAGCGGCCAGCGTATAAATGCTGCCCCTCGGCCTGCTGGAGCGTCAGTGGCGGCTGACTGTGACAGCCGGTGAGAACAAGGACCAGCGCGACCGAAAGCAGTATTGACGCCTCGGTCGCCTGACCCAATCCATAAGCTGATTCCGTTTCTTTTTGGATGGCCAAATTCGCTAAGCCTTCTTTTCGTCGGCAAACTTCGCGCTGACCGCATCCCAGTTCACTACCGAGAAGTAGGCCTTCACGTAATCCGGCCGCTTGTTCTTGTATTTGAGGTAGTAGGCATGCTCCCAGACATCGATGCCAAGTACTGGCGTTTTGCCTACGGTTAGCGGGCTGTCCTGGTTGGGTGTGGTCATAATGTCCAGGCCGCCCGGAGAAGTCACCAGCCACGCCCATCCGCTGCCAAAGACTCCCACAGCGGCAGCCGTCAGCTTTTCCTGCATTCCAGACAGGCTGCCGAACTTAGCGTCGATCTCCTTGGCCAGTTCGCCCTTGGGCGCGCTGCCACCTTTGCCCAGAGTTGGCCACCAGAAGGAGTGGTTGGCGTGCCCGCCGCCCTGGTTACGAACGGCATTCAGCAGCGGCTGCGGGAGCCCATCCAGCCGCGTCATCAGCACGTCAACTGTCAATCCTGCAAGATCAGGATGCCCTGTCACTGCCGCGTTGAGCTTGTCCACATACGACTGGTGATGCTTGTCGTGGTGCAGATGCATCGTCTCGGCGTCGAAAGAAGGGTCCAGCGCGTCATAGCCGTAGGGCAGCGGCGGCAGCGTGTAGGGGCCGGTCGGAGCCGGAGCGGGTGCAGCCTGACCGTTTGCTGTTACACCGCTTGCCTTGGAGCTGGCTGCGCTCAGCAACACCGCGCTCGCCGCACCTGTCATTTGCTTGATAGCCATTCTGCGATTCATACGAGAAGTCTCTCCTTTAGAAAGCGGTTGGAGTATTCGTGGATAGTTGGGAGGCGGCACTGAGGCCGAGGCGTGACAGCAGATCGGATGTGCCAGGGGCATCATCGCGACGCATGAAATTCTCGCACCTTATCGTAAGCTGAAAAGATGCAATTGCCCACCCTCGCTGAAATCGAAGCTGCCCAGGCCATAGTTTATGGAGCCATGCCGCCAACGCCACAATATAGCTGGCGGCTGCTCAACCAGCGTCTCGGCGCGCAGGCATTTATCAAACATGAGAACCATTCCCCGGTAGGCGCTTTCAAGCTGCGCGGTGCTCTGGTATATGCCACCTGGCTCAAGGAGACCAGGCCCAATCTCACCACGTTGGTAGCCGCCACCCGCGGCAATCACGGCCAGGGAGTGGGCATGGCTGCTCGGCTGCTTGGCCTGCGCGCAGTTATTGTCGTCCCACATGGCAATAGCAAGGAAAAGAATCTAGCCATGCAGGCCCAGGGTGCCGAGCTCATCGAACACGGAGACGACTTTCAGGCTTCGCTCGAATACGCCCGCGGATTGGCTGCTCAGCCCGGCCACGTCATATTGGAGTCTTTCCACCCGCGCCTCGTCGCCGGCACAGCGACCTACGCGTTGGAGTTTTTTCGTGCTACGCCGCCGCTCAAAACTGTCTACGTGCCCATCGGTCTTGGGTCGTCGATCTCCGGGATGTCGGCGGTGCGCAATGTTCTTGGCCTCAAGACGGAAATCGTCGGAGTAGTCGCCGCCGGCTCGCCCTCGTACGCACTCTCCTTCCAGGAGCGCCGCGTTGTCGAAGCTCCTTCGCAAACGCAGCTTGCCGATGGCCTTGCCTGCCGGATTCCAAATGCCGACGCCATGCAGGTGATCTGGGACAATGTCGCCCGGATCGTCGAAGTCTCTGACGCTGAGATCGCGGCCGCGATGCGCGCCTACTACCACGACACCCACAACATCTCTGAAGGCGCTGCAGCCGCGGCACTGGCCGGAGCGCTGAGAGAGAAAGAGCGCTTGGACAGCCAGACCTCTATCGGCATTGTCCTCACTGGCGGCAATATCGATCGCGATCTCTATATGAGAGTTCTAGAGGAGAAGCTGTGAGTTCCGACACGACAAATCCCCAGGCTTCCGAAGAACTGACTCCTCTTTTTCATGGCGCACAGAACCATTGCTTTGGCTGCGGAACTGCCAACACCACCGGCCTGCGGCTGGAGTTTTCAAAGTCCGCGGAAGGTAAGGTCGTTTGCCAGGCCGTGGTCTCCTGCAATTACGAAGGCCCTCCCGGCTATCTGCACGGCGGCATCATTGCCACTCTGCTCGACGAAGCCATGAGCAAAGCCAACCGCGCCCAGGGAGTGACCGCCATGACCCGCCAGATGCAGGTCGAATATCTGCGTCCTGTTCCTTCCGGCTCGGCCATCCGCATCGAGGGCCAGGTTACCAAAAGCGAGGGCCGCAAGCACTGGACCGAGGCAAGAATACAGAATTCCGAAGGCTCGGTTCTTGCCAGCGCTACGGGCCTTTTCATCGCCATCCGACTCTAGCTGTATATCGGAACTGCACGCCGCACAATGCCAGATTTGGCTTTCGGCCACAGGTAAGCGGTTACCGCAGAGCCGATTGCTCCGATTACTGGATAGTCATCCCCCTGCAACATTCGGCCCCTCGCTTGCCCTCGAATGGGAATTCCCCCGCCGGCCATCTTGCGAGAACCTCAACATGAGGCGAACGGAAGTACGGCCTCTCTGGAATCTGTTGTCTGGAATTGGCCGGGCCTCGGCCGTTGTGTAGTTTCCAGGCGCATTTCATTTTCCCGAGGGTCAACCGGGTTCAACCAGGCCCGGGTACACAACCGGCAAAAGCCGAAGCAAGCTCCAGGCATCAATGAACAGCATCCAGACTGAACAGACTTTCATGAGATTCAGCCGCTATTCGATCCGCCTTGGAGTTCGGTTCTTGACCACAAAAACTGCAAAGGATGCAGCATGCGAACGCTACTGAACAAATCAGTCCTTGCCTTGGCTCTCGTGCTTGCTTCGAGCACGTATGCCCATGCTGAGAGCGTAGCTCTGGACCATGGTGGGTTCTCGGGATTCATCCAGGAGTTTCTGGATTGGCTCTTCGGACACACTCATGACTCGGGCAATCCGCCAAACAATAATCCAACCACCAACAACCCTGGCGGCAACAATCCGGGGAAAAACGTGGCACCCGAAATCGATCCCAGTCTTGCGATGAGCGGATTCATGCTCCTCGGCGGAACGCTTACGGTGCTGCAAGGCCGGCGCCCTAAGTGTCCGGCGGACAATTGAGGAACTTCTTCGGCCGGGTAGCTTTCGCTGCCCGCCGATCTTTCCAGCACACGCTGCTTGCGTGCGCTGTGGCGCCTATGCCGAAGTATTTCCACTTCTCGCTTCTGCTACTTTGGTGGGTCTGCATCCAGCCTTCGCGCTATTTAACTCCTCTCGATCCAGTTCAATAATCCGGACGAGATGGTGTAATAGGAATCCGCCAGTTCCGGTCACGGTTCTCGGGAAAATGTTCCAGCATTCTTAGCTTCCCGCTTTCTGTGCAAAGCAGCATTGGCCTTTCCGGTTCGGACTTTTTTCCCTGGCAAAAGTTCGGCCCCCGGTCTACCCAACCCGTAGTGACGCCCGCCTGAGTAACACAAATCTATCCGATGCCGATGTCTTTCTCGAACGGATGATCCCATCCGACCCGAGCGACCAGGGCACAAGACTGGCGCGGAGTCACAATTGCCCGAAAGGACATTCACCCTTGAAAAACTCGCTTAAGCTCTCATTGTTCGCACTGGCTCTCGCGCTCGTCGCGACTCCACGCGCACATGCTCGCCCTCAACCCGTATCGCCGTCCCCCAGGACCGCTCCGGAAGTCGATCCTAGCCTGGCGATTGGCGGCCTCACCCTGCTCGGCGGTTCACTCACCGTCCTCCGCTCGCGACGCAAGTAGGCCGGTCTCGTGCTCACTGTCCACAGCAACCGCGCCGCCACCGGGAGTTCATCCTCCCAGCCGGCGGCGCGCCTCTCCTTCTTCCGCTATCTTCTCGGAAGGTTAGTGCTCTTTGCCTTCCTGCTGGGCTTGGACATCCTGCTGCTCGCGAGCACGCCTCACTCGGCCCAGCTGCTTACTGCTGTCGCGCCTATCGGCATCGTGACCTATGCCGTTTTCATCGCTCTGGGCTACTCTCATCTCAAGCGCCAGCGCCAGCAGCTTCCATTCCGCGCCAGCTTCTTCCTGATCCATCTCGCATGCATTCTTCTCGTATCCTTTACAAATCTTGCAGCCATCCATGGTTTTGCGTTGCCGCTGCCGGGCTGGAGCGCGCGAATCACCTCGAGCCTCGTAGTGCTGGCCGGCATCTCCCTGCTCGCTTTAGCATGCATCCCGCTGCGAGCCTGGGCCGGAACCATCCGCATCACCCGGCGCCTGTGGATGTACTCCCTTCTAGCCGGCATCGTTGCCTGGTGTCTTCGCTTCCCTTTTCAATCGATGTGGGATTCCGCCAGCTCCGCCTCTGGGCGCATCCTTCAGGTCATCGCCTTTAATTCTGTCCACTCTGTGCTTCGCGTCTTCCTGCCTGACATCTATGTCAATGCTGCGACCTTCGTCATCGGAACGCCGCGCTTCCAGATCATCGTTGCCGAGGGGTGCTCAGGACTTGAAGGCCTCGGTCTGGTTCTCGCATTCACCATCATCTGGCTCATTTATTTCCGAGGCGAAAACCGCTATCCCCAGGCTCTGCTGCTTATTCCCTGCGCCCTGCTCAGCGTCTGGATGCTCAACATTCTGCGTATCTCCGCTTTGGTCCTGATCGGCAACGCCGGATACGGCGAAATCGCCATGGTCGGCTTCCACTCCCAGGCCGGCTGGATCGCCTTTACCACCGTCGCATTTGCCTTCTCCATGGCTACGCGCAAACTGCCCTGGGTGCGAAAAGTCCAATACACGTACATGCCGCTCGTGGAAGACGCCGCTCTGCCTCGCGAATCACGCGTCGATTCCTCACAAAACCTGCGAACGCGGCACTCCAACAGCATCCATCTCGTGACACTCAACGATGAATCGGAGGAGACAGGCGAGTCGCAGGCGACTGCCGCATATCTGGTTCCCTTCCTTGCCATCCTTGGCGCATCCTTTCTGTCGAAAGCCGCCTCCGGCCATTTTGAATGGCTCTACCCGCTGCGCTTTCTCGCTGCTTCCGTCGCCATTTGGCATTATTGGCCTCAGCTTAAGCAGATCGACTGGCGTCCCAGCCGAGCTGGGTGGACCGTCGCGGCGCTCACCGGATTCGCGGTCTGTGCCATCTGGCTCGCTCCGTCTCTCTGGAACCATCAACAGCCCAGCTCTCTCGGCGCAGCTCTGGCATCGCTTTCCCCTTCTGCCCGCTGGGCATGGATTGCCTTTCGCATCGCCGCCGCAGTCATCACCGTGCCCATCGCCGAAGAGCTCGCCTTTCGGGGCTTCCTGGCTCGCCGCCTGGTCATCCGCAACTTCGACTCGCTGCCATTCTCCGCTGCCACTATGCTCTCCATTGGGCTCTCCTCGGTAGCCTTCGGTCTGCTCCATGGCCAGCAATGGATGGTCGGTATCCTCGCGGGTTTAGCTTATGCGGGTGTGATGAAGTTCCGCGGCCGCCTCAGCGACGCAATCCTGGCCCACGCCGCCACCAATCTCTTACTCGCCGTCTGGGTGCTTTTTCGCGGTGACTGGGCCCAGTGGTAAGACTGGTTCGCCAGTGCAAATCCGCAACATGGCAACTTATAGAATGAAGCCATGGCCGCCGCAAACGCACTTCCCAGATCAGCGGATTCCCTTTCGCTGACCGAGTTGCTGCGCGGTGCCTTCGGCCATCCCAGCTTTCGCGCCAATCAGGAAGCTGTCTGCCGCGCCGCTGTCGATGGCGAAGACCTGCTGCTCGTCATGCCCACCGGCGCTGGAAAATCTCTTTGCTATCAGCTGCCGGCCATCGCGCGCGGAGGCACAGCCCTCGTCGTCAGCCCACTCATCGCGCTCATCGAAGATCAATGCGCCAAGCTCGTGCAGCAAGGCTTCTCCGTAGCGCGCATTCATTCGGGTTTGGATCGCGCCGTGAGCCGCCAGGCCTGCGTCGACTACCTCAACGGCTCGCTCCAGTTTCTCTTCATCGCTCCCGAACGCCTGCGCGTTCCCGGTTTCCCTGAGATGCTGGCCAAACGCAAGCCAGCCCTAATCGCCATTGACGAAGCCCACTGCATCTCCCAATGGGGACACGACTTCCGCCCCGACTATCGCATGCTGGGCCAGTATTTGCCTGCTCTGCGTCCCGCGCCCATAGTGGCTCTCACCGCGACGGCGACTCCCGCCGTCCAGCGTGACATCCTCGCCCAACTCGGTCTTACGAGTGCTCGGAAATTCATCCACGGCTTTCGCCGTGACAACCTGGCCATTGAAGTCAACGAAGTTTCCATGCCCATGCGCGCGGATCGGATCTGCGAACTCCTCAAAGATCCCGCGCGCCGCCCTGCCATCGTCTACGCTCCGGCCCGCAAAAAAGCCGAAGAGCTAGCCGCGCAGCTCAATCAAGTCTTCCCTACCGCCGCGTACCACGCCGGGCTCCCCGCCGAGGTCCGCGAAAGCGTCCAGCAGAGCTTTCAGTCCGGCAAGCTTGAATGTGTAGTCGCCACCATCGCCTTCGGCATGGGGATCGACAAGGCCGATGTTCGCACCGTCATTCATGCCGCCCTGCCGTCGACACTCGAGGGCTACTACCAGGAGATCGGCCGCGCTGGTCGCGACGGCCAGCCCAGCCGCGCCATCCTCATGCACTCCTACGCGGACCAGCGCACCCACGATTTCTTCCTCAAACGCGACTATCCGCCGCTCGATACGATGCAGCTGGTTTACACGGCTCTAAGTGCCGAGGCCGCGCCACTGGATGAGATCCGCGACAAGCTCAAGCTCGATGAAGAAACCTTCTCCAAGGCCATCGAGAAACTCTTCATTCACGGCGGCGCAGCCGTCGACTACAACAACTACGCCACCCGAGGCGATGCCCGCTGGACCGCTCCCTATACACGCCAGTCCGACTACCGCCGCAATCAGCTTGAGCTTGTCCAAAAATACGTCGACGGCCATCAATGCCGCATGGCCGCCCTGGTCCTGCACTTCGGCGACCTGAAAGATGGTCAGACGCGCTGCGGCCTCTGTGACTTCTGCAACCCCAGCGAGAGTTCGGCACAACAATACCGTGCAGCCTCAAAGGAAGAGCTCGCGGTGCTGCGAGCCATTCTCGAAAGCTTGCGCAACACGCAAGGTAAGTCCCTCGGCCGCCTGCAAAAAGAGCTCCCCGGCAACCTCACCCGCAAAGAGCTCGACACCTACCTTTCCTCTTTAGCCAAAGCAAGTCTGCTTGAAGTGGAAGATGCCGAATGGATTAAGGATGGCGAGACTATCCTCTTTCGTAAAGCGCGCCTAACGGAAGCCGGCGAAGAGCTCGAAGACAGCACCGAACTCGATCTGCAAATGCCCGACAGCGATTCCGCATCCAGCGGTAAGGCGGCTCAACTACGACTGTCGCCTCAGCCTAAGTCAGCGCGTAAATCCACAGCCAGGAAATCGGCCACGCAATCGGGCGCCCCTGAAACTCTTAGCCCGGCGGATCAACAGCTTGAGCAGGCTCTCAAGGCATGGCGCGCTGCCCTGGCGAAGAAACTCGGCATGCCTCCCTTTGTCGTTCTACACGACCGCACCCTGCGAGCAATTGCTCACGCTCGCCCATCCACCCCAAATCAGCTTCAGGAGATCTCCGGTATGGGGCCGGCGAAAGTAGATAAATACGGTTCGCAGATTTTGGAAATCGTAGCCAGCTGACCGCTAGCAGTTAAAATACCAGATGCTTCTGAAAGAACGGCAGCACGTCGGTATAAACCCGTCCATCCTGTCCCCAGTTGCCGCTGCCCCACAGGCCGTTGTACTCCTCCGCCTCATGATGGATGCCATATTCATTCAGCTTGTGGGTGAAGGCCTGGTTCGAATAGACATGGTCCTGATTTCCATCGTTCCGCGCCCAGTCGAACTTCAGCCCGCGCAGTGATTTCAGATTGTCGGCATACTTCGGAATCATCGCTTCCAGGAAGAAGCTCTCTCGCAGCCGCTGTGTCGCAGCCGCGTCCACCACGTACGTATCTCCTTCCTTGCGCGCCTGCAGATCGATATACAGCGGAGGCTTATCGGGATTAGGCAGGTGCGCCTGGTAGATCGAAGTGAAGATCGTCGAGAAGCCATCCTTCTTCACGTCATCGAGAGTCTTTGCATTGGCCAGCAGGTCCCAGTCAGGCCGCGAGTACATCGGCAATAGCCCCGACCCTGTTCCCACCGGATGCAGCGCATAAACCGAGCCAAACACATCCGGATGCGTCATGCCGAAGCGGATCGCTCCATAACCGCCCATGAAATCGCCTACTATCCCCCGCGAATCGCGGCTTGGCAGTGTCCGGAAATTGGCATCCACATACGGCACCAGCTCCTGGATCATGAAATCCTCCCAGTTTCCAGTCACCGGCGAATTGAGATACCACGAGCAGCCGATCGGCGTCGTCATATCCACCGTAACCAGGATGAACTTGCCGATGACTCCACTCCGGATCGCGGCATCGAAAAGCTCCTGCGCATGATGTTGCTCAAAGACTGCCTGATAGCTTTCGAAAGGCGTCGGCAGAAAATAAATCACCGGATACCGCGTGTTCGATAAGCCATATCCCGCAGGTAGATACACCTGCAATTTCCGGATTGGACTTACGCCGATCTTGTTCTGCGAAAACTTCTCAGAGTTAATCTCGCGGCTGACGATCTGGCTATCTGGAGCAGCTGCGTTTGCAACGGCAACAACAGCAAACATTGCTACGAAGATCGCAGCAGAAAAATAGCGCACAACTCCCCGTATCGATTGCATCGACATATCTCACCGCCCTCTTAGTTTGTTTGGATTAAGTCTGTTGAACTCTTTTGGGAGCAACAGCCGCCATGTACCAAGCCGGCCACAGCAGCTGAGCGAAAAACAACCAGTTGAGCCAGGAACTGTTAGACGTCAAAGTCTGTAACACTATTAACCCAACGGCCAGTCCGATAGCAGCGTGCACACCGAGCCGCCTGCCACCCAAGGCCTCGCGCACTCCCCACGCGGCGGGTACGAGGAATAAGAAAAGGCAGACCCACGATAGTGACTCACTTCGAAATCGTGTCAGGCAAAACAGGCAGGGCACAAAACACGCTGTGGCACTTACCCAGAGTGTGCGCCGCGAAAGCATTTGAACCACAAACCCATAGGCAAAGGCGCAACCTGTCAACATCAGGAGTTGCGGAATCAAATGCCGAACGCAATAAAGCACTAGGTTGGTTTTTGGCTCGATTTCTAAGACCGAATGCAAAACTTGCGGAAACATCCAGCTCACGGAAACCGAGAACCCCATTAGTAGAAAGCTCGAAGGCAGCGCCAGTCCAAACGACGCAACCCAGGGCTTCCAGCTCTTCCACTGCTGAGCCTCGCGACGCGCGACGAGGCCGAGCACAGACAGCAGCGCGGGCAAGGCTCTTTCGTCAGCCTCCAGCAAATCGCCCAGCACGGCTTCGCGCTCGTCGCGCGCCAACAGCCTGGAAGCAGCCTCGACCCAAAACCAGCCGGCCCTCATGAGGCACCCTCGCTCATCTGGCTTCGGTTCGCGGCCCACGAAGCCCCGCTGCTGATTCGAGTGATCGCGTCGTAAAAGCCCTTAGCGGCCTGCACGCCCTCGCCCGTCACCCGCACCATGCGCTTCGAGCGGCCACCTCGCTGCGCAGTAGCCTCGCCCATCCAGCTTTCGAGCAGTCCCTTGCCTTCGAGCCGCTCGATGGTCGTGTAGAGCGCACCGATCGAACACTTCCGCCCAGTCGCGGCTTCGATTTCTTCGCGAATAGTCGCGCCGTAGGCCTGATCTCCAAGCCCCGCAGCCGCCGTCAATATGAGGTATTCGAATTCGCCGAGCATGATTAGAACTACATTGTGATTCTAATCATGCCCTGCGTCAAGGGATTCCTTAAATAATTTATGCAGCCACTTCCCTGACTCGCTCGAGTACCGGTCCGAGCAGCGTCTCCCGGTCGACGGCGCCCATCATGATCTTCGCCGTACCGCCCGCAGTCACAAACTTCACATCCGTAATGCCAATAAATCCCAGAATCGTCTTGAGGTAGGGCTCAACAAAGTTCAAGCAGCTCGCTGGCGAACCCGCGTCGTACACGCCGCCCGACGCAACCAGCACCGTCGCCTTCTTTCCCTTAAGCAATCCCACCGGCCCGCTTTCGCTGTAGGAGAACGTGCTTCCACTGCGTAGCACCTGGTCGATCCAAAGCTTCAGCGTTCCTGGAATCGTGAAGTTATGCATGGCAACGCCGATCACGTACTCGTCCGCGCGCTCCAACTCAGAAATCAGTTCGTTGGAGAGCGCCAGCGCTGTCACCTGCTCCGGGCTTCTCGCCCCATCCGGCGTAAATGAGGAAGAAATCCAGGCTGCATCCAGCGGTTTGAGCGCAGAAGCTGCCAGATCCCGGTAGATCACAGGCGCGCCAGGGTGAACTGCTGTCCAGGTTTTGACAAATTCACGTCCGAGTTCGCGGCTGACGGAACTGGGCAAAGGGCTGCTATCGAGATGCAGTAGCGTAGGCATAGGCTTCTCCTTGTTTCGACATATGACGCTTTACCAACGTATGTCGTATATCAAATTAGACAACACCTGTTGCTCAAAGATGCATTCTTCTTTCTCATCCTTACGGGTTCCTTATCTGTTTTTGCTAATCTCATGGAAGAATGACTTTCCAACCCATCTCCGACTGCGAGGTCCGCGACCCCCGCATCCGGCGCACGCGCCAGCTGCTGCAGGGTGCATTGCGCACCTTACTGCAATCGAGGAACTTCGAAGATATCTCCGTGCAGGACATCGCCGAGACGGCGACCGTCAATCGCGCCACTTTTTACGACCATTACGCCGATAAGTTCGCCCTGCTTGACGCGATGGTGGCCAGCGGTTTCCACCAGTTGCTGCATGACCGTCAGGTGCATTTCGACGGAACCTGCCCCTCGGCCGCGACTGCCATCATTCGGGCCACCTGCGATTATCTTGCCCAGATCCGCGAAGAGCATCCCGATTGCAGCGGCAAGAGCGCGTTCGAGCCGCTGATTGACGCCGCCATCACCGCCGCGATCCGCCGCATACTCTCCGGTACTCCTGATGAGTCTGTCCCGCAGGCAACTACTCTTTCGGAGATTTCCGCCACCGCTGCCAGTTGGGCTATCTACGGAGCCGCACGCCAGTGGTCCATCTCGGTCAACCGTATCCCCGTATCCGAGATCGTGCCGGAGATCCTCGCGCTCGTCTTCCCCATGCTGGTGAAGGCTCGTCCGCAGCCAGCCGAGACTTCAGTTCTCGCCTCCGTCTAACGAAATATCGACCCGGGCACCCATCCATCCCAGCGCCAGCAGGAATACCGCTCCAGCTCCGTAGGCCAGCGCAAACTCCGGCGCAACCCACCATCCCATCCGGCCAACTGCCCCGCCAGGTGTCAGCGCGTACGCGTGAATGACCCCAAAAGCCGCCAAAACCGCGAGCACGCCCATCCACGCCGCTGCGTGCACAAACTTTCGCTGCACCGCCAGCGCCAGCGCTGCCGCCCACATCATCGAAGTCAGCAGCCCTCCCTGCCCCAGCGCAATTAACCCGCCCAGCGCAAATTCCGAAGCCGTTCCATTCGTAAATGCCGGCATCACCGCCATCAAGGAGCTCCCGGCCTTTTCTAGCACCGTCTCCGCCAGCCCCGTCGCCCACTGCGCCAGCATGGGAATCAACCCCATCGCCACAGCAATCGCCTGGTTTGAGGGAACCTGGACAAACGCCTGTCCAACCGTCACCAGCCCAAACCAGACAACCACCGGCCCCGCCACCTCCAGAGGAACTACCCGCAGCACCAGCGGCAGCACTCCCGTTACACAAAGCAGCAGGGTCATCAAGCCATTCAGCGCGGAGTAGCCGCTTCGCGCGCCGTTCGCCTTGTGCGCTGCGTGCCCCACATAAAGCGTCGTGGGAAATGGGCTGCCCAGGCAGGATGCCACCAGCGTCCCCACTCCATTCATCAACAGTGAAGGCCGGGTAGCGAAGTCGTCTCCAGCCGCCTTTACGCTTTCCAGTATCTGCAGACTCGCCAGTGTATCCAGTGCCGCCAGCGGCACAATGATCGAGAGATAACTCAACGCTTCCTTATTTCTGAGCAGCCCTGCAATAACTCCAGCCACATTCACCGCATGGGGCAGGTATATTCCCGGCGCAACACTGGCGGCTGGCGCGTCCGCATACAGGTGAAAATGCCGCAGCACAGCCACCAGCGCCGCTCCTAGCCCAATCGCCAGGAGAGCCGGAGGAATTCTTCCCGGCAGCTTCACCCGCGATGCATATAGCGCGAACAGCACAATCATCGGCAGTAGAGCCACCGCCGGCTGCTGAAAGGCTCCAAAGACAAATCCCAGGCACAGATATGCCAGGGCCAGTCCCGCCAACGGGCAAAGCAGTGCCGCCCGCGGAGTGTGCCGCCGCAGCCAATCCGTTCCAAACGCCCCCGCCGTTTGCACCAGCCCGCTCAACAGGCTGGCAAAAACGCCCGCATGCCACGCCATTTCCGCGTCATGCGTCCGCGCATATACTGGGCCCATAATGAGAAATACGTAAGCAAAAATCGTCGGTGTGTTTATCCCGAACGGAATCGCCGTCACATCGCCCCGGCCCGTCTTCGCAGCCAATCGCCGCGCCTGCCAGGCGTAGAACAGGTTCCCGGCCAGCACCGAGAGCGCCACCCCAGGTAGCACCCGGCCCGCAACGAACGTCATGGAAAATCCGCACACCGGCGCCAGCCCTACGATCAGCAGCAGGTCGGGAAACCCGGAGAAAAAAAGCCCAAAGAATCCGTCGACATCACCGGAGGTAAACCAAGGCAATCGCGTTTCATGCGCCGCCATCAAGCTACTCCATAGGTGAACCCAATCTCCCGCAGCCACTTCCGATAAGCGATCGCCATGCGGTCCGAGCGCAGATGCAGCTCAGCCTGCAGATCCAGCGGCAACAGCTCAGGTCTTTGCGACTCCACAATCACCCGATCCTGCTCCGTCACGCGGTCCTGGAAAGCGATCAACTCCTCATCCGGAATCTCCTGCCCGTAGTTCATCGCCATCACCAGTCGCATCTCGCTGAACTCGCAATCGACAGGCATCACCTGAGCGAGAATGCCAAACCGCTTCTCACTGTTTTCCTGTCCGCCCAGCTTCACAAACCCAGCCGTCAACGGTCCCAACACCTCGTAGTGATACGCCACGTGCGCCCCGGCTCCCGTCCCATCCGGGTTCGGCTGCCAGACGCGAATCTCCTTCGCCTCCGGCCCGCGCGCGCCTGTCTCAACCTCGTAGTCCTCGATCTCACTCTGCGCCGGATCACCCAGCAGCCCGGCATGAACAATCCCCAGATGAGCAACGTCTAAGAGATTCTCAATCAGCCGCGGCCCAAGCGCCCGGAACCGGTACGGCCCCGCCAGCAACGCGCGAAATCCATCTTCCTCCGCAATCGGGAACGCAGGCAACTCTGCGGACGTATCGCCAAAGCAAACCCAGATCACCCCATACCGCTCTCGAACCAGAAACGTCTGCGCCCGGGCCTTTGCCGGCGGTGTCAGCCCTGGATGTGCCGGAATCGCGACGCACTGCCCCGACTCCGCATAGCTCCACCCGTGATACGGACAGACGAGGCAATCTCCTGCTCCGTTGCCATCACGCCCAGTGTGTTTCTGAATGCTTCCCAGCGAAAGCTTCGCCCCACGATGCACGCACAGATCGAGCCAGCAATGCAGCTCGCCATCATTCGACCGCCAGAGCACCACGTCCCGCGCCATCACCCGGCGAGCTAGTGTCGAATCAGCCGCAACTTCCCGCGACCAGCCAACGGCAAACCACTCGGCAAGCAGCTGCGGATCGGCGAGCCCCTCACTGGCGCCACGAGCGGATGTCGATGCAGATTCAGTTGTTGCCATGAATGTGGGCCGCCTGGTCCCACAGGATTTGTCGCGAATTCTCGTCAGTGTACATGAGAGAACTTCACAACCAGTATCCCAGCGGAATCAGCTACCTTATCGGATGGAAGGTTCGCTTCCAGCGTGTGTCTGTGAAGAAGTGCAGCGCGACATGGCCCATCCACGCCATTCGCTCCGAGAGGCTGGTCTTGTACATCTGATCGCCCGAGGTCTCGAAGGACCAATAATTGAACAGTGGCCGTCCCACGATGTTGGCGCGAGGCACAAACCCCCAGTAACGCGAATCCAGGCTGGCATGCCGATGGTCGCCCATCATGAAGTACATTCCGTCGGGAACCACCATGTCATCGCCCTGAATTTGCGCTGGCAGATTGACAGCCCATTCCGCCGTTACCCCACCATCCGATTCGGATGTCGGAACCGAGGGGAACTCGTCTCTATAGGGTACGTAGTTATCCTCAGGCCACAACTTGGCCTGTGGTTCACTCTGGGCAACGCTGTTAAGAATCACCACGCCATTGTGCAGGCGAATGTGGTCTCCGGGAACGCCGATCAACCGCTTTACCAAATAGAGATCCGGCTCACCGGGTTTGAAGAAGACCACGACATCGCCGCGGTGCGGTTCACGATAATGCACCAGCGGCATCCAGGACGTACTTGGCGCAAGCGTGACGCGATCTACCAGGAGATGATCGCCGATCAGGAGAGTCTTCTCCATCGATCCGGAAGGGATCACGCAATTCTGCGCCAGAAATGTCAGGATGAATATTCCAACTATCAGCACAGTGCAGATACTCGCCAGTGCCTCGAAGTGGGTTTCCCCGGCGTTCGCGCCATCTTTCGCTTCGGCCGTTCCGTCAGACCGCACTGCTTCTAGCCCCGCATGGACAGTCTTCTCGGATACAATTTTTTCTACATTCGCCATGGTCAGTGTTGGTCCTAGCGCGCCCCATCTGTAGCATTTGGAGTCTGAGCCTTCGTCGTTACCTTGCGCTTTCGCCGCACTGTCGGAGCCGAGCTCGGCGGCCGATTTTTTCCATTCGCCCGCTTTCCATTTCCATTGGCTTCAATTACCGCGCGCATCCAGTAGTCGCCGTTCGCATCCACTTCAATGCCATGTACCTCGCGCTCAAATCCTGGGAACCGCTTGCCGAACTCCTCCAACGCAAGGATCAGCTTGATCACCGGTGAATCCTGCCCGCCCAGCCGCTCACCCGGCATGCACACCGGAATCCCAGGCGGGTACGGCACCAGCATCACGCCCGCAATGCGCCCGGCCATCTCGGTGAACTTCACCTTCTCCGTGCCGTTGCGCAGCAGCTTCTGGTACGTCTGCGCCGGCGTCAGCACTTCCTGTGTATCCAGCTCGCAGGCGGCAGCCTCGAGCGCCGACAAGCGCAGCTCTACCATCACCGCATGCATCTCGTCGCTGAATTCTTTCAGCGTAACGCTGCGATACTTCTGCGGATACTTCTCCACCAGATCCGGCAATGCCTCGCTCAGCGTGGCCTCGGTGTCATACAGCCGCTTGAACTCGAACAAATTCTCCAGCAGCGATCCCCACTTGCCCTTACTCGTTCCCACCGAGAACAACACCAGCACCGTGTAGTCGCCCGTCCGCGCAATCTCCACGCGCCGCGCATCCAGGAACTCGACCAGGATCGCAGCCGGAATGCCCCACTCCGCGATCACGCCCTGTGCATTTACGCCCGGCGTCAGAATCGTCACCTTCGTCGGGTCGAGCATGCAGTATTCCTCGGCCACATCCTCATCGTTATAGCCGTGCCAGTCTTCGCCCGGCTTCAGTGTCCACGAGCCTGAGTGATCGGTCAGCAGCTCATCGGGAGCATCCTCGAAGATGTACGTCTTCCCATCCGCTGGGTCCGTCACGCGGTCCGGCTGGAACAACCGGAAGAACCATCCATCGCCCTCGTCATACACCCGCAGCCGATGCGCAATCGAGCTCATCGCTTTGCGAAAGCTCACCGCGTCGAAGATCGTCTCTTCCATCAGTGTCGGGCCTGCAGGCTCGTCCATCATCGCCGCCGCAACGTCCAGCGAAGCGATCAGCGGATAGAACGGCGAAGTCGTGCCATGCATCATGAAGTCTTCATTGAACTGGTCGAACTCCAGCGGCGCCCGCGGACTCAGCTTGATGTGCACCATCGAAGCCATCGAGAAGGCCGCCAGCATCTTGTGCGTCGACTGCGTAGAAAAGATCGCCGGCCGGTCCGGCATCTCATCCGGCACATCCATCGCAAACCGCCCGCGATAGATGGGATGAAACTTCGCGTACGCATAC
>DATAZR010000089.1:0-9643 GCA_036271955.1 Acidobacteriaceae bacterium
CGATGGTAATGCCTGAGGCTGAGCTCTCATTGGATACGAGTCTGTATTCACCTGCGGAGGCGGCACGGGAGATCGCGGTGCAGCTGGAAATTCAGAGCGGCAAAAGTTCAGAGGCAATGAAGGGCTAAGCGGTGAACCAGTGGACGCCGGCGCCGGCTAGGGCGGCGTGGTCCATGAGGGTGGAGATGGCGATCTTGGGGGCGAAGCCGGGGGTGAGGGCTTTGCGGGTGGAAGGCAGAAAGAGCGCGGCTGCGCGGCTGATGCCTCCGCCGAGGACGATGACATCGGGATGGAAGGCGGCGGCGTGCTGGTTGAGGGCTAGGCCGAGATGACGGCCGAAGTTCTCAAAGGCGCGGCGGGCGCGGCAATGGGCGAGGTACTGGTCTTCGGGCGTGCCAGAGGCGGCTGCCATCGGGGGTAAGTCGTCGGGGCAGGGCTGGTCGCCTTTGGCGGAGTCGGCGATGGCGGAGACGTCGGCTTCGAGGCCGGTGAGGGACTGGTACTGGGCGCGGAGATAGCGGGTGGAGACGAAATCCTCGACGGTGGCGCCGTTGTAAGGGAGATTCCAGATTTCGCCGCCCGGAGGCACGCCGGGGTCGCCGTTGGCCTGATCGCTGGGTGTGGCTATGCGGCCGTCTGTGGCGTAAGCACAACCGATGCCGGTGCCGAGGGTGATGCCGATAGCGCGGGAGTATCCTTTGGCCGCGCCTGCGCCTACTTCGCCGAGTAGGAAGGCAGCAGCGTCGTTGACGAAGGCCATCTGAGAAGGCTGCCAGCCGAAGCGGGCGGCGAGGCCGGATTTGAGATCGACGCCGAAGAGGCCGACGAGCTTGTGGCGCATCTGGCTGATGCCATTGGCGTAGTCGAAGGGGCCGGGCATGGCGAGGGAGGCTCCGGCGACACTCTCGATAGGGATGTTGGCGGTGCGGGCGGCGGTTTCGGCGAGGGTGTGGATGAGGCGTCCGAAGCTGGCGGCGGAGAAGTGCCCGGCAGCGGGCTCGCCCTCTGGAGCGGTGGGGAGCGGGGCGCTGGAGATGCCGTGGAGGGAGTAGTCGTGTTCGGCGCAGAGGGCGGCGGAGATGTGGCTGCCGCCGACATCGTAGACGAGGATGGTTCGCGAGGGCTTCGACACGGCTTTGTTGTACCACAACGGGCGGCGGGATTGCGCTATGCCTTGAGGGGGAGAGAACGAAGGGAAGACAGCGAAGGGAAAGACCGCAAAGGGAAGACAACCGCATGTCCCCTTCGACCCACTGCGCTCGCTCAGGATGACAGCCCTTTTATTTCTCAGGCATTTCTGTGAGAGCGGCTGGGAGCTCGCGGGCGACGCGCTGGATTAGCTCCGGCCAGTTGCCGGGGGATGACTGGCGGAAGAGGCGGGCGTGTGGATACCAGGGGGTGGTGAGGCGATCCTGCATCCACCGCCAGTCGGACTGCCAGGGGAGCAGGAGCCAGAGGGGTTTGCCGAGTGCGCCGGCGAGGTGGGCGATGGCGGTGTCGGTGGTGATGACCAGATCGAGGTTGGCGACGAGAGCGGCGGTAGCGGCGAAGTCGGGATCGCGGGAAGAGCCGTCTTCGGGGCGGAGGTGGGCGGGGAGGACGGAGATTTGCATGGCGGCGTCACCCTTTTGCAGGGAGATCCAATGGATGTTGGGGATGGCGAGCAGCGGGCGGAAGGCGTCGAGGCTGGTAGAGCGCTCATGGTCGGCGCGATACCGGGGATTGCCTGCCCAGGCGATGCCGATTTTGGGTATTGAGATTTGTTGATCCCATCCTTGCCACAAAGAACGTGGCAAGGATGGGGCACCCCGCAATTCCTTCGTGCGGGTCTCGATGAGAACGGGATCAGCGCGGAGATAGGGGATCTGAGCGGGGACGGTATCGAGGGTGGTTTGGAAGACGGCGGGGAGGCTCATGAGGGGGCAGTGGTGAGTGAGGCTGGGAAGGGGATCGCCTTGGGAGAGAATTTCGATGGTGAGGCCGGGATGGGTGCTCTGGATGTCGGCTGCGAGAGTGGTGAGCAGGCGGGTGAGTGGGGGTTGGATTTCGAGAATGAGGTTTGTGTTGGTCAGGCGCTGGGCGACGAGGGTTAAGTAGCGGCAGAACTGGATCGTGTCGCCGAGGCCCTGCTCGGCGTAGAGGAAGAGGCGGGAGTTGGCGGGCAGCGGCTCGCCTTGCCAGCGGGGCTGGGGGAGGCGGCGGGGGTGGGGATGGACTTCGCGGAAGCTCCAGCGGATCTCGTAGTTGGGCCAGCCGTGGGCGAAGTTGCCGAGGCGGAGCTGGGTGAGGGCGAGGTTATAGCGGGCTCCGGGGTGATGAGGGTCGCGGTCGACGGCGGCCTGGTGGGCGGCGAGGGCTTCTTCGCAGCGGCCGAGGCGGAGCAGAGCGTTGCCGCGGTTGGAGGCGGCTGTCTTGTGGCCGTGGAACTCGGCTTGATGGAATGCGGTGATGGCGGATTTGATTCGATCATTCTTCCCATCCCACCCTTGACGCAAAGGCGCGCCAAGGATGGGGCACCCCGATTTCAGTATGTTCGGAAACCCAAGTCTCAACCACGCCGACGACGAAGACCTGTCGTCGGGGACCCCGGATTTCGAGACCTGGGCCACCCCATTGGGTTCAGCGGAGTCTTCGGCGAGCAGGAGGATGCCGCGGACGTTGGGGATTTCGGGGTTGGGGTGGAGCGGGTCATCGTGGGATTCGGCCTGGAGGAGGGATTGCCAGGCTTGGGGGAAATGCTTTTGTTCGAGATGGAGGTAGGTAAAGGCGACGTGGACCTCGGTACGGCGGTCTTCTTTATCGGGACGGGAGAGGTTAGGCGGGGCGGGGGATTCGAGAGCCTGATTGGCCAGAGCTTGTTCTGCGAGGGTGAGTGCGGATTCGTAGTGTTGCCGAGCTTTGAGGAAGTTGCTGCGGCTGCGAACGAGGTGGCCGAGGTTGAGATATGCGGAGATGCTGGTGCTTGAGTTTTGTTGCGAAGCGGCGAGTGCCTGCCGATAGCAGGGAGCCGCGAGGGAGCTGCGGCCGTCAGCGATGAGTTCGACGCCGAGGTTGAGCCATGCAGATGCGAAGCTGGGCCGCAAGGTGACGGCGCGGCGATAGGCTGTGATGGCTGCGGCGTGGGCGGCAAGCTTGCCTTGAGCGAAGGCCAGGGCGAAGTGGAATGCGGGAATGTTTGGGGCCAGCCGGGCCGCGCTCTGAAAGCTGGGAAGGGCGGCGGGGAAGTTGTCCTGGAGAGCGAGGGCGTTGCCGAGGCCGTAGTGGGCGGCGGCGAGGCCGGGGTCGAGGGTGAGGGCGTGGCGGAAGATGGCTTCTGCTTGGATGTGCTGATGCTGGGCGGTGAGGATGTCGCCGAGGTTGGACCACGCCAGGGCGTTGGCGGCTCCGGCGGCGAGAGCGGCCTGGGCCATGTGCAAGGCTGGCTGGAGCTGGCTGCTTTGACGGGCGATGAGGCTGAGTCCAAGCAGGGCTGGCTGGGATTTGGGGTCTGCTGCTAGATGGCTGCGGTAGGCCTCGGCGGCGGCGAGAAGCTGGCCCTGGGAGTGGTGCCAGCGGGCGGTTTCGAGGGTGGAAATGGCGGGGCTGAGGGTTGCGGCGGACATGCGCTCTGGGGCGAGGATATATGCGGCGCATGGCTTGATCCGGCTGGGGAGAGATGGATTTGAGGGTGTGATTCCCGCGATGGGAGGACGGCGCTTCGTTGTGGTTCATTCGGGGACGGCCGAGGCTGGATGAGAGCTTGGCGAGAAGCAGATTCCCTGCGGGAATGACAGACAAGAAAAGCAAGGGCAAAGGCGGTTCGAGCTTCGCACGAATATGGCCCACATCTGAACTGCCCCGCCGACGAAGACCTGTCGTTGGGGACCCCGGTGCGAGACATGGGCACCCGCGTTGTCTTTTTGAATTCAGAGAGGAGATTAAAAAAATGGGCCCAGGCCCTCGGTGACTTCGAAGACGGCGATCTGTCTTCGAAGTCGCCGAAATTGGAGGCAGCATTGAGGCCTGGGCACCCAAAGGACATTGATTCGCCGGTTACTGGTCGTTGCCGGTGGTGAGTTCGGTGGCGACGGGCTTGAGGTATCCGAAGAGGCCACCTGTGCCGTGGTTGGGGCCGGCGGTGAAGTAGAGCTCTGCGGCCGGAGCGCCAGCGGGGTCCGAGCTGCTGGCGGTGGCGCTGTTGCCGGGGCTGATGGCCCAGAGGCCGTTGATGGCGAGCGGCTTGCCGGTGGAGTCTTCGACGAGGCCGAGGAACTTGCCGGTGGCCAGGTCGTAGGCGGAGATGGTGCCGCTGGCTTCGGTTCCGCCGCCGCCGGCGAACTGGCCGATGAGCAGGTCGTGGCTATAGGCGCCGAAGTCGAGCGGGGCGAGGGCTACTCCCCAAGGCGCGTTGAGCCAGTCGGTGTGCTCGAGGCGGCGAAGCAGTTTGCCGGAAGAGCTGAAGATGTCGACGAAGCCGAGGCCGGGGCCGTCGGTCTCAAAGGGTTGGCCGTCTTCGTGGAGGACGAAAGTGACGACGATGTCATTGCCGATGGCCTGGACGTTGAAGGGCACGAAGTGGCGGGGCAAATCATCGTCGGTAAAGGGCTGGTTATCGTTGTTGCGATCGTTATCGCGGTCACGATCGTTTCCACGATCATGGCCTCCATCGCGGCCGCGGTCCTGATCATCGTCGCAGTGCATTTTGACGGCATGGAAGGCGTTGTCGAAGACATCCACGCGTCCCTTGGTGAAGTTGGCGGCGTAGAGGTAGCGGTGACCGGCGAAGATGGCCGAGGTGAGGCCGGTGTAGCTGGAGCCGTCGTTGGTTTTGACTTCGATGGCGGCGGTGGTGGGAGCCACGCCCGGGTTCCAACCCTGGATGGTGCCGTCAATGGTGGAGAAGAGGAAGAGCGCCTGCTTGCCGGGGGCAAGCAGGAAATCGGTCGGGCTGCCGTTGGCGATGGTTCCCGTGGGAGTGCCGGTGGGGAAGGTCTTGTTGGCCGGGTTGGCTTTGGGGATGGTTACGACGAGGGGTGTGATGGCTCCGGCGCCGTTGTAGAGGGTGCTTAGACCGGTCCCATTGTCGGAGATCCACCAGGGGGAGCCGGACATGCGGGAGAGTCCCCAGGGATTGATGAGATTGGGGTCGGTGACGGGCGCGATGCCGGAGGTGTTGGCGGTGAGATTGACCTGGGTGTAGTGCTGAGCAAATGCCGATGCTGTTGCGATGGCCAAAGTGCTTGCTGTTGCCAGACGGAGAACTGCTTTCATGACGAAAATCTCCTGCTACGGTGAGGCCCCGCTTGCGGTTCAGGGGATGCCGCACCAGCCCGGCTTGGTATGCGGAGGGTGAGCGGGCCGGTGCGGCTGGAGATGGATTCTGCATGCGGGGGCTGCAGGCCAGGTCCACTCGAAGGCTATGCCTGAGGGGCCTGGGCGGGTGTCAGGGAGATGTCATCCGAATGTCATTTCGGAGTTTCGATTGTGTGTGGCGTGGTCTGGCGGGATTTCAGGCGGCGCGGCGCATGGCGGCTATGTGGATGGCGATGGTGAAGAAGATGATGACGATTGCCACGATCATGACCCCGGGTGGAAGTACGTTGTGCTCGGTGCGGATGGCCTGGACGATGAAGTATTGCAGGGCGGCGAAGAGGCAGACGGTTTCAGCGGTGAGCCAGGCGATCATGTTCTGGGCGATGCGCTGAAGGCGGGGGCGGTTCTGGGCGGTGACGCGGACGGGATAGTTAAATGCGCCGGGGTAGCGGCTGACGAGGGTCATCATCGCGTAGAGAAAGACTGCCATGACGGGAAACAGAAGGAGCATTTTGGGCTGGCCCCAGGCATCGGCCTGGCCGTTGAGGCCGAAGTGAGTTGGGATGCGGTCGGCGAGATGATTGGGGCCGTAGACGGCGCCCCAGGTGAGCCAGAGGAGGAAGGCGAGGGTGATGAGGGAGATGGCGTGGAGGAGTTTGCGCATTTAGTGTTTTGTTCGCCTAGTCCGATGTTCGCCGATCAATGGGTTTTGGCGCAATGGTGGTGACCGCAGATAGAGTAGTAGCCCTATGGGAAGACAGTTCCAGTCGTATTTGTTGCCAACAGATGCGGAAAACTTGATTGCGGAGCTTGATCGCAGAGTTGGCGTACGTGTGATCGAAGCTTATGCGCCGACAGATCAGCCGGTTGAAACTGGGTCACTCAAGAGTCGAGTAACCTCGGCTCCAGAGGAAGTGCAGGTTTGTTCCTATGATTGCTTTCTTGCGCCTGCGTCGCCCTGCGAGATCAAGATGTTTCATTCGCAGACCCGGCAGTGTTGGCACGTCGACCTTGAATCCGAAGTGGTCGAGTTTTCCGGTTGCCACTACGATGGGAAGCTTCTGCTGCGAGGAAGATTCTATTACCAACCCGATATGGTCGTCGTCGATGCTTTTGTTCCCAAGAGGAAAGAGTTCCTGCAATGGGCGGAGAAGCTCTATCGAACTGCTAAGACGCTGCTGCATAAGCAACCTGGAGTGATCTATTCGTATGTGGGGAACGAGGCTTGCCGTTGGAGGATGAGCGGTGGAAGATTCGCTCATTTCAGGAAGGCGAATGGTGAGCCGATGTATGACGACAATGAGATTCTCTTTCGGGAATGATGAGATGCGGCGAAAGGTTAGAGGGCCATCTCTCAAATGGAGACCCATTTAGGATGGAGCGGAATGGTTAGGAGTTCTTTTGCGATGAAGATGCGGCCGGGAACGCAGACGGGATTTCTGTTGTGCGGCAAGGAATGGACCGATGGGGAGGCGATGGAGGTGCGGTCGCCTTGGGACCAGGGATTGCTGGGAAAGGTCACCATTGCTACGCGGAAGGATGCGCGCGAGGCGGTGACCCATGCCGTGGCTTCGCTGCGGCGGACGCGGGCTTTGCCGCGATGGAAGCGCAAGGAGATTCTCGAAGATATTGCCGCGGCGTTGATCGAGCAGAAGGAGCGGTTTGCGCAGCTGATTGTGGCTGAGGCGGGCAAGCCGGTGCGCGCGGCGCGGATCGAGGTCGAGCGCGCGGCGCTGACTTTCAAGACGGCTGCGGAAGAGGCGATACGGCTGGGCGGGGAGTCGATTCCTCTCGATTTGAATGAGGGCAATGAGGGGCGCTGGGGACTGGTGCAGCGGTTTCCGCGCGGGCCAGTGCTGGCGATTACGCCGTTCAATTTTCCCCTGATGCTGGTGGCGCACAAGCTGGCTCCGGCGATTGCGGCGGGATGCCCGGTGGTGCTGAAACCGGCGCCGCAGACTCCGTTTACCGCGCTGGCGTTGGGCGAGGTGATCTTGAAAGCCGGATGGCCGGAGGAGGCGCTGGCGGTGCTTCCGCTGGCCAATGAGGATACGGCGTGGCTGGCGGAGCGCGAGGACCGGCTGAAGATGGTGAGCTTTACCGGGTCTGCCGCTGTGGGCTGGGGACTGAAAGCCAAGAGCGGCCGCAAGCGCGTGGCGCTCGAATTGGGCGGCAATGCGGCGATGATCCTGCATTCGGACTGGGGCACTTATGCCGAGCGCGACCAGGCGCTAGATGCGGTCGCGATGCGGGTGGCGCACGGGGCCTTCGGATACGCCGGGCAGAGCTGCATCTCGGTGCAGCGGGTGTATGTGGAGCGGGCAATATTTCAGACTTTCCTATGGAAAGTCGTCGAACGCGCTGCGAAGATGGTGCGCGGGAATCCAGCGGACGAAGCGACGGAGGTTGGGCCGGTGATTCGGCCGTCGGATGCGGATCGCATTCAGAGCTGGATCAAAGAAGCGATTGAGGCCGGAGCGAAGCTGGTGGAAGGCGGGGAGCGCGAAGGCTCGGTGCTTGCTCCGACGATTTTGACCGCGACCAAGCCGGGCATGAAAGTGCATGACGAGGAAGTCTTTGGGCCGGTAGTCGCTGTCGAGCCATACGATGATTTTGAAGAGGCGCTGGCGGCGGTGAATCGCTCGAAGTATGGCTTGCAGGCGGGGCTGTTTACGCGCGATGCAGGGCGGATCATGACGGCCTTCCGCGAGCTGGAAGTCGGCGCAGTGATTGTGGGAGATACGCCGACGTGGCGGCTGGACCCGATGCCTTACGGAGGGGTGAAAGATTCAGGCCTGGGGCGCGAGGGCGTTCGCTGGACGATCGAGGAGATGACCGAGCCGCGAATGCTGGTGATGGCGGGGATGTAGCAGAGGTCAGTGGTCAGGGAATAGGGATCAGGGATAAGAAGTTCATGGAAGCTTATGGACTCTGCGCCGGGCATCTTGCAAGGAAATAAAGTTGACACCGTTCGATGGTGGAGAGCAACTAAAGTAACGAGGCTTGAAGCGCTTGCAACTTCAGTTCGAATCTAGGACCAATTTTGTCGTGTTATCACGCATTGGTACGAAGGATATAGTGGGTTCACATTGAGAGCCGCGTAAATTCCCGAAATTCTCAACACGTTTTGTTTTCATGCGGTTATGGGAATTCCCGAGGGCAAATTTTTTCCGGCAACGAGGTTCGCTTTCATGCGCTGGGGCAAATTTCGCTGCTATATTGATTCTTCGGGGTTGTCCCGTACTGGACACTTCTTCACGCGCAATTTCTTCAAACCTGGGCCGCTTGGGAATCTCGTAGAGATAGCTAAAGAACTTGAGAGGCCTCCGCAGGTGTAAGGTCAACCGGAAGCAGGGAAGCATTCATGGCGCAGATTTTTGACCGCAGCTCGAACGCGCTGGCACGCATGAGCCTGGTCCTGACAGGACTGATCGTGATCGCTCTGGGGGTAACGCTGGACGGTTTGCAGCGTTCGCCGTGGGTGACGCGGCAGGGTCAGCGGCCGGACCAGCCGGTGCCGTTCAGCCACAAGCATCACGTGCAGGGACTGGGCCTGCAGTGCCAGTACTGTCACGTCACCGTCGAGAAGTCGAGCTACGCGGGCATTCCGCCGACCAAGACGTGTATGAACTGCCATGCGCAGATCTGGACCAACGCTGCCCTGCTGGAGCCGGTGCGGCATAGCTGGGCGACGGGCCAGAGCCTGGTGTGGACCAAGGTGCATGACCTTCCGGACTACGTCTTCTTCAATCACTCGATTCATGTGAACAAGGGCCTCGGCTGCTCGAGCTGCCACGGCCGCGTGGACCTGATGCCGCTGATGTACCAGCAGAACACGCTACAGATGGAGTGGTGCCTGAACTGCCATCGCGATCCGGCGAAGAATCTGCGCCCGGTCAGCCAGGTCTACAACATGGCCTGGGAAGCTCCGACGCAGGAAAAGCCGGTGTGGTGCTCGGTGAGCGGCGAACAGGCCGGCAAGCCGACGGCGCAGAGTGTGGATTGCCAGATGGCAGATCCGGCCAAGGGTGGAACCGAGGTTGCCGCGCTGAACCTGAATGCGTTGAAGCTGCCGGGAATGCGCACGGTTTCTGCGCAGGCGGATGGCGCGATGATGATGATGGGGCCGGTCAAGCCGGCGTATACGAAGTTCACCGATCAGAGAGCCCTGGGCGTTTACCTGATCGATCACTACAAGATTCGCAAGCCAAATGAGCTTTCAAGCTGCGAGGTGTGCCACCGATGAGCAGCGAAATTGGGAAAGGCATGATGCAACCGGAGAACGAGAATCGCGGCGGCATTGCGGCGGCTGAAGCTATGACGCTGGCCGAGGTGCGCGAGCAGCTGAAGG
>DATAZR010000090.1:0-53044 GCA_036271955.1 Acidobacteriaceae bacterium
TATCGCCTGGTCGAACTGCCCGTACGAATCGCCCCAGAATCCGTCGGAAGTCATGGCAAAAGCCTTGAACGGAGCAGCCGCCAGATACCGCTTCCAGCCATCCAGCCCGCGCCCATGCAAACCCGGCGGCGCAGGCACATCCGGAACCGCCGGCAGCGGCAGCACCGAATCGCCCAGCGGCAGCAACTTATGCGCTTTCAGAAACGCAGCCACCTGCTCCGGCCAGGCGTCGGGATGACCATACAAATGATGCCCGTCGTCGCCATACGGCGGAACCATCACAAACTCATCCGCGCCGCCGCCCTTGCGATATGCCTCATCGAACTTCACCGCCATCGACGGCGGAAAGAAGTGGTCGTTCTCCGCATAAATCCATAGCATCGGCACCGCTCCGTGCTTCGCCGCGCTTTTGCCAAAGCCATGAAAGGCGCTCTCCAGCGCACCAAGATCGCAGTTGTGCTCCTTGCCATCTGAACCACGTCCACCCGCAAAGCTGATCGCCGCCTTCAGCCCCTTGGGAGGATCGGCCGACAGCGCCACCTGCGCAAACCCTCCCGTCGATACTCCCACGCTCAGCACCACCGCCGGATCGACCTCCGGCAGCTTCGCCGCCAGGCTGATAATCTCCCGCAAGTCCTCCGCTGAAGCCTCGCCCGACTCCTCAAAGCTCCCATGCGAACCGCACCCGCCAAAATGCCCATCTTCAACGCCGCCTGACCTGCCATACCCCTTGCGCACCACCACCAGCACCACGTAACCCCGGCGCGCAAACCACAGCGCCTGGTTCAGCTGCGCCCACGGAGTCACATGCGCATGCTCGGCATGGTCCACCGCCGACCCATGCGTCATTACCACCAGCGGATGCCGCCCCGGCACATCGGCATAAACCTCCAGCACATCCAGCCCCTGCGGCCCAGCCTTAGGCACCAGGACCATCCGTTCCCGCTCGATATAATGCGGCGCCTTTCCCGAAGTTGAAGTCGTCGCCGTCTCCTGCGCGCCAACATATAAAGCACCCGCACAAAGCCCCGCCACCGCCGCAAGAGAGAAGAACTTCCGCATGACGCGATTACACCCAAACCCAATCCGGCGGTCAAGCGCATCTGCCCCCTGAACCCTGATCTCTGTTCCCTGCTTTCCCCGTCTTCCCTATCCCCCGCCTAACAGGTGATACTTAGAGATATGGCAACCACCACCTACCAGGGACTCGAAGTCCTGCTATCCCGCGAGCAGATCGCAGAGCGCGTGCGTCAAATGGGGGAACAGATCTCCCGCGATCTCGCCGGGGAGAAACTCGTCATGATCGGCGTCCTCAAAGGCGCAGCGCCGTTTTTGTCTGACCTCGCACGTTGCGTCACCGTCGACGCTACCTTCGACTTCGTCGCTGTCAAGAGCTACGCCAAGGGCAGCCAGACCTCGTCAGGAGCCGTCAAACTCATCAAGGACCTCGATGAGCCGATCGAAGGTAAAAACGTGCTCGTCGTGGAGGATATTCTCGACACCGGCCTGACCCTGACCTACCTGCGCAAAATCTTCCTGCAGCACCATCCGAAGTCTCTGCGCATCGCCGCCCTGCTCGATAAACCCTCAAGACGCATCGAACAAATCGAAGCTGACTATGTCGGATTCTCCATCCCCAACCTCTTCGTCATCGGCTACGGAATGGATTTCTCAGAGCGCTATCGCAACCTGCCCGATATTTGCCTCATGCCGCCGGACGCCGTGTAAGGCGCTTTGTCCGAACCCGTGTAGCAAGCGCAACAAAACCGCGCTATACTCCTCTTCCGGCGAGAGCCACGGGCCCCCACGTAACCTCCCCCACCGGAGTCTTTCCAAAGGAGTACCCAGGCGAATGTCGAACCGAACACAATTCCCTGACGCAACGCTTGCTGTCCCGCCGTCCTCACTCGCGGGCATCCCACTCGACACCGACATCGATGCCGATCTCGACGTAGACAACGGCTTCTTTGACTCAGCCGGTTTCGCCGCTGAAACTCTCTCCGACTGGCGCAAACTCGCCGCCGTCATCGACCACACCCTGCTCAAGCCCGAGGCCACGCGCACACAGGTAGAAAACCTCTGCGACGAAGCCATCCGCTATCGCTTCGCCTGCGCCATGATCAACCCCGTCTGGGTGTCGACCGCCGCCAGTCTGCTCGCTGGTACAGGAGTTCCCGTCGGCGTCGTCATCGGTTTCCCGCTCGGAGCCACGCTCGCCTCCACGCTTCGCCAGGAAGCCGGCGCACTCATCCGCCTCGGGGCCCGCGAACTCGACATGGTCATCTCCATCGGCCAGCTCAAGAGCGGCGAACACGCAGCCGTCGAGCGCACCATCCGCGGCGTCGCCGAAGTCGCCCACAACCACGGCGCGCTGCTCAAAGTCATCCTCGAAACCTGCCTGCTCTCCGTCGAAGAAAAGCTCCGCGCCTCAGAGATCGCCATCGCAGCCGGAACCGACTTCCTCAAGACCTCGACAGGCTTCTCCACCAGCGGCGCAACCGCAGCCGACGTAGCCCTGCTTCGTGGAGTAGCCGGAGCCCGCTGCGGCGTCAAAGCCTCAGGCGGCATTCGCACCCTCGCCGACGCCAAAGCCATGCTCGAAGCCGGAGCCAACCGCATCGGCGCATCCGCCTCAGTAGCCATGGTCCGCGAGCTCGGCGCAGACTAGGTCGAGCCGTCCAGGCAAACTTTCGAATCACAAAAAACTGGGTGCCCCAGGTCTCGACTCTGAGACCTGGGCTACATTCGTGCACAGCACGAACCAGAGGAAGTAGAGCCTTTGACCTCTAACCCTTCTTCACCACCCGAGCACCCCAATCCTCCGGCGAAAGATCCCTGGCATGCTGCGAAAACAGCCAGCGATGTCCCTCCAGATCCTCAGCCGCATATTGCCGCTCGCCGTACACCGTCTCGTGCAGCGGCTCCACGATCTTCGCGCCCTCAGCCCGCGTGCGATCGTAATGCGCATCGACATCATCCAGAAAGATTGTCAGGTATGCCGTCCCATGCCCCAGCTGTGCAGGAACCTTGAATCCCCGCGCCCGCGACAGCATAACCACCGCCTTGCCCGCATACACTTGTGCTCCGCTCACTGGCCCGCGCGGATCGCCGTAGCGATAATGCTCCTCAAACCCAAACACCCGCCCCAGCCACGCAATCGCATCAGGAATGCACGCATACATCACATGCGGCAAACAGGTATCCGTCGGCACCGAGCGATTCATCATGGCTCGCCATTCTATGCCGACTTTTGCCTCTTGTGCATCTTTTTCTGGAGCCGGCCAACACTCACGCCTCTCAAGCGAACTCGACGAAAGAAAACCGCGCCAAAGATTCACTCGCATGAACCCTCAGCACGGAGGAGGAACACAAACTTATCCAGCAAGCATCGCGAACCTACACCCATCCGCGAACTTACTCTGCACTTACTTAACCATCGTGTCGGCGGTGTACAGGTTGGCCCGGCCGCTGCCATCGGTGAAGACAGTAAACGTCTCGACCAGTAGTTCCTTGCGAACTAGATGTCCAACCACCGTGACCCGCGAGAACCCGAAGTTGAACTCTGCGCTGAATGCCTCTGCCGCGCTCGAGCTCACATTCGCGGAGTACACCACACCCGGAACCACCCCCCAGTTGCACGGCGTAGGAGTGCATGCTCCGAACGGATTGACAGTGACGCCAACACGCGCTGCCGCAATTACGATCTTCACCAGATCCCTGGTGGCTGCGTTGACATTGTGCCAGGTTCCTACCAGCGCGCCTGGCGCCACAACGATTGCCGGTGCTCCTGCTTCAGCAACATGCGAGGGAGCGCGATACTCATCCTTCAGTACTGTGGTCATAACGACCTCTTTCTGCTCTCACTAACGAGCGCAATCTATAGTGACCGGCCTCCAGACATCGTTTCGGCGGCAGAGAAACAGAGCATCGCGAATAGATGCCGTAAGGAAGATGCACACTAAATCCTGCTCCGCTAAAATAGAAATCAAAGTTTATGGGCATTGTGTTTGGAGTTTGAATTGCTCCAGCGCTTACCCGGTAATCGGACCATCCCATGTACCCTGATCCCCTGTCGTTTTCTCGCGTACCGATAGAGCCTGCCAAGCCCACTCAGGCTGCAAATCGCGCTGAGGGCGAGATGGCTTTTGCCACGCTCTATGCCGAGCAAATGCAGGCAGTCAAAGAAATCGGCCAACTCAGTTCCGGCGATTCCTCAGCTGCGGCCGATCCCTCCACCGCTCCCATGGATAGCCTGCTGGATATGCTTCAGTTGCAAACAGGCTGGAGCACCCGCGATGCCGGTAATCCGTTGAACGCCGCCAGCGTGGCGAACGGTCGGATCAACGATGAGCTTGGTAACACAAGTCTCCTTCAGAGCCGCAACGCAGCGAAACTCTACTCCCAAGCCGCCACAGAGAACCCCAAAGCAACGCAGAGCGATTTGTCCAGCCAGCCGGAAGAGCACACACACGCGCCCTCAGGCTTGCACCGCCTGATCTCCTGGCTCGATTCCCACGCGCATCTCCATTCGACTCACCACTGCGCCGCCTCCGTGCGCCAGGCCATGGAGGCTGCCGGCATCCAGACCGATGGCCGCCCAGTCGACGCCGGAGACTACGGCCCGTTTCTTCTGCGGCATGGCGCTCGCGCCGTCGATTCGGAATCATATCAGCCCCAGCCCGGCGATATCGCAGTCTTCGACAAGAGCGGCGATCATCCGGCAGGCCACGTTCAGGTCTTCAACGGCCAGCACTGGGTATCGGACTTCGTACAGCAAGGCTTCTCACCGTATCGCGACCAGGAGAGCACACCACCCGTCACCTTTTACCGGCTCTCCTGAAAACGCCGGACGCCTCAAAATTTCGCACTGAGATTTGCCTTGAATTAAATCCCATCGGCGTATCCTCGAAGAGTAGCTCCCCAACGGAACATGTCAATTTTGTCCGGAATTTCTTGACGCTAACTACAAAATAAATACCCCCTCCCCCCGTCCACTTCGTCGAACATTCGGCTTCCAATACTTGGCTTTTCGATTTTCAAATAGCAGTTGCAAGTGCTTCCAGACGCCGTCTGGACAGCCAGTCCCCTGTTAAAATCACCTTGAGAATCAGGGATTTTCAGAGGTTTCCGCGTGTATCTCGAACTGCAACAACGCCTGCTCGCGCGGGTCCGCGAAGTCATCCAAAGCAAATACGAAATCGAGCTCGGCTCCATCGCTATCGAGCAACCGCCCGACCTCAAGATGGGCGAATTCGCCCTGCCCGTCGCCTTCGAGCTAGCTCGCAAACTGCGCAAAGCCCCCAAGATCATCGCCGCCGAACTGGCCGAAGCGCTAAGCTCCGATCCAGCCGATCCATCGTTCGCAAGCTTCGAACCCGCAGGCGCAGGCTACCTGAACGTCCGTCTCAATCGCGCTCTTGCAGCGACCGAAGCAGCATCCGAAAACAAGCTGGCAGCGCCCAACTCCGGCCTCCACGTTCTCGTTGAACATACGAGCATAAATCCGAATAAGGCAGCGCATGTCGGCCACCTGCGCAACGCCATCCTCGGCGATACCTTCGTCCGCATCCTCCGCGCCAACGGCCAAAAAGTCGATGTACAGAACTACATCGATAACACCGGCGTCCAGGTCGCCGACGTCGTCGTAGGCTTTGTCCATCTCGAAGGCAAATCCCTCGCCGAGATTCGGGAACTAATCTCCGCCAAAGAGGCCGAAGGCAATCGCCTGGACGGCCAGTCCTTTGACTATGTCTGCTGGGACGTCTACGCCCGCGTCTCGCAGTGGTACGGCTCAGGCTCCGAAGACGAAAACAAGCAGCGCAAGTCTCTGCGCTACGCCACGCTGCATGAAATCGAAGCAGGCGGAAACGAGACCGCCGAAGTAGCCGAGCTGATCTCGACCGCCGTCCTGCGCCTGCATCTCGAAACCATGCTGCGCCTCGACATCACCTACGACTTTCTGCCCCGCGAAAGCGAGATTCTGCACCTCAAGTTCTGGGACCTGGCCTTTGAGCAGTTGAAGCAGACAGGCGTGCTCTACTTCGAGACCGAAGGCAAGAACAAAGGCTGCTGGGTGATGACGCGGCCAAAATCTGAGCCCAAAATTGAGAAAGATGCCGCCAAGATCACCGAAGAGAGCGAGACCAATGAAGACGCCAAAGTCGACGAAGATGCCAAAGTAATCGTCCGCTCCAACGGGACCGTGACCTACGTCGGTAAAGACATCGCCTATCATCTCTGGAAATTCGGCCTGCTGGGCCGCGACTTCGGCTATCGGCCGTTCTTCACCTATCCCGATCATGAATGCTGGATTTCAACTGAGCATGGTGAAGCCCACCATCCGCACTTCGGTGGCGCGCAGGCTATCTATAACGTCATCGACTCGCGCCAGTCCGATCCGCAGGCCAACGTGATCCAGGCCCTGCGCGGCATGGGCCATACGGCCGAGGCCGATCGCTACACGCACTTCAGCTACGAGATGGTCGCGCTCACACCGCGCTGCGCAATCGAGCTAGGCTATACCGTCGCCGAAGAGGACCTCGCCCGTCCGTACATCGAAGTCAGCGGCCGCAAAGGCTTCGGCGTGAAGGCCGACGATTTGATCGACAAACTCATCGTCGCCACGCGTAAGGAGACGGACGCGCGCCAGCCCGACCGGACCGAATCGGAAAGACAAAAGATAGCCGAGCAGATCGCCATCGGCGCTCTACGCTACTTCATGCTCAAGTTCACACGCGGCACGGTCATCGCCTTCGATTTCAAAGACGCGCTCAGCTTCGAGGGCGAAACCGGCCCATACGTGCAATACGCCATCGTCCGCATCCGCAACATCTTCCGCAAAGCAGAAACCACGCCGGAAGCCGCATTGACTGCATTCGCGGAACTCGATCCATCCGCGCTTTTGCTGCTGCAGGAGGCCGACGAGATCTGGGCCATCTGGCTGCGAAGCGCGAAGCGTTCCGCTGTCCTTGCCCAGTGCATCGCGACCTCAGAGCCGGCGTATGTAGCGCGTCACGTCTTCCAGCTCGCACAGGAGTTCAACAACTTCTACCATCGCCACCACATCCTCACCGAAGAAGATCCAGCGCGAAAGACACTGCTGCTGGCAACCGCCGCAATCGCCCTGCGTGAGTTAGTACTGATATTGAGTTGGCTGGGAATCGAATCACCCGAGGTGATGTAGAGAATGCATTACTGGCGCAAAGACTTTTTCGAAAGCCTGAAGCGCACCGCGTCATCGGCCCGCGCTATTGGGACTTGGCTGGAGTATGCGGATTTTTGTCTTGAATACGAGCGAGGACTCCGACGTCAGGCCTTTGCAATTCTGCATCGATTTATATCCGACATGGAGCGTAAACCCTTTGAGGAGCGTCGGCGTTTTGTAAGTTGGCTTCTGACAACTGTCGAGGGACAAGAGGCTCGACACATGCTCATTCCGAATCCATTACAGATTCAAATCGTTGAGCCAACTCTCATGGAATGGACGCAGGTAGAACCACACTGCGCCGAGCCGCATCGCTGGATTGGTGATCGTGAACACCTGGAGCGTGCACTGGAACTGGATCCTGATGACCAAATCGCACGAAGAAAATTGATCATCCAAATTATGCGTTATATAGACTATGCAACTCACCATCTCCCATCGGTGTATCTTGGTTCGCCAGTCGAAGATCTGGCCGTTGTGGAGAAGGCAGAGTTCCTTCTGAAGGGTATAGCCAATGAGACAGACAAAGCATCCCTAGCCACATTTATTGCAGAAGAGAAAACTGCCATCCAAGAATATCTCCGAGGCAAATGAATGCGCTACCATTTCCCAGAGTGGCCGCAGCATTTCCAACTCGTCCCATTCGCGTGCTGGTGGCCAAAGCCGGCCTCGACGGCCATGACCGAGGCGCAAAGATCATCGCCCGCGCGCTGCGCGATGCAGGCATGGAAGTGCTCTACACCGGCCTGCGCAAGACTCCGGAGAGCATCGTCGAAGCAGCCATTCAGGAAGATGTGGATTGCATCGGCCTGAGCATCCTGTCCGGCGCACACAACGCGCTCGTTCCGCGACTCGTAGCGCTGCTCAAAGCGCAGAAGGCTGAAGATATTTTGCTGGTTCTGGGAGGAACGATTCCTCAGGCGGATGTGCCTTCACTCAAGGAAGCTGGCGTCGCTGAAGTCTTCGGGCCGGGCACGCCGCTGGATACGATCGTGACGTTCCTGCGGGAGAACATCAAGCCGAAGACGGCTACGCTCTAGCGACTATTAAGTACAAAAGCAGATCCTTCGCTGCGCTCAGGATGACAACTCAATAGGACTATCCAACTTCAACTGATACAAAGCCGAGGCTCAGTCTTGCCCTTCGACCTCGCCCTGCTCGTCACGGTCAGTAACGCGGATGGCCGCGCGAATCGGCGCAGCGTAGCGCTCGGGCATCAGACACTTCTGCATGGAGGCATCGCAGACGATGTGCACCGTCTCGCCTTCGGCAAGCAGCGTTTGCCCTTCGCGGGTGTTGGAAGCTCGGATGATGCGATAGGCGAACTTGAGCAGCGAGCCGCGTAGCAGGATCGGGCCGGCGTCGATGAGAATCATATCGTCATAGCGCGCCGGAGCCTTGTAGCGGCAGGTGGCTTCGATGACCGGTAGAATACACCCGTCTTCGACCTCCATCTGCTTGTAATCGAAGCCCAGAGCGCGCATGAACTCGACGCGTCCCACTTCAAACCAGACAAGGTAGTTGGCGTGGTAGACCACGCCCATCTGATCGGTTTCCGCATAGCGAACTCGTAGCTCTGAGACGATGGACATGAGGCAACTTTCTTGAGGCTTGCGGTGCGGGTTCTACGGCCTGGATTGCGCGAAGATGGGCAGCTTGGAGATGTCGTTGAAGATGATGTACGCGGCGAATATGAGGATGAGCACGAAGGCCACCTGGTAGACCCGCTCCTTGATGCGCACGTCGATGTCGCGGCGGATCACGCTCTCGATCAGCAGGAAAAGGATCATGCCTCCATCGAGGATGGGGAACGGCAGCAGGTTGAGGATGCCGAGGTTCAGGCTGATCGCAGTCATTACCTTGAACTTGGCTTCCCAGCCGGGAGTCTCAGCGGCCTGGCCGGTTTCACGCGCGATGCCGATTGGACCGGACAACGTGTTGACCGACATGCGATGCGTCAACACACGCTGCAGCACTTCGAGAATCAGCAGTGAGTTTTCCCGGTTGAACTTGACCGATGCCTTCAATGCCTTAAGCGGCGGCATCTGCTCGACGCGGAAGGGCGGCGCCGCACCGTTGAAGCCAATGCGCCACGCAGGATTTCCATTGCTGGTATCCCAGAAAGGCTGTGCGATCCGCGTGGATTGCTGGCCGTTGTGATTGACGACGATGGTGAGCGGTGTTCCCTTGCCCGACTGCAGGTACGAGACGATGATCGGGACAGAGTGGAATGCATGGCCGTCGACGGAGATAAGCTCATCGCCCGGCTGAATGCCCGCACGAGATGCCGGCGAGTTGGCCGAAACAGCGGTCACTTTCACCGGGCCGGATTGGTAGACGGGCAAGAATCCAAGTTTCTCCAGCGAAAAATCTTCAGCTGCTTTGGCTTTCGATACCGCATCCGAGCCACCCATAGCCGAGACCAGAGAAATGGTTGTAGATACCTGCTGGCCGTCGCGCTCCACGACCACGGGAACATCATGGCTGACGTTCAGGCTTTGCAGGTTGAGCTCTGAGCGTTCGCCGACCGTCTCCCATGTCGGGTGCGGCTGCGAATCGAAACTGACAATCGTATCGCCAGCCTTCAATCCAGCCTGCGCTGCGGGCGAGCCGGGAACCACCCAATCCAATTGGATCGGCATGTCTTCGTAAATCGGCACTTCGTTGTGCAGCATGTAGAAGCCGGTCATCAGACCGAGCGCGAGCACGAAGTTGGCGCATGGACCGGCAAGGCCGATGATGATGCGCTGCCAGCGAGGATGGGAAGTCAGCGCGCCTGGGTCAGACTTCTGTGCGGCGATCAGGTTGTGGTCTGCGCCATCGAGCGACATGTTCTCGCCGGGCATCGACTCGCCGGTCATCTTGACGTAGCCGCCCAGCGGGGTCGCCGAGATGCAGTAGTCCGTATCACCAATCTTTATGCCGAAGAGGCGCGGCGGAAAACCGATGGAGAACTGCTCGACACGGACCCCACAGAGCTTGGCCGCGACAAAGTGGCCAAACTCATGGACGAGAACCATGATGCCAAGGACGATGAGGACGGAGACGAGAGCGACCAGAACTGTGTGCATAGATGCGCGTGCAAAACCTCAGAGCTTCAATGGGCAGCCGACAAGACCTACACGCGACTAGCAGCCGAAGAAACAACTTCGCGAGCCCGTTCACGCGCCTGAGAATCGGCCTCCAACACCCCGGCAATCGTCTCCGGATGGCTGTCGGGAGTCCGTTCCAGCACCTGTTCTATTGTACGCGGGATGCCGGAAAAGGGTATTTCGCGGGCGAGAAATGCTTCGACTGCAATTTCGTCGGCAGCGTTGAGGGCGATGCAGTGCGCGCCGCCTTTTTCCGCCGCTTCATAGGCCAGCCGCAGACAGGGGAAACGGGCAAAATCCGGAGGCTCGAAGTCCAGGCGGGAAAGAGCGGCGAGATCGAAGGTGAGTGACGATGCAGGACGCTCGGGGTAGGCCAGCGCGTAGAGAATCGGCAGACGCATGTCCGTGACGGAGATCTGCGCCAGGATCGAACCATCGACATATTCAACCAGCGAATGCACCGTCGACTGCGGATGCACTGTGACTCGCACCTGCGACGGCGGCAGGTTGAAGAGACGGCAGGCCTCGATGATTTCCAAGCCCTTGTTGAGCATGGTGGCGGAATCGATCGTGATCCGCCGGCCCATTACCCAGGTCGGATGCTTGAGCGCCTGCTCGGGTGTGATCGAAGCAAACTGCTCCAGAGGCAGCTGGCGGAATGGGCCGCCTGAGGCCGTGAGCCAGACCTGCTTAACCTCTGCCGCAGTTCCCACGCGCATGCACTGGTGGACAGCGTTGTGTTCGGAATCGATGGGCAGCAGCGGAACGTTGCGTTCGCGAGCATCGCGAGTGAGGATTTCCCCTGCGGCGACCATGCACTCTTTGTTGGCCAGGCCGATGGGCTTTCCAGCCAGGATCGCGGCGTGGGTTGCTTCAAGGCCGGCGACACCAACGATTGCGGAAACGACGAAGTCCGCTTCCGAGTGAGTGGCGCAGGCAACGCTGCCCGCCGTACCCCACAAAACTTCAATTCCGGTGATTCCTGCAGCACGGAGACGGCTCGCGAGTTCTGCGGCCAACTCTTCCGTCGCCAGAGAAACGAGGCGAGGACGCCATCGCACGGACTGTTCAAAGGCGATTTCGAGATTGCGCCCAGCGGCGAGTGTGGCCACCGAGTAGCGTTCCGGGTAGGACTCGACGATGGAGAGAGTGCTTTGGCCGATCGAGCCGGTGGAACCGAGGATTGCGAGGCGTTTCAAGTAGCTATTCGAACCTGAGAACAACACTAAAAGTGTTGAATAATCTGAGCGTACCACAGCACCGGAGCAGCCAGCAGCAGCGCGTCGATGCGGTCGAGGACGCCGCCGTGACCGGGGAGCAGGGTGCCGGAATCCTTGACTCCGGCAGAGCGTTTCAGGGCAGACTCGGCCAGATCGCCGACCTGTGCGGCTATATTCACGACCACGGCAAGTAGAAGCCAATGGGCCAGATTTCCCTGAAAACTCAGGATGTGAATTTCCCGCTGAGCCAGCTGAACCGCGAGAACGCTCAGTAGCGCCGTCACCAGCACACTGCCGGCAACCGAAGCAATCGTGCCCTCCCAGGTCTTGTTCGGGCTCAGCTTCGGAGCCAGCTTGCGCTTTCCCCAGGTACGGCCGACATACAGGGCGGCGATGTCGCCAGCCCAAACCGCACAAAGCAGGAAGGTTACCAGCCAGCGGCCGTCTTCTGCGCTGCGCAGCATGGGCAACGCGATCAGGGTAAAGCCGGTGTAGATCAGGCAAAAGACAGAGTTTGCCGCGGCTTGCAGAACCTCGGCGACAGGAAGCGCAAATGTGTCGTATACGAACAAAGCCAGGGTCAAGGCTCCCAATACCGCAAGCAGCTTATCCGGCCACAACAGACTGACAGCAAAGAGGATAGCAATTGCCACCAAAACAGGAATTCGGGGCGGCTTGGCGCCGGAGGCCTGAGCGATGCCCAGATATTCCCAGGCTGCCAGCAAAGCGACTGCGCCGACGCAGATCGTCACCAGCCAGTCGGGCCCGAGAAACACCAATGCTATGACTAAGGGGATTAAAACCAGAGCTGTAAGTATTCTTTTCATGCAGGCTAGAGGATACATGACGAGCCAGCCGGCTCAAGGCATCCTGCAAGCAAGACTCATTCGGCACGACAATGTCACCCTGCAGCGGAGCGAGCCTCTTCAGCGACATCCTGCTCGCTTGCCTGATCTTCCCCGTTTTGTCCTTCGCGCTCCGCCTCGCCCAAACCACCGTAGCGGCGTTCGCGGCGCTGATAAGCGGCGATGGCCTCAAGCAGGTGAATCCCGCGAAAATCCGGCCAGAAGCGTTCGGTGACGAAGATTTCGGTATAGGCGATCTGCCAGAGCAGGTAGTTCGAGATGCGCATCTCGCCGGAGGTGCGAATCAGCA
Source organism: Acidobacteriaceae bacterium (assembly GCA_036271955.1). GTDB lineage: Bacteria > Acidobacteriota > Terriglobia > Terriglobales > Acidobacteriaceae > Acidicapsa. The sequence goes on from DATAZR010000090.1 coordinate 12,672, forward strand.
GGTCAGGATCGGGCATGTGCGCGGTGTAGAGATGGCGATGGACGTCTTCTTCCGTGACGCGATCAGGACTCAGACCTTTCTGCTTCATCTCGGCTGCCAGCCCGCGAAATGCGTCAACGATCTCTGAGCGTGCGCCATAATTCAGCGCCAGAGTAAGAGTCGTTCCGGTGTTGCGCGCCGTCGCCTCCGAGGCCCACTGCATTCTCTCCTGAACATCAGGCGGCAGTTCGTAGGTGCGGCCGATATAGCGAATGCGGACGTTGTTGTCCATCATGCGCTGCAGGTTGCTCTCCAGGTAGCTCCTGAGCAAACGCATCAGGAAGCTGACCTCGGCGCGGGGGCGGCGCAGGTTGTTTTCAAGAGAAAAGGCGTAAAGCGTCAGCCAGGGAAGGCCGATGCGGGAGGCTGTTTCTGTCACCAACTGGACGCTCTTTGCGCCCTGCTGGTGGCCCAGGAAGCGCTTAAGCGACCGGGCCCCTGCCCAGCGGCCATTGCCGTCCATGATGATGGCGACGTGCTCCGGGAGGCGTGCAGGAGTGAGGGTCGCGTAGACCGCCCGCTCTTCGGGCGTGAGCTCATGAATGCGCGACGTGGCAGTCAGATACAAAGATTCGCCTCTTGCAACCGCTTGCGGCAAATGCTTGCGGCAACTTTGACGCTAGCACATGCGCTTAGGCGTCGCAACGACAGCGCCCGTCGAAACGGGATCGATTGAGAGCAATACCAGTTTCCAATCGAGCTTACGTGACAAAGCGAATTGCGGCTTTATGCCGTGCGCCGCTTCCCCATCGTCATTTCCCGCATGGCGTCCCGAGCGCGGTCGCGTGCCTGGTTCAGGAGCAACGATCGCTGCAAGGTTTCCAGCTTGGGAAGATACTGTGCCAGCTCGGCCAGGAATGGATCGGCGAATATTTCGGCGATTTCTTCGTCGCGGCGACTGCGGCCATCGCGAACCAGCTGGCAGATATCGACCTCGAGCGCATCGGCCAACCGCTCCAAAGAACCCAGGGTCGGAATCGCCTTGCCGTTTTCGATTTTGGAGATGTAGGTGCGGGGAACCTGCATGCGGCCCGCGAGCTGCCGCTGGCTCAGGTGACGGGCTTTGCGAATCTCCTTCACCTGAGAGGCTACGCGGAGACCTGCGTCAGTGTTACTGACGGGGGCTTCGCTGATTGCCACTGCTTCCAGCTGGGCCGGAACCTCTTCCACGTCGAGGGCCTTATGGCACCGTCGGCACATGGAGTTGCTGGTTCGGAACTGCACCAGAAGGCAGTGTTCGCAGCGCAATACCTCGCGCCCAGGTCCCATAGCGGATGTCGCAACGGGCATCTGTACCAGTGTTGTCGCCATAAATTTGTGTGCGGAGGCCAGAGCTGGGCTTCCGTTGGTGACTACAGCACCAAGTCAAGTGTTACTTTCATCGAGAGGAACCATAATTGTCAAGTGAAAAAGTGGAGTCATTCCGGAAAAAGCGGCATGATTCCCTGCAAAACCCGAAGAAACGCGAACCAACGAAAGCAACATTGCCATTCGCCAGGCCGGCGAGAAAATCGTTCATGGCTGATAAAGCGTGACTTAAGATGGGAAGACGATGAGCGAAACCGCCTACGACCGAGCCGCCGCCTGGGCCCTCCTGACCGAATGGACACAGAGTGAGAGCCTGCGCAAACATGCCCTCGGAGTAGAAACCTGCGTCGCCGCGTACGGAGAAAAAGAGGCCGGCCGCCTGGAGTTGACCGGCAGCGAACGCGATGATCTTCTCACGCTCTACTCGACCACGGCCCTGCTTCACGATTTCGACTACGAGCGTCATCCGTCGCTCGAGGAGCACCCGTTTGTCGGAGTGCGCGAGTTGGCGCGGCTCGGCTGGCCGCAGGCGACACAGACAGCAATCCTGGGACACGCGACCTATTCCGGAGTTCCGCGCGAGACGCATCTGGATAGGACACTCTTCGCCTGCGATGAGCTTTCGGGCTTCCTGACTGCCTGTGCGCTGGTCAAACCGACCAAGGCTATTGCCGATGTGGAAGCAGCCAGCGTCCGCAAGAAGCTCAAGGACAAGGCATTTGCGCGCGGAGTCAACCGGCAGGATGTGATTCAGGGCGCGGAGGAACTGGGCGTTGACTTGGACGCCCACATCGCTTTTTGTCTGGCTGCGATGCAGCGCCGTGCCAGCGAACTGGGGCTCTGAGATTTTTACAGCACCAAATTTTTACGGACAATTGTGTGCGCTGGATCAAAATTCGACGTCCACCGGCCTGGGATGACACATTAGCGCCATTGAGATCACCAGTTCGTAACGTTACTCTGCAAACATGAAGCCCCCCGTCTCCACGATGCCCGAAGCCAAATACCGGAGCACAAAGAAGGGTATTCCTCCGGCAAGTTCCATTCCAGCCTCCGAGTTCTCTCACGAAGCAACGGTCGAGCCGGAGAGCCGGAAAGAAAGCAAAGCCTCGCGTACGAACAGCAGAATCAGCATCGTCTCGGTCTGGCCGGTTGCCGTTGGCATTTTTCTAAGCGGGTTTGCCGCGGAGTGGTACACGATGGCGACGCAGGCGGGAGTGTGGGCGACACGGTTCACCTTCCCTTACACGCTGCTGATGATGCATCGCGAAATCGCCATTCGGGGCCTGCAGACGCCGATGCCCCATCGCGCGATACTTTTGCAGATCCCCATCGACGGGCTGTTGATGACGATCTCGCTGGCCAGCGGACGATCGCTACGATGGACCATCGCAGCGCTGCTCCTCCTCCATGCAGCGTGCACGCTGATTCTCTGGGCGCTTCCCTTCGCAAAATAGCTCTCTCGATGTTTGCTGTGCGAGGCGGCTTTCCCGGCTTGCGCCGCAGTGGCTGCTCCACTGTCTTTTCCTTTCGCATCCAATTGGAGATGGGATTCGCGCAGCCGCATTCGACGGTTCCTGGTTCCCTGCGTGCACGGATCAATGTCCAAGGTGAGGTAGCACAGGCGTGAGGCACAGGGGTGGGGCCCACACGTCCCTTTGCAGGGTGTATAAAGGTTCTTCTACCGGGGGTTGAGCGCCATGAGCCGTTTCCGCTATATAAAGGTCGAATCCGCACGCGGTGTCCAAACGATCACTTTGAATCGGCCGGAGAAGCGCAACGCGCTCAGTCCCGAACTGATCGATGAGCTTATCCAGGTGCTTGACGAGACTTCGCAGTGCGATTGCGGAGCCGTGATCCTGACCGGCGCCGGCTCGGCTTTTTGCGCTGGGCTGGACATGGAACACCTGGAGAGCATGAAGGCGCGCACCGTCGAACAGCATCGGCGCGACTCGGAAAACATGGCCCGCGTGCTGCGAACGCTGTATGAGTTTCCCAAGCCGGTGATCGCCGCGGTGAATGGGCCGGCCATCGCGGGCGGCATGGGCCTGGCGACATTGTGCGACTTCACCTACGCGGTGCCGGATGCACGCTTTGGATACACCGAGGTGCGGGTAGGGTTTGTTCCGGCCATCGTGGCCTCATTTCTGCGGCGGCAGATCGGCGAGAAGCGCACCCGCGAGCTGCTGCTGAGCGGACGCATCATCAAGGCCGACGAGGCCTGCCGCATGGGCCTGATCACCCGCATCGTTGAACCGGAAGAGCTGATGGCCGAGGCCAACGCTTGCGCACAGGGGCTGCTGCTCAACAGTCCGCAGGCCATGCGCGCGGTCAAGGAATTGCTCGCAGCACACTCCGCCGACCAGCTCGATGAGGAGATTGAAAGCGCCATCGCCGCCAACTCGCTGCAGCGCTCAACCGAAGATTTTCGCGAAGGCGTTCGAGCTTTCCTCGAACATCGCCGCGCGGAATGGCCCAGCACCAGCGCTCACCTGCAGGACCACACCCACGCCAAAGTTTAGAAACAGGAGCTTAGGGTTGGGACTTAGGGGCTGGGAAGACGCGCCGGGGCGGTGGCTACCGCTACAAAAGAATCTGCGCAGCCGTAGTAGAGGAACCACTGCCCTTTGAAATAGACAAGTCCTTCGCCAAAAGTCGTTCCGGCGGCATACTGCCCGCTGCGCTCGTAAGGCTTCTCCGGATGCAGTACAGGTTGATCCAGCCGTTTGAGCAGTTGTGCCGGATGTTCGGGATCGAAGAGAGCTTCGCCAACGGAATAGGCGCCGGGATCGAGATTGACATCGGGGTTCTTTCCCGCTTCGGCGTTCTTGCCGTTGTACAGCATGACGATTCCCTGCTTGGTTAGAACAGGTGGCGTGCCGACCTCCGGAAATCCGCTGTCGAAGAGGCCAGTACGATTCTTCAGCACGACTACAGGCTTGCCAGGGCTGGATTCCACTGGAGTCCAATGAATCAGGTCGGTAGAACTCGCCACGCGGACCTGAATTTCACCCCAGTACATCCAGAACCTGCCGTGGATGCGAGCGGCGATCAGACGTCCATGATCGAGATGCGTAACGATGCCGCCGGATTTGTACATGAGATCGGCATACGGGCCTGTGCTGCCCAGCGCCGGGCCGTGCTTGGTCCAATGCACCAGGTCGGGCGATGTCGCTACTCCGATGGTGTAGGTCTTACGATTCCACTGTGTATAGGTCAGCACATAGGTGCCATCGGGAGCCTCGACGAGGCGTGGATCTTCGACGCCGCCGGGCCACTCGCGAGCTTTCTGGCTGTCTTCGGCTGGGTAGAAGACGGGCTCCGGCAGGCGAGTAAAGTGGATGCCGTCTTCGGATTCCGCGAGGCCCAGCCGCGAAGTGTGCATGCCGATCTTCATCGAGCCTGAATCGTCTTCAGCGCGATAGAGCACAACGACCTTGCCGTTGCGCACTACGGCTGCCGGATTAAAGGTGTGCAGCGCCTCCCAGTGCACAGGTTGGCTTTGCAGGGGATCGGAAAAAACACTCGCGGGGCGGGGCGTAATGATGGGCTCAGCGATGGGCCGGGCAAATGGCCCAAGTGCCCAATCCGGCAGACTCTGCGAAGCTGTCTGTGCGACGCTGTAAGCCGCACCCATCACAGCGAGAGCGATCGGTCCGGCAAGTGAGAGCAGGCGCATGGCTGACCTCGAATTGGTTGCTGGCCTGACTACTGCCCTGGAAATGGGTTCTTTGCGCGCAGTTCGGCAACGATGACCCTGGATGCGTCGCGGGCCTCGTCACTGCGATCGGGAGAAAAGCTGATCGCGCCAACACGCGCGTGACCGCCGCCGCCGTAGCGTTCGCAGACCTGGGCCAGGTTCACCATGTCCTCCGGCTTCGCTTTGGTCCAGGGATTGGAGCCGACGGCAACCTTGGTACGGAAGCTGGATTTCGAGAGCCCGATCGAGTATGTAGCCTGCGGATAGAGGTAGTACGGGATGAACTTGTTGAAGCCCTCTAGCAGATGGTCGGAGATATCGAAGAAGATGGTTCCGTCGCGATACTCGGCGCGCTCGCGAATGAGCGCGATGGCCTTCTGGTGCTGCTCAAGCAGCGGCGGCAGCAGGCTGGCGACGAAAGGCTGATCGAGCACCTCGGAGAGCGGCAGCTCGGTGAGCAGAGGAATCAGCTTGGGAATAAATTCCGGGTCCTGCGTAGCCTCAATGATCAGCGTCAGCTTCATCGCCGGAGCAGCCATTTCGACCGCGGCTTCGGGGCTCTCGTAGAGTGCGCCATCAACGATGTTGGCCCAGTAGATGAGGTCGGCTACTGGAGTGGTGTCGAAGCCGAACTTCGTCGCTCCGATATGCGCCAGGTAGCTGGTGCAGGAGGTATAGGAGGGATCGAAGAACTTGCGCTCGGAGCAAGCGGGATCGCGCTGGCATTCCAGAAAATTTTCATGGTCGGCGGGCGTTAGGAACGCCGAGAGATGATGATCGAACCACCAGGTAATGCGCGGCGACGCGGAGTATTTGAAGTCCACGATGGCGTTTTCGTCGCCGGTGAAGTCTGCTTCGTTGAAGAGCGCGCCCGCGCGGTGCACCAGCCCGTGATACTCGTAGTCAACTGAAGCGCCGATGCCGGGAGCGATGCACTCCCGATGGAAGCGCGTAAACAGCGAAGCGGAGCAGGCTCCGTCAAAACATTTGTCGTGATAGAAAACGCGAACCCGCAAGCAGCTAACTCCCTGAACGTCAGATATTCCCGCGGCCACACAGACGAGAATCACCGCAATAGCCGAAGTGTTTAGCATCGGCGTCTGAGCCGTCTATGTCAAGCGGCGGCCATGTATAGAAGCCATCCAGATGGCGATGTGTTTCCAGTTTTGCCTCGCAATCCCGCTTTGGCGCTCCGCACTCGTAACAGCAACGGGAACGGAGCCTCAGCCTGAGCCCGTAATATCAAAGTGGCCTCCAATCGGCGAACGTTGCATCCGCGCAGGCACAAGGACTGGGAAATGAATCTTCAGGAAGGATCGCCCGAGTTGCAGAGCGAGTCACAGACAGGCCTGAATCAGGGAAATGTGCCCGCGGTCTCCGTGCCTGAGGCTCTCGTGACCGAGTCGCCGTCGCCCGTGGCTCCCCTGACTGACGCACCGGTTCCTCCACCTCAGGAACCGGCAGAGACGCGTTTTTTGAAATGGGTGCTCTTCGGGCCGCACGGCGTTCGCGTGGGCTGGCTGACGGCGCTGTTCCTGGTCGTGGCGTTTTTGACCACGGTAATCCTGGGGGCGATCGTCCTGGCCATACTGCAAAATGCCTTTCATGTAGACACCCGCGCATTCAATGCCGGAATGTCGATCGTGCAGGAAACGGCGCAATTTGCCAGCCTGCTTGCGGCAGCGTGGGTCAGTGCGCTGATCGAGAACCGGCGCATTCTGGACTACAACCTACACGACTCCCGCGGCCTGCGGCATTTCGCTACCGGAGCCGGAGGCGGATTTGCCGCGCTTTCGCTGCTGGTAGCTGTGCTCTGCGTGGGCGGCTGGCTGCATATCGGCTGGCCCACCCTGAGCGCAGGCGCCGTGGCTGAGTTCGCTGTGCTGTGGGGTATTGGGTTTCTCTTCACCGGCCTTGGTGAAGAAGGTATGACGCGGTGCTACATGCTCTTTACGCTGGAGCGGGGCATCAACTTCTGGTGGGCGCTGGGCTCGGTCGCCTGCCTCAGTCTGCTGGCGTGGACCAATCCCCATGGAAGCGAAGCTGGAGGCGTCTACCTGGCAGCGGCGCTGGGAGTCGCTCCCTGCTTCTACCTGCACTGGAAGCGGTCGCCCTCCGCTGGATTCTGGGAAGCGGCGTGGCTCACCTCGACATTTTTCGGCTACATTCATACGCTCAATCCAGGCGAAACCTGGCTGGGCGTCTTTGCGACTGCGGCAATCGGGTTTGCCTTCTGCGTGAGCGTTCGCGTGACCGGCTCGGCGTGGTGGGCGATCGGCTTTCACGCGGCATGGGACTGGGCACAGACATTCTTTTACGGCACGCCAGACAGCGGACTTCAGCCGCGAGGGCATTTGTTCTCCTCGACCGCGTCCGGTTCGGCTTTCTGGAGCGGCGGCAACACCGGGCCTGAGGGCAGCGTGCTGATCCTGCCTACAGTTTTGCTGATTGTGATGGCGCTGGTCGTAGTCTATGGACGGAGATCCAGGGCTGAATCCGCTTCCACTGCCGACCTGCCGCAGCTATCCTAAGCAAGCCGAAAGAATGGAACCGAATTCGATCCGCAGGACCGGATTGAGCACAGCCGAGTTGAGCACGTTGGCCGGATTGAGCTTTTTGGAGGGAATTTTACTTTGACGAGAGCGGGACGCTGGCTGCGCCGATTGCTGTGGGTTGTTGGCGGATTGGTCGCCATCGTGCTTCTCGCGGCGGCGAGCGGCCTGATCTGGATGCATCGCGCCATGGTCAAATCCCTGCCTGAAATTGACGGCACGGCGCACATTCCGGGGCTTTCCGCGCCAGTTACAGTGCGCCGCGACAGCCATGGCGTTCCGCACATTGAGGCCACCAATCTCGACGATCTGCTGCTTGCGCAGGGCTACGTGACCGCGCAGGACCGCCTGTGGCAGATGGATATGCTGCGCAGGAATGCAGCCGGGGAGCTGGCAGAGATCCTCGGCCCGTCGCTGGTCGACCACGACAAAGCGCAGCGGGTTTTTCAATTTCGTAACGTCTCGCTGCGGATCTATCACAGCCTGCCAGAGAACGAGCGCCGCCGTTATGAGCAGTACGCCAAGGGCGTCAATCTCTTCGTCGAGCAGCACAGCCACAGCCTGCCGTCGGAGTTTCGATTTCTGCATTACCGGCCCCGTCCATGGGAGGGCCCAGATGCGCTTCTGATCCTGACCAGCATGGTTGAGACGCTGGACACCCACTTCGACGCCAAGCTCTCCAAGGAGCGCATCACGGCGGAACTGCATGATCCTAAGCTCGCCGCGGACCTTTTCCCCACCGGCTCCTGGCGAGACCAGCCGCCGACTGCGGCGGTAGCCGATATGACCCAGCCCCACCCCGCCGGCAAGCCATCGGACGATGAGGACGATGACAAGGCCATGACCCAGGTCCACCCCGCTGCGGGAAAGTTTGAAGATGCGCGCGCGCTCAGGCAACTCCTGGGCCTGACGGCATGCGAAGGCTGCGCCGCGGGATCGAATGAGTGGGTGATCTCCGGCAAGCACACCGCCAGCGGCAAGCCGCTACTGTCGAACGATATGCACCTCGATCTTTCGGTGCCCAACATCTGGTACATGGCCGACCTGAAGATGCCGGGGATGCACGTCACCGGCGTCTCGCTGCCAGGCACACCGCTCATCACCGCTGGCCACAACGACCACGTGGCCTGGGGATACACGGCGCTCTACGCCGATGTGCAGGATCTGTACGTCGAGAAGCTCGACGGCAAGGGCAACGATGCCGGCCCGCATGGCGAGTGGATTCCGCTGGCGCATACCCCGGAGGTGATCCATGTCCGATTCGGCAAGGACGTGAAGCTGGACGTGCAGCTCACCGCGCATGGCCCGCTGCTCAATCCCCTGTTCAAGCGGGAAAAGCGCGCCATTGCTTTACACTCGACACTCTACGACCCGGCGCTGGCCTCAGTGCCTCTCTACGAAATGAACACGGCGGCTAACTGGCAGCAGTTCTCCTCGGCGCTCAGCGCTTGGTGCTGGCCTACGCTCAGTCTCGTTTACTCGGACGATGCAGGCCACATCGCCTATCACGCCATCGGCAAGGTTCCGCTGCGGCCTGCGGGGCTGATGGGCGTGCCCATCCAGGACAATCAGCATGAGTGGCAGGGCTACATCCCCTTCGATGAAATGCCGTTCTCGTTTGATCCACCTTCGGGCCTGCTGGCCACCGCCAACTCGCGAGTCACTCCAAACGACACCAAGTTTCCACTCACGCTGGAGTGGCCGGAACCCTATCGCGCCGAGCGTATCTACATGGACCTGCGCGGGCGCGATGGCCTGACCCGCGACGACATGCTGGCCACCGAAACCGACATATACAGCGAAGTCGATCAGGAGCTGGCTCATCGTTTTGCTTATGCCATCGACCAGACTTCGGCCCAAACGGCCCAGGCAGAAAAAACCGCACCGCAGTCGGGCCGCACTTCACCGGCAGCGAAGAGCCCTGCCGCTGTGCCGGTCGATGCGCGTCTCAAGCAGGCTGCCGATTTGCTACGAAGCTGGGACGGCCGCATGTCGGTCGATTCTCCCGCGGCATCGATTATCTACCGCACCCGGCAGGCCTTCAGGCGATTGGTTCTGGAGCCCAAACTTGGCAGCGACTGGGATGCTTACGAGTGGGCGGAGTCGAACTTTGCCATGGAAGAGATCATCATGCATGGGTCGTCTTCCACCTCGCCAAGTCCCTGGCTGCCGGCCAATTACAAAGATTGGGACGCACTACTCACCGAGGCTGTGCGGCGCGGACTGGAGCTAGGCAAAGCGCCCGCCGATCTGGCGCACTGGAATTACGGCTCCTGGCACGTCATCGACTTGGAGCATCCTCTGTATCAGCTGCTTCCCATCGCCAAGGGATGGTCGGGCACGGGTGAGCAGCCGCTCAGCGGCGATGGCACAACAGTCAAGCAGGTAGGCCGCGCCTTTGGCCCCAGCCAGCGCTTCACCATGGACTGGAGTGCGCCCGACGCCTCGACCGAAGACATCGTACTCGGCGAAAGCGGCAACCCGGCCAGTCCGTGGTATCGCGATCAATGGGCAGCGTGGTACGGAGGCACAACTTTTGCACTGCCGTTTTCGCCCGATGCCATTGCTGGGCAGACCACGCACACGCTCCGGCTGGTGCCGTAAATGGAAGCGCCTGGCGCACACAAACCTGGCGCGCGCAAACCCGTCGCTTCGCTCCTCAAAAGAATTCTCTTTCGCGACGGCATTCTGCTCATCCCCCTGGCGGCTCTGATCGCCGTAAGCCCGTTGATCGTTCACGGCCCTTCCTGCGGGCACGACTTTGAATTTCACCTGGTCTCTTGGCTTGAGGCGCAGCGAAGTTGGGGCCAGGGTGTGCTTTATCCCCACTGGGCGCAAACGCCGAACTGGGCAGCGGGCGAGCCGCGCTTTGTTTTCTACCCGCCTCTAACGTGGATGCTCGGCGCACTGCTCGGCTACGCGCTTCCCTGGCAATGGGTCCCGATTACACTCACTTTCTTATTTCTTGCCGCAGCCGGATTGAGCACACGCGCGCTTGCCTTGAAATTTCTGCCCGGACCATCGGCCACGCTTTCCGGAGTTCTCGCCAGCGCCACTCCCTATGCGCTCTTCACCGCCTACGAGCGCACCGCATTCGCCGAACTTGCCGCAGCAAGCTTCATCCCTCTACTGCTGCTCTTCACATGGCGTAATTGTGATGTGCCCGCAAATATGCGGTGGGTGCCCCAGGTCTCGCGTTTGAGACCTGGGACCAATTCGCGCGCAGCGCGAACCCTGTTCCCTGCTTTTGACGGCTCTGCTGCGCCGCTCGCGCTAACGCTCGCCGTCATCTGGCTCACCAACGCTCCCGCCGGAGTGATGGCCAGCTACCTATTGGCCTTCGCCGCTGTCTGTGCGGCGCTAATTCACCGCCAGTGGTGGCCTGTCGCGCGCGCAGCTGTCGCGGCTCCCATCGGCATCGGCCTCGCAGCCTTCTACCTCGTTCCAGCCGCCTATGAGCAGCGCTGGATCGAGATTCGCCAGGCGGTCGATGTCGGCATGCGCATCCAGGACAGCTGGCTGTTTGCCCGCCACGCCAGCCCGGATCTTGCACTCCACGACGAGGTGCTGCGGCTGGCTTCGAGCATCGTAGTTCTGACCGCACTATTGGCCCTGGCAGCCTTTGCGGTGAGCCGCCGCAGGCACACGCTGACGCATCCAACGCGCGCCTACTGGCTCCCGTTGGCGGGCATGGTGCCGATTCTGGTGCTGCTTCAGCTTTCCTTCTCTGCGCCGCTCTGGAACCTGCTGCCCAAGCTCCAGTTCCTGCAGTTTCCCTGGCGGTGGCTGATGGTGCTGGGCCTGCCCTACGCAATTTTCATGGCCGCTGCCTTGCCGCTGGCCAGCCGCCGCGCACGCGCCGTCTCTGCCACCGGCTGCCTGTTGCTGGTGCTGGCGCTCGTGGGCGTTGCCACACACCTTTGCTTTCAGGCGTGCGACGACGAAGACCAGGTCAGCAATCAGCTTGCCGTCTTTCACGCCGGAACTGGCGTGGAGGGCACCGACGAATATGCGGCCGTGAAGAGCGACAACTCACTCATCGCAATGGGGCTGCCCGATGGCTGCCTCGTCTCCGACCCCACTCAGGAGCTGGGCGAAAGCCAGGACGGCGCCACTCCGGTCTGGTACGAAGAGCAAGGCTCCTGCGACGATACGTACAAGGCCCATCTCTGGCAAAGCGAACACAAGCGGCTGCAAATCGATAGCGACCACGCTGGATTCGTCATCCTGCGTCTAAGCCGTTATCCAGCCTGGAAAATCACGATTAACGGCAAACCCGCCACATCGCTGAACACACGCGAAGATGGTCTGATCGTCTTTCCTGTCGCCGCCGGCCCCTCCGCCATCGAGGTGCTCTGGAGCACGACCCCGGATGTGATCTGGGGCCGGTGGATCAGCGGCATCTCGCTCCTGCTTCTCGCCGGGCTATGGAGCGCCGAGCACCGCATAAGCACGATTCGTTTATCATCAAAGGAATGCCATTAGATTTGAAACTCGATGTGAAGGCGCTCATTCGAGATGGCGCCGCGCTTACCGACGAGGCGCTCGAAGCGCTAATTCCCCCCGCAGAGACCATTCCTGCATCCATTCACGGAGCCATGCGGCACTCCGTCTTTGCCGGCGGCAAGCGCCTGCGGCCTGTCCTCGCGATTCAGTCCGCCGTCGCCATCGCGGGAGCGGTTCCATCCGGCATCGGCAAGTTGTGCTCGGCGCTCGAAATGCTCCACACCTACTCACTCATCCACGACGACCTGCCCGCCCTCGACAATGACGACCTGCGCCGCGGCAAGCCCACCTGCCACGTCGTCTTCGGAGAAGCCATCGCCATTCTTGCTGGAGACGCACTCCAGACCCAGGCCTACGAAGTGCTGGCCACGCTCGATTGCCCGCCCGCCGCAACGGTAGAGATTATCCGCCTCATCGCGCAGGCCACCGGCACGGTCGACGGGATGATCGGCGGCCAGGTGCTCGACCTCGAAGGCGAGCATCAAAAGCCCACTCCCGCGCTCGTCGAAGCCATCCATCGCGCCAAGACCGGAGCATTGATCCGGGTCAGCGTTGTCGCCGGCGGCATCTTCGCCGGAGCCACCGCAGAACAAGCCGCGCAGCTCGACATCTTTGGACGCAAAGCCGGCCTTGCCTTCCAGATTGTCGATGATGTGCTCGACGTTACCCAGGACTCTGAGCAGCTGGGTAAGACCGCCGGCAAAGACCTCGCCAGCGACAAAGCAACATGGCCCGCAGTCTTCGGCCTGGAGGAAAGCCTCAAGGATGCTGACCGGCTCATCACCGAGGCCTTCGCCGCGCTCAACGGATTCGGACCCAGTGCGGAGGGTCTCAAAGCCGTCGCTCGCTATCTGGTCGAGCGCAAGAGCTAAGCAGATGCCCGCAACGCAATCCAAATGGCAGTTACCCGCGTTGACCGAGGACGATATTCGCACCGCTCTGCGCGACTGCTTCGACCCGGAAGTGAAGCTCAATCTCGTCGACCTGGGCCTGATCTACGCGATCTCGACCGAGCCCGATCCGAATTCAGCTCCAGCCTTTCCGCGCCAGCGCGTCAAGGTCACCATGACCCTGACCACGCCGCAATGCCCGGCCAGCGGACTGATCTTCGAGCAGGTGCATAACCGGCTGCTCAGCATTCCGCAGGTCAGCAAAGTCGAAGTCGATCTGGTCTGGGAGCCGAAGTGGACTCCGCATCGCATCAGCGCGGCAGGCCGCCAGCAGTTAGGGCTATAAAACGACAAAACAAAAGGAGCGGCCCATGCCGCTCCCATCGCGAAATCGAGATTAGCTTTACCGCCGCAGCATACTCTGCAGTCGCTCTCCCTGGATCGCTGCTTCCTGCAAGTATCCTTCGATCTTGTCCAGAAAACCCTGCGCATCATTCAGATAGCCGGGCAAATTGCGCCACCAGCTCTTGATGGCTTCCTGCTCTTCAACGAGCGCCAACGCTGTTCCAGCCGCGGCAACCGCCATTCCAGCGCGTTTGTGACCAGTCACCATCAGCACACCCCCAGCCAGCAGCGTGCCGGCAGCGACATAATGTGTCCAGTCCGGCGAGGCTGACGACGGAGCCAGCGAGGGAGCGGGAAATGATGCTGAACCTGCCGGGGGAGGAAATGACTGCGGATAACGCGCCTGCGCGCTGGATCGGGGAATCGGGACTGCGACCATACCTGTCTCCTTGAATACCTTGCTCTTGCTTGGATGCCGTTTCGCGGCGCGTGAAGCTCAATCGAGGTCGAATTCGCGCAGCGGCCTGCCTTCCGGAGCATCCTTGGCCTTCTTCAGCGCCTCGGCAAATTTTTTCTCCAGCAGATCGCCCTTATTCTTCTCAGCTTCCATCGATTGCCGGAAGATGGATTCCTTGCGCTCGTCCTGCTCGCGCATGGCCTGCGCAGCCGTGGCCAGATCTTCAAAGGTGCGCTTGCGCGGCGCGGGCGTGTGGCTGATCAGCGCGCCAGTCTCCGCGTCGATGCGCAGCATCGCCGAGCAATCGGGACACGCTACTTCGAAAACCCGGCTTTTCCCGCCAAGAACCATCGCACCCGCCATTTCTAAGACGAATTGTAGGAGCATTCGGGGCCGCTTGTCGTCCTGCTTTGAACCTATTCGCGGATTACCCGTTATATATCTGGTTACTAGAAGCCATCTCATGTATGCCTTTTAGGGCTTCGAGATACAGCGTGAACCCCGCTTTGATTGCGGGTTTCATCCGGGGCGTCTTTGACGGCTGCGTGTTTATAAGATGGCTTCCAGCGTCCGAATCAATGCGCAGGATAGGGTTTTCTCACCCACGCACCAAACTGCAATGGACCGATAAGCTGGCTATGCGACTCGACAGCCTCTTTTTCAATTCTGGCCGCCAGTGTATTCAGACTCAGCTCTTCGGCGGTGGCCAGTCCGAATTGTTCGATTCGAGGCAGGAGCGACTTCAGCGTTTCCGCGATCCAGCCATACATGTAAGAGCCTGCTTCCCCGCCAATCGGGACTTCAGCTTTTACCTGCGGCCAGGGCAGTCCTGCCGCAAGAAAGGTTTCTGTCAGTCTCAATCCGAAGTCTGCAGGAAAACCCAATCGGCGGAAGGTCTCTCCGATGATGAAGAAGCTTCTGGAAAATAGCGACTCCGCAGGCCTGCTCTGAATTGGATTCCCAAAATCCATTTCGTGAAAACAGATAAGACCTCCTGAACGCACCTGCTCCGCCGCATGTTTCACTGCGCCGCCTGGGTCGGGTTGATAGAGCAGGACATAACGCCCCACGACCGCATCGAATTGACGATGCTCCGATTGAAATTCCATCAGCTCACAGTGGATGAGGTCGATTGGCGCGGCGTGCCCTTGAGCGCTACAACGCTCACGAGCCTTTTCGATCACAACCGGGTCGCGGTCGATACCGGTCACGCTTCCGGATGGCCCAACCAGTTCTGCGGCCAGCAGAGAGACATCGCCCATTCCGCAGCCCAGATCAAGCACATGCATGCCGCGATCCAGCCCGGCAGCGCGAAAAAATCGCTCTGTCCATCCGCCGACAATGCTGGCCTGGAGCTTCAATCGCTCCTGCTCGTGCGCTGAACTTCCCAGGGCATAATCCTGCTTGTTCGCATCAGTCATCGCTACTCCTGGCTTTGGAATTTGCTGCTCCATTGAGAATGCCAAAACCTACAGCATTCCGAAACATGAATCGCGGTTCTTATTTCGAATGAATCAAAGCGCTATCAAAATATAAAGGCCCCACCGCATAAGCGGCGAGGCCTTGAGATTGGATTGAGTTTTCGAAACTAGCTTGCCTTTGCGTCTCCCACACTAGCCAGCTTAGCCTCAGCCTCATTAATGACCCGCTCGGCATCCGTGTATTTCTCTTCGCTATCGCCGGCCTGACTCCAAAGCTCCTGGCCATGCTCAAGCTGCTTACGCGCGCGGCCTACATCGATTTGCGAGGGCGCGATTGCATCGTTAGCCAGAATCGTCACTCGGTCCGGCAGCACCTCGACAAAGCCCCAGCTCACGTTGTAGCGATCCGACTTGCCTGCGTTCTCGCCGCCACTCGCGCCGTGAAGCGTCACATCGCCCGCGCCCAACTCAGCCAGCAGCGGAGCGTGCCCATAGAGCACCTCCATGTAGCCGGTCTTCGCCGGAAGCTCGACCGCTTCCGCAGTCTGATCCACCAGAACCTTCTCCGGCGTTACCAGGCGAACGCGTAATTGATTGTTGCTATCAGCCATAACTTACTCCGAGTGACAAGTGATTAGTGGCTAGTGATTAGTGATTAGTGATTAGTGATCGGATTCTAACCACTAGCCACTAATCACTACCTTTTACGCCGTCGCCTTCATTTTCTCTGCGGCTTCGAGGACTTCTTCGATGGTGCCCTTCATGTAGAAGGCCTGTTCTGGGACGTCGTCGTGTTTGCCTTCGATAACTTCCTTGAAGGAGCGCACCGTGTCGGCGATCTTGCAGTAACGGCCCGGGATGCCGGTGAACTGCTCGGCGACATGGAAGGGCTGCGAGAGGAACTTCTGCACCTTGCGGGCGCGGTTAACGGTGATCTTGTCTTCGTCGGAGAGCTCGTCGATACCGAGGATAGCGATGATGTCCTGAAGATCCTTATAGCGCTGCAGGATACGCTTGACTCCCTGCGCCACGTCGTAATGCTCCTGGCCGACGATACGGGCGGAAAGAATACGCGAGCTCGAGCCGAGCGGATCGACGGCGGGATAGATGCCAAGCTCCGACAGAGGCCGGCTCAACACGGTCGTCGCATCTAGATGGGCAAAGGTCGTCGCCGGCGCGGGATCGGTCAAATCGTCGGCGGGCACATAAACAGCCTGCACCGAGGTGACGGAGCCCTTCTTGGTCGAAGTGATGCGCTCCTGCAATTCGCCCATTTCGGTAGCCAGGTTCGGTTGGTAACCGACTGCGGAAGGCATGCGGCCCAGCAGCGTCGAAACCTCAGAACCTGCCTGCGTGAAGCGGAAGATGTTGTCGATGAAGAGCAGCGTGTCTGCGCCTTCTTCGTCGCGGAAGTGCTCGGCGACGGTCAGCGCAGTCAGTGCCACGCGCAGACGCGCTCCTGGCGGCTCGGTCATCTGGCCATAGATCAATGCGGCCTTCGACTTGGAAGGATCGCCCGGCGTGATCACGCCCGACTCGGACATTTCAAGCCAGAGATCGTTGCCCTCGCGGGTACGCTCACCCACGCCGGCAAAAACTGAAAAGCCGCCGTGTTTCGTCGCCACGTTATTGATCAGTTCCTGAATGATCACGGTCTTGCCAACGCCCGCGCCACCGAAGAGGCCGATCTTTCCACCCTTCAAAAAGGGTTGAATTAGGTCGACGACTTTGATGCCGGTCTCGAACATCTCCTCGTGCGTCGACTGCTCTTCGAATGCCGGCGCAGCCCGATGAATCGGCTTGCGCAGCTTCTCGCCCACGGGGCCAAGCTCGTCGACCGGATCGCCAACCACGTTGAGCACGCGGCCTAGCGTTTCGCGGCCTACGGGTGCGGTGATCTGCGAGCCCAGGTCGAGCGCGTTCATACCGCGCACCATGCCGTCGGTTGCGGTCATGGCGACGGTGCGCACCCGGCCTTCGCCGAGATGCTGCTGCACTTCGAGGATGACGTCGATGGGCGTCGGCACCGTGAAGCCTTCGCTCGTAACGCGCAGCGCCTGATAGATCGGCGGCATGTGAACCTCTTCAAACTGCACGTCCACCGCGGGACCGGAAATCTGAACTACCTTGCCAATGTTCTTTGCCATAATCTGCCTTCCAAAATCTTTCCGTACCACCAAATTCCTGGGTGCCCCACGTCTCGCTTTTGAGACGTGGGCTTGGGTTAAACCGCGGCCGCGCCGCTCACAATCTCGATGATTTCCTTGGTGATCGCTGCCTGCCGCAGACGATTCATCTGCAAGGTGTAGCTGTCGATCATATCGCTGGCGTTGTTGGTGGCCGCATCCATCGCCGTCATACGTGCTGCGTGCTCGGCTGCCACCGATTCCGCCATGGCATGAAAGAGCATCGCCGAAACATACTGCGGCAGCAATCCATTGAACAGCTCTTCAGGAGACTCGTCGTAGATGTAGTCCACCTCAGCCGTGCCGAACTTCTTCGCTTCCTCGTCGGCCTCGTGCGTGTCTGCTTCTGTCAACTCGATGCCCGCCGTTCGGGCAGCCTGCGCCGCGGCTTCGCGCTCTTCCTGCGTAGGCTCGATCGACTGCGTAATGTCGTGCTTGCCAATCTCGATCAACGGCAGCAGGCGCTCAGTCACCACGCGCTGCTGAATCACCGATTTGAACTCGTTGTAGACGATGTAGCAGGCATCGATCTCTTCGTGCACATAGCGCCGGATCACATCCTGCGCCACCTCGAAGACACTGCCGACAGTCAGCTTTTCCAGCATGCCGAGATGATCGCCGACTACTTCGATTCCGCCCTTGCGCTCGCGAACCTTCTCCGTGATCTGGTGGCCGTCGGCTGGGTTCTCAACCTGCTTTTCACTGTAGGCAGCAGCTGGGTAGCGGCGGCGGAAGGTGTCGGTGGCTTTACGACCAACCGACTCGATATCGATTTCCTTGTCGCTGTTGCCGTTCAGGAATTGAAAGCCCGCCTTGAGAATGTTGCTGTTGAAGGCCCCGGCAAATCCGCGGTCGCCGCTTACGACGAGCAGCAGAACGCGCTTCTCGGGCCTTGCCGCAAACAGAGGATGACGCAGATTGCCCGTCTCTGGATCGATGATCTCAATGCGCCGGATCAGCGATTCGAGCACGCTGGTGATCATCTGCGCATAGGGCCGCGCCGCCATGGCGCGCGCCTGGGCGCGGCGCAGACGGGCCGCCGAGACCATCTTCATGGCCTTGGTGATCTGCCGCGTGCTCTTCACGCTGCGAATGCGCCGTCTTAGATCGAGAACACTTGCCATATCTCTTTCAGAGATCAGAGATCAGGTTTCAGAGATCAGGTTTTCTGACCCCTGATCTCTGACCCCTGACGCCTGTCCTTATCCTTTCGCCTTGTCGGAGAGCGTCGCCTTGTAGTTTTCCGAATATTCCTTCAGTGCATCACCAAGGCGCTTCTTGATGTCATCATCCAGCTGCTTCTTGGTTTCGAGGTCGTTCATTAGCGCGCTCTGCGCCGAGGCGAGATAGCTGTAGAGGCCATCTTCGAAGCCGCGAATCTCCGACACCTGGAACTGATCCAGATAGCCCTGCGTTCCAGCGAAGAGAATTACCACCTGCTGCGGCCATGTCAATGGCTGGAACTGCGGCTGCTTGAGGATTTCCGTCAGGCGCTGGCCGCGGCTCAACTGCTTCTGCGTCTGCGGATCGAGGTCCGAGCCGAACTGCGCAAAAGCCGCCAGCTCGCGGTACTGGGCAAGATCGAGCTTAAGCGTGGAGCCGACCTGCTTGGTAGCCTTGATTGCCGCCGAGAATCCGACGCGGCTTACGGAGAGACCTACGTTGACCGCTGGGCGCTGGCCGGAGTTGAAGAGATCTGTTTCGAGGAAGATCTGACCGTCAGTGATCGAAATCACGTTGGTCGGAATGTATGCCGAAACGTCGCCTGCCTGGGTCTCGACGATGGGTAGAGCGGTCAGCGATCCGCCGCCATTTTTGTCGCTCATCTTGGCCGAGCGCTCAAGCAGACGCGAGTGGAGATAGAAGACGTCACCGGGATACGCTTCGCGGCCTGGAGGACGGCGCAGCAGCAGCGAGATTTCGCGGTAGGCCATGGCGTGCTTCGAAAGATCGTCGTAGATCACCAGCGCATGCTTGCCGTTGTCGCGGAAGAACTCGCCGATCGCCGTCGCTGCATAAGGCGCGAGAAAAAGTAGCGGCGCAGGCTCTGAAGCAGAAGCAGCCACGATGATGGTGTGGCCCATGGCGCCGGCTTCAGTCAGCGTCTGCACGACCTGAGCGATGGAAGACCGCTTCTGTCCAATAGCGCAGTAGATGCAGATCAGGTCGTTCTTGGCCGAGTTGATGATGGTGTCGATCACCACGGCTGTCTTGCCCGTCTGGCGGTCGCCGATGATCAGCTCGCGCTGGCCGCGGCCAATCGGAATCATCGAGTCGATGGCCTTGATGCCCGTGGCCATGGGCTGTTTCACCGGTTGGCGGTCGATGATGCCGGGGGCAAGCCGCTCCACAGGCAGCGAATCCTTGGTGTCGATGGGGCCTTTGCCGTCGATGGGCGCGCCAAGCGCGTTGACCACGCGGCCGATCATGGCTTCGCCAACCGGCACGCTGAGAATCTTCCCCGTCCGCTTGACCTCATCGCCTTCGCTGAGCTCGGTGTAATCGCCCAGCAGCACCGCGCCGACCTGATCCTCTTCGAGGCTCATCGCCAGGCCGGCGATGCCATGCGGGAACGCCAGCAGTTCGCCCGCCATCGCCTTATCCAGCCCATGCAGCCGCGCAATACCGTCGCCGAGGGAGATGATCGTGCCCACTTCATCGACTCGGACCTTCGAGTCATAGTTCGCGATCTGCTCGCGGAGAATCTGAGAAATCTCGTCTGCCTTAATCTGAGCCATGCCTATACTTCCTGTTCTTTCCGTAATCCTTGTCTTGAAAACTTAACCTTGTCATCCTGAGCGGAGTTTGGCTGCACTTTCGCCAAACATAGTCGAAGGATCTGCTTCTTGACCGCTCTAGCTTTCCAGCACTTCCTTCAACCGCTCGATCCGTCCCAGCACCGAGCCGTCATAAACCGTCGAACCGATCCGCACCACAACACCGCCCAGAATCGATTCATCCTGCGTAAAGGTGGCCTCTACCTGGCCCTTGGCTAACCCGCTCACCTGCTGCAACAGAGCAGCCTTGTCTTCCGTGCTCAACTTGCGTGCGGTGATCACTTCCGCGTGGCTGATGCCGAGGCGTGCCTGCAGTTCCTTGCGATACTCCGCAACCACTTCATGCACCGCCCCGATGCGGCCATGATCGACCAGCACCGCCAGCAGATTGCGCACCTGTGGAGCCAGCTTGAGCTTGCCCTTCATCGCATCCAGAACAGCAATCTTCTGCTCCGACGGAACCGAAGGATCGTTGAAGACCTCGCGCAGCTCAGCACTCTCATCCCAGCTGGCCAGAAAATCCGTCAGCTGCTTGTCGACTTCCGGCGCGCCAAGATGAAATTCGGCCACGACATCGGCAAAGGCTCGCGCATAGCGTGAAACAAAGGCAGCCATTACTTGTGGTCTCCCTTCGCTGCACGTCGCTTACCGCCACCTGCGACATCCGCTGCAAACTCAGCAAACAGCGCACGGTCGGTGTCGGCGCTGACGATCAACTGGCTCACTGCCCGGTCGATCGCCAGATCGGCAGCAAACTTCTTCAATCCGTGCTGCGCCTGCGTCGCCGCTACGCCGATCTCCTGCTCTGCCGCCGCCACGATGCGCGCCGTCTCTTCTTCGATCAGAGCTTTATTGCGCACCTCATCCGAGCGCATGTCTTCTTCAACTTGCTTACGAATGGCCGCGATCTCGGCATCGAGCCCAGCCATCTTTTCTTCCACCGCCTTCAGCCGGTCGTTCGCATCCTGAGTCCGAGCCTGGGCCACTTCAAGATCGGCGCTAAGCTTGGCCTTGCGCTGGCGCATCGCCTTGGGCAGCATCCTGCCCAACGGGATGCCAATCGCCAGCACAATGATCGCAAAATTGATGTATTCAAAGAGCTTGGCTGCGGTTTCGACATCCAGGTTCAGCAGCTTGGCGAACCACTGCACACTGGGAGAATGCCGGTAAACCGAAGTTTCGTCCGCTTCGGTTTCCTTCTCTGCCTTGTGCTCTTCCTTGAAGACCGATTCGGGCCCGGCCTTGGGCTGGGCCGCGGACGGAGCCGTGGCGGCATCGCCTGCCTGGGCAATCGCTCCAACAGGCGCGGCGGCAACGCTGAATAGCAGCGCAATGAAAAGGACAAGGCTGGAAAATCGGCGGGGAGTTTGCTTGCTAAGTCTCAACGGGAACCCCCGGCAGTCGCCGGCAATACGGCACGTACTACCTGTTCGGCCAGCTGGTCGGCACTGGCCATGACAACCGCCTGTGCGGCCTTCGCTTCAGATTCGAGCGCCAGCCGGGCTTCGAGCACTTTCTTAGTGGCTGCCTTGCGGGCCTGATCCAGTAGCGATTCGCGCTCCTGAGCGGCCTGCTGCAACCGCTGCTCGCGGGCGCGGAAAACCTCAGCGCGGGCTTGTCGCAGCTTATTGGCGTAATCGTCGGTCTTCGCAGCCGCAGCAGCGATTGCCTTATCGGCCTCTTCGACGGCTCCGGCGGTGCGCGCACGGCGCTCGCGCAATGTGCGGCTCAGCGGCCCTTGCACCAGCACCTGGTAGGCAATTACCAGAAAGATAAATAGAAACAGAGTCGGCAAAGAGGCAAGGAAAAGGCCGCCGAGTTGTTGAAACAGTACTTGCATGTCGGTGTGGATCGCCCGTGTGTCAGGTTTTGGCGCTTTTGCGCAGGAACACTCTTTTGTATCAGGGGTAAAACCCGATGTCAACGCATCCGCAGGGGGTTGTTTCAGATGGCGAAGGAGAGTGGAAAAACCTTCGTTCCGATTATGAAAACGGTAAAAGAATTGTGTTGCAGCAGCCGGAAACGGGCTTACACTTAGGTTATCACCTCGACCCAGTTCAGGGTCCAGCGGGCTGTAGTCTCCGGGAAGTATCTCCACTCCCGGGGACTACAGCCCACCTTAGTTTGGGAGTATATTTGCGACACAACCCGATTCCGCTACCCCGCTCTAGACTCTGTCTGAGGGTTGTCCGTGAGTCGCTTTTGACCGCTTGGAGAGATCGGCGTGAAAATCGGACCCGCTGTCCTTGGATGCTCTTCACTTCTTCTCGGTCTCGCAGTTTCTGCGAGCCAAAATCCACCCCCGGTCTCCAATAACATCCCGAATCCCAAAATCATTCCAACTGCCGGAAATGTGAACCCGGCGGATAACAGCATTAAATCGGGCAACATGGGTAAACCCGATTCTGACAACAGCGACACCGACCTTGACACGCTCAGACGGGAACGGTTCACGAAAGCAATTACCATCGAATACCAAAAGAAAAACCGTGCCGATTCGGCAAGGCTTGTTGAATTGGCAAAGGATCTAAACGCTGAATACAGCACGCCTGGCTTAACCGGACCGGGAGCCGATGATCTCAATAAAGCCAAAGAGATCGAGAAGCTGGCCAAGCGGATGAAGCAGCGCCTCACCCAGATTCCCTAGGTATTTAATTCCCAAGATATTTACGTCAGGCCTCTAAGCTGGCAAGCTATCGATTTCGTGCCGCGCCAGATCCTGCTGAATCCGCCCAACCAGCGACGCCGGGCCGCGCACCGACAGATGCACTGTCTCCCCCTCAAAAGCCCGTCCGTGGATGACCATTCCTGCATCGATAGCCGCCAGGATCGCGCCTTCAGACTGCGGCACGACAAGCTCCGCATCGACCAGCGGATCGGCCGTCAGCGCCTCATCGATAGCTGCCAGCAGCCCTTCGATTCCCTCGCCCGACTGCGCTGAAACCATCACATTGCCGCGAGTTCCCAATCCAGCTCGCTCGTTTGCCGGCAGTAGGTCGATCTTGTTCAGAACTTCGATGCGCGGCTTATCCAGCACTTCCAACTCGCCCAGCACTTTCTCGACTTGCGATTTCTGCTCATCGCCGTATGCAGACGACGCATCACGCACATGCAGCAGTACTTCGGCCCGTTCTACCTCTTCGAGCGTCGCCCGGAAGCTGGTCACCAGCGTGTGCGGCAGGTTGCGAATGAAGCCAACCGTGTCCGACAGCAGAATGCGCCGGCGGCTGGGCAACTCCAGCGCCCGCAGCTTAGGGTCCAGCGTGGCGAACATCCGCGAAGAGGCCAGCACTCCCGCCCCCGTCAGCCGATTGAACAACGTGCTCTTGCCCGCATTGGTATAACCCACCAGCGCTACCGTCGGCACCGGAACCGCCTCGCGGCGCTGCCGCTGCTGGTGGCGAATCTTCTTCACCGAATCCAGCTCACCGCGCAGATGCACTAAGCGCCTTTGAATTGCGCGGCGATCCGTCTCAAGTTTCGTCTCGCCAGGTCCACGCGTGCCGATGCCGCCGCCCAGCTGCGACATGGCCTTGCCGCGCCCGGTGAGCCGCGGCAGCATGTACTCAAGTTGTGCCAGTTCCACCTGCAGCTGGCCTTCGCGAGTTCTCGCGTGGCGAGCAAAAATGTCGAGGATAAGCTGCGTCCGATCGAGAACCAGGCACGGCATCAGGCCTTCGAGATTTCTCAGCTGTGTCGGCGTCAGGTCGTGATCGAAGACCACCAGGTCGGCATGGTTGGCCGCAGCAGTCGCTGCGATCTCCTCGACCTTGCCCGCGCCAATCAGCGTCGCCGGATCGGGCTTGCTGCGGCGCTGCATCACCTGCGCCACGACGAGACCGCCGGCGCTCTCTACCAGTTCGCGAAACTCCACCAGCGAAGCGTCCGCGCTCAATTCCGTCGAAATGCCGTCAAGCGGTCCAGCCGTGAGTCGCGGAGTGTTGGCGGCTTCATCCTGATTTTCAGTATCACTTTCCGCAGCTACGGAAGCGGCAAGCGCAGCAGCCCGTGCACCCTCGGCTCCAGGACGGCGAATCCCACTTCGGCTGGAGAAATCCACACCAACCAGCACCGCGCGTTCCTGCCGTCCGCGGCTTCCCGCCCACGAGTCGGAAGAATCATGCGCAGATGGCTTCGATGGTCCGAAACCCGACTTGGCTTCGCCCTTCAAAGTTGCACCCGCGCCCTGATTTCGATGTTACGAACAGCTTGCCTACGAATGGCTGGCAGCAGGGTTGGCTCCCGGCACAGCGGCACTTGCATTCGGCGTGACAGGAGCGCCGGGCGCCTGTCCGGCAGGCCGATAATCCGGCGTATGCATCACGCTGCGATTGCTGACAACTGTCGAGATCGCATGCTTGAAGATCAGCTGCTCCTGGCTGTTGTTTTCCAGAAGCACGGAGTACTTATCGAACGAGCGGATCTTCCCCGTCAACTTGACGCCGCTGACCAGGTAAATCGTGATGGGAGTTTTATCCTTGCGGACGGTGTTCAGGAAGGTGTCCTGAATGTTTTGTGCCGGCTTGTTATCCATGTGCCGATCTCCTGCTTTCCTGTTCTCAAATTGTGTTCATTCCCTCGGAAGCCGGCCCCGCAGAGACTGCATTGTCAGCGATACATCCGAACCTGAATCGAAAAAGATCAGTTCGCAGCTGCGATGCGGAAGTAACTCGTTCTGCCAGTGACTGACTCACACTTGCCACTCAACCGGTAACCACAAGCTGGCACTTTTTCGCGCCGTTTTCGGGTTACCGCAATCTACCAATCCCACTATAGGCGTTTGAGGCTCGATTCAACAATCCCGAATCGAACCGAGATTCCTCACTGGGCTCATAACTGTCTTGAATTGGACGCTTCACCGAAAGAATGTACCCTCTCGCCGAATGAATTTGTCGAGTCCGAGGTGCGCGAATACTGACGAATCCGGCCGATGCTGACCAACGGCCTTTGCTGGCTATTGCCAGCACCCTGCCGTTCACGCATGCATTGATAAACTACGTAGGTGACAGATCCAAAGGCATCCTCAGCCAAACCGGTACTATCAAGTCGCTCCGAGAGAATTGCTGTCCCAATGCTCGACCTGGAGCGCCAGTACGCGCCCATCCGCGACGAGATTCTCACCGCCCTTGCCGAGGTCGTTGACCAGCGGAGTTTCATCCTCGGCCCATCGGTCTCAGCTTTTGAACAAGCAGCTGTGCAAAGCCTTGGCGTCGCGGAGGCCGTCGGCTGCGCTTCCGGCACCGATGCTCTGTGGCTGGCGCTCGCGGCAGCTGGGCTGAGTCCGAATTCGGCGGTCGTGACCACGCCCTTCAGCTTCTTCGCTTCCATCAGTTCCATTCTGCGGTCTGGATATACGACATTACTGTCCGATATTGACCCTATCACCTTCAATCTCGATCCGGCGGGCATAGAAAATCTGCTCCAGTCGCAAGAAGGCTCGTCAATCAAGGCTTTACTGCCGGTGCATTTGTATGGGCAGTGTGTGAACTGGGGCGAATTCGCGCGGCTGGGCAAAGAGTATTCTCTGACACTGGTCGAAGACGCGGCGCAGGCCTGGGGAGCGAGCTGGAATGGAATTGCGGCTGGGTCGCTGGGCGATATTGCAGCTTTCAGCTTTTACCCGACCAAGAATCTGAGCGCCGCAGGCGACGCCGGGCTTGTGACCACCAACCGGCCCGAGCTGGCAGAGCGGGCGCGAATGCTGCGGCAGCATGGAATGCGCCAGCGCTACCACCATGACGAGGTCGGTTGGAATGCGCGCATGGATGGATTCCAGGGAGCCGTGCTGAGCGTCAACCTGCGCTATATCCCTGAACGCAATCGACTTCGGCGCGAGGCTGCGCTACGCTACCACCAGCTTTTTGCTGACGCGGGGCTGGCCGAGAGCGGCGTTTATCCGCAGCATGGCGTGGTTTTGCCAAAGGAAATCGCAGGCAGTGTGCATTGCTGGCATCAGTATGTGATCCGCTCGGCACGACGTGATGACTTGCGCGAGTACCTGACTTCGCAGCGGATCGGATCGGAAATTTACTACCCTGTTCCGCTGCACCGGCAGAAGGCGCTGGAGTTTCTGGGCTATCCCGAGGGTAGTTTTCCGGAGGCGGAGAGGGCGTCGCGAGAGGTTCTGGCGCTGCCGATCTTCCCTGAGATTCGTCCCGATGAGCAGGAGCGGGTGATCGAGGCAATCGTCGAATTTCTGAGTTAGGCGGCTCCGGCGGCTATATTTGCCCGTAAGCATAGACGAGACCATTGGCAATCGGCAGCAGACTTTTTGCGGTGCGCAGCAGCTGCCGGTGCAATTGGCCGCAGGCCAAAGTGCAATCCGGGGCATGTCTTTCCAGGAAGATTGTGTGACGACAAGAAAGACTGCTTAGCGCCTTTTTTTCTTCGCGGCGGCCTTGGCTTTGGCCGCTTCTTCGGGGTCGCGGGTCAGGACGATGGGAGCCATGTCGGCGCCGGTGCGCTTCACGATGTTGCCTTCGAGACGGAAGGCTATGGTGCGGGGAGCGACGGGGCGGGTGACGCCGGTCTCCGGATCGACGCTGACGTCGGGGCCGCTGGCGATCTCGAAACTGAAGGTCGGCTCACTCTGGCCATTCACGTTTTCCGTGGAAATCTTCACCGGCAGATAGCCTTGGATTCCGTGCAGCCGATACGCGGTCTCGTAGCGGTGGTGATTGAGGCTCCAGGTGAAGACGCGGACCTGGTCGAAGTCGTAAGGCAAGCCTCCGCGTGGCGGCGAAAGGACGGTGACGTACTCGGTCATCTCTTTGGGAGCAGCGGTGACAGCATCGGAAGTAGCATCAGGCACGGCTTCTGGCCTGGCGACGCCCTTGCCGCGCTTTCTACCAAATGACCCGTCTTTGCGGCGCTCGCGGCCCGTGCCGTCGTCGAGCACCTTGGCGATTGGGTAGGCGGCGATCATGCGCTGGCCTTCGCCGTACTGACCCACTTCGTCAGGAACATCGACATCGACGCGGTTCGCCAGCAGCCAGCCTGTGTGCCCGGAGTTGTCGCGAACCAGCCACCAGTCTTCCATGGCAACGGGCTGCGGAACGGCAGCGGTATCTGCAGCCACAGCGGTTTTGGGCTTTGCGACCGCGACGCCAGGAGCAGGCGCTTTGGCGATGGAGCCACGATCCAGCAACTGCACCTTTGTGCTGCCGGGGATAAGCAGAAAGTGCGCGGTTTCGCGGCCTGGTTTGACGTGCAGGTAGAGGTCGTCGCGAAGCTCGCCGTTAGCCTCGACCGGGTCCTCGGCGTGCTTTTTGGTCAGGTCCTGGAACTGGGCGTAGAGCTTGCCGTCGATGACGGCGTGATCTTCAAGCCAGCCGACTTCGCCCTTCGGCGTGCGCACCTTGACGAAGCGCTTGCCCTGCTCGATGACTTCGAGAGCTTCTCCGTTGGTCACGAGAGCGGTGCGGTTGGAGACGGCAGCTACGCGGTCGTGCAGATAGACCTGGCGGGCCGAGACGTAGACGTACTCTTTCTGAATGGGATGGAAGCGGCCGCATCCGGCGAGAAGTACAGGGAGCAGCAGCCAGAGCAAGTTCCGAAAGAGGCCCGGTGCTGCGTTGGCGCGGCGGGTATTGCGATGGAAGCGAAGCGTGGGCACGGGAGACCGCAATCTAGGTAGAGGATAGCACTTTGAAATGCAGGGAACAGGGAATAGGGAGCAGGGATCAGGAAAGGCAATCGCGATCCGATTTGTTGATAAAACCGCTCATCCAGAGGCATCGTTGAGACGCACCCGGTTCTGTTCCCTATTCCCTGTTCCCTTGTAGTTAGTGCGTCAGCGCGATACCCGTCGAAGCAGCTGGATTGGTGGAAGCAGTGGACTTGGTAGAGCCGACGTCGAGCGAACCGAGGTTTGTGGCGTCGAAGCTGTAGAGCCAGAGATTGGGATTGGCCTTGTTGCCGACCGACATGACGTATCCCTTGGAGCTGTCTTCGGCGAGCGCTATGGGGGATTGCTCGGTGGGAAAGGCCGTTCCGAGCGAAGTCAGCTTTTGAGTTGCGGTGGTCAGCGAGAAGCCGGAGATGGTGCCATCGCTGCCGTTGGCCACATAGACGTAGGCTCCGGTGAGATCGGAAAGAATGGCCGACGGGCCGATGCCTACGGTTTCATCGTCGAGGTCTTTGGCAAGATTGGCCGTGGCGAGCATGCGAACCGTGCCAGCTGTGGCCTCGGCGGAAGAATTGGTATTTTGCTCGGCGATATAAACATAAGTTGAGGTCGAGTCGACCGCAACGGCGGTGTCAGCCGTCCCACCGTCTGTGGTGAGCAAACCAATATTTACGCCCGTAGTGGACCAAGGCCCGTTCGGTGCAGTCGTGCCTTTGGGATTGAAGCCGATGGCTTCGGTGCCCCCGGCGCCCATGGCCACATATACCTGAGTGTTGGCAGGTGAAATGGCGAGCTGGGGGTTTGGCGTGCTGGCAGAACTGTTGATCGAGAATTCAGCCCCAGTAGGCAGGCCGGTGGTAGGACTGATCTGGACGGCGTCGAGAACCTTGGAGCTTTGGTAGGCGATGAGCAGCCAGGAGCTGGTGGGGTCGATGACCATGCTCTCGGCAATCAAGGTCTGATCGTTGGGATTGAGGTAGGCGACGTTGTTTCCATTGCCCTCGGTGAGCGTCCCGTCGGAGTTGATGGTGTAGAGGAAAGCTCCGGTGCCGGTACCGATGTAGACGAAGGCGTTGTTGGGAGCGACGACGATGCTGGTGGGCGAGAGCGGAAGAGTGATGGGACTGCCGCTGAGCGCGGCCAGAACTCCGCTGGTCAGCGAATACTCGGCCAGCGTGCCGCCGGCGTTGGCGACGTAGGCGTAGGTCGAGGTGCCGTTGCCGACGGTGCCGCCGGTGCCGATGGAGGTGAAGAAGCCACTGCATCCGGTAAGGCTCAATGCCGTTGCTGCAAGGGTCAACGCCTCTGCCAGCCTGAAGAAACGCACTCTGCTTCCCTGCCCCATCAAATCGAACTCCTCGCCGACGCCTGCTGCCAATGAAATCTCACGGCCCTCTTGTGTCTTCGCCCGGGCCACGCCCGATTCTCACGCGCACATACAGGGTAACCTGCGGCGCAGGCCGGCAGGCGCGCAACAACCCGTATGAGTCAGACGCAGGAAATAGGCCGAGCGCTTGCCCGGAATGGGATTTAGAATCGGCGGATGCGCCTGATGCGACGGACAGTGCGATGGATGATGGTGATTGGACTGGCGGCCGCTGGATTGGGCTGCTCAAATGCGGTTGCAGCCAAACCGCACAGAGCCACGGGACGGGACACGGAGATTTGCGCGGCCTGCGTGCGGGCGGAACTGGGATTTTTAGCCAGCGATGAGCTGCACGGGCGCGGCTCCGGCACGCGGGACGAGCATCTGGCGGCGCTCTATGCTGCTTCGCTGTTTGAGTCGTTTGGGTTGGAACCCGCCGGAGAGAACGGCGGATACATCCAGCGGGCTCCGCTGCCCAACCCTTTTCCGGAGAAGCTGGCGGAGCACTTGAAGAAGCATGGTTTCGACCAGAACCAGCGGACTGATACGTGGAATGCTCTGGCTCTGCTGCGCGGAACGGATGCCGGCGCTGCGCCGAATCCCTTGAAGGAGGTAATCCTGCTGACCGCGCATCTCGATCACCTCGGTCTGGGCGAAGCGGTCAACGGCGACAGCATCTACAACGGCGCCGACGACGATGCCTCGGGAACAACCGCGGTGCTGGAGCTGGCTCGGGCCCTGAGCCAGATGGCCAGGGAGGGCAAGCGGCCGAGACGCTCGGTCTTGTTCGTGCTCTTTGGGTCGGAGGAGCTGGGCGGGTTTGGCAATCGCTATTTTCTGGATCATCCGCCAGCGCCGCTGGGCCAGATTGTGGCGAATCTGGAGTTTGAGATGCTGGGCAGGCCCGATGCTGCGTTGAAGTCCGGCGGACTGTGGCTGACTGGCTATGAGCGCAGCGACCTGGGACCAACGCTGGCCCAGCATGGAGCGGCGATTTCCGCCGATCCGCACCCAGATCAACACTTCTTTCAACGATCGGACAATTACGCGCTGGCGAAGAAAGGCATTGTGGCGCAGACGGTTTCAAGCTTTGGGCTGCACAAGGACTATCACCAGCCCAGCGACGAGGTCTCCAAAATCGACTTTGGATTTTTAACGAGCTCGATTCAGTCGATGGTCGAGCCAGTGCGATGGCTTGCGGATACAAGCTGGAAGCCGGAGTGGAAGGTTGGCGGGAAACCGTAGCCCGATTGAACTCGTAAATAGAGATAACTTGAGGTGCGGCGATCAGTTACTTTTACGAGTAATTCATCGATACGCATTGCAACGCTGCCGGTGATGGCGTAGGCTTGCTCGCATTCCATGAGGGAATTCTATGAGTGAGACGAGCACCCTGCGCCTTCGCATTTTTGACGGATCGAGACAACTTTTTGCGGCTCCGGCAAATTTCCTGATTCGTATCGTGGATGGCAATCAGAAGCAGCAGGTATCGAAGTTTTTCCCGAATAACGACCTTACATTCACAAACCTGCCGTTCTTCGACAACTTCGGAGATAGATACACGGTGCTGGTTTCGCTGGATGGGCATAAGGATGCCGGATTCTTTCCGGTGAAGCTTTCCAATACGCTAATCACCACGCTGGATATCATGATGATCCCCAACGATCCGGGGTTCAGCTTTGTAAATGCGCGATGGCACGCAGTAAGTGCTGCATATCCGTTTTTCGCATCGGATGTGGACAACGCCACGGGAGAGGCTCGCTACGACGGGCTGATTGAAAACTCAGAAAAGGTGGTCGCGTGCATGCTGAACCTGTGCGAGGCGATGAGCCAGATCAATCTGCAGCATGGCACGCCGCTGGACTACCTCAAGCAGGTTTGCTGGACCGTCGATAGCATTCCCGCTCCGGCGCAGGACCGCTTCTTTGCGTTGTGCGATGTAGAACTGTTCAATCAGGTGCAAACGGCAGCCAAAGCCGGACTGTTTGCCGAGGAGAATGCGCCGCAGCTTTTTCATCCAGGCGCGACGAAGAGTTGGAAGCAGATTCAGTTCGGCGAGGCCAATGTGCAGCTCACCTTTCACCAGGACAACACCGGTACGATCAATGGCGCGGAGTGCATGATTGTGGAGACTGATATCGACTACTTCAAGGACATTGGCGCGCATACGATCTTTGAAGTGATCCCGAATGCGCTGACACACTCACTTACCAATCCAACGGAGGTTTATGTGCTGCGCTGGATGGCCGGACAGCACTCCGGTATACCGGAGTTCGCGCCGCTGTACTCGATTACTTAGAGATAGCGATCCAGTCGTAGTTAGTTACTGCGGCAGTTCTTCGCCCGACTGCTCGCGGACCATGTACTCAGCGTACCAATCGGGCCAGTTCTCATCGCGCTGCCCGCCGGTGCGCTTCTCATGTTCGCCGTGGGCGGCTCCTGCACGCCGCAGCGCCTGCGCCAGATCGCTTGCCGACGCATATGTCGTGTCGCCGGCGACGCGTCCTGCCAGCCTGTTGGTGATCTCCTGGAAGATCCAGCCGTTGCCGTCCGGATCGCTGAATGAGGCAAACGAGCGGTAGCTGCGATGCTCGGGATCTGGACCGCTGACGCGGAGCCGCCCAAACAGGTAGGGCTCATCCGGGCCTGCGTACACGCCTTCGTTGTGGAAGACCTCACTTACTTTAACGCCGCGGCTGAGGAACTCTTCGCGGGCGGCCGCAAGATCGGAGACGATCAGGTAAAGGCCCTGTGCGGAGCCGGGCGCGGCCGCGGTGACGTTTCTGCCGAAGATGACCGAGCACCCGGAGCCGGGCGGCGTAAACTGGACCACGCGGAAATCGGAGCCGTTGTCGTAGTCCGCGTCAAGCCGCCATCCGAGCTTCGCGTAGAACTCCTTCGCGCGATCGATATCCGAGACAGGAATAACGACTATCTCGAACTTGGTGTCGATTTTTGTGTGGGTTACTCCGTTACCGGGAATTTGCTCTGAGCTCATAGCTGCCTCCTGCGTGCTTTGATCCATCGCCGATGAGAAATGGTTCACTTCATTTCGCGATAGATCGAGCGGCTCAGGTGAGCTTCCTCAGCTCGGGATACCGGGCAAGAATGCGGTGCTGATCGTCGAGCGTCAACCGAGTGAATGGGATGGGCTTGTCCTGCGG
Organism: Acidobacteriaceae bacterium; assembly: GCA_036271955.1. Classification (GTDB taxonomy): domain Bacteria; phylum Acidobacteriota; class Terriglobia; order Terriglobales; family Acidobacteriaceae; genus Acidicapsa. Next base: position 45,010 of record DATAZR010000090.1, read on the forward strand.
GCGCGTGCCTTTCTGGTTGAGGACGTTCATCAGGCTCCACTCGCGCTGAGGTGAGGCAGGCTCGTGCGCCGGAAGATCGTAGCGGGTGAAGTCGATGACCTTGGGCGACGCTCCGGTCTGCCAGTTGCGCAGCAGCGCGAGGCGGAAATCCTTGTTCATGAACCACTGGATTTCCAGATCTTTTTCTGAGCCGGGCGCGCCGGTGCCTTTGGCGTCGAAGCGGTAGTTGAGATGGTCGTTGTTCTTGTAATGCTTGCGCCATTCCAGACCGAATGCGCCTTCGGTCATGACCTGCGTGTCGGGCCACCGGTTCTTGATGGCCTGCAGCGACCAGGTCAGGTCTTCGTCCTGGCCGATAGAAACTTCCCAGATGGAAGTGACGAAGCCGAAGCCGTTGAGTTTGTATCCAGTGTCGAAGTGCTGCGCTACAGTGTCGATGGTTTCCTTATGGCCTGCTTCGAGACCGAGGCGGCCGGTTTCGATGGGGCCGACGCCGAGGCGGGAATTGATGCCGTTGTCGAAGCCCTGATAGCGAGCCGGAAGGAAGTCGCATGTCCAGCCGTCAAGGCAGACGCTGTCGATGAAGTCGGCTGGGCCCTGGGCGGGTTTGAGGTAATGTTCGCGGCTGGGATAGTAGGGGTAGGAGATGCCTCCGTCGCCGTCGCCGTTGTCGATGCCGTGCTGCGACCAGATCTGGCCTTGGCAGACGTGAATGCCTTCTTCTGTGGCTAGGTAGTGCTGGCTGTCGGCGTCGAGAAATCCGGCGACGAGCGAGTCGGGCCGGTAGTCGCCGCCGACCATCTCGGAGATCATTTTCAGCGCCTCGCGAATGGTGTGCTGATTGTTCTTGCGCGTGTCGAACATGGGCGCGAAATAGCCGCCGGGGATGAAGGTGATTTCGTCGCCGTACTGGTGGTGATATTCGACGAGGAGCTTGCGAGCATCCTGATATTCCTGGCGCTTGTCGATGAGGGCGAGCCAGCTGATGGCCCAGGTCATCTGGCCGCCCGGCCATCCAGCGGCGAAAGCCTCACGGCGATGACGGATGTGGTCCGGGCTGTTGAGCGGAGCTTCGTCTTCGCCGAGGTTGCGGGTTGGCGTGACTTCGACCTGATTCACGCGCACGATGGAGACGTGGGTCACGAAGCGGCCGCGTAGCGGAGACTGGCTTGATGTTGCGGGCAGCGCGAAGGCGTGATGTGCCGGGATGGCAAGAGATGCGGCTGCGCCGGTTGCGGCGGTGAGGAATTTGCGTCGAGATAGTGCGTGTGAAGTCGAATCGGTTGTCATCGGTTCCCATTCTAGCGTTCCGATTCACGGTTCAACTTTTGCTAAGCGCTTCCCAGGCGAGGCGTGCGCCGGTTAGATCTTCGATGGCCATGCCGAGGGATTTGAAGACGCGGCGGCCTTGTGAAGGCAGCGGAACTGTTCCGGCAAGTATTTCGCCGAGCTCGGCGTAGACTTTTGTGCCGGAGAGGATGACGTCGCCGGACTCGTTTTCCGCGCCCTGGCGGGATTCGGCGATGAGTGTGCCCTGCATCACTTCGTCGTCGAGTTCGCGGAGCTGCGGACCGACTGCGCCTACTGCGATCACCAACGATTCAGGCGCCAGCCATTTGCCGTGCAGGACGGGCTGCGTAGCTGAGGTTACGGTCAAGACGATGTCGGAAGCAGCGGCTTCTTCGATGGTGATGGCGATGGCTCCGGTTTCTGCGGCGAGGGCTGCGGATTTTTCGGTGTTGCGGCTCCAGATGCGAATGCTGCTGGGCTTGCGGAAGGCTGGGTTGATGGCTCGCAGAGCTTCGATGTGGGCGTGGGCCTGGATGCCGCTGCCGAGGATGCCGAGCGTCTGCGCGTTTGGCGAGAGAGTCTGAGCGGCTACAGCGGAGACGGCAGCGGTGCGCATCTCGGTGATGAGGCGGCCATCCATGACAGCCAGCGGCTCACCAGTGGCTCGGCTTAGCAGTTCGATTGTCGCCAGGTGCGTGTGTTTGCCGAGTGCGGCGTTCCCGGGGTAGAAGGTGACGGTCTTGACCGCCATGTACTCGCCGGAGATGACGGGCATGACTGCGAACCACCCTGTTGGATTGGCTTGCTCATCTTTGACTCGTAGGACCTGGCGGAGCGGCTGTTCTACTTTGCCGGTTGAGTAATCCATCAGCGCCTGACGGATGGCTGGGATCAAGGATTCGTAGGTCAGGACTTCGCGGATTTCTTCTTCGGGGATGTACATGCGTGTTCAGGATACGTGGAATGGCAGGGATCGGGTGTGCTGCCTGGAAGAGCGAAGAAAATAAGAACGACACCGGGGGGAGGGGGTATTTATTTTGTTGCCAACAGGCTTGCTGTTAGCGGCGGCTTCGGGAGTGAGGATGCGGGACGGGTTGTTGCTCTTCAGCATTTCTGACCTCCTAAAAAAGAGTTTTAGTGGATATTTCTATTGTGCGCTTTTGGAGTTAATTCCATGCAAGATGAATTTGGGCTGGGAAGTGATTGCTATGTCAGTGAGTTACACAGCATTTCAGGCGAGAGCGGCTTGACAGGAACGGACGAGTTGGTGGTTCCGCCGGGTTTCGTTGTGTGGGGATATGTGGAGTAAACCGCCTGTCCTTTGATTTCAGATTTGGGACGCTCGTAGGCGGATTAGATGACACCCTAGGCCGGGCTTTCAGCCCTTTGGTTTTTGGTGCGTGCTTTGACCCAGGCCGTTGGCCTGGGCTGGTATGGTTTCGCGCCTTTGGCGCTTCGGGGTCGCCGTATTTTCTTTGGAGTAAGAGGTGAAGAGGACAGAGACGACGGACGAATCAGGTCGCGAGACCTTGGTCGCCTATCAATCAGTAGGAGGAAATTGGGTAGCTTAACGTTCTAAACAGAAAAGCCCCCGATCTTTTGTTCGGGAGCTTTTTCCATGCGCAACTTCGTCACTGAGGCCAAAGCGCTAATCCGGGGATGAATCCAAATATATGCGATGACGAGCTGATAATCGGTTCGATACCGAACATGGAGAACCGGGGACTGCAGCTGACTCCGCTCTTGCAATTGTTAAAACCGGTCTCGAATAGAGCGGCGGTGACCTGTTCGACGGCGAATCATGCGAATCGATATAACAACCGAGGCAGCTGTTAACACGAACGAAAGCGCGATGAGAGCCATCCTCAAACAGTAGCCTGGCAATTGGGGAGAGGGAAGGAAAGCCGCCGCGATGGTCAATGCGATGTTTGGAGCGTTGATCATAAGAACGTGCGCCAGCATGGCGCCAGTCGACGGGCGTTCATTCCTGAGATGGGATGTCTCTTCCCACAAAAGCAAGGATGAGACCTGGTATAACCATTTACCAAGCTGCTCCATCTGATACTTCGCGTGGAGTTCGATCATCGCTTCGTTCTCGCTCAAAATCCAACTGACAGAGCACGCGAGGAAGCTGAAACCAGCTGCCACAGCTGGTAATACATTCTGCGGCACGATACCGCCAGCCATAGGGTCTTTCGCTGTGAAGAGCCATCCCAGAAGGGCGGAGATGCCGCCGAGGTAAACGATCAGGAACTGATTGGAGAGCTTGAGCCGTTCTAGGATTTCGGCTCGGGATAGTTCGAGATACTTGAGGGCGATCGCGTCGACTCTATCCTCTCCACTTGGAGGTTGTTTCTTTACTTGCCCCGCTTGTGTCTCATCGGGATTGTTCTCCATATATGCCTCCAGGTTGAAGGAAATCAGTCTAGCAAATCGGCGGGCGGCCTATGTTTCCTATCGTTCAGACTTGCGCTGCCCTCGCTCGGGGCCATCGAGGCCCCTCGAAAAGACTTACATGCGATTGCGAGATGGCAGGGCTGAAGCCTTGCCTTACCTGGTTCGTTTCGGTCGAGAAAAAGTTAAAAGCAGATTCCCTGCGGGAATGACAGACAAGAAAAGCAAAGACAAGAGCAGATCCTTGCTGCGCTCAGGATGACAAACATCTGGTTGTTGAAATGACAGGTCGCTTCTTCAAATCAAGCGTCACAAGAATTCAGCCCTCAATAAGTTGGGTTTTGCGGCGGGATAGGGCGCGGAGGGTGAAGACTACTGCGGTGGCGGCGAGTGTGGTGGCGGAGAGCATGAGGAAGCCGCTGCGGTAGTTGCCGCTGTGGTCGCGGAGATAGCCCATGAGAGGCGGGAAGATGACTCCGCCGAGGATGCCGACCATGTTGATGGTGGCGAGGCCGGCGGCGGCGCCTTTGCCTTTGAGGAAGGTGCTGGGAATGGCGAGCAGCGGTCCCTGGATGGCGTTGTGGAAGAGATACATGCCGGCCAGCAGCAGAATCGCGAGCCAGGGGCTGACCGCGATGGTGACCAGGGCGAGGCAGAGCGCTTCGAGCAGGGCGGGGGCGATCATGTGTCCGTAGGGCTTGTTGCTGCGGTCGGAGAGGACGGCGTTGGCGACCATGCCGACCGCGCCGAGCAGGCCCATGGCGGAGAGGATGTATCCGACGGAGGCGACGCTGAGGCCGGTGAGGCTGCGCACCATGTCCGGCAGGGCAAATGTGCTGGCATAGCTGACGCCGAGCAAGAGGAGATTGGTGAGGCCGAAGAGCCAGACGCGGGGGTTTCGAAGCGCGGAGGCGAGGCCGGTGCAGTGTGTGCCGGTGCGATCGATGGCCTCTTCGGCGAGACGGCCTTCGATCCACTGCTTCTCTTCGGAGGTGAGCCACTTTGCCTGCTGCGGCGTGTCAGGAAGGAAGCGGAAGAAGATGACGCTGAGGAGCACGGGCGGGAGGCCCTCGACGAGGAATAGCCATTGCCAGCCGCGCAGGCCGAAGTGTCCGTCGAGACGGAAGAGGAGGCCGGCGATGGCTCCCATGAAGACGGCGCTGAGCGGGAGCGCTGAATAAAAACGGCTGATGGTGCGGGCGCGCAGGTTGGTGGGAAACCATTGCGTGAGGTAGTAGAGGACTCCGGGGAAGAAGCCCGCCTCGGCCATGCCGAGCAGGAAGCGCATGGAGTAGAACTGGTTGGGCGTGCGGACGAAGAGCATGGCCATGGCCAGCAGGCCCCAGGTGAGCATGATGCGGGCCAGCCAGCGGCGTGCTCCGAAGCGATAGAGGAGCAGGTTGGAGGGGATTTCGCAGGCGGCGTAGCTGACGAAGAAGATGCCCGCGCCGATGTTGAAGACGGTATAGCTGAAGTGCAGGTCGGAGTTCATCTGCAGCTGGGCGTAGCCGATGTTGATGCGATCCATGTAGGCGGTGCCGTAGCCGAGGGCGATTAAGGGGATGAGATGCCAGGTGGCCTTGCGCATGGCCGAGCGGCCGATGGTGTCGGTTTCGAGATTTCGTGCGGGGGCTGGGTCTTGTGGGAGAGAGATGGCTGCGTCGAGTGAGGACAAATGCGGTTCTCCCGTGGATGGGAACGCTCTGGATTGCTGTGCGCTTGCGGAGGGATAGGACTGGTTGGAGGGTAGCACAGGCATAGGGCCGACTAGCCGATTTGATGCTGGAGTCTTCGTGCTGCGCACGAATTAGGACCCATGTCTCAGAATCGAGACATGGGGCACCCACATCGCGGTTTATAGATTGGTACTTTTAGTTGGGGCGGGTGTTGGAGCGGCGGCGGAAGCGGTCGTCGATGGGCTGGCGGCCTTTGAAGCCGGAGTCCATAGTGTGCCAGTGCTCGATGGCCGGCTCGCCGGATTTCCAGCAGAGCAGGACGACTTCGTCGTCGATGCGGCAGGGGAAGTCGAGCAGGCCGGTGTCGAGGTCTTTGACCTGGACGCCGATTTCGTCGATCTCGGCGATGGTTTCGCGGATGCGCTGGATGCATTGTTCGAGTTCGGAGCGGCGCGCGGCGACTTTGCCCACATCGACCGTCATGCCGCCGGAGGTGTGGATGCGGCGTGAGAGGCTGGAGAGCTCGGAGTCAATCTCTTCAGCGGCGCGCTTGCTATCGAGGGCGCGATTGAGCAGCGACTCGACGAGTGGCAGCATGGCTTGTGCTTCTTCTAATGTGAAAGTTTTCATCCGCGGATAACTCTCTCTAGTTTAACGCTGAAGCGAGCTGAGCGGATGTCAGCCGCAGCAGGAATTCGCGCGGCGGGCCCAGGCGAGGGCTTCGGCTTCGGCGGCTTCGATTTCGGCTTCGGTCAAAAGCTGTCCGTTCTGGCCGGAAGCTTTGGCGCTCAGGTGCAGAGGTAGTTTGGGATCAGACTGCGGGACGTCGATGGCCGGATTGGGTGCTTCTTTGAGTGACGACATGCTACTAAGAGGATAACGTGCGGAGCGGTTCTGGAGGAATGCTAGACTGTGGCGGCGCGATTGTCGCATTTGCCATCGCGCGCGAGCGAGGTAACCATGCCCGAAAGAATCGTTCCGATGATCCATGTTCCCGATATACGAGCAACGATTGACTGGTATTGCTCGATCGGCTTCAAGCTGCGGCGGGATGCGGAAGAAGACGGCGAGCTCATCTGGGCCTCACTGATTTACGGTGAGAGCGAGATCATGCTGAACTGTGGCGGAAAGGCCAGCGATGCGCCGCGGCGGGAGTTCGATCTATACATCAACGCTAATGACGTGGATGGGCTATATGAGCGCCTGAAAGACCGGGTTCAGGTAGTCGAGGACCCTCACGATACTTTTTACGGGATGCGAGAGTGGATTCTGCGCGACTGCAATGGGTTCTGGATTACGTTTGGGCAGCCGATGGCGGAGTTCCGGGGCTGAAGCCCCTTCCGTAGGAAGACCCGATTCAGGGGCCTGAAGGTCCCTGCTCCCTCCGTTGTTCAATTTCCAACGTCCGATCAGATCTCCAGCATGCGGTCGAGGGCTACGCGGGCCCAGTGCTTGACGCTGCGCTTGACCTGGATCTGGTTGACGACGCAGCCTTCGACGAGGTTTTCAAGCGCCCATGCCAGGTGCTGCGGGCTGATGCGATACATCGTTGTACAGAGGCAGCCGGAGTCGTCGAGGGTGATGATCTTCTTGCCTTGCGGAGCGAAGCGCCTGGCGAGGCGATTGACGAGGTGAATCTCGGTGCCGATGGCGAAGGTTGAGCCAGCTGGGGCTTCTTCGACGAGTTGGATGAGGCGCTCGGTCGAGCCGAGGGCATCGGCTTTCTGGCAGACTTCCCAGCGGCACTCAGGATGCACGATGACCTGTATGCCGGGATACTTGGCGCGGACCTGATCCACATGGCTGGGCAGAAAGCGCTGATGGACGGAACAGTGCCCCTTCCAGAGGAGGATGCGGCTGATATGTAGGGCGAGCTTGCTCTGGCCCCCTTGCAGAGCCCATGGGTCCCAGACAGGCATACGGCCAAGCGGAATTCCCATGGCGTGGCCGGTGTTGCGGCCCAGGTGCTGGTCGGGCAGAAAGAAAATGCGCTTGCCGCGCGCGAAAGCCCACTCGAAAGCGGCGCGGGCGTTGGAGCTGGTGCAGACCAGGCCGCCGCGCTCGCCGCAGAAGGCTTTGATGGCTGCGGTGGAGTTCATATAGGTGAGCGGGATCAGGTCGCCCGTCTTCCCTTCCTGGGCGAGGCCGAGCTTTTCGAGCGACTCCCATGCCGCTTCGACCTGGGAGATTTCGGCCATATCCGCCATGGAGCAGCCGGCGTTCAAGTCGGGCAGAATGACCTGCTGGATGGTGTTGCCGTTGCGGTCCTGGCGGCCGAGCAGGTCGGCACTCTCGGCCATGAAATGGACTCCGCAGAAGACGAGATATCTGGCTTCACTCTGGGAGGCGATTTTGGAGAGCTTGTAGCTGTCGCCGGTGACGTCGGCAAAGCGCAGGACTTCGTCGCGCTGGTAGTGGTGGCCGAGCAGAAGGACCTGCGAGCCGAGCTTGGCTCGTGCAGTTGCGATACGGTCATCCATTGTGTGATCGGGCAGGGCGAGATAGTTCTCGAGACTGCAGGACTCCTGAGCGATCTCAGGCAGTTCTTCTACTGAGGAAATCACCTTATATTCCGCCTTCAGCCCGGCAGCGTCCATCGTGTGGCGATGCGGGCGGGGATGTTGAAAGCAAAGCCGGCTGCAGTGGATTCACTGGTGCTCCGCACTCTTGATCCT
>DATAZR010000091.1:0-36861 GCA_036271955.1 Acidobacteriaceae bacterium
TTGTTGCAGCAGGTAAAACCTCTGCAGCAAAAAGCAGCCAGCGGCAACGGCTCGGCCAGTGAGACGCTGCAGAAGTATGGGGTCGACTTCACCATGCTCAGCTTTCGGAGCAAAGATGGAAGCCCTGAACTGCATGAAAAATTCGCAGACATCTTTATCGTCGTCGATGGCAGCGCCACGTTGCTCTCCGGCGGAGAACTCGCGAATCCCACATCCAGCAGCCCGGGCGAGATGCATGGAACGGCCATTCTGCACGCGGCCACCACCAGCCTTGCCAAAGGCGACATTGTTCATATCCCCGCCAATACGCCTCATCAGCTGCTCATTCCTAAAGACGGCACGTTGACTTACTTTGTAGTTAAGGTTAAGGAGAGGGAATGACGGGAAACTCGCCACAGAGATCGTGGCAAGGAAGCATGGATAGTAAGTCATGCCGAAGTCACCTTTGGCGAGGTAAAGCGCTTTATTCAAGGAAAAGCGAACGCAGATCAATTTAGCTGCCACGGGTAGCTTCTGTAAACAGGAATTCCAACGAAGGCGAACATGTCGTTCCAGGTGCTTTCTAGGCGTTGCAGGAGACGGCGCGTAGCGCAATGCAGATGAGCACGCTATTCGCGCAGGCATCGCGGAGCTCAGTGACTCGCTTTTCTTAGCTGGCTGTCGCAGTCACCATGGCGAAGCGGCATTATGCGTTTCAGTCTCATTATGAGTTAAGCCAGCTTGCGATGCGGATGGCGCGGTTCGTGTGCCAGCACCTGGTCCTCGATACGCACTGCACAAACATCTGTGAGCACGTTGGATGCCCAGCGATAAACGTTGTGTTCTTTCACCTGCTGCCGCATGCGCTCCATGCGCAGACGGCGCTCTCCAGGGCTCATTTCCAATCCGGTGCGAATCGCCTCCGCAACCTGCTGCACGTCGTAAGGATTGACCATGAGTGCATCGCGCAGTTCCTGCGCCGCGCCGGCAAAGCGACTGAGTATCAGCACACCATCGTTGTCGGTGCGCGCCGCGAGATACTCCTTTGCCACCAGATTCATGCCGTCGTGCAACGAGGTCACCAGGCAGATATCGGCTGCCTTGTAGTAACGCTTCACTTCCTCATGGCTGCATTGCCGCTCGATGAGGATAACCGGCCTCCAACCAGAAGTTTCAAATCTTCGGTTAATGCGCTCCACGGTCTCCTGCACCTGCATGCGCAGGCCTGCGTAGCTCGGAATTCGAGTACGGCTGGGTGCTGCGATCTGCGCGAAGACGATTTTCTCCAGGTACCACGGATGCTCTTCGAGAAGGTGCTCGATAGCCAGCAACCGCTCCACGATTCCCTTGGTGTAATCCATGCGGTCCACGCCAACCAGCATTTGTTTTCCCGTGATACCGAGCTCGCGGTGCAGATCGCTGTGTATTCGTTCCATCTCAAGGCTGTGTTCCCGCGCAGCGTCTCTGACGATCACTGGCCGGCCGATTGCATTGGGGCGCTCTATCACGATGTTGTCATCGTCGATAGCGTGCTCATCCCATGCCACACTGATGGGGAAGGGTCGCACAAGCGAGAGATGGCCGTTGCGGCGAATGCTGAACTGTTCCCAATCGGTTCTCGCCTCGAGCGCGCGGTCCACCGTCTCCAGGAAGTTGTTGCAATGCGATTGAATGTGAAAACCGATCACATCCGCGCCAAGCAATCCGTCGACAAGCTCCGCCTGCCATGGACATATGCCGAACGCTTCCGCGTTAGGCCACGGAATATGCCAGAAGATCGCCACACGAGCATCGGGCCGAGCCTTCTTGATCATCTGCGGCAGCAGTGCAAAGTGATAGTCCTGAATAAAGACCACGGGATGATCGGTATCGCGCATCTCCTCCAGCAGCACGTCGACAAACTTTGCGTTCACGCGCTGATAATAGTCCCAATCGTTCGCGCGAAAGATCGGCCTGGTGTGCGCAATGTGGCAGAGGGGCCATAGCCCTTCGTTGGCAAATCCCTCGTAGTATCCTGCCTCTTCTTCTGGACTCAGCCACACGCGGCGCAGCGTGTAGCGCGGTTCTTCGGGGGGAACGCGCAGCCGGTCGTCGGCATCGACAAAAGCCTTGTCTTCATTGCCGCTTCCGTGTGCGATCCATGTTCCGTCGCATGCTTGCAAAATCGGCTCGATCGCCGTCACCAGACCGCTCGGCGGCACGATGCACTCCACGCCGGTTCCCTGACGAACGTGAATGTAAGGCTCTCGGTTCGATACGACAAACAGCTTGCCGTTGCCCAGCCGCTCACGCACATGCACCGCCAGCCGATGCGCTGTCCATACATGCTCCGCTGCGTCGCGCAGGCGTGCCTCTGCTTCGGCCGCCGCCCGTGCACGGGTCAGCGTCTCTGCCAGAGATGTGACTTCATTGGCCAGTGGCACCAGATATCCAAATTCCTTTGCGCCGTCGCCGACTTCTGCCTTGCCTTGTCTTAGGCGGCGCAGCCAGTCTGCAGCGCGGGTCACTGGCTGTAGCAGGAACCAGCGCACCATCAGCAGCGTCACCACCACAACAACAACCACCATGGCGACAATGTTGAGAAAGCTTCGGCGCCAGATATCCATGCCTTCCCGGCGAATGTAATCGGCATCGGACACCATCACCAGCGCCCCTACCGTTTGCAGGCCATCGTGCAGAGGGATCGCATCTTCATACCACAGTCTTGTTGCGGGTCCGGCCCCGCCAGCCGCTCCACCTGTCGCTTTTATGCTCTCCGGAGCCTTGACGAACGCCGAAACTTCCTTGCCATCCACCAGCGGGTGCTTGAGGAAATTTGCAGCCAGTTGATGCAGTGGGGCCACGTCTCCTGCCAGCGCAATCAGGCTGCCTCGTGTGTCATACACTGCCATACTGGGTTGGTCGGGATATTGACGCAGATGCTGCAGCAGCGTAGCGAGCCCCTCGGGGCGCTGCGCAATCTGCTGCTCGATTTGCGGCTGCAATCCGGCGCCAAGCCACTGCATGCGCCGTTCCAGATCAGTGCGCCGTATATGCTTATGGGCCAGGACGTCGAAATACGTCGAAGCAACTGAAATTAAAGTGATGCCGACTAAGAGTGCCGCAACAAGACGCAGTCGAAAAAAATGCATATCTACACTCCTTTGCGGGAAGAGATACGCACTTCCCTGGAGATCCATCGGACCGGTTAGAACGGTCCATTTGTTCACAACCACCGAGGCACATGGGTTGCCATTTAGAATCTGATGATTGGATGCGGTCTTGGAGGTGTCTGTCGCCTAGGCTGCTTTATTTTCGTCCATTCGCCGCGATGAGAATGCAACGGTTGCAGTATTGCGACTCAAAATGGGCTCTCACCGTCTCTGGAAGCCTCAGCATGTCCTACTGATACGATGATCTCATCATTTTGCTCGGCGATTCCACCTGGAGTTATTGAATGAAGCATTGTTTTGTAGCCGCGGCATTCGTATCGGCTCAATTTGCCTTTGGCCAGACGCAGGTAACCACACTACAAGCCAGCCCGTCGACCGTTGCCTGGGGATACTATTCCGCGAAAGCCAAGCCCGTCCTTACAGTTCACTCCGGAGACACGGTTCGCATCCAGACGCTGTCTACCTGCGGGTCCAACGAGCGGCTTATGAGCGAGGGCGTCGCAGCCGCGGACATACCTTCGTATAACGCGGACATCTATCGTGAAGTCAAGGATAAAGGCCCCGGTGGGCACATCCTCACGGGCCCTGTCGCAATCAGTGAAGCAGAGCCCGGAGACGTCCTTGAGGTAGACATTCTCAAGATCGACATCGATGTTCCCTTCGCATGCAATGGTTTTGGAACAGGCCGAGGTTTCCTGCCCAACGACTATCCATACAGCCGCTCGAAAATCATTCCTCTCGATCGCGAAAAGATGATTGCACACTTTGCGCCCGGCATCGAGATACCGCTTCATCCGTTCTTTGGCAGCATGGGCGTCGCTCCACCGGAGTCGGCTGGCCGCCTCGATAGCGCTCCGCCGTGGATGCACGCCGGCAATATGGATAACAAAGAACTTGTCGCAGGCGCTACGCTCTACATCCCAATTCATGCCAAGGGGGCGCTTTTCGAAGTCGGCGATGGTCACGCTGGCCAGGGCAACGGAGAAGTCGATATCACGGCGATGGAGACATTTCTCACCGGCACCTTCCGCTTCGTGGTTCACAAAGACCAGCACTTGCTCTGGCCGCGTGCCGAGACACCGACAAGCTACATCAGCATGGGCTTCAGCCCCGATCTCAAAGAAGCCACCACGCTAGCCGTGCGCGACATGATCAACTTTCTCGTCGATCAAAAGCATCTCAGCCGCGACGAAGCCTACATGCTCACCAGCTTGGCCGTTGACGTGGATATTACACAACTGGTCGATGGCAACGTAGGTGTCCACGCCATGTGTCCCAAGCGAATTTTCACTCAGTAAACGCAACACATCTCGTGGATGCGCCGCCTCTCACCGTGGAAGCACTTCAAGCGTGAGCACCTCAAACGGAGCCAGATGAAAGGTGTGCGGCTTTCTCGCCATGAGATCGATCACCGGCTGCGATGCGTCGCTTTTCCATGGACTATGCGCCGTATAGCGTTGCGCCGCGCCCGACGGCAATTCGAACGCTTGACCAATGTCGATCGCGAAGTCCTGCGGCTTATTGTTCGGATTGCGCAGCGTGAGAATCCCTTTTTTCGGTGACCACGACGCCCATCCGTACACCGCGAGCCATCGAGGATCGCCGCCGATCCAGTGCGTATCCACCAGCGTTGCTGCGTTGCTGCGCGACCACTTGGCAGCTTCTGCAAGCACATCCCAATCGGCATTCGTCAGCAGGGAAGGGGTAATATACAGCTCCTGCAACTGCGTTCCCGAGCCGAAGTACGAATGCACCTCGTTACGGAAATCGCCGCCAGGATCAGTCGATAACCCAGGAGCCTTCTGCGCATACACAATTCCATGCAGCATGAGCGAATTCAGTGGAAACAGCGGTCCAGCCTTCACGATTTCGTCGTAGGTATCGGCATCTCGGTAGGTGATCCAACGTTCGCGGCTTGTGCCCACGCCGGCAAACTCCGTATCGTCGCCTCCTCGCCAGATCGAGTCCGCATACATCAGCCAGTATGGCGAAGGATACGTGCCAGTCGTGAGGTTGATGTAGAGATCGGGTTTCAGCTTGCGCAGATCTTGGATAAGATGAATGGCGGCGTCGAAATCGCTGCTGAAGGCGCTGCCTTTCACCACCTGATCGGCATTCCCCGTGCCATCGAACTTGAACTGATTCACGCCATACTTAGTGACCATCTCCACCACCGCATCGTGGAATCGCGCATAGTACTTAGGCCCGGAGAGCGCCATCCCTCCGCCAACGATTTCGAACCCGTCGCGTCTTGCGGTAGCTACGCGTTCCTGCTTCGCCGGTCCGTAGCCGCCCCATGGCGATAGCCATACTCCGGGCGCGGTGCCATATTGCGCCGCGGCCTTTGTCAGTGGCTCAAAACCATCCTTGAAGTCCTTGCGAATCTTCCACAGATCGTTGTGATTGTCCCAGCCATCGTCGAAGAGGTATGAGTCCAGCGTCACGCCGCGTTTCTTGTTCAACTCCTCGCCGATAGCGTGGATTCGATTCAGCGCATCCTGCTGTGTATAAGGGGAAAAGAAGCCAATGTCGAACCAGCTGTTGTAGTGCAGGAATGTACGATACGGATGTGCCCGCTCACGCTCGACATAGCCTAGGAACGCACGCCGCATCTGCCCCGCGGGAGCCACTCCCACGACCGAAGAGTATTCTGCTGACTGGTCTGCGCCGATCGGCACTCCGCTGTATAGTTCGCATACGGCATGATCGCCCACAACGCTGCTTTGCGACAGCGGCGATTCAAAGCCCACAAAGAAGTCTCCCACGACGAGCGGCGATCCCTTCACCGAACCTGCAAGCGCCGCACCCTCCGCATGCAAATCGATCATACGAACGTCGTCTATCGGTATTGGCTCGTTGCCTGCCGTGATAGTGAGCGACTGGCGAATGTAGTCCGAATCTTGACGAAGAATCAGAGCCCAGTCCGCATGGACCTGTTCCGAAGCATCCAGAAGCGAATAGTGAATCGCTATGCCAGGCAGTCGATCCGAATAGCGCGAAGCATTAGGATCGGCTATCAGCTTTTCAACTCTGGTCTCTCCCTGGATCGCAAGATCGGCCGCGCGCAGCACGCTGATCTTCTTCAGCTCAATTGAGAAGGGCCCGTCAAGGTTCAACGATTCAGGGCCTGCATCCTTACTTTTAATTTTGTTGCGTACAGTGAGGCCGGCAAGATGACCATCGCGAATCCGCCAATCTGCCGCGATCCGGCTATTTTGAAGGGTGCCGCCCGTCGCTGTATGCAGGTCGAATGTTGGGTCGTCAAGCGCTCTATCGAAGCCTTGTGCAAGCCCTTGCGAAGCGCAGGTGGCTCCAATCAAAACACCCAGCAGACATGCCTCTATCCTGCGCCGGCGCAACGGGAATTTTTTGCTCGGCATCTGTGCCGCCTCCAAAAAATGAACAGCGAGGTTCATTGATCGTGCACTGCTTCAAGGTCGAGACTCTATCGCACTTGTGGGAAGCCGAGGTCAACTTTGCTGGCGCCAGGATCGGGCCAGCGGCTTGTCACTACCTTCGAGCGCGTATAGAACTGCACCCCTTCCGGGCCGTACATGTGCAGGTCTCCAAACAAAGACGATTTCCAGCCACCGAAGCTGTAGTACGAGACCGGCACCGGAATCGGTACATTGATTCCCACCATGCCTACCTCGACATCGAACTGGAATTGCCGTGCCGCTCCACCATTTTGAGTGAAGATCGCAGTGCCGTTGCCGAAAGGATTTTCGTTGATCATCTGCAGCGCTTCAGCATAGGTGTCCACACGCACCACGCTCAATACTGGGCCAAAAATCTCATGATCGTAGCAGCGCATTCCAGGCTTTACGTGGTCGATCAGCGAAGGTCTGAGAAAGTAGCCGTCGCTATCTACAGCCATCCCCTGCCGACCGTCGACAGGAACAGTGGCTCCCTCGGCGATCGCGGCATCGAGATACGAAGCAACGCGGTCTCGATGCTCTCGCGAGATCAGCGGACCCATCTCACTCGACGGGTCTGATCCTGGACCGACCTTGATGCGGGCCGCGCGCTCGCGAATTGCCTCAATAAGAGGATCGGCGACCTCTCCAACCGCCACAACGACTGAGATCGCCATGCATCGCTCGCCAGCCGCACCGTAGCCAGCCGAGACTGCTGCGTCTGCGGCCATCGCAATATCGGCGTCTGGAAGCACGAGCATGTGATTTTTTGCGCCTCCCAGCGCCTGCACACGCTTGCCATTGCGCGTCGCGGTCTCATAGATCGAGCGGGCTACAGGCGTAGAGCCCACAAAGCTGACGGCTTTGACCTCTGGGTGTTCCAGCAGCCGATTCACCGCAACCTTATCGCCTTGCACTAGATTCAGCACTCCATCAGGCGCTCCGGCTTCCTTGGCGAGCTGTGCCAGCAAAACGCTTGCGGACGGGACTTTTTCTGAAGGCTTCAGGATAAAAGCATTGCCGCAAGCAATTGCATTCGAGAGCATCCATAGCGGCACCATCGCCGGAAAATTGAACGGAGTGATGCCCGCCACCACCCCAAGTGGCTGCCGAATCTGATACACGTCCACGCCGCGGCTGGCCTGCTCGGAGTAGCCGCCCTTCAGCATGTTCGGAACTCCGCATGCAAACTCGACATTCTCAAGTCCGCGAGCTACCTCGCCGAGCGCATCGGCCATGGTCTTGCCGTTTTCGAGACTGATGATCTGCGCGAGCCGGTCGCGGTTTTCAGCGATTAGGCCGCGCAGCCGAAACATCACCTCTGCGCGACGTGAGAGTGGAGTCGCGCGCCATTCCGTTGCTGCTGCCCGCGCCGAGGCAACCGCCTCATCCACATCCTCGGCGGACGCAAAGCCAACCTCTGCGATAACTGCGCCAGTCGTGGGATTTGTAATGACTCCATGCCGTCCTGAGGTTACAGCAGCTGGTTTTCCATCGATCCAATTCGTGACCGTCGCAGTGGCCAAAGTCTCTGAAGCAGCGCTCATCGCTTCCACCCTTCCTTTCCAATCTCGACTACCCCAGCGAAGGTTCCACGGTCACGATGCCATAATCCATTCCATCGTTTTCGAGGCTAGTCTATCGAAAGCCTGTATGGCCAGCTCCAGATGGTCTTCGCTTGTATCTTCAATCTTGTTATGGCTGATGCCGTGCAGCGATTGCACAAACATCATCACCGTTGGAATGCCCGCCCTAGAAACCTCTGCGGCGTCATGCAGCGGGCCCGACGGCATGCGATGCGAGCTGCCTGTTGTCTCGCGAATCGCTTCTTCACAAAGCTCGATTAGCTCCGGATGAAATGGTTCCGGGGCGATGTTCCAGATGCGCGACCACTCTACTGTGCAACCTTCTTCGTGCGCAAACTGCCTGCTTTTTTCCTGTGCCTCGCGATGCATTTGCGCAAGCACATCGGCTTCCAGATCGCGCTGATCGAGGGTCGTCTCACATCGTCCGACCACCGCTGTCACGATGCCGGGAAAGGTCTTAACACTGCCCATTGTGCATACGGCATCGGTATGCCGCATTGCGATGGTTCGAATCTCCAGCGCAAGTTTGGCCGCTGCCGCAAGAGCGTCGTGCCGCGCGCCCATGGGAGTAGATCCGGAATGTGCCTCCTGTCCAAAGAATGTGATGGCATGACGTTCGACACCCTTGGTGCCCAGCACGACAGCAAGCGGCAACTGCATCTTCTCGAGCACCGGCCCTTGCTCGATGTGCAACTCAAGATAGGCCGCAGCGTTCTCGCGTTCGCGCTGTGCATCGCCAATTGACGCAATTGAAAAACCACACTGTGCGAGCGCATCCTCCAGTCGAACGCCGCTGGCGTCTGTCCGTACCCGATCGGCTTCAATGGTATGCGTTCCCGCAAATGCCGAAGAGCCAAATAAGCTGCGCCCAAACCGCGCGCCCTCTTCATCGGCCCAATCCACAAGTCGAATCGTAATCGGCGGCCTGCCCTCATATGCTTCCGCGATACGGCGCAGCGCGGCAAGCGCGGTGATTACGCCCAGCGCGCCATCGAGCCACCCTCCGTTTGGCACGGAGTCGAGATGGCTGCCAAGAATCAAAGCTTTGTCCGAAGTCCCGCGAAGCGTTGTCCAACTGTTGCCGGCGGCATCGCAGTGATGCTCTACCGGCAGGCCAGTAATCTGCGATTGAAACCAGGCGCGCGCCTTGAGCCACATTGAAGTCCACGCCACACGTTGCGCTCCTCGCTCATCGGCAGTCCGCGCGCGTAGGTCTTTAAGTAATTGCACGGCGCCGTGGCCATCGACTCTGGCATCAACAGGCATGTGTCACCGCCTGTGTTGAGTATTGCGGCACGCGCCGTAGAAATCTCCCGTGTCCCGGCTTTCCCACAAAGACTCCGTCACGTACCTGCACCCGGCCGCGAACCGTGACTACGGCAGGCCGCCCCTCGATCGCGAATCCCTCAAATCCGTTGTAGTCGTTATTGGTGTGCTGTGTTGCAATGGAAATCGTTCCGCGATACTCAGTGTCATAGATGACCAGGTCTGCGTCCGATCCGACTTTGATCGTCCCCTTGCGCGGATAGAGCCCGAAGAGCTTCGCGGCGCGTGTGCTGAGTGCATCGACGAATCGATGGAGGTCCAGCCCGCCACGCTTTACGCCATAGGTGTACATCAAGTTCACTCTTTCCTCGAGACCGGGTATGCCGTTGGGAATCTGTGTGAAAGCATTTGCGCCCAGCAGCTTCTGCTCCGTATCGAATGGGCAGTGATCTGTGCCCACCGTGTCGATCATGCCTGTTTCAAGCGCGCGCCACAGAGCAGCTTGGTTGCGCTTGTCCCGCAGTGGCGGAGACATGACATGCTTCATCCCTTCTACGCCGGCGCGCTCGGCATAGGTTTTGTCCAACAGGAAGTGAGGCACTACCGACTCCACATGCAGCTTCACGCCGCGCATCTTCGCCTCAACCGCGGCGCGTAATGCGGGCGCGCACGATAGATGCACCACATATCCAGTTGCACCCGTCTGTTCAAGAAAGGTCGCAAAGCGCCCCGTTCCCTCCGCTTCAACAGATTCAGGCCGGCTCGGCTCGTGCCACTCTGCCCCTGTCTTGCCCTCGGCGAGCAGCAGTTGCTGCAGTTGGCTCACAAGTTCGGCGTTCTCGCAGTGCGCCGTTGTAATCACGCCAAGCTCAGCTGCAAGCTTGAGGGTATGAAACATCTCCTCATCGGTTACGCTGAAGAAATTTTTATATGAAAGGAAAATTTTGAAGGATGCCGTACCATCCGCAACGATCTCCCGAAGCTGTGCTTCGGTGTTGTCATCAAAACGTGTCACGCCCATGTGGAAGGCGTAGTCGCAGGCACTGTTGCCTTCCGCTTTTTCCTTCCACGTACGGTATCCCTCCAGCGCGTCGTCGTTGCGCGAAGGGCAGACCATTTCGATAAAGGTTGTCGTTCCGCCGATCAGCGCAGCCACACTTGCTGTTGCATGTGTGTCCTTTGCAAACGTAGCCATGAACGGCAAATGAATATGTACATGCGGATCGATGAAGCCAGGAAAGATCAATTTTCCACGCGCATCGATTACGTCCACGCCCGGCGGAGCCGCGATCTCCTCCTCGATGCGAGTAATGACTTCATCTTCAATGAGGATGTCCGAGTGATAGCGTGCATCTGCTGTAACGATCTCCCCACCTTTGATCAACAACGCCATAACACCGCTCCCATGCAGCAAGGTCTCTAATGATCGGACATCCCACGCCGATTCTGTCTAGTGAATATGAATACCCACCCGCTCGCGATATCTCTTCATCGCTTCCCAGTCCTCGGTGATCTCGGTCTGGACCTCTGACAATTCGCTCCAGGTCACGGGCTCACGCTCCGAGGGCAGATCGACCATGGCAATGCAATCGTCCACTGGACACACGTTGTAGCAGAGCCGGCAGCCCACGCAATCCTCTTCGCGAACCACAGGTTGAGCGCGCGTCTCCACGGCTTCATCCCGGCCGTTGGACCGCACATCGTAGGCCATCGGAGGAACGACCTCGCCCTGCGGCGAAATCAGGTCAATGCACTGATGCGCCGTGTCGTTGCAGGCCACGTAGCATAGATTGCAACGAATGCATTTCTCCTGGTCGATCCGTGCTACCGCACGATACGAGAGATCTAAATCCTTGAATTCTGAGAGTCGATGCAGACTGCGTCCCGTCACATCGGCAATGGTTGCGAATCCCTTCTCGTCCATCCAGTTCGAGAGCCCATCGCATAGATCCTCGATCAACCGGTAGCCATAGTGCATAACTGCAGTGCAGACTTGAAGGCTCGATGCACCCAGCAGCAGAAACTGCGCTGCGTCCTGCCAGGTCGCAATGCCGCCCATACCGGAGATAGGAAGGCCCGATCCTGCCACGACTTCATCTGTTCCAAGCGACGCCAGCATGTTCAGCGCAATCGGCTTTACCGCGGGTCCTGCATAGCCGCCATGTCCACCCTTGCCGCCGATGCTGGGCGTGAGCTCGAGCGTCTCCAGGTCTACGCCCACGATAGAGTTGATTGTGTTGATCAGCGACAGCGCGTTAGCACCTGCGGCGACGCCCGCGCGTGCCGGCAGCACAATGTTGGTGATGTTCGGCGTCAGCTTCATGATGACCGGGATGGTCGCCGCCTCCATCACCCATCGCGTGATCTCTTCGCAATACTCGGGCACCTGCCCAATCGCCGAGCCCATGCCGCGCTCGCTCATTCCATGCGGGCATCCATAGTTGAGCTCGATTCCATCCGCGCCCGTGTCTTCGATTTTGTGAACGATGTCCCGCCACGCCTCGCGCTTGGACTCCACCATTGCGGAGACGATAACCGCGCGATCGGGCCAAGCACGCTTCACCTCGGCAATCTCGCGCAGGTTGATCTCGATTGGCCGGTCTGAGATGAGTTCAATATTGTTGATCGCCAGCATGCGCTGCCGTCCATAGTGCCACGCGCCATAGCGATTCGACACATTCAATACCGGCGCGCCGATTGTCTTCCACACTGCGCCTCCCCAGCCCACCTCAAAGGCCTTATGAATCTGCGCTCCGGAGTTGGTCGGAGGCGCCGACGCAAGCCAGAACGGATTGGGTGATCGAATGCCGGCGAAGTTGATGCCAAGGTCCGCCATGGCTATCCCACCTCCGCGGAAATGGAAGACACATTGTCGTGCCGCATAAGCCCACGGTCAATGGATGCTGCTGCCAGCTTGCCATCCTGCACCGCCATCACTGTCGAAGCGGCCCCGCGCGCACGAATGCAATCGCCGATGGCAAACACGCCGTTGATGCTGGTCTCGAAGCTCTCACTCACCGCGATGAATCCCTTTCGTGTTTCTATCCCTAGAAGCGTAGCCAGTGCCGGTTGATTCTGCCCAACGGCTTTCACGATCTGGTCTGCGTCGAGCACAAATTCCGACCCTGCGACCGCGACCGGAGCAGGCCGTCCCGACGCATCGAGCGGACCCAATTCGACACGCAAACATTCTAGGGCCGCCGCCTTCCCATCTTCCACAACTACACGCGACGGTTGGCTTAGAAAGCGAAACTCGATGCCTTCCTTCCGCGCAAAATCATATTCATGCTCGTAGCAGGTCATCTCGCGATCGGTGCGGCGATAGACCATGGTGACGCGTTCCGCGCCAAGCCTCCGGGCAATCGTGGCGCAATCGACAGCCGTGTTTCCCGCGCCGATCACAATCACGTTGCGGCCCACCTTCAGGCTGCTCTCTCCAGTCTTGCTGGCTTCGATGAATTCGAGCCCATCGAGAATTAGCTCTTCTCCTTCGATACCCAGTGCCGGCGTTCGGCCTAGCCCAACACTCAGCACCACGCAGTCGAAATCGGCCTGCAATGTGGCAAGCGAAAGGTCTTTGCCAAGCTCGACTCCGTTCCTGATGGTTACTCCAAGGCTGGCAATCATCTCAACTTCGTACAGCGCGACATCGACCGGCTCACGCAAAGCGATGATGCCATAAGTTGAGAGTCCACCTGCCAGCTCGCGCTTCTCGAAGATCGTCACCGCATGTCCAAGCTTTGACAGTTCGCCGGCACAGGAGAGACCTGCAGGCCCAGCTCCGATCACTGCAACCCTGCGGCCGGTCGGCGCAGATTCAACGCGAGGAAAGGTCCTCGTCCTGCGGGCATAGTCCATCGCAAATCTCTGCAGCCTTCCGATGGCAATTGGCTTGTGCTCTGAGCCCAGCACGCATGCGCCTTCGCAGAGCTCCTGCACTGGGCAAACCCGCGCGCAGGTCGCGCCCAGCAGATTCGAGGCGAAGATGGTCGCAGCCGAGCCTTTAAGGTTCTCCGTTGCAATCTTCTTGATAAACCGGGGAATGTCGATGTGGGTTGGGCATGCATGCGTGCATGGAGCGTCGTAGCAGTACAGACATCGGTCGGCCTCCACCGCTGCCTCATACTGGCTCAGCGGCGGCAGCTGCTCCGCAAGTCCCTTCCCGGATTTCCCGAGTTCGACTTCCATCCGTTCACTCCTTGGTCCAGCGCTCTATCGCGTTCTGCAATAGCTCTATGGCAAAGGCTCCAGGCGTTTCGTTCCTTCTACAGGCAGCTTCTCCTGCCGGGAGTTTCTATGCTAGCGCATCCTGCCCGCAAAGCGGCAAAGAGTTCCGCTTGACTGCTGTTGCTGCAGCATGGCCGGCCGCAGACTTGCCAACAACCTTTGCCGTGGCTTACATTGCAGGTGCCGCGCCGAGTAACTTCACCGCGAAAATAAAATCCTCGTTTTGCGCATTTGAGATTTCAGTCTCTACAGCAATCTACAACCGGTAACCTTTCGCTGAGGAGGGAAGGATGAACTGGAAGCGAGACCTGGCGCTATGCCTCATCTCCGTAAGTGCAACGCTCTGCGCAATCGCGGCTGTCGACGCCGCAAAGCCGATCATCGGCGAATCCGTCTACGACTGGAACACGCTCAAAGTGCAGAAGACGCCGATCGGCGAGACGCGATCGATCGTCAAAGGTCCAACCGCGACTCTCGATGAACTGGAGATGCACGTCACCACGTTGAATCCTGGTATGGCATCGCATCCGCCGCACAAGCATCCCAACGAAGAACTGATCGTTCTCGACAAGGGAACCGTCGAAGCACTCGTCAACGGCGAGTGGAAGCGGCTCGGGCCGGGTTCAGTGATATTCAACGCATCCAATGTCCTGCACGGCCTGCGCAACGTGGGCGACACACCGGCCCAATATCATGTCATTAACTGGCACACGGACAAGACTCCGAAAGAGTGACACCCTCGCTATTGCGAGATCTCGATATAATCCACGGGCGCCGGCTCATCCTCATCGGGAGTACCGCGCAAAGTAAGCGTATCTCCAGGCTGAATGCGGATGTTATGAACCGTGAACCGCGTGCTCGTGCTGCCGTCCAGTTGCTTGTCTACCACTGCGGGCGGCAGCGTCGCATCGGCAACCCAATGCCCAATCGGCGTGCCGTTCAGCAGCAGTTCGTATTTTGCATCCCCTGTGCGTAGATCGAAATACTGGACTGCGATATTGTATGTGCCTGGGGGGCGATTGAGTTTGGCAGTCAGCGTACAAGGCTCGCTTCGTTTGCACTCGACCGCCTTTCCATCCATGGAAACCTCCCACGGAGTTACAGAAACTGCAGCGTATCCATCCATGCTCATATCTGTGGCTGCGATGCGATCGGGGTAATGTCCTACGCGTCCCAGTTGATCTGGTATACCCGACATACGCTCGAACCATCGGCTCACGGCGTCGCGCCAGACAATCGCATGTCCAGCCTGGTAAGTGAAAAGACCGAGCGTCTCCCGATAGCGTTCCTCATCCACCAGCCCATGCAGTTCTTTCCACCGCACGGGATATGTTGCAGCCGCAGCCGCTCCCGCGTAGTGCGAGTCGTACACGTACTGAACCACCGTCTTGCCGTCATGCAGCACATGCGTGTACGGCACATGATGCATAAACAGCAGCAGATCATCCGGACACGTCGCCAGCGCCTCGTACACCCGAGCCAGCTCCGGCGGATACTGTCCGATGTACCCAGTTCCCGTAGCTACCGTGCGATCCATTCCGATGCCTTTGCTGTCGCCGCGAAACCACTGTCCCCACCCATTGCGCTCCGCCGACTCGATGCCCGGCCCATAGTGAATACCGAGAATGTTGGTGAGCGTGCCGATTCCGAGCGGCCCGGTGTATTCCTCATAAACTTGCCATGAGTTGCGCTGCAACTCATCGATCGTCGTGACCACCTTGGGATCATTGCCAAACGTAAGCCGCGTCCAGCTGTCGATGATTGCGTCTGTTGTCAGGTCCGGATTCCACGCCAGCTTGCCGAATCCATACAGATTGGCCATCGCCATCGGATGATGCAGCCAGTTGGTGTCGAGCCCGACATTGGCGACACCCACAAATCCGCCCAGCGGCTGATGAAAGCTCTTTCCTTCGACAATCTCCTTCACCGGCGTCGAGCGACTCTGCGCACGCAAATCTGTATCGAGCGCGGCCTTCCACATGGGGACGAGAAACACCATATGCCGCTGCTGCCCCGTATACTCCTGGGTGATCTGCAACTCGATGGCTTCGTTGGTATGCTCCAGCGCAGCAAAGAGAGGAGAGACCGGCTCCCGCACCTGGAAGTCGATCGGCCCATGCTTGATCTGGATCACGACATTGGGTTCGAACGTCCCATCGAGCGCATGAAAGTTGTCATATCCCGCTCGCGCGCGATCGGCCTTGAGATCGTTCCAGTCAAGATGATTGTTGTAGACAAAGCCCCTATAGAGCACCACGCCGCCATGCGGCTTGAGCGCAAGAGCCACGGTGTTCGCGGCCTGTGCGGGTGTGCGTCCATACTTTGACGGTCCAACGCGGCCCTCTGAATCGGCCTTGATTACAAAGCCGCCGAAGTCCGGTATCTCCTTGTAAATCTCATCGACTTTAACGTGCCACCACGCGGAAACCTCAGCATCGACCGGATCGAAAGTAGCAAGATGCCCAACCACCTGCGGACTGGAAAGATCGACCGATAGCGACATGCGTACTCCCCAGGGACGAAGCGCATCGGCAATGCGCGCCAGCTCATGAATCATCTCTGGCTCAAGCGTCCGCAGGTCGCTATTGACGTTGTTGACTGTCGCTCCGTTGATCCCGACAGAAGCCAGCAGCCGTCCATACTCGCCCACGCGCGTCAGGTTTTCGCGGACATGACCATTGTCAAAAAAGATGCTTCGCCCGGCATAGCCGCGCTCGATGGTTCCGTTGAAGTTATCCCACTGGTTGACCCATCGTATGGGTAAAGAAGGCGACTCGGCATCGGCCGCTAACGGCTTTTGCTCTGCGACCTGTTCGAGGATATGAAAGACGCCGTACAACTCGCCGCGATCCGATCCGCCGGCTACGATCCATACCGTGCCTTTGCCGCGCGCGATCTGCGCGATTTCAAATCCTTCCGTCGCAACGCTTTGGTGTTCGTGCCAATTGGGAAGGATGCCTCGAATCTCGTCAGGCGTGCCAATCACCACAACATCCGTCGTCAGTGCCCGCGGGACATCGGAAGCAAACGTGAACTCATCGCCAAGCATCGCATGCAGTCCACGCGCCAATTCATTCGCGGCGCTCCGCGCCACTGCTGTGTGAGTCAGCCCAACAACATGTCGGGGAACGTTCCTATACTCGCTTGCAGCCTGAGCGGGCAGGGGAGCATAACGCAGCCAGCCCTCCGCGCCGTTCTCGCCATACGCGACCGGAGCGGCGGCCAGCAACACAACACTTAGCGTGATTGCTTTGAAGAGGAACATTGGCAGATAACTCCGGGCCGAGCCTTTCCGATTTTATATGCGTCGCGAACTTTATGCGGAACACACTGGCCATCCGCTGCAAAAACTGCCTCGCTGACTTTCCTTCACCTTTGGCTATTGCGCGTTGGCGCGGCGTCGCGAGCGTTTTTCCGCCCCTGAAAAATGAGTCGAGCTGTGATACCCCGAATGCCGCTGCAACACCACGGCAGCCGCGCCGCGCAGCCGCGAGAGTTCGCCGTCCTTGGTAATGCCAAGCGCCGGTGCCGGCCCGGCAAGCATGGTCTTTTCCAGCTCCTTCTGCACAATCGGACCAAAGCGGGCCCATGAGGTTGCAACATCGCCGGCAATCAGAATCATCTCCGGCGACAGCGCGGCGGTTATCAGCCGCAACCCGCGACCCAAATAGGTTGCCTGTTTTGAAATGGCCGCAATCGCATGCGAATCGCCTTCCTCGGCCAGCTGAAGCAATTCATGGATATTCGCGGCATGGCCCTTCGGTTGAAGCTCTGCATAATATCGCAGCGCCGCGGTTGAGGAGGCAAAAACCTCCCAGCAGCCGCGCTGTCCGCAGCCGCAAACTGGGCCGGTCGGATCAATGGGACAATGGCCAAACTCCCCGGCCAGGCCGCTCCGGCTGGTGATGATCTGTCCATTGGTGAGGATAGCTCCACCCACTCCCTCGGACACGGTAACCAGCACCGCATTGCGAATCCCATCCAGCCGCCCCGACCAGAGTTCCGCCAACAGGCAGGCATTGGCTGCATTGGCCAGCTCTACCTGCAACTGCATTTTCTCTTCGATGGCTTCTTTGATGCCAAAGTCGCCCCACTTGAGATTCGGCGCCAGGATCAGCCGCTGCGTCTCCGGGTCCACGCGGCCTGGCATTGAGATCCCGATGCCCTCAAACGAATGCGTATTGTGCGCGGCCCGCATCGCCTGCATCGACTGCACGATCTTATTCACTGAGCGCTCTGGATTCGAGACCAGCGGCACCGCCTCCCGCGCAAGAAAGCGGCCGTTCAGATCGACGAGTGCCACGATCGCCTGGTTGGGCCGCACATCGGCCACCAGGATGACCAAAGCATCGTTCAGTGAGAGCAGTGTCGATGGCCGTCCTCGCGGATGCCGGAAGACTGCGCCCTCTGAGATCCATTTCTCCGCGATCAGTTGTTCTACGATCGCCGAGATTGTGCTTGGCTGCAGTCCCGAAGAGCGCGCCAGGTCAGCCCGGGCCACCGGCTGCTGCGAACGGATAATCTCGAGCACGATGTCGCGGTTGATGTCACGCGCATTCTCGCTGGAAGCCAGTTGCACGTACGCCAGGTCGATGCGCTTGATGCCGCGTATTCCGGCTCGCGCCCCGCCATTGGATCGTGAGGCGGTTTCCTCGCGTGAATCGGCTGATTTCTTGGGCATGCACTCGTCTCGTCAGGATATTGTAATCCCTGTGCAACTAAATCGCCCCAAAATCTATTTCCATAGAAAGACGTGCGATACCAGTGCTACTGCTATTGCTGGCTTGGGATAGCTGGCAGACCGCAAAAGCAAATATTTAGACGACCTTCTTCAATTACCTAATCCGGCAGGCACTTCGCCTTCGCATATTCCTTCGACGCCGAATTAAATGCGAAGATATTCCAAGCGTCGTGTTGAGGTATCTGAATAGCTCAGAAGCACGGATGCTCTCTAGGAACGCTTACCGAATGCGACGGCGATGCATGTTCCCGTGCATTCCTCAGAGTCTCCCTTCTGAACATTTCACAGGGAAGACCCCTCGGTTACCGCCAATGCTCAGCCTGGTCACACTTTATATGTCTGTTTTCCATGTCGATCCGGCAGCAACGCAGCACACGAACGCTCCACGGTTCATTCGTTGCAGGATGAGCCGGTACGCGTTTTTGCCATTGCTCACACAGTTCCAGTGTTGACGCAGCTAGCTGTTTCCACTATGCCGCATTATTTCGGACATGATCGATCGATATACGCCGTCGGAGTGCACGCTTTCGATAGCCTTGCGTAGTGCGGAGTCTACGGCCGGATCCTTGGAATACCGGTCGGCGACATCCAGTAAAACCCGCCCCTTATCTCCATCGGAAGAAATACGAGTTGCTGACTGAATCGCTGCGATTGTCGTTGTGGTCGAAGTGCCGGGCTTGTCGAGCAAAGCTAACAGTACGTGGCTGTGATCGCCATCCGAATTGATCGTGTTCGCAGCGGCAAAGAAATCGTCGCGGACCGGCTCAATATTCACTCCAGCGAGTTCCACAAGGACGTGAGCTTTGTCTCCATCGGATGAAATCCGCTGCGCTGAATTCGCAATTCCACCAAGCGTAGCCGCAGCAATTCCCTGTCGATGAACGAGTGCCACAAGCACCTGCTGATGGTCGCCATCGCTCGAAATTGAATTTGCCGCGTCGAAGAACGCCTTGCGGATCAGGGCGTCATCGCTATATCGGGCAACCGCTTCTTTGAGCACACGGGCCTTGTCACCGTCCGAGGAAATCTTCCCCGCCGACTGCAGCACCCGAGCCAAAGTGTCGCGATCGTCGCCGTGAGCTGCCAGCAAAGTCAAGAGGACCCGGGCGTGATCACCATCGGATGAGATTGACTTCACGGCATCGAAATACGCCATGCCAAGGCCGTCATTCGGATGATAGGGCTCTGCCATCTCGATCATCACTTCGGCCTTGTCGCCGTCGGACGAAATATGCTTTGCTGTCCTCGCCACGCTAAGAAGTGTGTCAGCGCTTCCCGCGTCCTTCTTAAGGATGTCTGAAAGCACCCTGCGTTTATCGCCGTCTGAACCAATGCTCTCAACTGCCTCGAAAAGATTCGGGCGCAGGTCACCGGTGAAATACTTTCCGTCCACGGTAACGAGCACCTGCGCTTTGTCGCCATCCGACGAGATTCCCCGGATCAGTCGTGCGGCCTCCTTCATCTGCTCTGTGTTGAGCGTTGCTTGCGAAAAAAGCTGCTCCACATAGACGCGCTTTGATCCGTCGCTGTGAATTAATTCAATCTCTGTGATTACAGCCTGCGGGCCTCCTTGCCTAAGGATTCGCGCGACGCGGGGTCCGGCTCCAATCCCACTGTCTCGAATCATCTGCGGCAGTAAGTGCTCCAGCCATACACGCCCCTCGGAGTCCAGTGGTTTCGCTGACCAGCCAACCGAGTAGGTTTTCGTGAGGTTTCCTGCCGAATCTGCCTTCACGTCGTACGCGCGTCCTGAAAGCCAGGTCCCTTCCTCCATCCGGAAATGACCGCCAGGAGAAAGCGACTTGACGTCACGATCGTCATCGGTAAATTCGACGGCGCCATCAATCTTCACGCTGAGTGACGTCAAGCCGTTGCGAGTCGTCATCTCCATGTGAGTCTCGCTACTCTGCTGCGCGCCGGCGGGTGCAATCGCCGCAGGCGGCATAGCAAGAGCAGGTAGTTCGCTCGATGCCTGAAGGACGGGTGATTCCAGCGGTAAGTCAGATGACAGCGCTGTAGCCGTCGGCTCAAGCGCAGCAATTGGCGTCGACAGGAACGGTAATGGTGCGCTGGAAACCGCGGTTGAGGTTGAAGCTTGGAGTGCCTGCGCAGAGTGCGGAGCGCTTGGCGGGATCATCTCCTGCTTGCTGTTTTCGTGAGCCGGATTCTCCGCGAAAGCGATCATTTGCGGCGCCTGTGTACCCGCATAGATCAATATCCCCGCTGCGGCAATCGCCGCGCCCAACGGGCCGAAGGCAAGCTTCGGGGCAGCGTTCCGGGTTCTGTCCAGCATGTGATGGACGCGGCTGAAAAGCTGCGAACGATTTCCCGTCGCGCCTGCTGCCAGTATGCCTGCGCGCGACCACTGGGAAAGCTCTGCCACTCTTGTGAGTGAGGCCGCATAGGGTGTCGCCATTCCGGTGGCCGCGATAACCCAGTCATCGCATGCCATCTCTCGCTCGATCGACATCCGATGACCGATCCAGTAAACGGCCGGATGGATCGGCAGTATCGCGTGCAGCAGCTTCTCCGCCAGATTGGTCCAATCATCCCGGCGATGCAGGTGGGCTAGCTCGTGCAGCACGACGTGTTCGAGTTCCGAGTCCGAAAGAGTATCGAGAAGAGCTCGTGGGATCAGGATCGCGGGATTGAGAAATCCGAGCGACATTGGCGCGGCTATGTGGCTCGAAACGAGCAATTGCGTCTGCCGGCGGACACCGTTGATTCCGCTCAGACTTCTCAACCGCAGCTGCCACTCTGGTGAAGCTGGCATGGTATCTGCTTTCCATCCCCGCAGCACCCAGTAGCCAAATCCGAGGCGCGCCAACATCACCAAGGACAGGAGCGCCCACATGATTTCGAACGCGCCCAGAATCCTTCCCGAGCGAATGTGAATCATAGGGTGTTCAATGGCCGCCATCACAGCCGATATGCTTCGGGAGACAGTATTCCGCGCTTGGACAGACTCAGACGCTGGCTTGGATATCGCCACAGGCTCTGGTTTCGGAATTGATGCCAGATGTGACGTCGAGACCGCCGAAGAATTTCGCAGGTTAAACCTGGGCTCCGGCACCTCCACGTGCGCAGAAGGCTTAGCCGTCGGCGTATTGCTGACTGCAATCGCAGGCGAATCCATTCGCGCGCCTCGATTGAACACCCTCGACGTGAGCGGCCCTGTAAGCGGTCCAACGACCGGTAGAATAAGCGGTTCGAGGGGCAACGCCAGGACGGCAAGTAAGGTTACCCACAGAACCGTGAAGCGAGTAGTCGAGTTCAGTCGCGGCAGCAATTTCAAAAAGAGCCACATCGCCGCTGCCAGGAGCGTCCCCTCACAGATTCCATTGAGAAGAGTTGTCATCGCAAAGTTGATATGCGTCATTTCTGCTCTCCTTGCTCGCTCTCTGCAATCATCTTTCTGATTCGCCGCAATTCTGCCTGCCCGATCGTTTCTTCTTTCAGCAGATTCACGACCAGCATTTCGCATGAGCCGCCAAAGAAGCGGTTCACTAAGGTATCGAGCGCCTTGCGGCTGGCTTCTTCCTGTACAACCACGGGTTCATAGACGAAGGCTCGCCCCTCCTTCGTATGCCGCACATAACCCTTGGCTTCGAGAATACGCAGAGTCGTCAGCACGGTGCTGTACGCAAGCGGCGGATCGGCCGATAAGGAGGCCACTACATCGCCCACGGTTGCCTGTCCCTTCTTCCACAGCACCTCCATGAGCGGCAATTCGCCTTCCGTCAGGTTGAACGACTTTTTCCTCGCCAATGCTTCCCCCCGGCTTCATCAATTAAGAAATTAATAGTTCCAGAAATTTATACGGCGGCCAGCATCGGTTGTCAATTATGAAATTAATAGTTAGGCTACCTGACGTAGCTTTTGAGCGGATTCTGTGGGCTCTGGTTTAGCCGCGCGGCCAGCGCTGTGTTACCTTCTTCGTGCGCGTGAAGAAGCGGATGCTGTCCTCGCCATATTTGGTTAAGGTCGCCCAAAGCTGGGTCCTTTCAACCGGTATGACTGTAGTAACCGACCGGTGTTGGCATAGGAAAATTGACGCCCACCATACCTGCCTCAACCTCGGCAACGAAACACTGGACAGCATCTCCACTACGCGTTAAGACCGTAACCGCGTTGCTCTGGTGATGGAGGTTTGGGAGCTCAGCGCCTCCTCAAGCGTCTCTGCGCGAACGATCTGCAGCACGGTGCCGAAGATTTCGTCTCTGTGCGCGTGACACAAAATGACGCAAAGTCATGGAAGGGAGGGAGACCTCGCTTCCTGCATTTGTTTGATTTATAAGGGGTTGTTTGGTGGACCTGATCGGGATCGAACCGATGACCTCTTCCATGCCATGGAAGCGCGCTCCCAGCTGCGCCACAGGCCCACTTTGGGTGGGAGACAACTTTCCTATTTTCGCCGCTCAGCGAAGATTCGTCAAACTTGCAGCGCTCGTCCGGCCAGAATGCAGACTTGGTGCTCCCAAAAAACGAAAGGCAGAAGGAAAACACCTCGCCTTTGCGATTGAACTCATAGGGCGCGAGTTGTCCCGCGGACCGGCGGCAAACAGATCGGTGGTAAACAGCCTGACAATTGCTTCGGGAACACTTCACCGGGCATCCGGTGTCTAAGTTACCAGAGCATCACTTGGAAGAGCTTTTCGCCGGGCACACCGGTCAAGAAGCAAACAGCGGTTTGCGGCGCAAGATGCCAAGTCACCGCCAATTGCGTTAATGTGGGAGGGTACGATCTTGCAGGCGGACGTCACCTTGGGAAATATCGCCAGCGCGCTCTCGATCCATACCGAAGAGGCCGCTCTGATCGCCGAGCTCCGCGCCGGCTCAGAGGAAGCCTTTTCGTGGCTGATCACCCGCTACCACCAGCCCATCTATAGTCTGCTCGCCCGCACCGTCCGAGACCCCTCAGACGCCGCCGATCTAACCCAGGACGTCTTCATCAAGATCTTCCGCGGAATCGGCTCCTTCCACGGGGAGTCGTCCCTGCGCACGTGGATCTACCGCATCGCGCTTCATGAGGGCCTCAACCAGCGCCGCTGGTGGCGTCGCCACAAGCAGCAGGAGGTCACCATCGAGATGGAGACCGTCGACTGCGAAAACGGCGAGCCCGCCCGCCTCAAAGAGATGCTTGTCGATCCTGGCGAATCGCCCTACGAAATGGCTACCCACACCGAGGCCCGCGAGCGCGTCGAGACTGCCCTCCGCCAGGTGCCCGAGCCGTTTCGAACGACCCTTATCCTCCGCGACATCGAGGGCTTTGTCTATGAAGAGGTCGCCGAAATGCTCGGTGTCAACCTCGGCACCATCAAGTCGCGCCTGGTCCGCGGCCGCGCCTGCCTGCGCCAGCTCCTCATCGCCGGCGACGCCGAGCGCGCAGGCACAGCCAATGCAGCTCTGGCCAGCTTCGCTTCTCACGCAGAGGAGGCGCAATGATCTCCATCCTTCCCAAGATCGTAGCCCCCAGCTGCTCCTCGATTCGCGCCAAATTCGCCGAGTATCTCGATAGCCGCCTCACCGGCCGCGAAATGCAGCGCATGTCCAAACATCTCGATGGATGCGCGCGATGCACCGCCGATTTCGACGCTGAGCAGCGCATGTTGCGAACTCTGTCTTCCCTGGGCCCTGTCTCCGGCGCGGCCAAAGAACCCGAAGACCTACTCCTGCGCATTCGTGTGGCCATCTCCCAGGAGCGCGCACAGCGTCGCCGCAGCCGCCTTGATCAATGGCAGGTAATCTGGCAAAACTCCGTAGGCCCCTTCGTGCTGCAGCTCTCCGCAGGCTTTGCCAGCGCCGTCCTGCTGCTCGGCACTGTAGGGCTGGTTGTAGGCATGTTCGCCCGTCCAGAGCGCGCCGCCGCGCAGGATGAGCCCCTCGGCATGGCCACCGCACCCAAGTTCCTCTACAACGCAGGTGCCACTTCCGAAGTAGACCAGATCGGCACAGTGAATGGCCCGGTCGTCGTCGAAGCCTACGTCAACGGCTCCGGTCGCGTCTACGACTATCGCATCGTCAGCGGCCCCACCGACCAGCAGACCCGCGCCCAGGTCGAAAACCTGCTGCTCTTCAGCGTCTTCGAACCGGCCCGCTTCTTCGGCCAACCCGTCCGCGGCCTCGCTGTCCTCTCCTTCGCCGGCGTCTCCGTCCGCGGCTGATCTTGGCCTGTGTCCTTGACACGAACTCCGCCATTTCCTAGGCTTGGGCTATGCAAGTACAACTCTCGCCAGAGCTGCAGTCTCAACTGAACGATTACGCACTTCGTCACGGGCAAGACCCCGCAGTTGCGCTAGATGAGGTTTTGTCTGCCGCCCTGAACTGGGAGCGGCTGGACTATCAGCAAGCAGTGGAGGGGATTGCCTCCGGATACGCCGATTGGAAAGCTGGCCGCGTGCGGCCCATCGAAGAATCGTTTGAGGCTTTGCGCGAGAAGCATGGCCTTCCACGTTAAGCAAACCGCACAAGCGGATCGCGATCTTGATGCCATTCTGGATTGGCTGTTCGATCAGCAGGCTGGAGAAACTGGTGTCCGCTGGTTCTATAAATTAAGAGAAGCTCTGGACTCTCTGAGCGATCTTCCTCACCGATGTCCGCTCGCTCCTGAAAATCCAGACTTTCCCTTCGAAGTGCGCCAGTTGATTTATGGCGCCAAACCTCATCTCTACAGGGTGCTATTCACTATTGAAGCCGATTCCGTGATCATTCTTCACATTCGCCACGGCCGCAGACTTCCGTTAACTGGAGGAGAAGCTCAACGGTGAGTCCTGGATAGCTAACTGTCCTAAGACAGCATTCGCATAACGTTCCCACCATCAATCCTTCTCCCAAAATGCATTAATCCAATCCCACTCTTCCTTCGCCCGCGTCATCAGCTGCGCCCCATCCTCCGGCAGCACATACCCATCTTGCACCAGCCCATCCACCGCCTTCTGATACTTCGTCCGGTAATCCGCAAAGTCCTTGTATCGCGACTCGATCGCAGCCCTCGGATCATGCGCTGCTTCAGTCTCCGCAGTCGTGCGCCGCAACGGCACAAACGACCCCAGAAAACTCACCCGTTCCCCAGGCGCACCAATCGACGCGACTCTCAGATTCCATCCCGTATAGGTCGCAAGCGGAGCCACAATCTCCGGCAGTCGAATCCCGCCCAGGTCGTTCCCATCCGCATCCACCTGCGGCACCAATGCGGGATAGGCATAGCCCACAGTTGGCGGCTGCTTACATAGAATTCCCGCTTGCCAGTCCGGTCCAAAATCCAGATCCCACCCCTGCGCGTCCGTCGCCGGCGGCTTCAGCGCAGAATTCCGTCCTGGCACCGCAGGAAAAGCCAGCTTCTCCAGCGGCACTAGCGTCCCATCCGCAATCTTCGGATACCTGCTCGCCGGCGGCTCCTTGCCGCTCTTCACCCACGCGTCCATATTGGCGATCATCGCTCTCCAGAACCACCGGATCGGCAGTGGGCTCGGTAACTGCTGGCTCATCCGGTCGCCTCCGCTCATCTGCGGCGGAAACGCCACCGAATAGTGCTGCAACCCCGAGTAAAAGTAAATCCGTACATTCGGCCCAATTACCGCGTCGACCTTTCCATCCGCCGCCGTATGAATCAGCGCCGCCGCCCGTCCCCAGTACTCATACGAAGTGTGCGAAAAGAAGATCTTCGGCAGCACATGCTCCTGTTTCGCCACATCCAGCAGCCCGGCCTTAGGCTCACCCGGATGCGCAGGATCGCTCTCCGGCTCGTCCGTGAATGGAAAGATGTCCGTAGGCCAATCGATCGAAGACATCGGCTGCGCATCCCTCGATGCCTGCGCAAACCGGTAGTTGAACTCTCCCCGTCCCGCGCCGCCCACATGCGCCAGCACGCCGTCCAGCGCCATCTGCCCCGACTCGTCGGCATTGAATCCCTCGTAGAGCATGTCCCGTAAAAACCGTCCGCACTGCGAGATACCCGCCCCATACGCCACCTTCACCGGCGCAATCGCATCCGGCGCATGCTTCATCCACGAGACGAAATCCCGCACCGCCGCGAATCCCAGCCCCGCCACCACCGGGTCCTGAACCACGTACACCAGCTCGTAAATCTTTCCCGGAACAAACCCCGAATCGAGATGCAGAAACCGGTCGCTCGGCGTGAGCTTTCCATCGACCGTATGCCCAAAACTCCACTCCGTCCGCGGAATCACTGTCCGTTGCCCATGCGGCGAATCGCGTATCGTCAGCACATTGCGCGCATCCTCCGGCGCGGCAACCGCGTACTCCGTCCCACCCAGCCGGTTTCCCATGATGTGCCCCAGCGGCTCGTCCTTCGCCGGCTCCCAGGGCGTAAAGTCGTCGCGGAGTAGCCCGGTAATGTGTTTTCCTCCCGCGTCATAGGCCACCGGCGCATACAGCCTCAGATAGCCGGGAATGTCGATCACATCCCACTGCCAGCCCAGCGCGGCAAAGGTAAATCCCTGCCGCAGCAGCCACGCATCTCCAATATCTGCAACGCTGCCCGGCTGACCCTTGCCGCCATCCAGGATGGAAAGCAATCCCGTCGCGCCGCGATTGGGAATCTCCAGCAGCAGCGCGCCGTTGCCCTTCGCCACCGGCCGCATCAGAA
The DNA here is from genome assembly GCA_036271955.1 of Acidobacteriaceae bacterium. Lineage (GTDB taxonomy): Bacteria > Acidobacteriota > Terriglobia > Terriglobales > Acidobacteriaceae > Acidicapsa. The sequence continues at coordinate 26,976 of DATAZR010000091.1, forward strand.
ACAGGTCAGAAGAAAATTCAACCTCCCCTTGCGCGTTTCGCGGAGCCTTGTCCAGGTCCACAATCCGCCGGTTGTGCGCATCCGCCGGATTCACAGCAAAGTGCACCCGTGCCAGGATCTTTTCGTACGCCGGCACACCCGGCTCATTCGAAACAATCGGTATTCGAGAGATCACTTCCACACCAACAACGCGGCCTTCAGCATTCGTTGTAAGCCAGAGAATCAGGGCAAAAAACAGCAGGCGGGAGAAGAGCTTCATAATTTCCGAAGTATACGCAAGGTGGTCAGGTTACATTTGAGACACATATGCTCAGCCGACGCCGCTTTTTCTCTGCCTCCGCAGCCGCAGCAGCTCTGCCCATTCTCTCCACAACGAACGGCGCAGCCCAGTCCGCTTCAGGTTCTTCCAGCCTGCCGCCAGCGCTCGCCGCGCTTAAGAACCGCCGCTCCGAGGCCCAGCCCATTTCCGTTGAAGAGCGGCAGAAGCGATTCGACAAGGCGCAGGAACACATGCGCGCCAGCCAGATCGACGCCATCGTCCTCATCGGCGGCACCTCGCTTGTCTACTTCACCGGCATTCGCTGGTGGAACTCCGAGCGCCTCTTCGTCTGCGTCATCCCGCAAAAAGGCGCGCCCTTCTACGTCTGCCCGGCCTTTGAAGAAGAGCGCGCCCGCGAGCAAATGCGCGAAGCCCCCGGCGGCAAAGACTCCAAGGTCTACACCTGGCAGGAAGACGAAAATCCCTATGTGCTTGTTGCCCAGGGACTTAAAGACCTTGGTTTGACGACAGGCAAATTGGGAATCGAAGAGCGCGTCACATTTGTTTTCTCCGACGGCATTCACAAAGCCAATCCCGGCTTTGAAACCGTCAGCGCCACGCCGATCACCGCCGGTTGCCGTGCCGTCAAGAGCGCTGCCGAGCTCAAGCTGATGCAGCTGGCCAACGATCTCACCCTCTCGGTTTATGAAGCGGTCTGGAAATCGGTCCATGCCGGCATCACCAACCGGCAGGTAAGTGATTGGATCAGCGCAGCTTACGAGCAGATCGGCTTTCCCGGTGATGCCAGCTGTCAGGTCGATATTTACTCAGCACTGCCGCACGGCTCTATCCAGCCGCAGGTTTTGAAGGAAGGCAGCATCGTGCTGATCGATGACGGATGCAACGTTCAGGGTTACCAATCCGATATCAGCCGGACTTTTACGATCGGCAAGCCTACCGACAAAATGAAGCACGTCTTCGATGTCGTACATCAGGCGCAAGCGGCAGCGTTAGCCGCCGCCAAACCCGGCGCAACCTGCGGATCGGTCGACGCCGCGGCTCGCAAAGTTATTGACGATGCAGGGTTTGGGCCGAATTATGCGCATTTTACCCACCGCGTGGGCCATGGCATCGGCATGGACGGCCACGAATGGCCGTACCTGGTAAAGGGAAATATGCAGCTGCTCGAAGCCGGAATGTGCTTCTCCGACGAGCCGGGAATTTACCTGCGCGGCGAATTTGGTGTGCGCCTCGAGGACGATATGCACATCACCGAGGATGGCGCGAAGCTGTTTACGCCGCAAAGTCCATCGCTTGAGGAGCCGTTCGCGCGCAGCTAAATGGAATATATCCGGGTAAATTTACTGCTTGGCATTTCAATTTGCAGTTGATTTCGACCCGGATAAAATGTTTTCGATGAAAATTTAATCCGGACAGAAATACCGCTCTCAGATATTAACCCGGATAAAATTCATTGCTTCGGAATTTGATCCGGATAAACGTTTTTGGGTGAGGGCGGCAAAGCGGGCGCACCGGGTCTCGGCTAAGTAACTCGGCGGAGCATCCCGGTGCTTACTTTTGCCTGCCGGCTTGAGTCTCAACCGGCATAGCTTTCCCTGAACACAACCGAACTCGGCAATGGCGGGAGAAATGCACTAGACTTCATGATGATGTTTTGTCGTAACGATCTTCGAATCGCTCCTGCCGCCGCCGTCTCGCTTGTCGCCGCCTTCCTGCTGCTGACCGCTCCTGTTGTGCTTCCCGCCCAGGCCGGAAAGCCCGATGCTTCGGAGGGCAGTTCTTCAAGCCATGGGAAGTCGGGCCAGAGCAGTTCTTCCTCCTCCTCAGGGCCGGCATTTGTCCAGGAGAAAGCGCCGTCGCTGGTCGATCCGGCCGGCCCGGCGATCGAGCTGCTCAACTCCGAGCCGCTGTTCTTCATGGCCGCTGCGATGAATGCCTGCGGCTATGATGAAGGGCTGGCGGAAAGCGATCCAATCCGGCAGCATGTGCGCGATGAGGTCAACAAGGCGCTGGCCGCCAGTGAAGATGCCCGCGCCACGCGCGACGCGGTCTGCCTGTATATTGCGCAGCACCGCATGACGGGCACGGTCAAGGATGTCTCGCAATACGTTTCGCTGGCCCTCTACCTGACTCCGCCGCCCGATCTGGAGACCTCGGTGGAACTGCCGCAGATGCCGCCAGACTCGACCCAGGTGGTGGAGATTCTGCCGCTGCTGCGCGATTTTGCCAAAGCAGCCGACCTGCATGGAATCTGGCTCACCACGAAGCACTCTTACGACGAAGACATCGACCATCTGCACGATCCGCTGACGCAGATGATCGTCTCTACCAATACCTACCTCAAGATGCCGGCCTCCACCTACGATGGTAGGCGCTTTCTGGTGGTGGTCGAGCCGCAGCTCAATCCCCACACCGTGAACGCGCGCGTCTACGGCACGGATTTCGTGGTCGTGGTCTCACCGGTCAACGGCAAGATCCAAATGCACGACGTGCGGCACACGTATCTGCATTACCTGATCGAGCCGCTGCTCTATCAGCGTTCCAGCTCGATGGACCGCTTTCTGCCGATCCTTAAGGAAGTTCACGATGCGCCGCTGGACTACCGGCTGCGCTCGGACATAGTGGACCTGACGGTCGAGTGCCTGATCAAGGCGGTCGAGGCGCGGACGATGGATACCGGAATCGCACCCTACGTCGCTCCCAAAGACGAGAGGCGGTCGGATTTTGCGCAGATCGAGACCGAGCGCAACGCGGTCAACTCCAAGATGGAACAGGTGCGTGTGGCGCAGGTGCGGCATGATATGGCGCAGGGATATGTCCTGACGGCATACTTCTACGAGCAAATGGTTCGGTTTGAGCATGACCCGGCCAGCCTGAAGGACACGATCGGCGAGCTGGTCTACAGCATGGATGTGGATCACGAAGTACATCGGGCGCGCGAGGTCACCTTTGACAAAGAGGCGGACGACGATCCGCTGCGCAGATCGGCTCCGCGGAAGCTGACGGGGCTGGATCTTGCGGAGGCGAAGCTGGCCGCGGGCGACGTGGCAAGCGCTTCGGCGCTGGCGCAGCAATCGCTGGCCTCCAATAATGCGGCGGACAGCGGGCGTGCAAACTTCATTCTGGCGCGGACAGCGATCATGACCGGCAAGCCGGAAGAGGCGATGGATGGCTTCGAAAAAGCGGCGGCGACGGCCAAGGAAACCCGCATCCTGGCGTGGTCGCATATCTACCTTGGGCGCATGATGGATCTGGAGTGCAAGCGCGACGATGCCCTGGCGGAGTACAAGCAGGCGCTGGAGGTTCGCGACGGGCAGCAGGATACGCGGCTGGCGGCCGAACACGGGGTGAAGGCGGCCTACGCCGTGCAGGGCCACAGCTGCGAGGCTGATCCGGATGGGGACGACGATGCTCCGGACGGAGCGAAATCGAAGGCGGACCCCAAGGGCGATCCAAAGGCGGGGACAAAACCCGGAACGGCGCCTGAGCCCAAAGTGGATTTCAAAACCGATCCGGCTGCTCCTGCGGCGACGCCGAAGTAGCCTTCGGCCAATCCTGGGTGGCTTGCCGGCGCTAAGGACATTGACGGCGCGAAACACGGCGATATAGCTGGGCCTGATATTCCTGGCCTCGAGGATGCGAAGACAGCATCGTTTATCGTGGTGCCGTTGCGTACAGGAAATATCGAGGGACACCAAAGACAGAAAGACAAAAGCGGATTCGTACTTTGTGCGAATTAGGGCCCAGGTCTCAGAATCGAGACCTGGGACACCCGCATTATTAGGCTCTACAGATACTCGTTCAGCATCATCTTCCACGTTGGCCAGTCGTGGCTGTTCCAGGTGTCCCAGGTGTAGAGCTTGTGGGGGATGCCTTTTTGGCTGAGGATGCGGTCGAGGCGCTGGTTGTCGCCGAGGCATTGATCGTCCCAGCCGGTGGCGAGGATGTAGGTGTTGCGGCGATAGCGGTCGAAGTACCAGGGGTCCGACATGTTGGGCAGGTACTGCGTGGGCGTGTTGAAGTAGAGATCGTCGTCGTGATAGCCGCGCAGGAAGTTGGACATGTCGAAGGCTCCGGACATGGACAGGAGGCCGGTGAAGATGTCGGGATGGCGGAAGGCGATGTTGGCGGCGTGGAATCCGCCGAAGCTGCAGCCGAGGGCGACGCAGTGCGGGTCGCCATTCTTCTTACGGACCAGCGGGACGACTTCCTGGAGGAGGTAGTCCTCGTACTGGACGTGGCGGGCGATGCGCCAGCGGGGCGGGACGCTGCGGTTGTACCAGCTTTCCATGTCGACGGAATCGACGCAGTAGAGCTGAATCTGCCCGGCGTCGATTTTGCCGGAGAGCGATGAAACCAGCCCGCGATCTTCGAACTCAAAATAGCGTCCGCCGGATGTGGGAAAGACGAGGACGGGAACGCCGCCGTGGCCGAAGACGAGCAGTTCCATGTCGCGGCCGAGGCGGGAGGAATACCATTTGTGGAATTCTCGGTTCACGGTTCTGACCACCTTTAGGGGATTTCGGATCGGGACGCTATTTTTGATACTGTAACAGTCTCGGGCTTCAAAAAAAGCAGGCGGCCCATGGCCAAGGGTAGACGGAGGAAGACGGTATTGGATTTGGAAACGCGCGGCGAAGTTGGGTCGCAAGTTGACACGCCGGCGTACCGGCCAGGATGGCAGATGCCCGAGGACGATGGGGCCGACTCTCCGCATGAGCGGCTGAGAGTGCATCGCGGGTTTCACAGCAGCATTTTGCCGGACGACCGCGACCTGATTGTTTACCTGCCTCCGGGGTATGAAGCCGAGCCTGAGCGCAGCTATCCGGTGCTGTACATGCACGACGGGCAAAACCTTTTCGATCCTGCGACTTCGTATGTGAAGGGCCGCACGTGGATGGTGCGTGAGCATGCGGATGCGGCAATCGAGTCGGGCGAGGTCGATCCGCTGATCATAGTGGGCATCTACAACACCGGCGACCGGCGGCTGGCGGAGTACACGCCGGAGCGGGACTGGCAGATGGGCGGCGGTGAAGCGGATGCTTACGGCGCGCTGCTTACGCAGGAGCTGATGCCGTGGATCGCCGAGCGCTATCGCATCCGGCGTGAGCGGGAGCATACGGGGCTGGGCGGGTCGTCGCTGGGCGGGCTGGTGTCGCTTTATCTCGGGCTTAAATATGCTGATACTTTCGGACGGCTAGCGGTGCTTTCGCCGAGTGTGTGGTGGAACCACAAGAGCATTCTGGGATTTGTGAATGAGGTTGCGCCTTACCTCGAGAATCTGCCTCACATCTGGCTCGACACCGGCGATCACGAGGGGCGGATGACGCTGAAGGACACAGACATGCTGGCCAAGCGGCTGCGGCAGCATGGCTGGGAGGACGAGGAGACGCTGCACTTCGAGAAGGTGCGCGGCGGCACGCATGAGGAGTTGAGCTGGGCTACGCGGGTGCGGCCTATGCTGCGGTTTTTGTTTCCAACTGATATTTAGAGATCAAGCTGTCTATGCCGAGTAACAGTGGGGCGATAAACCGGGAAGTTCGCGGGATCGATCTGGATGGGCAGACGCGGTGTGCGCATTACCACTCGCCGCTGGATGTGATTGCTATCCGGATGAAGTGCTGCGGGGTCTTCTACGCATGCAAGGATTGCCACCTGGCGCTGGCGGATCATGCTATCGAAGTGTGGCCTCGCGAGGAGTGGGAGTTGCGTGCGGTGCTTTGCGGGATATGTGGGCACGAGTTGACTATCGCTGAATACATGGCCAGCGGCTATGAGTGCCCGGCGTGCCATGCGGGCTTCAATCCGGGGTGCCGCAAGCATTACGAGTTCTACTTTGGGGATTGAAGCCCGGGAAGCCGTGGATCAGCTAATGCTCAGGCTTTTGTGGCGGGACTTTCGATAAATTCGCCGATGAGTGTGGCGCACTCTTCCAGGAAGCTGCGGTCGGCGTCGCCGAAGTTGGCGAGGGCGTGGCTGTCGATGTCGATTTCGCCGACAATTCGACCATTTGCGCGGATGGGAACGACGATTTCCGACTTCGTCTCAAGTGAGCAGGCGAGGTAGCGCGGGTCGCTGTGGACGTCGTCGATGATGACGGTCTGTTCCTGGGCGACTGCGGCTCCGCAGATGCCTTCGGTGACCGGGATGCGGGTGTGTTCGGTGGGCGCGCCGACGAATGGGCCGAGGACGAGCATTTGCGGGTCGGCAGGATCGAGCATGTAGAAGCCTACCCAGTTGTAGCTGGGCAGCCGGTCGGCGATGCGCTCCACGGTGAAGTTCTGCAGGGCGGCAAGGCAGTCGGTGGTGCGGGAGAAGTTCCGGATTTCAGAGATCAGGGTTTCGTAGACGGCGGACTGAGTTTCGGGCATGGTCGGGTGTCTTCTCGCAATTCAGTTCAACCCTATTTTGATGCATCGTGGAGGACCTGGGCTTCGGATATGCAAGCGTATCGGAAGGTTGAGGAGCAGCGGAACCGGCAGGAAAAAAATTCACAAAAAAGTGATCGATGGGCTTGCTTTAAAACTAAACCGTTTAGTATTGTTATTTCGGAGGCGATGGCCATGATTCAGGTGGAACATCTGACCAGGGTATTTGGTGAGTTTACGGCGGTACACAACGTTTCCTTTGAAGTAGGGAAGGGCGAGATTTTCGCTTTCCTGGGGCCGAACGGGGCAGGGAAGACGACCACCATCAAGATGCTGACGACACTGCTGCAGCCCACGTCAGGAAAGATCTGGCTGGACGGCCTGGACCCGACGGTCGAGAAGCATAAGACACGCCAGAGCTTCGGGATTGTCTTTCAGGACCCGAGCCTGGATGGCGACATGACCGGCTACGAGAATCTTGAACTGCATGCGGTGCTGTATCACGTTCCCAAGAAAGTGGCCAAGGAGCGGATCGAGACACTAATGAAGCTGTTTGAGCTTTGGGACAAGCGCGATGTGCAGGTGAAGAAGTATTCCGGTGGCATGAAGCGGCGGCTGGAGATTGCGCGGGGATTTCTGCATACGCCGAAGATTCTGTTTCTGGATGAGCCGACGCTGGGCCTCGATCCGCAAAGCCGGAACCAGCTTTGGGCGCAGGTGAAGCAGCTGAACGAGAAGGAGCAGGTAACGGTCTTTCTCACGACGCACTACATGGATGAGGCGGACCGTGTGGCTCACCGGATCGCGATTATCGATCACGGCAAGATTGTGGAGATTGGCACTCCGGCGCAGATCAAAGAGCGTACGAACGCGACAACGCTGGAAGAGGCGTTCCTGACTCTGACTGGTTCGGGGATTCGCGATGAGAGTGCGGACCCGGCGGCGGCGATGCGGCAGTTTGCGCAGATGTGGAAACGATAGTGGTCAGTGATTAGTGGTCAGTGATCAACGGCTTGAACCTGATTGAGGAGGGCGATTATGGGAGTGATTTACATTCTTTGGTTGCGGGAGTTGAAGCGGTATTCGCGGTCGCGGGCGCAGATGATTGCTTCGCTGGGACAGCCGCTTTTGTATCTGCTGGCGCTGGGCTTTGGACTGGGGCCGGTGTACAGGCAGGCGGGGCATGGGAGCTATATACAGTTTCTGGCGCCGGGTGTGATCGGGATGACGGTGCTGTTCTCGGCGATCTTCTCGGGCATGGGTCTGCTTTGGGACCGGCAGTTTGGGTTTCTGAAGGAGACGCTGGTGGCTCCAGTGCCGAGGCTGATCATCATGGCCGGACGTACGCTGGGCGGGGCGACGGTGGCCATCTGCCAGGGATTGCTGGTGACGATTGTCAGTGTGCTTGCCGGTTTCAGGCCGGTGAGCCTGGCTATGGTTCCAGTGGGACTGGCGTTCATGGTGATGATTGCGATTGTCTTTGCGGCGCTGGGCACGGCGATCGGGTCGGCGCTCAAGGACATGCAGGGTTTCCAGATGACGATGAATTTTCTGGTGATGCCGATCTTCTTCCTGTCGGGGGCGCTGTTTCCGCTGACGACAGTTGGGAAGGTGCTGCATTGGATCACAATCTTCGATCCGCTGGCATACGGGATAGACGGCATGCGTTCGACACTGCTGTCGGCTGCGCAATCACAGGTTCGATTCGGCCCGGTGGTCGATGGAGCGGTGCTGGTGGGGGTGGCGTTGCTGTTTCTGAGCCTGGGCGCGTACAGTTTTTCTAAAATCGAGATTTGAGGAAGCTCTGGTTTAGCTCACGTCCTCGCTTCGATCCTTTGTGGCAACCCACCCTAGCCGCAAAAACAAAGACGCGGCGAGGATGGGGCACCCCGATTCGTTGCACTGCAATCGAGAAACGCCAACATGACCAAAAGTTCCATAAGTAGAAATAAGAACGGGAGATAGACGGGATGGCAGCGCTTTAATGGCGAGGACTCCGAGCCTCGATGCTCACAATCGTGTGCTGGAAGCGGCACTGGAACTGTTTGTCGAAAAGGGCATCGAGGCTACCAGCATGGACGCGCTTGCGGCTGCCTCGGGTGTGAGCAAGGCCACGATTTACAAGCACTGGCCGGAAGGCAAAGAGCCGCTGCTGATGGAGTTGATGCTGCTGGTGGTGGGCATCGAGGGTCCGGTAGACGAGGAGAGTACTGGCGACCTGTTTACCGACTTGGCCAGGGTATTGAACGACAAGCCTCGCAATGCGCGGCCCGAGGATCAGAAGCGGCTGATGCCGCAGATGGTGGCCTATTCGGCGACGCATCAGGAGTTTGGGAATGCGTGGCGCTCGCGGGTGATGGAAGAGCCGAGGCGTCGGATCCGGCGCATTGTGACGGAGGCGATGGTTGGCGGGCGGGTAGCCGCCGATCTGGATATGGAGCTGAGTTTTGCTATGCTGCTGGGGCCGCTGATGTACCGGCACATCTTTGGGCGGGGCCAGAACTGGATTGGAAGACCGAAGCAGGAGTCCGATGCGGAGGTACCGGAGGTGCTGAGCGATCCGGTGGAGCTGGGGAACTCAGTGGCGGGGGCGTTCTGCCGGGCGTTTGAGATTCGAGCTATTTGATTTGCGCCAATTCCATTTGCCCAAACGGGCAATTTTCAGCGATACTTAGATGTTGTGTCTTGTGCGGCTGGCGAATTCTGCGTGGCCCCTCGATTTCCGGGCGTTGCTCGCTGAGCTGCCCGGTCTCCTCCGGACGCAAACGTATCCGCAAGATTTGAAAGGAATGCATCGCCGTGGTCATGATTCGTTTGGCGCGCGTTGGCGCCACCAAAAAGCCGTATTACCGTGTTGTTGTGATTGAGAAGGATCGCGCTCGCAATGGGCGTTCGATTGAAGTCGTGGGCACCTACAATCCCCGGACCAACCCGGCGACGGTGGCCCTGGAGCACGAGCGCATCCAGTACTGGGTGAGCAAGGGCGCGCAGATGTCGGACCGTGTGGCCAAGCTGGTGGAGAAGTTCCCGGCTGCGGTTGCTGCTCCTGCCGCTGCCTAAGCTTTGCGCTGGGGCTGGACATTGGGCCGCTCAAAGACGGACCCGATGCCAGCCGAATGGCAACCAACTTCGGAATTTTATGAATTGCTGACGGCGATGCCGGTGTGCTGATAGTATTCCGCCCAACGACAAAGCTGTTTTTTCTTGCGGTAATTTTTTGGGCGGAAAATCGTCCCAA